>JASHNZ010000036.1 GCA_030041355.1 Nitrososphaerales archaeon
TGGGCTGGCCTCTTGCCGCTGAAGAACAAGGTCTTAAGCCGCATCCTAATAAACCAAACAACAATAATACTCAATACGATTCCTCTCTCTTTGTTACGGCACTTTCTTACGCACCAGAGATCAATGGCAGCGTTTTTTCAAACTATACCAGTCAGGCCATTGCCGGCGCAACATTGAACGTTTATCGCGTGGTGGCAAAACAGAGCGCACTTGTTGTCACCGGCCTTACAGGAGTGAACGGGGAACAAACATTCCTAATTCCTCCAGGAAATTACAGCGTTGGCTTGACAAGCACTCTAGGAGCTGCAACGATCCCTGCCACAGTGAGTTCAGGAAACACGACAGAAGTGGACATCATACTGAATGAGACCTCACATCTCAGCACTTTCTTTGAAACTTCCGATTCAGTATCGACCCGGGTAATTGCACCATGGGATACCGTATTCCTGAGTTTCTATCCAAACTCGTCGATTATTCAAAGTACCTATCTATCGGTCTTCCTCAGCTTTGAGTCTACCCAGGGAAACTCCACAACTCAAAGTCAGCCTATCGGCGTCCAGGTTCTTACTGACTACTTTGACCCCGTAGCTGGAAGTGTGTGGTTGGAGGTTCAACTGAAATCCCTCGCCAATATAACCGATGTCACCGCTATCAAGGTCCTCACATATCAGGCATTTTATTCAACACGAGAATATCCTTTCCAAGTTCAAACAACAACAACCTTTGCCACAGGTTGAAGCTCTCAGGCTTATTTTAGATTCGGAGAAAATGGAGTGCAAGACGATTGGCGGGTTTTCTTGGTCCAGTTCTATACGTCCTCGTTCCACTGAATTTTGTACTTTACATCATGCTCGTCAGAGGCTATCTACGAGATAAGCGATTTTTTGAGATCCCAAAGGTTGCGACGCCCGCAGAGGCCTTTGCCCTCTTCGAAAGGTCCTACAAACAGTTATTCCCTCAGGAACGCGATGGATTCACATGGGGAGAGGCAGTCAAGAAAGCGAATAGTCTGACGAAAATTAGCGATTTCCAATCCTTTGGAATCCAGAAGTCCCTTGAGCAGTACGAAGCTTACCGTTATGGGAAGATCGGACAGGAGAGTCAAATCGACGTGGGTCCAATTTTGAAGCTGGTCAGCTTGTTGCGCAAGAAAATATACACGAGTTGATTGTGAACACATTGGCGCAACTGAGCACAATAAATTTGAGAAATAAGATCCTCACTGAAGTGGAAAAAATCGTCATTGGGAGAACAACAGAGGTAAATCTCCTTCTCTTGTGTCTCCTAGCTAGAGGACATGTGCTCCTGGAAGGCGTGCCTGGCATGGCAAAGACCCTCCTTGCAAAATCGTTTACGAAATGTCTTGATCTAAAATTCAAACGGGTTCAGTTTACACCTGACATGCTTCCTTTAGATGTTATTGGGGGCTACATTTTCAATTTGAAAAACAGAGAACTCGAATTCAAAGAGGGACCGATCTTCACGAACATTCTTCTCGCTGACGAGATAAACAGAGCCGGCCCAAAGGTGCAGAGTGCTCTCCTTGAGGCTATGCAGGAATTGCAAGTGACGGTGGAAGGCAACACATCGAAGCTACCTTTCCCATTCATGGTGATCGCTACCGAGAATCCTCTTGACTTTGAGGGAGTTTATCCGCTCGTGGAAAGCGAGCTAGATAGATTCATGATGAAGATCAACTTCAATTATCCGGATACGCGAGTAGAATCTGATATTTTGAGGAGAAACCTGCTTCAAGTGAAT
Organism: Nitrososphaerales archaeon; assembly: GCA_030041355.1. Lineage (GTDB taxonomy): Archaea > Thermoproteota > Nitrososphaeria > Nitrososphaerales > CADDZS01 > JASHOD01. The sequence continues at coordinate 1,762 of JASHNZ010000036.1, forward strand.
GTCGAAGGGGTTTCGCCAGTAATCACCCGAGAAGAATTGGAAGGACTATCGTACCAGGTGGATCACGTCCAAGTCTCTGACGAGATTCTAAACTATGTAGTTGCGCTTGCAGACAGTACTCGGAAAGACTCCAGGATCGGCTTGGGGGCCTCCCCACGAGCAATGGTTCAGCTTGTTCACTGCGCCAGAGCAAATGCGTTTCTCGAAAACAGGAACTATGTAATTCCTGAGGATATCAAACTGGTCGCGCCTCACGTGTTAGCTCACAGAGTTAGAATTGACCGGACTGCGCTACTCAAAGGCCTTGTCGAAACACCTGAATCGGTAATTGCTGACCTGCTAGGTTCAGTGAAACCACCACGGTAAAAGTAAGTAAAATAGGGCGCGACTATCTAAAAGCCGTCATTGTCATTGGTGTCATCTCATCATTTCTTGACATTGATCTAATGCTTGCTCTAGCTTTTACTCTTGCAGTCGTGGCACTCGTTGCCTTTCTCATCGTGAGCTCTATCACAACCTCCAATACAAGAGTCGCATTGGATCCTGCGAAGCTTCGCGGGTTCAAGAAAGATGAACTCACTTCTCAGGTGGTATTGTCTTTCAAGCGCCCACGATGGGCCAACGTGAACCTCTCTGCTATTAGGGCGCAGCCTGGTGTTGAGATTAGATTAGAATTAACTGGAGGCGACGCCAAGGTATTTATTAGCTCAAAGTATGCGGGTTGCTTTTCCGGTCTGATCTTTGAGCTTGAAGCAAGAGACATTTTGAATTTATTTTCAAAGCGGATTCAAACAATCTACTCAGATTTCACTTATGACTCACTTCCTCTTTCCATACTCGCGCCTATTCCTCACACGAAACCGATGCCGCTAGCCTTTGGAGAAAGATCAGGAAGATCTCCTGGTTCCAGTCTGGAACTATATGCTCTAGAAGATTACAAACCCTACACCGAAACAAAAAACGTCATGTGGAAAAAAGTCGCTAGAATGCCAGACGAAAGATTGATTGTTAGAATAAGAGACTCCAGCATTCCAGTGACGGTCAGAATTGGATTAGTGCAAGCGAAGATCAGACGAGGGGAAGATAAACTCCGTTTGATGGATCTCGTATGCGAAGCAGCCGGGATGATTGGAAATAGTCTACTAGCCGCCGGTTGCTCCCTTGAGATTATCCACACATCCCAAGAAAACCGAAATCCGATTGCAGTGCATGAAGTATCAGACCTTGACGAACTATCCGATGCGTTGATGCATCTATCTGACGCACCTAAATTGACAAACACGATGGAATATCAATTCGAAATCCTCGCGCGTTCGGACTTCGTGATCTGCGGTTTGAGAGAGATGGAGCAGCAGGAGCTGGCGCTTGCGATTTCCAAAAAACCAACGGTTGCAATTGCTGAACAAGGAGCTTCTCCAGTTGTAGCGGGCCAACACACGATGATTTACACAGGCTCTGAAGACGTACGGAAATTGGTCTCGAAGATTTTAGAAATCTGAAGGCGGGCGACTAGATATGCTACAGTTCAAGATTAACAACAACGTCCAATTTGGCGTTGCTCTGGTCTCTGGGTTATCTCTTTTCTCTCTGTATCTTTTTTTTGCCAGCTATTCTGTCCGCTCTATTGTCTCAGCACCGATGGTCGCCGTCGAGGCCACCATATTTTATACAATGATCCTTCGGGTTCTCGGTTTACTATTTGTTCCGTTTCTAAGGAGACTACATGCGCAGATCAAGATAGTGATATTGTCCCTCGAGGCTTTTGTGTTGTTTCTTTTGATTTTATTTGTGTTATTGACAAGAGTCTCGAGTTATGGGCAATTGATGTCGGAAGTCCTGACATCTTGGCTAGGAGCGACTTTGCTTATAGTGACGCCTTATGCCATCTATGAGCTGGCGTTAATTATGTACCGAGGAACAGATTTGACGACGCTTGCCGTTTCCTCGGCTCCTCTAGTGGCAATATGTCTATTCTTATCAAATTTCGTGACGAGAGTTCCAAACCCAATTTACGGCTTGTCAAACTTCGGTACAGAAATGATCTCTTCACTTAGAGCACAGCCTGGCCTTGCAGCAAGCCCGCTCGGGGCGAACCTGTTTGTTTCAGGGGCCTCGGTGCTCTTCTTTCTTTCTATGATTGTGTACATAACTTATCGTCTCAATCAATCGGCTAAACCTCTGGCCTTTCTGCCAAAATACCATTACGCGCTTGCCTTGATGCTAGTCGGATGTCTGGTTTTGTATCTTTGGTTACTTCTATCGTCATATTTTCATGACACAAACGTCTTTGAGATATTGAGCGTTCCAGCTGTAATGATTCCAATAATACTTTGGGTGGTTGCTCGTGGCTAGCAAGGGCCCTCTGATAATTTCCTCTCTGGTTATTTCCTTCCTCTTGATTTTACCCAGCCCTGTATTGGCTGGTGCTTTGTCACCTTATCATAATTCAAAAATTAACTCTCGTTCGTTGGCAAGCAATGATAGCACTTTGCTTTCACAGGCAAATTCGAATTCGCTTGATCTCGGATATGGCCCAGGATCTCTTAGTCCAATCTCGCAACAGATTCCAGTCTACACAGTAAATGATCAGCTCTGGATCGAGTCAAATTACGATTATAATATTGGAGCCAGGCTATTCGATGCTCAAGGAGACCTCTTGGCTTCTTCAACTATCGGAGCCGGAACAGCTACGCAGATGTATAGCTTCGGTTCAGGCTTATCTACTTCAAATCTCACGCTTGATATTTCAAACGAATCGGAACCCTATTCTGTCCCTCTCGAATTTGTGAATCCCGCTGACAGTCCAATTAACTCTCTTGTTGCAAACTATTCGATCAGTCAAGCCACCCTTCACGCATCATTTTCCTCACCTGATCTAAGCAACAAATTTGACATTGAACAGTGCCTTACTAATGGATCGTCGGCAAACCAAGCAGAAATCTCTCTTCCTGGTGCGCTTGGATCCGGGTTTCTTGGAATCGCCGGAGATCTCAATACTTCAAGCGTAGAGATATTCACTGAGAATGCAAGCCCATTGTTCTCGTTCGATTTTTCGCTCGGACTCTTTGCAAATTACACTAATGAGCTACCGGGAACTTCCGGGCTCGGATTCACAAACTCTGAATTGGAAGTCGCTAGTTCAAATTCCGTAATTCTTGGTACAAGCGTAGGCAATGCAGTTAACCTGTCGCTTTCGTATTTGGCCCCGTTGCGCATTGGAAGATACACTTTGAGGGCATACTTTGAAAATGTGAATGCAACCCTGGAGGTCGCAACGCCCCTGCTGATCGAGTCGCGTTCCGCGTCTTCATGGTTTTGGTTAGGCTCGTGTTTGCAGCTCGCGCAAGGGGGTCCACCGCTGCTTTCTTCCAGCGCGGAACTTACCGGTCCAGTCAGCCAGTGGCCTAGGTATCTGTATCTTATGTACCGACTCTTGCCTGGGATAGAGGGTTTCGCCAACGTGTCACTGCATCCCAGTTTGGACAGGATTGATTTCGTGGCAAATAGCGAGAACACTACTTTACCCTCTTACATTCAGATCACGAGAGTTTCTTCATCGGACGTTGAAAGCACGGATATCGAAAGCGGCGGGGCAGTGTACGTGCTCTCAAACGGGACCTATCCTGCAGTTGCAAGCTTTGCTTTACATTTAGAGGGAAAAACCTTCGCGATGGAAAATGTCTCCGTCGAGTCGGCATATGAAGACCTTAACCAACAAGTTGCCTTAGGCGAGCTCGTAGTAATGGCTAGCCGAAATGGCGAAGCTCTAGGTAGCGCGATTGTCACGATTCTTTCTGACAGCCTAAATGCATCTCTAACTGAGGTTACAAACGCGAATGGAATAGTGGATGTCTTGGTGCCTCCTGGGAATTATACACTAACTGTGAAAAGCGGAGGCATAACCGTTTCTTCGAGTGAGGAAGTGCTTTCGAGAGGAATAAGCCAATATGCCGCTGTTTTCCCCGCTCCTGTTAATTACACACCAGACATCATTTGGGTAATCTCGATTATCACAGTCATTGGCGCGTTTGGAAATTTGTGGTTTTGGTTTGCCAAAAGACGAATAAGTAAACGTTTACGTCCAAGGTAAATTCAAACCAACATCACTGAAGCGAGATCAGATGGAAATTAAATCCTTAAAGATCGAGATTCCTGAAGGATGCAATGTTATATTGGGGCAGACCCATTTCATCAAAACTGCCGAAGATCTCTTTGAGGCTCTTGTAAATTCAGTTCCCGGAATAAAGTTTGGTTTGGCGTTTTGTGAGGCCTCAGGGCCTTGCCTCGTCAGGCATGAGGGGACGAGTGAGAACTTGCGCAAGATAGCTAGGGAAAAGGCGCTGGAAATTGGAGCTGGCCACGTTTTTGTCATCTATTTACAAGCTTCATATCCCATCAACGTTCTGAATGCGATAAAAAACGTCCCTGAAGTCTGCAATATCTTTTGTGCCACAGCAAATCCAGTTGAAGTAATTCTTGCACAGTCAGAGCAGGGTCGAGGAGTAATCGGGGTTATAGATGGCAATTCTCCCAAAGGAATTGAACAGGAAGAAGACATTCGTGCGCGAAAGGACTTCTTGCGAAAGATAGGTTACAAACTGAGCTGAATTCTAGCCCAATCGGCGCGAGACGAAAACAGCCACTCCTAGGCCGACTAGGAGAGAAACACCTCCAAGGAGCGCGACGCTGGAAATAGCCCTGGGGTTCTCTACGGACTGGGGAGATTCAGGCGCGAGTGAGGCTGCATTTCCGAAGGCAGAACTTGAATGTGTAGTATTTTGCACGCCAGCAAATTCACCAACTTGATTCAAGGATGACCCGCCATTCGAAGTTGTGCCCGATTGTGAAAGCGCTATGAAACCTAATACCGCAATGGCGCAAACTACACCTACAGTCCCGGCCATTATGCTTCTTCCCTGAACCATCTTTCCACACACTCCAATTCTAACTCTTTGAGCTACATAGTTCTATTTATTAGAACAGTCGTCTAGCCTCACCAAAAGCTCAGGCTAGCCACCGTAACCTACATCAAAGACCTAGGGAGTATCGCAGTCATCACTGAAATAAACCAGAACGGATTAACCCAGCCAGAGAAGGTCTTATGATACGCGATGTCGACTACGCCATCCACTGTGAAAAGACGATCTGATATGAAACATTCACACTCAACCACTTAATTTAGAAAGGTCGCTTTGACCATGTTCTGAAAGTTTCATACCAAGCAAATCCGCAGGCAAACGCCCCGAAAACAAGAGCAAAGATGTTCGAATTTCCCTGATAGACTAGTAGATATCCGATCAAAAGTGTCGTAAAGAACATTGCATAGAATGTAAAACGAGGAACTAGAAGTCTTCCAATGTGGGAGAAGGCTTGAAGCACAGAGACGTCAACGTTTTTGACGCATGCATATTCTCCATACTGGTCCTTTTCAACCAAGCCCATCCGCTCCAATTTCTCTAGGTGATGAAAGGCCACACTGGGACTGGATAGACCAAGAGACCGCTGGAGTTCTCTAACCCCCATTGGTTTCGAGTTCTTCATCATGAAAAGATAAGCCTGAAGGGTCCTACCTTTAAGATCCGAGTCAATATCAAGCGGACTGTTATTGACCGAGCTTTTGGTTCGGGGGACCTTCCTTGGTTCCTGTTCCTTTTCATCGGCATCGCCGTCAGAGTTATCGTTCAAAGGACCACGCTTTAGCTTGTTTTCTTCCCCTATCGATCGCCTTTTCCCATGTTATCAATATACTGTCAACCATGACGATAGAATTGAGAGTATGTCCTAAGAGTTTTTGAAAACTCTCGGCCAAAACATAAATATGCTCTAAGGAGGTCTTTTGCGCAACGGGAATCGTAGTTCTTGGCACGAGATAGAGTAATTGGAGCAGCTCTCGTAGTAGGCGCTGTAGTTGGAGTAATTATCTATGGTCTGTTGGTTTTTGCGCAGTTTTGGTATCAGAGAAGCTGTCCCGCAGCTAGTACTACTTGCTCCATGCCCCCCGGCGGAATCCAAGTTTCTCTGATAGTACTAGAAATTTCTGCTTTCGTTGCGGTGCTTGCGGTTCTCGCAATCTTGGGATGGATCGGCTATGTGATGGCTACGACACCCCCACCGGTCCCTCTCGAACCAGAACCCACCACCACAACCCAAGGCGCCCCGGCCACCAGTGCTCCAGCTGACAAGCCGCCACAAAGTTAGATCAGCTTGATGGAGCGGAAGCTATTGCAAGCTTCGAGCTTCTTTTTCCCCTTGGACAGCTTCGAGTTTCTTTTGCCTATGGTGTCTAATTGATTTCATCAGTTCCGAAGAAACTAATCCATCGCGATCGAAGTATTCTTCAATTTCATAGTTTGTCTCGAGCCTTAGTGCCCACTTGGTTTTGAATACTATTTCCGTATCATAATTTCCGCTCTCTCTTACTATCAGATGAGCTAAGGGAACTTCCCAGTTGGCTAGTCTTGCACGAGTTGCCTCGAGCATGTTGTCATGTCTTGACGAGGATATTCCAATAGCTGCCCGACCAAGTTCCAACTGTTTGTAGACATCGAGCTTTCCCTGCTGGATTAGAACATCCAGCTCCGCGTATTTTGGACTGTTGTAAAGCTCCCAAAATTTTTCTCGCAGATCCCTGTCATGAATATCTGAAGCTCTCATTGATGTTGAAATACCTAGTTCTTGCATAGCTGCCTTTCTTCTGGGAAAGGAGTCAAGTAGTACGCTGTCAACATCGAAGAGCGCGATTTTGCTCGCCTTGGGAAGTGATTCAATCAGGAATGGATTGCATCTTTCGCTGTAAGCACAGCGTTCGCATTGAATATAGTCTCTGTTAATCGAAGCTTCTTTTTGGGGCAATAGATTATTTTTGAGCCCTTCATGTAACTCAAGGACTCTCTCCCTTAGAACAGATTGCATGACATCATCGCGAGGAATGCTGAAAGCTTTCACCCCTCCGCCTCTCTTGGCCCAGTAGAGAAGAACGCCCATTGGAAAATTGCGCGCGAGAAGATAAGTTGAGAGCTGGTAGTAGTGAGACTCTCTGGGTTTCTCTGGGAGCGCGCTGATGCTCTTGATTTCAAGCGGGATAAACAGTCTGAAATCCTCGGAGTTCTCGTCAGTCAACCTGATTAGAAGCAGATCGTCGATGCGGCCATGAAGTTTTGCTTCCTCTCCGAATTCCAAGTCAACAACTACTTCTCTTCCCTCAATTGAGATCAGCCCGGATCTTCTTAGCGCCATCGCGATAAGTTCGTGAATAGCCCTTCCTTCACCCAGGATGGCGAGATCTTCCCTGCTTGGAGCGATTGGAGAAGTGTAGGAATAGGCTTGTTGCCTAAGGCAATGCTCGATCATGCTGGGATAATAGGAACCCAGCCTAAACTTGTGATTTAGCGACTCTTCTTCCCATTCTGAGTGCATTCCTTGGTGCAGCGCGGTTTCGATCAAAGAGGAAATTCTTTCAGGGTTGTCCAGAATTCTCGACATCCATTCTTCAAACTTTTTCCTTTTCTCCTCTGAGAGACAGGATGTATCAGTTGGATCATACAGGAAATTGTCGAGAGAGCTGGCCAATCGCTAGAAGAAAAGAATCTTTCTTTGATTAAAACTGTTCTTCTTCAACCAAGGCAAGTCATGATAAGACGGATTCACGTTCGGATTGGATAAACTGATAAAATGAAGGCGAAAAGACACGCCAGTGAGAGGAGACTTCGATCCATGAGAGCCTTTACATCCAACGAAATGATCCTGCTTTACCGGTTCACAAAGACCGCAATGATTGCCGGAGGTGTAATTCTCCTTGGCTACGGCGCATGGTGGCTCGCCAGCCCTTTCATATTTCACACGAGCGATTCCCTGTACCTCTTTGGAATCTTTCCAGTTTATGTCGGTGCGATGGTGATTCTAATCGCTCTCGCAATGAAAGAAGACTGGTTCACCAACGCCCGTCGGTATTGGTAGTAGAGAGATCGAGGTTTTGAAAGAACCCACCTTCGGAATTTCTATTGAACCAACTTGGAGCCAGAGCTACTGTCTGAAGCTCGCTATTAAGAGCGAGCGCTTGGGTTTCTCAAACATATGGGTTCCGGATAGCGGCCTATCTCCGCCTTTTAGTGATACAATCGCTACATTAGCTGCTATTGCGGCAAGCACCGCGGAGATTAAATTTGGATCCGCAATTGTGAATTTCTACACTCGCAATCCTGCGCAGATTGCGTCAAGTTTTCTCACGCTCTCCGATTTGGGTTTTTCACGTTCGAAATCACAAAGAGCGATCCTGGGAATTGGGCTTGGTTCGAGTTACAATGTCTCCAAATTTGGAATCCTTTCTCGCAAAGGCATGATTGAAAATCTCCGGGAAGCGATTGAATCGATTCAGCAGCTCTTAAAGGGAGAAGAAGTGTCGATTCGCACAGACCCCTTTGAGATCGAGAGAGTAAAGCTTTCGAAGAGCAGAGGAAAGATTCCTATCTTTGTAGGCTCCGCTTCCCCAAAAGGCCTGACGTTAGCCGGAGAACTATCCGACGGTGTGATTCTAACGGAAAGGATAGCTTCAGAGATCCAGGATAAGCTCAAGTATATCGAGCTGGGTCTAGCGTTTTCATCAAGGAAGCGAAGCGACTTCCAAGTCGTTAATTCGGTTGTTATTTCAATTGCTGGCGACAAGAAAAAAGCGGAAAATGCAGCAAGAATCACCTGTGCGTATCTCGTTTCCTGGCTGGATGAATCGCTCGTGCTCAAATACGGCATAGACGAGAACAAGAGGAAAGAAATTGCTTCGCGCATAATGAAAGGAGACGAACAGGGCGCGGCAAAACTCGTTGATCAGAAAATGCTCGATCTACTGACAGTTTCGGGAACAGTAAAGGATTGTGTTGAGAAATGCAGAGAGCATTTGAGAAGTGGCATAGATCAAATAGCTTTTTCCGAGCCTTTTGGGGCCGATAAAATTGAAGCTATGAGCTTGATTGCAAAGAGGGTAATTCCTAGATTATGAGTGGTCCGCAACAATCACTGATTGAGTGAGGCTAAGATCACTTGGGCAACCTTTCTGCTCACATTACCCGCTTGGGCTATTTCATCCGGATTTGAATTTTTAATAGCCTCAATGGATCCAAAGTGAGTCAGGAGATTTCGTTTTCTCTTCTCTCCCACACCTTCAACAGAGTCAAGCGCAGATTCAGTCATTTTCTTCCCTCGCAGGCCCCTGTGGTAAGTAATTCCAAAACGATGAGCTTCATCCCGGATATGCTGGAGGATGTGCAGAGCCTCTGAATCCTTTCCCAATTTGATCGGAAACGCTCTTCTAGGCAGGAAAATTTCTTCCTCTCTTTTTGCGAGAGAGATCGTAGGAACGCCGAAAACTCCATCTTGATGCATCTGTGCAATAGCGGCATTGAGTTGACCTTTACCACCATCAATCACAACCAAGTTCGGAGGTTCGTCATAACCATGCTCTTTCTTTTTTGAATCTGCTTCAAGAAGTCTTTTGAATCTCCTGCCTATCATTTCTTGCATCATAGAATAATCATCGATCCCCCTAACGGTTCTAATCTTGAACTTTCTGTACGAGTTTCTCTCTGGGAAGCCGTTTATGAAAACTGTCATCGCACCAACTGCTTCATCTCCATGTATATTTGAAATATCAAAACACTCTATTCGTCTCGGAATGCGCCCCAGGTTCAAAATTTCCTTCAGTTCCTTCAACGCTCGGAGCCTTTCCCTCTTTCTAAATTCGTCTTTGGATTCCTCTTCTTTCAGAACTAAGATGGCATTTTCCTGAGCTAACTTGAGTAGAGCAGTGTTTTCAGAACTGTGTGACGATGATGAGATCCTAATCTTTTGTTTCTCTTTTTCTCGATTCTTGAGTTGAATATTGAGCAAAAGTTCGACGTCGGTCTCGTCCTCAAGCTTGTAAGGAATTACAAGCTCGTCAGGCATCTCCACCGTCAGAGCCTCTGGAGACCCATAGTACTGTTTGATGAATGCCGAAAGTATCTCAGAGTTTTTCGACGTCGCACCGGCTCCCTCAAGAACGAATTTGTCTCTGCCAACCACGTTTCCGTCTCTGACGTGGAAGGCTATCGCAGCAATGACTTCTCCTTCCCGCGCGATTGTCAAAACATCCTTGTCTCTTTTTTGACTACGAAAAACAATCCTCTGCTTGAGTGCCGTCGTTTCGAGAGAACGGATCTCGTCTCTTATCTTGCTCGCCCTTTCATAGTCTTGCGTTCTTGACGCCTTCCACATGTCAGAATACATTTGTTTGCTTAACTCTACAAGCTTGCCTTCCAGAAAGAGCTGGAATTTTGAAACGTCCAAGTCGTATTCATTTTTTGAAACAGCGAATATGCACGGAGCTTTGCACAGTCCGATGTTGTAATCTATACAAGCTTTGAATTTTTTAACCCCGTCAAGTGGTAACGTGCAAGATCTGATCGGAAATAGCGTACGCAGATATTTCACAGACCTCTTGGCTGCTCTAACATTTCCGTAAGGCCCAAAATACTTGGATCCGTCTTCGGCTATTTGGCGAGTGACAAAAACCCTAGGATACAGTTCGTTTGTTATCTTGATGTACGGATAGCTCTTATCATCCTTCAACCTGATATTGTATCGGGGCTTGAATCGCTTAATCAAGACGTTTTCAAGGATCAAAGCTTCGATGGGTGTCTGGGTGATGATGTAATCGACACATGCTATCTGATCTTTGAGACTAGTGCCGACAGGATCATCAAATCGAGGTCTCAGGTGTGCTAAGATTCTTGCTTTGAGGCTAGTTGCTTTGCCTATGTAGATCGGGCGACTCTCGCTGTCTTTGAGAGTATACACACCTGCTCGAGTTGGTAAATTGTCAAAGTTACTTTGAGGCGTTGACACTGTTTGCTGCTTGAAGCTCAACCAGATGTTCGTCCTCCTTACGAATCGCTTCTAATTTGCTCTTTAGTTCTTCTTCCGCGTTCGCAATCGCGCTGTTTCTTGCTTCTGTTAGGATATGTTTTAGGAACTGTCCTGTGTAAGACGTACCTGAAAACATTGAAACACGCTCAGGTGTTCCTTCGGCGACAACCAGGCCGCCTTGCTCTCCTCCTTCTGGGCCGAGATCTATTATCCAGTCTGCAGTCTTGATCACGTCCAAATTGTGCTCTATGACTATTACCGTGTTTCCGGCGTCGGCCAGCTTTCCAAGAACCTCAAGTAGCTTCTTGATATCTTCGAAATGGAGACCCGTGGTTGGCTCGTCAAGAAGATAGAGCGTTTTCCCGGTGGCTCTCTTTGACAGCTCAGAAGCTAACTTGACTCTTTGCGCTTCTCCTCCGGAGAGAGTGGTCGCTGATTGCCCTAGAGTGATGTATCCGAGGCCCACAGCGTTCAAAGTTTCAAGTTTTCTCTTGATTTTGGGGATATTTTCAAAAAAGGCAAGGGCTTCCTCAACTGTCATTTCCAGCACATCTGATATGTTCTTGGTCTTGTATCTGATCTCAAGCGTCTCGCGGTTGTAGCGCTTACCCTTGCAAACTTCACAAGGGACATATACGTCTGGAAGAAAGTGCATCTGCAGGCGGATGATGCCGTCGCCCTCGCAAGCTTCACATCGCCCACCTCTAACATTGAAACTAAATCTTCCAGCCTTGTATCCGCGAGCTATTGAATCGGGCATTCTTGCGTAGAGATCTCGGATATCTGTGAATACCCCCACATATGTCGCCGGGTTCGAGCGTGGGGTTCTCCCGATTGGAGACTGATCAATAATTATTGCCTTGTCGATGTTTTCTGTTCCCAGAATTGTCTCATGAGCCCCGGGTTTCTCCCTTGCTCCGTAAAGTCTCTGTGCCAAGGCCTTGTACAGTATGTCGTTGACCAGAGAGCTCTTTCCGGAGCCTGACACGCCGGTAACGCAGGTGAAAACACCTAATGGAAATCTGACATTGATATTCTGTAGATTGTTTTCCTTTGCCCCCTTTATTGTGATATACTTTTCATTCAGCGCTCTTCTCTTTTGAGGGATCTCAATGCGTCTTTTACCCAACAGATACTGACCCGTAATCGAATCAGAATTCAACATGATCTCACTGGGCGTGCCAATTGCCACAACGTGACCTCCGTGTATTCCGGCCCCCGGTCCTAGATCAACTACGAAATCTGATCCTCGAATAGTTTCTTCATCATGCTCCACCACCAGCACGGTGTTCCCCAAGTCACGTAGTGCCTTCAAAGTCGCAATTAGTTTTCGATTGTCCCTTTGATGCAGACCAATGCTAGGTTCATCAAGTATGTACAACACTCCCACAAGACTTGACCCGATCTGAGTTGCTAGTTGGATCCTCTGTGCTTCGCCTCCGGAGAGGCTGGCGGCGGCTCTGTCTAGCGTAAGATAGTCGAGACCAACGTTCAATAAGAAGCGCAGCCGCGAATTGATTTCTTTGAGAATCTGAAAAGCAATCAGCTTCTCTTTTTCACTTAGCTCAAGTGAAGAAAAGAATCGAATGGCTTGGCGGATTGACAGTGCGGAGACTTCTGAAATTGACTTGCCTCCAATGGTTACCGCGAGTATTTCGGGCTTGAAACGTTCTCCCCTGCACGATGGACATTTTTGGTTGCTGAGGTATTTTGAATACCATTCTTTCATATAGTCAGATTCGGTCTCGAAATACCGCCTCTCTAGTTGCGGGAGTAATCCCTCAAAGTCTCTGTCATAGTACCACCAATGCCTCTCTCTGGCACTGGGACTTGTTACTGTTTGAGTCCTTCCACTTTTGTTTCCGTAAAGGAGATAATTGAGCTGGTCTTTCTTGAGTTTGCTTATTGGAGTATCCAACCTGAAACCAACTTTTCTTGCGACCCGCTCAAGCATGCGCATGCTCCAAGAATCAGTATCAGAAATGGTCACAATCGCACCATTGTTGATCGACTTTGATTTGTCAGGGATAACCAGATCTGGATCCATATTGAGAAGATATCCGAGACCAAGGCATTGTTTGCATGCTCCGAAAGGACTGTTGAATGAAAACATCCTTGGTGAGAGCTCTTCAAGAGAGAAACCACAAGTAGGGCAGGCCATTGCTTCGCTGAGAACAATTTCGTTTATGCCGCGTTTGCTATCTTCCGAGTCGCCCAACACAAAAACCACAGTCCCTTTCGAGAAGTTTAGAGCAGTCTGAATAGAGTCAGCCAGTCGCTTTTGAACCCCGTCCTTTATGAAGAGCCGGTCCACAATCGCCTCAATCGTATGTTTCTTATTCTTCTCAAGGGGGATAGTCTCATCTTGATCTAATTCGTAGATTGCTCCATCGACTCTGACTCTTGAATATCCGTCGACTTTTAGATTCTTGAGAATGTCCTTGTGCTCTCCCTTTTGCGATTTTATGACTGCGGCTAAGATCTGAATCTTGGTCCCTTCCTTAAGTTTCATCACTTGGTCGACCATCTGTTCCACGGTCTGTTTTGCAATCACCTTCTTGCAGTTTGGGCAGTGTGGTATTCCTATCCTCGCGAACATGAGTCTTAGATAATCGTGGATCTCTGTAACAGTTGCAACAGTTGATCTGGGATTTTTGGCCGCACTTCTCTGCTCGATCGAGATCGCAGGCGACAAACCTTCGATGTAATCTACGTCAGGCTTGTCCATCTGTCCTAGAAATTGCCGAGCGTAAGCTGATAGGGATTCAATGTACCTTCTTTGGCCCTCTGCGTAAATTGTATCGAAGGCGAGAGAAGACTTGCCAGATCCAGAAAGACCCGTCAACACCACGAATTTGTCGCGAGGAATATCAAGACTGATATTCTTCAGATTGTGTTGCCTTGCTCCGCGAATAACTATCTTATCTTTTGATTTCTTGATAGGATAATCAGCATTGTCCGGTACACTATCCTCTTTGTCATGTTCATTTGAAAACGGTTTTGCTTCGTTCAAGAGCCAGAGACTAAGGTAGCCTGAAAAGAAGCAATTAATCCTTTATGTTTGAAAGTCAGGAGGGAATTGCCTCGAAGCAATTACTGTATAATTGCAGTTAAGTACGAACGCTAGCTGATTGTTATGTGAAGAACGATTCTGACCACATACCCGAGTATGTAAAGTGCAGCCGTTGCCCCTAACATTATCCCCGCTAGTTGCAGGAAATCGCGAGTAAAGCCGTCGTCCGATAAAATGGAATTATAATAGCTTATGAATGCTATTATCAAGATCCCAAAAGTCAAGGAGACGGTTATCGCCACGTATTTATCGGATGTGAGAAAATATGGGGTCGCAAGTATTACCGCATTGATGAAGTAGGAAAAACCAGTGTAAAATGCGGATAAACCCGCTGAACCCTCAAAACCCTGTTTTGCCTGTGCGAATGCAGCAGATGCCATGGCGATTGATGCCGCAGCCCCGGCAATTATCCCCGCAAGTCCCGTGATAAGGGTCGAATTGTATATTCCCAGAGACCCAGCATGGATTCCTGCAATTTCGACCAGTGCATCTGCGAGTCCAAGAACGATGAATGATATGTATTTGAGATAACTCCCTTCAACCTCTTTGGCTAGGTTTCTCTCGTGCTCCTTTTCATCGTTAATCATCTCATTGAACGCAGTCAGATCTCCAGAGGGAATAAGATGCGAAATCGAGTCGTATTTCTTAATGGTATCCCGTTCTTTTTTCTCCAAGTATTTAATTGCAAATGACGATCCGAGGATAAGCCGGATGAAGAGAGCATAATTTACGACTAAGCCGCTGACCTTAATTTCATTTATTTTGTCAGCGCAGTATTTTTTCCAGAATTCGTAGTGTTTCATTTCCATGATGGCCATTTTCCGGAAGGCTTCCCGAAAAACTGGCTTGCCTCTATTTGCTAGTCTATCGTACACGGTATAGTCAGTGAGCTCGTCTTTGCACTCTTCCATTGCAATCTTGTGCAAATCTCCGGTGGTCGTCGTTGTCAAAGAAAGAAGTGTTCTCCCATAAAATCTCCAGTTGAATAGCTTAAAAGAGTGTCACGGGATTTCTGCAGGGTACGAGAATCCCGAAGATCGCTTTCATTCCTCTCGAATCGAGGCAAGATGTCTGGAATTCTTCTCGTGAGCTTTGATAAGCGCTCGAATTCTATCTCTGATTCTCGCGGCTGATTCAAACTCCAGGTTGTTCGCAGCAACTTTCATCTGCCCCTCAAGCTCAGAGACAAGCTTTGGAAAGTCTGGAGAGACAAGAATTGATTTATCACTCTTCGATTTCGTAATTTCAAGCTCGAGTTCAGCCGTTTCCGCGACGAGAGCTCGAATTTCTTTTTTCACGGTCTCTGGAGTGATTCCATTTTCTTCATTAAATTTGACTTGAACAGCTCTGCGCCTATTCGTCTCGTTAATTGCCTTCTCCATCGATTTCGTGATCTGATCAGCATACATGATGACCTGCCCAGCTGCGTTTCGAGCAGCTCGGCCTATGGTTTGGATCAGAGAAACGTCAGACCTGAGATACCCTTCCTTATCGGCATCCAGGATTGCAACAAGACTCACTTCTGGGAGATCCAATCCCTCTCTTAACAGATTGATACCAACTAGTACGTCATATTTTCCCAAGCGGAGATCCCGGAGGAGCTCGATTCGCCTCAATGTCTCAACCTCTGAGTGGATGTACTGAACCTTGATTTTCAGGTCCGCGAGATATTCGGTCAGATCTTCCGCCATTCTCTTGGTGAGCGTTGTGACCAAAACTCGCTCATGCTTCGCAACTCTCTTCTTGATTTCCGAAATGAGATCATCGACCTGGCCCTTTGCAGGTCTAATGACAATCTCCGGATCAACTAGCCCCGTCGGTCTGATGATTTGCTCCACAAGCTTTTCGCACTTTGACATTTCGTAAGGACCTGGAGTAGCTGAAGTGTAGATTACTTGATTCATTTTTGATTCAAACTCGGAAAAATATAGAGGCCTGTTATCAAATGCAGAAGGAAGACGAAAACCATAATCAACCAAATTCTCTTTTCTTGACCTATCGCCTTCGTACATCCCACGAATTTGCGGGATCGCGATGTGTCCCTCGTCGATGAAAGTAAGATAGTCGTCGGGAAAATAATCCAACAAACAGTAGGGAGTTTCTCCTTCCGCTCTTCCAGTGAAATAGCGCGAATAGTTTTCAATTCCTGTACAATAACCAGTTTCCCGTAACATCTCGAGATCAAACTTGGTTCGCTGCTCCAGCCTTTGAGCCTCGACGAGTTTATTTTGCGAACGCAACTCTTCAAGTCTCATTTCAAGTTCTTCTTCTATCAGGTTTAATGCCTCAGTCATTCTTTCCGTCGTGCCTGCAAATTCGGTTGCCGGATAGATCATTGCCTCCCGCTTGGGTTTCATCGTCCTGCCGGTCAATCTGTCGACCTCAGTAATTTTTTCCACCTCATCTCCGTAAAACTGAACTTTGGTAATGTTTTCGTCAGCACTGCAAATTTCAAGTGTGTCTCCTTTGACTCTGAATTTACCCCGTGAAAGCTGAAAGTCGTTCCTTTGGAATCTCATCTCAACGAGCTTTCTAAGGATCAGATCTCTGTCGTAGGATTGGCCCTGAATTACCCCTAGTACAGACTTCAGGTAGCCTTCCGGAGAGCCCAGACCATAAATGCAAGAAACGCTGGCGACGACGATTACATCTCTGCGAGAGACGAGAGCCTGCATAGCTCTCTGACGCAAAGTCTCAAGTTCATCGTTGATCGAAGAGTCTTTTTCGATATACAGATCCTGTTGGGGAACGTAAGCTTCCGGCTGAAAGTAATCATAGTAACTCACAAAATATTCTACGGCGTTATTTGGAAAAAATGATCGGAACTCGCCAACCAACTGGGCTGCAAGGGTCTTGTTTGGAGAAATTACAAGCGTTGGTTTCTGGACTTTTTGGATAACATAAGCCATCGTGAGGGTCTTGCCAGTCCCAGTTGCGCCAAGCAAAACCTGATGTCTTAGACCCTTTAGAACACCTTCGCTTAGCTTTTCAATTGCTTGCGGCTGGTCCCCTTTTGGAGTGTACTCTGTGCTGATTTCGAAGCAATGAGCCTGGGAATTGGAAAGCAGAGATGTTGTCAAGTTAGAATCGTTGCAAACGACACCGAATCCCTCATTTCATAATAAAGGTTATTTCTTCAAGGCCTTTGCGTCTGATCAAAAGTTGAAGTATAATGGAAATCTCAAAGAAGCTACAGATACCTCCTGGCGAGTCCATATACCTAGTCAATACCCCGAGAGAAATGAAAATGAATTTACCCGCGTCAAGAAAAGAAACTGAGCACGCGGTACTGGTCTTCGCGAATGACTCGAAAACTCTCCTAAGAGATTGTAAAGTTGCAGTTGAAGCGGCCAAAGCGGACCGGCTCTCTTGGATCGCTTATCCCAAGGCAGGTCAGCTGAGGACCGATTTGAGTCGAGACGAGCTCCTGAGACTCATGAAACCGTATGGGATTCAAGGTGTAAGGCTCGTCAGCATTGACAACGTTTGGTCAGCCATGAGATTCAGACCAAGTAACGCTACTCGGTAATGGATTCGATATTAATTTGCGTTCGTCTTTTCCTTTTTGAGAAGAACTTGATCCACTTCTCTGTCAGAAAGATCAGGATCTTCGGTTTCAAGTAAGAATTTAGTTTCTTCAATAAATCTCTCAGAGTCTAGTCGCTGGTTTGGATCGGCTGAGCTTTCAGATGTGAGCTGGTGCATCCAATACGCCGGTTCCGGCGCGTTTTCCTCGTTTTCCCAACGCATCCGAGGAGAATAAAGAAGGTAAACATCCCACGCAACGCCCTTTGCCAATCGAAGCGTGTTTCCGTACATTCGTGCCGCAATTCTCTCGTAGTCCCAGAATTGCATTATCCTTGGATCCTGAACCATCTCCGATTTTTGTCTGGCGATTCTTTCGTCGTCTTCTTGCAGCATTGCTACCCACAAGATGAACCCTCTAAGTTTCTTTGAATCAAACCTAGCTAATAGTCTTCGAATTAGCTCAACGCCCCTCAGGCATTCTTCACAACTTGGAGAAACAATAGCAAGAACTCTGACAGAATCTTCTGATGCGTTAAACTGATCAATCAGATTTTGCAATTTTAAATTTGCAAGCAAGTTGACGGATACGTTTGCACCTTCGAATAATAAGAATATCAGGCAGCGATAGCAGGCTTTATTTTAGGTGTCAAATCTATCATAAAATGCCGGTGAGTAAGATGAGAGCTTCTTACGAGATGCGATTTCAAGTACCTTTTGGCGACATCGACATGATGGGGCATGTCAACAATGCAAGATTTCTTACCTATTTTGAAACCGCGCGGAGTAATTTATTGCGCAAGGCTTTTGGAGACTTTCCAAGAGACAAAGTCGGTCTGATCATAGCTCACGCCGAGATTGATTACAAGTCGCCAGCAAAGTGGGACGACGAACTGACAGTAAGAGTTAGACCGGCTTCCGTTGGGAACTCCAGTTTCGTCTATGAATATGAGATCGTAAACCAAGATGGAAAGCTGGTTGCGAGGGGAAAAACTGTTCAGGTCGCGTATGATTATTCAGCCGGGGCCTCAGTTCCGATTCCAGGCCTAGCCCGTACTATACTACTCAAGCAGATCGAAGAAACGAAGGATTAACAGACTTACTTCCGGGGCTCTCTTTTTACTTTCAAGTGATCTCTTTCTTTCGGAATTACTCTGGGGGTATCTCTTTGAATATGAGATCAAACTTCACTCCTCTTCTCGTGTTAATGTATCTCGCCACATAGTAAATTACA
Source organism: Nitrososphaerales archaeon (assembly GCA_030041355.1). Taxonomy (GTDB): domain Archaea; phylum Thermoproteota; class Nitrososphaeria; order Nitrososphaerales; family CADDZS01; genus JASHOD01. The sequence goes on from JASHNZ010000036.1 coordinate 20,490, forward strand.
AACAAGATCGCAATGGGAATGAAGATCAATTCTAGGGCCTCTATATGGGAAGAAACGAAAATTATAGGGTTGGTGGCGTATTCAACGAATGTCGCGAGAGAGTATACTATTGTTACAACCGCAGCAATAACGTAGAGGGGTCCTCCTAGGATCGATTTCGCAAGACTAGAATTATTGAACTCTGCTTTCTTCCCGTATTTGAAAACCAGAAGAGCGATTCCCACGACGGTGATAGGGAATAAGAGGAGAATAGCTACAGCCGCCCCTGACATCAGGAAGGCTACACTTGAGGTTGTTGGAACAACAAAGACTATTCCAGCAAGCAGCCCAATTATAAGAGAAACTACCATGGCTTTCAGAGGGACGTGGAATCTTTCACTAACATCGCCCATAAAAGAGGGCATGATGCGATCGAACGAATAGGAAAGGAGTAGTCTTCCCCCAATAAAGACAGCGTTAGTCTGGTACCAAAGAAGCTGAATTATCGAGACTATAATTACGAAACTGCCTAAGTACACATTACCACTAATACTGGCAGTCAGAAAATTGAGATAAGGTGTTACTGCAAAAGGTGACTTCAGGTCAAATATTGATAATGTATAGAGATTCGACAGAAAGTTGTATCCGAAGGCATGGTAACTTAGCAAAACTGCTCCTGCAAAAATTGCCAGAGTAATCAATAGAGTGCCCAATATTGCGATAGGCATGTTTCTTTTGACTTGTTTCACTTCCCCTGCAATGTAAATAGCAGATATAATGTACGAAAACCCAACAACGTACACGGCATTTAGAGCAAAGGCATTCAACCAACCGGATTCTGGTGGAGGTGTTCCAGCTGCTGTAACCGAAGACACAAGAGTGGAGTTTCCTGAGATGCTGTCCAACCTAGCTGCTGAAGTCGCTGGGTTTGTCGTAGCGAGAACGTAAAACATTACTGCAACTGCAATAAGGATCACTGGAAGAATGATGTTATTCAGTCCCTTATAGATCCTGTATCCGAAGAACGGAAGCAACCCTACAAGTACTGTCAGTCCTCCGCCAAGTGCGAGCTCATAGTGCCAGTTTGTTTCAAGAGTTACTGCAAGATTCGTCATTCCGACATTTTTGAAGTACAATCCCAGATATGCAAACAATGAGCTAAATCCAAATGATTCAATCGTAGTAATCGTAATTCCCATGAACAAAGGAATAGTCGAGACAAAATATCCTGCGTTTCCAACGAACCCGAGCGCTGGATGAAGATATCTACTTGTAAAAACATAGTCACCGGCAGTTCTGGGGGTCAGAATTGACACAGATGCAAATGCAAGAGCGACAAAGAACATGCCGACTAGAGCTATGAGACCACCGACTAGCGGATCACCTCCGACAAGAGGGGCAGTAGATGCAATGTAAGTTAGCGAAAAGATAATTCCTACCAGCGACAAATTTGTCCAGATTGCGTCTACTACACCGAAACTTCGAACGAGTCCAGTGGCCTGCCTAAGAAAGATAGTTGGCTTTTGCTCTGACAAGCTAAAACCGTTCTTACCGAGTTAAAGGCTTAGATTTAACCTTTCAGTTTTTTAGGCGTATTCTGAGGTTCAAATTTCCAAGAAAGAATGATTTGCCCTTTGTTTATCAAGAGATTTCAAAGCTTATTCCTCAATTTGAATACGCTTCTGGCCCAAGGTCTTTCAAATATGGCACAAGTTCAATTTGCCTCTCCAAAACCTTCAGGTCAAGCCTTGCTGACGCAAAATTCTGACTTCTATGGGCCAAGGCCAGCATCTTCGCGTCTGGCGAATTAATCTGGCTCTCACCAAAAAACGTCAATTCTCCCTCTCTGCCCACCCGGTTTGAGAAGACTGTGAAGATGCAATTTTCACAGGACCTGCTTCTGACATAGATCTGAACTTGTTTCTGCGCTGTTGAGGGTTGAGCGGAAGGATAGAATACAATACTCGCACCCTTGCGAGCCATTACACGGGCTGGCTCTGGGAATTCAAGATCATAACAAATTCCGATTCCGATTGTGCATAACTTTGTCTTGAAAGCGGGGAAGGATTTCCCAGGAGTAAAGAACATTCTTTCTTCATTCCACAAATGGACTTTCCTATAAAGGCCGGCATGCTTTCCATTTGGATCGATTAAGACGGCCGAGTCGTAGATATTTCCCTTTTCGTTTCCTGACCCGCGTTCATCAACGCCGCAGATCAAGTAAAAACCATGTTCAGCTGCGAGCTTTGAAAGCTCATCAGTTATAGTTCCCGGCACTTCTTCTGCGAGCTTTTTCCACTTACTTCCCAACGCATAGCCAGTCGTGGCAAGCTCAGGAAAACACACAATTTCTGCATTTTTCTTTTTGCTAATTTTCGCAGAGACTGTGCGAATTAAATCGAGATTTGCTCTTACATCGCCGAGCTTCGTGTCTATCTGGGCCGCAACAACAGTAAAAGGTTCTCTTTGAATCAAATTGGCGTACTCTTGGAGCTTTGTTCAATCTTAAAGACTTCCGTGCTACAAGGGACCCTGAACGGGGAAAATACGGAAATAGTTCTGCCTGGAGACTAACGTCGGAATTATGAAATCAGAATATGACGCCATTGTCGTAGGAGCCGGACACAATGGGCTTGTCTCTGCGGCGTATCTTGCAAGGGCTGGTCTCACAGTAGCCGTATTTGAAAAAAGACCGATCGTCGGCGGCGCGGCTATCACCGAAGAAATTTGGAAGGGCTTCAAAATAAGCAGATTATCCTACGCTTACAGCCTGTTTGATCCACAGATTGTAAGAGACCTCCAGCTCGAAAAGCACGGCTTGCGCGTCGTTTCCACTGATCCGGACCTCTTCGTTCCCTTTCCAGAACGTAAACACATCTTCATCTGGGAAGACGCTAAGAAGACAGCGCAAGGCTTCGAAAAATTTTCCTCTAAAGATGCGAAGAGCTATCCAAAGTACCTTGAATTCTGGAAAGGGATAAGCGAGCTACTCGGTCCCATGATGCTTAGCCCTCCTCCCTCGCTTGAAGATTTCACGAGCGTATTCGCCTCTCCTGAAACGCTCGAAGGCCTCAAGGTGTTGATGTTTTCAAGCGTTTCAGATCTTCTCGACGAGTATTTTGAATCGGATTATGTGAAGGCCGCAATTTGCCCGAGGGGCCTAATTGGAACGATGGTGGGGCCCAAGAGTCCGGGGAGTGCTTATGTTCTAGGGCATCACGTGATCGGCGGATCTAGCGGAGAGACAGGGATCTGGGGTTACTTGAAGGGGGGAATGGGCGCTTTGAGTGACGCGATCGCGAAGAGCGCAGAATCATTTGGTGCAGAGATAGCAAGGAATGCCGGCGTAAGTAGCATTGATACACAAGATGGTGAAGTTAGTGGGATTGAATTATCAGACGGAACCACGGTTAGAGCGAAAATCGTAGTTTCAAATGCTGACCCAAAACAGACCTTTCTCAGGCTTGTCGGACGAGACAAATTAGATCAGAATTTCGTAAAAGGAATCGAAAAAATTAAGGATCAAGGATGCGTCGTAAAGCTCAACGCAGCTCTGGAAGAACTGCCTGATTACAAAGCTCTACCTGGAAAGGATCTGGGCCTGCAGCACAAAGGAATCACCAGTATCGGCCCTTCCATGGACTACTGCGAGAAGGCTTTCGATGACGCAAAATACGGAAAACCGTCCGAGCATCCGTTCCTGCGCATAGTTTACCATTCTGCAAACGACCCTGACCTAGCACCGTCCGGTAAGCATACCATGTCGATTTTTGCTCAGTATTTTCCATATAATTTGAAAGAGGGAAATTGGGACGAAAGGAAAGAAGAAGTTGGTGACAGTATAATAGATACACTATCAGAGTATGCGCCTAACATCAAACGAGCTGTAATGCAGCGGGAAGTTCTAACGCCTTTCGATATGGAAAGAGAATTCAGCTTGCCAAAGGGGAATATCTTCCACATGGAAATTACCCCAGATCAAATGTTTTTCTTTAGACCAGCTGCAGGCTGGGCACAATACAGAATGCCCATCAAAGGACTATACCTTTGCGGATCAGGAACCCATCCGGGAGGCGGTGTGACCGGTGCACCTGGGTACAATGCCGCTCAAGCTGTGTTGGCTGACGCAAAAAGAGACAGGGATCTAGATAATTCGCAGTGAAATTAATTTGAAATCCGAAAGCGCACTAGGCATTCGTTGCAACTCCGGTGACAAGGTTAAGACGGGAATTAACGTAGTGGAATTTTTTGGAATCTATTTTGGCGCGAAGTCCATGACCATTTGTTCAAAATGTGGATCTGAGTACCTCTCGCAGAATGTCATGGAGGAAATTGAAGCCGAAGTAAGAAAAAGAGGATTATAAATTATGAGACAAATCGATGCCCGGGAATCTCCAAGGTTCGCGCAGATCTCGACATTCGCAAGACTGCCTCTAACTCAAGATCTTTCGGATGTTAAAGCTGCGTTCTTTGGAATTCCATTCGACGATGGAACAACGTACAGAACTGGTCCGAGATTTGGCCCTAGCTCGATTAGACAAGGCTCCAGGTTGCTACGAAAGTACAATCCCTTCGCGGACGTCGAACCTTTCGAACAACTGAACGCCTGCGATTGGGGCGATGTCAATACTGTACCGGGATATATTGAGGATACCTTTACTGTAATAAAACGCGATATGAAAAGTGTCGCGTCAAAGACTATTCCATTCACGGCTGGTGGTGACCATTCCATCGCACTGCCCATTCTAAGAGCGATGAATGAGGTTCATGGAAAAGTGAATTTGGTTCATCTTGATTCTCATTATGATTTCTGGGACAATTACTGGGGAAAGAAATACACGCATGGCACCTGGCTGCGTCGGGCAAGAGAAGAAGGGCTACTAAACGAGGTTATCCAGGTGGGAATCAGAGCTTCGATCTATGGTAAGGAGGATATTGAAGATTCAAAGAAACTTGGGATAATCTACTACACAACAAATACGACAAAGAGCGAAACTGACTCTATAATAAGGCACGTAAATTCCCTCAAAGGCAAGACCTACGTTTCTTTGGACATTGATGTGGTGGATCCTGCATTCGCCCCAGGCACAGGGACTCCAGAAGTTGGAGGCTTGTCAAGTTTTGAGATCATGGATCTAGTGCGCAAGTTTGATCTTAATGTGGTCGGGATGGAAGTCGTCGAAGTCTCGCCTCCTTACGACCTGAGTGAGCTCACGAGCATGTTAGCGGCGAATCTTCTCTATGAGGGAATGAGTACCCTCGCCAAGAGAATGGAGCGAAAATAGCTGTCTTTCACACTTGAGCATTCTTGTTATAGATTACGAGTTTTATTTCAGTCATTGATTCGATTGCGAATCTTATGCCCTCCCTGCCCAGACCGCTGTACTTGTATCCACCAAAAGGCATAAAGTCCACCCTAAAGTCTGAAGTTTGATTAATTAGTACGCCGCCGTATTCTAATTCGTCGATAAATTTCTGTGCAACATCTATGTTTTTGGTAAAAACTCCCGCCTGCAAGCCGTAAGGAACAGAATTACTGATTTCAATTGCTTCTTCCGGATTTCGAATTTTGAATAGTAGCATTACCGGTCCGAATACTTCTTTTTGAGCAATCCTGCTCTTAGGATCAACACTTTCGATCACAGTAGGGTAGTAGACATTTCCTTCTCTTTCTCCTCCTGTCAATATTTTAGAGCCATCCGTAACTGCTTCATTTACCCAGCTCTCGACGCGCTTTGCCTCGCCCTCGTGAATCATGGGACCAACATCGGTACTCTCAGATAGCGGATTCCCAACTTTGAGTTGCCTTGTCGCTTCGATGATCCTTGATTTTGCCTCTTCATAGATCTTCTCATGTATCAATACTCGTTGAGCATGAATGCAATTTTGACCCTGAGACTCGAATCCAGCGTCGACAATATCAGGTATAGCCTTATCCAATTCGGCATCAGACCACAATATTACCGGACAATTGCTTCCGAGTTCCATAGAATATTTCTTAATTCCTGAATGTTGAACGACGTCAGCGGCGGCTTCGGTCCCACCAGTGAACGAGATCATTTTGATCCGGTCATCCACAAGCATTTGTCGGAGTTGTTCACTCGCTCCGGAAGCTATCAGGATGCTCGCACAGTCTTCAGGCAGACCTGAAGAGTGAATCAAATCAACAAGATGCATGGCTGAGATGGGTGTGACAAGGGAAGGTTTGATAATTATCGAATTTCCTGCCGCGATAGCGGGCCCGAGCTTATGCGCCACTAGATTTAATGGATCATTGAAGGGAGTGATCGCGAGCACGATTCCGATAGGTTCTCTCGTATAATATGCAAATTTTCTTTCCCCTCTTGGTTCTGCATCGAATGGAATTGTCTCACCATAGATCCTCTTTGATTCTTCGGCTGAAAATTTCATGGTGATCGCGGCTCGCCTGACTTCTTTGATCGAGTATTTGATCGGTTTGCCAGCCTCAATCGTGATCGTTTCTGCGAGCATTCTAGCATTTTTCAAAATCGCATTCGAAGTATTCTCCAAAATCTCTGCTCTCTTGTGCGAGGGCATTTTCTTCATCGTTTTAGTGCCTCGAGCCGCAGCTCCGAGAATCGTCTTGGAAAGGTCTGGGCCTGTCTCGTTGAGCTCTTTGTAAACTTGGTTTGTGAATTTGTCTATTACAAAGATCAATTGTTGATTACCTCTACCAAGTCGCTCAATACGGCCTGGGCAGTTTCTTTTCTGCCTGCTCCTGGTCCCGCGACAAAAATCTTGCCCAGCGTATCGGTGGTTATTTCGGCAGCATTCATTACCCCGTTTATGTTTGAAAACAAGTCATCAGGCGAAAGATGAACCGGTTTCACGCTTGCACTTTCGCTATCCATGCTAGCGAGCAGTTTGACCCCGGCCGAGGCATCGCTGGAGGAGATATCTCTGATGCCCTTTATATCCATGCTATTGAGGTCGTGTTTCGTCCATCCGATCACCTTTGAAAAAATAACAGCTTTTAGGGCTGCATCGAATCCGTCGACATCAAGGGTTGGGTCGGCCTCTGCGTACCCCATGCTCTGAGCCAGACGCAAGACTTCGTCAAAACTCTTGCCATGAGCCATCTCCGTCAGTATGAAATTTGATGTACCGTTGAAGATTCCCCTGACCTTTTGCACATGGATTCCCGGTAGTAGTTCGAGTATATTGAATGAGGGCGTTCCAGACATTACTGTTCCCTTGAAGCGGAGTTTCAGCTTTGATTCAGCTGCGAGCTCATGCAGCCTTTCGTAACGAAGCGCGATCGGGCCTTTGTTAGTTGTTATGACGTGCTTGCCTGCAGAAAGCGCTTCCTCGATGTGAGAGAAAGCCGGTTCGCCGTCTTTGATATTGACCCAAGTAAACTCGCAGACGATATCAGCTTCAGAATTTCTTATGGTCTTGAACACGTCCGCTTTCTCGAACGTTTTGCCGCCCTTTAGCTGGGTTATAATATCGGGCCCAAAATTCTTTATGAAACCAAATTTGGCATCGATGACTTCTGAAACGACCGTATCTTCTAATCCAATGCTGACTTGCTTTTCGTGAAATAATTCATAGAAACCTTGACCTACTGTGCCGAAGCCGATTATCAGGATCTTATGTTTGGCCATAGTTGTACACGTAGAATCAGAGATCTTTCTCCATATCGATTTCTACATTATTCGGACTTTGCCACGCAACGCTCACCAGTACTTGTCTGTTTAATCTGCTCTCGCTCACAAGGGGAAACAAGGAAAAATCATTTGATATGGCCTTTGCAAATGCCATGCACTCATCGTGAGTCGGTGCATACCGAAAAGCAATCTTGTAGAGTGCAGGATCGGTGGGTCCTAGGTCAGTTTCTCCCAAACGCTCTGAAATTCTCGGAGCATTCCCGCTGATAGAGAAGCCTTTTACTTCTAGAAAGCTTGGATTTGCTTTCTTAACTTTCTTACGATAGACTTCTGGCTTGATCATATTCACACCCCTGACGCTCGTTATTCTAATCACGGTTCGACAGTCAAGTGATGAAAGAAGACCGAGCGTGTGGTTGAGTCTCCCCCAGTGGTCGTTGTGAACAGGAAAATATGGTTTGATTGAAGAACAAACTCGCATATAGGTCTCCTTGTCTGGGGCTGCCATGGTTACGTATAGTTGCGTTGGAAGCGTTCCGGTCTGTTGCATCTCCTCTATTCTCTCGGGAAATGTGCCATTTGTCACAACGAATGTTGAGATGCCACGCCTTCTGAACTCAGTGATTAATTCAGGCAGCCTGGTGTACATGGTTGGCTCCCCATCATATGAAATCGCCACGTGTTTTGGTTTAGCAGCTTCTAGGTGGACATCAATGATACCTTTCCTTGAAGCGACTAACCTCTCGACAAGCTCCCTAGACTCTTCATAAGAGAATACGTTATCCTCTTGACATATTTCCTTGGAAAGAGCGTAGGTCTTTCTTCCAGAAATCAGTTGTATAACAACGCCGGCATTCTTGAGATCAATTAGAGCATCTTCTGTTCTTTGTCTAGAAACTTTGCAACTTTCTGCTAGTTCAGGAATTGTGGAATTTCCCTTACTAAGAGTGTGAACGATCGAAACCATGTTTTCATAATTTGAAAGAGCCTCAGGAAGGCTTTGTTCGATGATGTGGCTTTGCTCTCGAATTAATTGCTCAGCAATTTTTTCGGGCTCATCCAGCTTCTGAAAACTGTGCTGCCTCCCTTCGACATCCCTCCAACAAAATGTGCAGGCTATGTTGCAGCCTCTAAACGATGTAGACTGAATACAGAGATGACTTTTGATTCCAAATCCGTGCTTGTAACACTGCCTTCTTCCGCCCGTGCGAAGACTCTGGGCGGTCCAGTAGCATGTCTTGTAGGCTGCGTGCTTGTATTTGCCGATAAGAATTTCGCGTTCGGCTAAGTGCATCAGGGTTCTGATTACTAACCTAGTACTTTTCCTTTTGGGAACGGCCGAACTGGAAGAGCGTGTTCGAGATCTGTTAGAAACAATTATTGGTGAATGCTATTTTGTTTAAACTGCGAAGCGTGCTTTGAGCAGGAATCTTCCTAAAGTCGGCTTCATTGGTCTCGGGTTGATGGGAAAACCCATGGCTGCGAGTCTCTTGAGAAAGGGCTACTCGGTCACAGTTTTCAACAGGAGCAAGAAAGATGTAGAGGAGCTAGTAGCATTACAGGCTAAAAGCGCAGATTCGCCCAAAGAAGTTGCGGAAAATTCTGAAATCATAATTGACATGGTCACAGATGGCCCGGATGTTCAAGATGTCCTCCTCGGGCCTCAAGGAGTGATCCAGGGAGCTCAAAACGGCACGATCGTCATTGACATGAGCACAAATTCTCCAGATGTTGCAATTTCGACTGCCCTTGAGCTGGAAAAGAAAGGCGTCGAATTTCTCGATGCGCCAGTAAGTGGGGGAGACAAAGGAGCGAGAGAGGGTACTCTTTCTATAATGGTCGGAGGGAAAAAGGAGATCTTTGAGCGTTCAATCCCTATCCTTGAAGCGATGGGTAAGACGATCACCTACATGGGAAAGACGGGTTCAGGTCAGGCAATGAAGCTATGCAATCAGGTGGCAGTCTCCATTCATACTATGGCTACTTCGGAGGCTCTTCTCTTTGGCACTTCTCTTGGCCTTAAAGCTGAGGAAATACTAAAAGTCCTGACAAGTGGGGCGGCGAATTCCTGGAACTTACAAAATCTCGGACCGAAAATCATTGCGAGAGACTTCGAGCCTGGGTTCAAAGCAGCCCATCTTTACAAAGATCTGAAGGCGGTATTGCGCACCGCAGAGAAGGAGAACCTTCCCTTACCCGGATCTACGACAGCTTACGAGCTCTTCGGCGCAGTTTTAGCAGCGAAGGACGGAGAGAAAGGCACGCAGGTTGTCGCGAGAATATTGGAGAAACTCGGAGAGCGAAAGATCAGCTAAGAGGCCCTCGCAGCCCTGTGTATACTGTAATATTACAGTAATCTTACAGTAATATTAAAAAGACCACTTGTGCATCTACCTTTTTTGCAATTGAATCGACGATTTTCGAGAAAGGAGCGGCAAGTTACGAAACTTGCCGCTTAGGCCTCCGATTGATGATAGGTGATCTATTTGGCTACTGGTGATAAACTAGTAACTATGGTAGGATTAGGAATGTCACTAGCCACTCTCGTAATTTCTTTAATCGAACTGCCGAAAGATCCGACTAGCTTGAACGTTTGGATAGCTTTGACTGTTTCCGTTTTGATTGCAACAGCTTTATTGTTCTACTGGATAAGAGTGAGCAAGGGATCGCATGTCAGCAGTCTTGAAGGGAACCAAAAGACGGAGGAGAGGCGTCTTCGAGGCGAGTTTCCAGCAATTTTCACATTTATCGAAAGTGTTGGAGCCATTCGCAGCCAAGAAGATTTCGACGAATTCGTCTCCCAGCTCAACCATCTTCTTGAGATTGAAAGAAGAGCGAGAGGGATCAAATGGAGTGAAATCAAAGACATCGAGGCGATGAAAGCTATCGCATATGCACGCCTACTCGCAAAAAGGAAATGACAGTTAGACCTAGATAGTCCTCGACGCCGTGGCTCCCTATCTGGATTGATCTTGATCTTCTTAGATACGAAACGAGGAGATGCCCTGCACCCTTCCTGCATCCTCTAAAAGAAGGGACCAATTCCCGCCCAGATCCGTGGAACCGTAAACTTCCCCTGTAGTCGTTCCGAAGTACAGCCCGGCAGAATCAACATCATCGGCTGCCATCGCGTCGCGCAGAACGCAAGTGTGATTCTTCTTCGGAAGGCCCTTTGCTAACTTCTCCCAGTCCTTACCGCGGTTCTTTGATCGATATACTGCCAATTCTCCGATGATGCAGGAGTTGTGCTTGTTGCATTGCCCGGCTCGATAAGCTGGAATCGTGAAGAGTGAACTTTCTTCGTTTCCGTCCTCGATCAATGCCATTGGGAAACCGTGCCTACCATTTTCGCTGGGGCTGATGTCCTCCCAGCTCTCGCCGAAGTCCTTGCTTCGATACACACCGCAGTGGTTCTGCTGGTAGAGGGTTCCTTCTCTCTTTCTTGAGACGACAAGTTTGTGAGTGCATTTGTGCACTTCTGACAAATGCTTCTGGAGATTCTTCTCGGGATCGCTCGTTCCTAGCCCCCAAAGATCAGCCCTGGCGTTTGGCAAGGGGCAACCATCAATGACACCTTTGTTCAGCAGAGACCACGTCTTGCCTCCGTCTTCGGTGCGGTAGGGCCCCCCTCCAGAGCTGACAATATAGAAACGCTCATTTTTCTTGGGATCCATTCTAATCGTGTGAATGCACAGACCCACGGTTCCGAATCCCCAGTCGACCCCCCATTCATTTCTCTTCGGAGCCGTAAACAACCCAGAAACCTCTTCCCAGTTTGCGCCGAGATCCTTGGAATGAAAAACGTGGCCGTACTGAGTTCCTACATAAATCGAACTGGGCCTGTTATATGCAGACTCTAACGTCCAGGTCTTTTTCACGTGAAGGCCATTGTTCATCTGATTCCAAGTCTTTCCGAGATTCTTTGAAACAAAAACCCCGTTGGTGTGTGTTGCCGCGAATAGAGTCTCGGATTTGCCGTCATACTTTAAACAGTTCACACTCTCTCCTTTGAGAAAGGGTCCAACTTTCTTCCATTTCATTCGTTCTCGATCAGAGACTAGCAGATAGCCGCCTTCGCGAGCGCCAATTCCAACCGCAATTCTTCGATTCGAAGCGCCTTCCGAGTTTTTCATTTGTTTCAAATGACCGCAATTCTGTGCCACTATTAATCGTTGCGCAGGGATATTCTGTTAGGATTCTCGCCATCTGGCCTTAAACAAGGCAAGCGAGAGAAATGCTACAGCAAAAATTGGAAGCGCAACCCAGCTTAAAGTAATTTGCTGCGAACTGAAGTGTACCCCTTCGAGACTCTGGATTAAAATTGACGCGTGAGTCGTTGGAGTTAGTTCCGCCAGTGGTCTCAAGTATGCCGGCAGTATCTTGATCGGATAAAACACCGGGGGCAGAATCGAGATCAATGTCGAGATGAAAGTCACCGTAATGAATGCGGTTCTGGTGTTAAGGACATACGTCGACAGAAAGAAACCGATAGAGCTCGTCGTAATCCAAGTTAGAAGTATGACCGAGATTATTTCAAGAATTGCAAACAAGCCGACGCCAGCATGATTGATTATGAGTAGGAGCACTATGACAGGCGGAGCAGCGAACACCAGCTCCGAGAGAGCAATTGAGAACATGTATGTAAATGAAGAAACTGGAGACGCCACCGAGATTGCCTGGAATTTGTGATCTATTTTGAAGACCGTGAGGTCTGCTCCAAGAATCAGTCCTTGCTGGGCCACGGTCATCACCAGCGCTCCAGCCAACGCTGAGGTAATGAGCTGACCTTCGCCGCCGATGTATAAGATAAACAAAATCGTAAATGGGGTTGCGAACACAAAAGGGAGCAATGTCGGGATTCTAACCATGGGAAGAATCCCTAGATAGTATCCTATTGCCCCGGCAGTCCGAAGATTTCTCCTGATAGACTGAGACAGAGTCTCGTGGCGGCGGGTTTCCTGAACGGTCACTTCGTAAGCACTCCCCTTTGAGGCTCTTCTTCCTGGTTTTCGACTTTGCGTTCTTCTTCCTCGATTTCACCGCCCGCGAGCTGAACAAACACGTCGTCCAAAGTGACTGGACTGATAGAAATTGGAACCTTCCTCCGCAGGGCTTCTCTGCTAATCTCCTGAGCCACCTCGTCAGTTGTAAAAACGCGAAGCAGATTTCCGGCTCTGATTGTCGTACCGTACGACGATAGCTCTTCGAACGTAAAACCCTCTGCTACATCTACTCTTGTCTTCGGACCTATGTTTCTTTGTTTGACTTCCCTTGGATTACCTTTTGCTAAAACGTGGCCTCTGTCGATGATGGCAAGATCATCAGATAGAGCTTCGGCTTCATCCATGTAGTGGGTTGTGAGTACAATTGTTCTTCCTTCCTTATTCTTCAGGCGGATGAGCTCTTGCCAAACTTTCCGGCGCCCAAGCGGATCCAACCCGATGGTGGGCTCGTCCAAGAACATCAGCTCAACATCGCAGACGATTGTCATCGCGATCAGAATCCTTTGCCGTAATCCACCGGAAAGCTCCTCAGAATGAACTTTTCCCACGTCCGCAAGATCTAGAGTTCTTAGGACGGGGTCGATCTTTGCGTTCGCTTCCGCTCTTGAAGCCCCACGCATCATCAGAGAAAGTGCAATGTGGTCTCTCGGATTGAGAGTGAAAAGCGGTCTCGCTTCCTGCGGCGTAATCGCAATTCTTCTCCTGATAGATTTTGGATCCTCCATGACATCTATACCGAACACTCTCATTGTGCCAGAAGTGGGCACAAGCTGCGTGGTGGCTATTCTCAGAAATGTTGTCTTTCCGGCGCCGTTCCTTCCAAGAAGTGTGAATATTCCTCTGCGCTTTATGTCCAGGGTTAGTCCATCAATTGCAGGAACCTTGGTCTTCCGATAGATCTTGACGAGATCTTGAGCTTCGATGATGGACTCGGACATAATCTCTTTGCACCTGCACCTGCGCTTCTCTCTCTTGCATTTTCAAATTGTGTTTTCTTCTCTTTGCATTATTCAGAAAAGCCACAGAGCGATTTTCTTTCGCAAAGACACTCGAAATATCCGTTAGTCACCATGAAAGAGAGCCAATAAGCATTACGACTGAAATTTAATCGTTCCACGGTTAAAAATGAGGGCATCAGTGCAATTCAAGTACATTCTGTTCGTGAAAATCTAGATTTGGGATTACATATCGAGATTCTTTACGCTTTTTTCAAAAACCCAACCATGCGATGCATCTGCAATTTGCTCAAATTCCTTACGTTAGGGTTGCTGCCTCTATTACTACTATCTTGCACCTCAAAAGAAACATCCAAAAAGAATGCGAAGAAGATCGGAACAACGTGAGCAGACAAACAAGCGGTCTGGCGACGAAAGAGGGACGCGTTAGGGTCTACTCGTGTGTGTTCTGTGAGTTTGTCCAAAGTAATCTTAATGACATCGACGAAGACACGCAAACCGGAAAGATAGCCGATGGTGCCTTTGAGGCAAAATATCTCTACCACCTGAGAACGGCGCATGCTCTGGAAAGGTAAGAGAAACCATTCCCGCCCTCGGTTATTCCGCTCTTGGATATATCGGCTTGAATACTAATTTCCCTCCCAGCTTTCGACTTACTGATCCGCCCTTCGCAATGTTCTAAGCATTCACTTGTCTTCCTTCATACCATACTGTACAAGAAAGGGTGGTATTGAAAAATGGCTGTTGAACAAATCCTTGCTGCAAACGAGAAAGCGATGAACTTTGAACCGAAATCGGTAAATTATTCGATAAATTTGGGCTTTCCTGCTCCTGCGCAACCTGATCAATTCGAGCTTGCGATTATAGGTCACCAAAACGAAAAAAGAGAAGCTATCGCAAAACTCATGAAAATCTTTGAGGCAAGCGGAGCGAACATAGTTTCAATCACCTTCTCCAATTACGAAACAACCGAACAGTTCGTAATGAATGTAATTTGCGATCTGAGCTCGGCAAAGTGCCCACCGGACGAGCTCTTGATTCGAATTAACAAATCCAAATTCGTCAAGGTGGCCGAAATTAGTGGACTCGACGGAAGAATTTTCGGACGATACTCATTCCCTCTCACCTTTTTCGGAGAAGTCAGGGCCCTAGCAATTGATGCTGATCGTTTTGTGCATCTTTTTGATGACATAACGAAAACCTTTGGCGCACAAGCAAAGACAGCACTATTTGAAAATGGGAGGGCTGAGGGAGGAGAAATCATCGCAGTCCTAAGGGAAATGCTCGGAGAAAAAGCGAAGAGGGAAGCCCTTCTTGAAAACGCGAAGGCCTTGTTCCAGACAGCGGGCTGGGGAAAACTCTTCTTCTACACAGAAGGAGTGGATATCTACAAAGCCACTATAACAGATCCTCCTTCTGACGCGAACGACGAAGCCATCCTCGAAAATCATTTTCTTCAAGGACTTGTCGCTGGAATGCTCGAGCCTTTCTTGAAGAGCGGAGTAAAATTATCAATAATCAGGGAAGGATATGACGACGATAAGAAAACTCTCATACTATACTACATGGACAAAACCTCGCTCAAGGAACTTGCCTCGGAGGACGATGAGAAATTTGACAATGTTCCTTTGCCCGAAATTAAGATTCCCAGCAAAAATCAAACTAGACAACAGGAAATGAAAGAAGAAGACCCAGAAGTCCATTTTGTGAATCAAATCATCAAATCAATTGATCAGATTAAAGAGCAGAAAGAGACGGTGACTGCTAATCCGGTCGTATTCTCCAAGCCCAAGGAGGCCGTCCCAACCCAACCGGTTCAGGGTGAGATTGTTGGTTCAGGCATACAGATAGTTCAGCAAGCAGAAAGACCAGCCTTACCCCGACGAAGGAAGAAGGCAAACCCCTCTTCGGACGAGAGTGCAGAAAATGCACCGAATAAAAAGAAGGGCCTGTTCGAACTTTAGGACTGAGTCCCTGTAACTGGCTGGTTTGACGCAATCCTTCTTTGGGCTAAAATGTATCTAGCGATAATGAAATAGATCACCCCGGCAATGACAAGGCCGGTGAGAGCATCTATGCCTACGCTGGGGAAGATCGAGAAAAGAAAGTAGATTGCGACCGAAATTCCGGTCGATGCCAAGACAAGAACCATGAGGAATTTATCGAAGCTTCGAAGCTCTGCGCGAAATTCTTCCTCGTCATACCCTGCTTTCTTTAATTCAGTAACATATCCCTTGTAGTTTCCATAGAGCATAGAGAGTACTATTCCCATTTCAACCAAAAGAACACAAAAACCAGTTAGGGTAACCAAATCTCCGCTAAATCCCAGTGAGAAGCCGCCTGCGAGAGGGATATAACCTCTTGCGAAAATCAACACGAATAAAGTCAAACTAAGGTTCAGCCAAGCAAACTTTGCGACTCCTCCTTTGGTAAAAAAACCATAGGGGATCATTAGCGCCGCAAATAGAATTATTATGACTCCTAGAACCTGTGCAAGGCTCGACTGCCCCAACAGGAGTAATGCGAGGCCTGGCGACGCACAGAGAATGGCTGAGCCAAATAACAACCGATTTTGCATATTGTCTATCCTCGCCTAACTCCTTCTGGGATTTCGCTTCATGAGAGACATTGACATTTTAATGGCTCTTCCGATGGGCTCGTAAGATGGATCCCACGCAATGACTTTCACTCCTTTGGGCAGAATAGAATACTGATCTTTCTTCTTAGTCGAGATCAGGATTGATTTCAAAAGCAGTCCAGCACTTTGGGAAGCACTATCTGTCGAGTATGGAATTGGAGAAGAATATTTCGAAATAATGTTGTATGGGATTACATCTAAAATAGTAAGGGAATGCGCACCCACCCCCAGAAGTTCGCGCGCAAATCTCGACACCGGCTCTCGGTTACTTCTCTCAAAATTCGTGACAAAAATTATGCTTGGAACAGTTTCTCGGACAATTCTTAACAGAAGCGAAGAATGTAAAGTGAAATTAAGCGATGGTTCTTCTGTTGCGGTGCCTGGTTCTCTCAGCTCTGTCGCAACGAGAAGTTCCTTTAATCTCTGATAATGGTCGGTTCCTGAGCTTGGAATTATGTAGCTTTCATATCTTTGGCTTGCAGTAAAATCGTCCTCCGGTTCGAGCCAGAGACCCACATTCATCCCCTGATTCAGCAATATCTTGGCATAGGAGAGAATGAAGGCAATTCCGTATTCCAAGGAATTTTCTTCTGCAGTGCCGCGTCGCATAACATCACTGCGATCCAAAATGAAAAGGAACGTCCGCAATCCTTCCCTCTCATATTCATTGACAAGTAGCGTGTCCGGCGAGGTATTCCGGGAGCTGGCTTTCCAATTAATGAATTTGTACGGGTCTCCCATCGTATAGTTCCTAATCGAAAGAAAATCTGTAGAATGAGGCCCTAGTCTAGCCCTAGAGGTCCTGGGCATTTCGTACAATGATCTTAAGCTTACTTGGGATCTCTTCAGAATTTGGACTTTGGGCAAGACCTTGATCTGAATGTTAGAATGAAGGCTCCCCCTATCAATGTGTGAGACACTGAGCGGCGGATAATAGGAATACGAGATATCTGGAAGCTTGAAGACTCCCCGGCGAAGGGCTTTCATCCTGTAAACATAGCTTCGCTGTTCAACTTTCCGAAATCCTTTGAACAAAAAGTGTACGTTGGTATCTTTTTCCATCAGCTCGAAAGAATCTGTTGCGGGTAGTCGCAAGAATAGTAGTCCAAATCCCTCTTCTACTGTAACCGTTGCCCTAAACGATACTTCATCGCCTACATAGACAACACTTCTTTCCCCTTCGATAGAAACAGTGATCCTTGACTTTGCGTTGAAATTCAAAAGGAGAGCTACAAGGAGCAGAGGAAAGAGAGTAGCTATCACTAGCGAAGACATCGTCGATAAAACGGCTGAGACGGCTACAACAATCGGAAGGACTATTAGAGCTAAGATCGCTCTTGACCAATTCTTTATCATTTTGACATTCTAGCCTTGGGGGCCGAGAGAGATCATTTTGGAACAGGAATTCTCGTTACATATTCATTGACTATCGTGGTTGTGCTCAGGTCTTCGAGCGAAAATTCTGGCTTTGGCACTATGCGATGTGCCAGCGTGTCAGGAGCGATGTACTTTACGTCGTCTGGAACAACGAAATCCCTACCATTCATCAGCGCTACACCGCGACTCATTCTCATGAGCGAGATCAACCCTCTTGGACTAGGTCCCGCCATAACTCGGGGGTCTTTGCGAATCTGGGAAAACTGCGAGATGTAACCGAGAATCTCATCTGAAACTTTCACGGAGGTTTCAAGGAGTACTCTGATCGATGAAAGCGTTATTGAGTCAACCACTTGAGAAGCCCTTGAGCTTGGATCGTCATTCCTCCAGTTCAGGCGCCGCTTCAAAAGCTCGAGCTCGTTCTCGGGGTAGGATAAGGAAACGCGAACCATGAAACGGTCGAGCTGGGCCTCGGGCAAGGGATATGTTCCTTCAAATTCTATTGGGTTCTGTGTAGCGAGAACGTTGAACGGCACAGGGAGTTTCACCGTTTCACCTTCAATAGTTACTTGACCTTCCTCCATTGCTTCGAGCAAAGCAGCCTGAGTTTTGGGCGGAGCTCTGTTTATTTCATCGGCAAGAACAAGACTCGCGAAGATCGGCCCTCTCATTAATTCGAATTCTCCTCGCGACGCACGCCATACCTTGGTTCCTGCAATGTCGCTTGGGAGCAGATCTGGAGTGAATTGGATTCGCTTGTATGAAAGTCCAAAAACATGGGAAATGAGCTTGGCCACAAAGGTCTTTCCAATACCAGGGTGATCTTCTAACAGGACGTGGCCGCCTGCAAAGATAGATGCGAGAATCTTAGCAAGAGTGTCCCGGTTTCCTACGTAATACCTTGCAATCTCATCTATGGTTTTGTTTGCGTAGCTGATTGCGTCATCCAGAGAGAGGGTTGCCGTCGCGGTTATCTCGCTCAAATTGTCTTTACTACACTTGTGTCATGCGCCATGTGATTAAAAGTTTCATTGATTAGTTTGGCCCTCTTTTCAACTTCTAACTCCAAACTCTTTCTCATCGATAGGTAAGGGATCTTGTGTATTGCGGGGACTTCATAGTCAGCGATATTTCTTAACAACGGCCCTGATTCTTCAAATGTATAGCCCGCGTTAGTCAAGAGAGTGGTAAGGGCTATCAGTAGGTTTTCCTTTCGACCAGATCTGATGAATTCATCCATATTGTTCCTCAGAAAATCAAAGCTTTCATCTGGAACAACGACAAGTTTGTGAATGTGCTTTTCGTAGACATCTTCGCTCTGTTTCGCAATTCTCTCAGAGCCTAGTGAGTAAATTCTAAAGCCGACTGTTGCAATAACGATCGCGCCCAGAGCTGTTATCACGGCATAGGCTATGACATTGTTTTGAAGGACAGTAAGGGCGAGTGCCGCAACCCCTATGAAGAAGGCGACACCAGACCATAGGAGAGCACTGCGCATCAAATAGAGACCGGCCTCATGATAGCCTTGGGTCCGTTTTGAAAATGCGATTAGCGGCGATACCGACAGGATCGCGTATGTTAATGCCGCATAATACAAAGGATCGCCTATCCAGATTCCTATCGGAGACAACGCGATGAAACTCGCAAAGAAACAGACACCGAGAGAAGTCGCGAGTCTTTTTGCACACAGTCCCACTGCTTGGTTTCTTTTACCGCCTATCAGAATGTCTCCAAAGCGGTACAGTATTATGGCATTTGCGAGGAAAAGAAGAGGAAGGAGAAAAGGCTCTAACAAGAAGTTGTGTGTAACGAGAAAAGCTAGACTGAACAGGGCGTCGATGAAAAAGAACACAAAAGTGGACTGCGCGATAAATGATTTGAAAAACAATGCCGAAAGCTCATGATCGTAAATGTCACAGACAATTCCGACAAAATAGCAAGCTAGCGCTATCGAAGCAGGAAGACAGAAGACGAAGATTAGGGCGCCTAACCCGAAATACAAACTTGACTTCAGAAAAAACGTCCCGCTAGCAACGAATGCAGCCACCAGTATAGCTATTGCCGGCAGATATCGGAATATTCTGGAATAGAGCTGAGATCTCTGACTGTTTTGGTGTGGTTCATTGGCTACTTTTTGGGCCACAGATTATCACCTTAGGATGCACTAGAGCCTTCGAGAGACTCCTGAGAAAGACCTCGTACTCTTGCCGAGAAATTTTCTTCTTGCCGTAGAATGCACGCTCGAATATTCTCGCGAGTGAAAGTAGAGCTGTACTATCTTTGACAAGCTCGGGCTTTTCACTTATGATCTTGGTCACGATTTCACGCGGGGTTAATTCTCCAGACCGGTTTTCTTCTTGGGAGTTTAATAGAAAGTTTAACCTGAAAAGTTTCATGACATCTTCGTCATAATGTACTGACCTGATCCACTTTGCATCTCTCGAATCTTGGTAAGAGCCGTGTATGACGCCGCTTGGTTCGCTAAAGGAAACAGTGCCACTCAGAATCTCAGCTGTCAAACTCCACATCTCGACCGGAGAGTCTCGCCCGACATATACGGTCGATCCCGCGGGGGCTTCGATCTCCAGAGGTTCATCCAAACCCCAGATCAACGGAAAAGATTGGTCGATTTTAGGTCTCAGAAATCCTCCCTGAGAACCCCAGCCTCTAAAGTCATCGATCTTTTCATCTGCCTCGAACTGGAGGACAAGGGATTCGTCCGGCTCCGAGTCCTTTGCGGTCGGAATAACTGGTACAGTTGTTTGAACAAGTGCCTGTTGAAAATTCCTCCTTGGTCTATTCAATGTCGCATTTTTTGAGCGCAATGCCAGAAAAATTCCTGCAATAACTAGGATAACCACCACAGTTGCGATAAGTAGATCTCTTGGAATAGTGAATGGCACTTGTTGGCGTGTTGTTGATTGAGTTTGAACGGGTGGATCGTTTTGTCCACTGCTGCCTGGGTCTCCTGCACTGTTCCCCGAGCCTCCGCCAGAACCATTTTCACAAATGCCTTGATTCTGGCATAGTCCAGTAGATCCTAGTCCCGAACTAGTTCCTGAGCCAAGGCCCAGATTCGGCCAATGAATGGTCGGCCACCTGAAGTTGAAACTGGGAAATGTGAAATTGAGATTCGGCCAATTAAAGTTGAACAAATTTGGAAAATGAAAGTTGAGCGAAGGGAATTTGAAAAACGAGAAACCCGAGCCACCCGCTTCGCCATTTGTGCTTTGTTGACTTTGCGTTGAGCCTCCAGCAGTTACCACCGGCTGAATCGGATGAATTGAAGAGATCAGAATCCAAGCGATGAGAAGGGCGCCAATTATTACGAGGAGAGTTGGCTTCTTAGACGCCATTCGATAATGACGGATGAGCGAGGAGGTTTCACTTATTTAAGCAAGAGCAACACGCTAGCAAAGCCAGAGGCATGAGCGTCGTGCGTTTTACATATACGGGGATCAGAGTAACCAATCTAAAGAGATCTCTGGACTTTTACCAGAAAGTCTTGGAGATGAAAGTAATCCTTCGGGGAAAAACGGAGCGTAGAGGTGTCTATGTCCACCTGAAAAGTCCGAACTCCCCACAGAGGCTGGAGTTGAATTGGTACCCTGTTGGCAACCGGTATTGCACAAAATATACCAAAGGCGAAGAGCTCGATCATCTGGCCTTCTGGGTCCGGGATGTTCATTCAGAATTTGATTCACTCGTGAGAAGGGGAGCCGAACCGGCTATCGCGCCCTTCAGAGAAGGAGCTTACGAACTCGCTTTCTTGAAAGACCCAGACGGAATTTGGATCGAGCTACTTGGTAAATTCAGAGCATCTAAGAAAAAGAGGCAGTCGTAGAAGATAAGAGTGGAATAGCGCGAGCTTTGTCAATTTTTCTTCACAGCAAAATATATATCTATACTGTATTTTTACAGTAAAACTACTATACGGTAACTAAACTGGACGAAAAAGAGTGAAAAAATAGAAATGAGCGAAGCGATCGAAGTTGATATTTCTGACCTACCTGGAGTAGGACCTGCAACCAAAGCAAAACTAGAAGCTGGAGGGATAACCACTATCCTAGATCTTGCGGCGTCCACAGTTAACGAGCTCGTTGATAATCTCAACATTACAGACGAGACAGCGCACAATTTGATTTTTGAAGCACAAAGACTGCTGAAGGAGAAAGGATACCTTGAGAAAGATCTCGTCTCCGCCCAAGAGCTCTATGATAGGAGAGCCAAAATGGTAAGGTGCACTACTTACTCCAACAACTTGGACAAACTTTTTCTCGGCGGGATTGAAACTCAAGCAGTCACCGAATTCTACGGCGAATTTGGGTCAGGCAAGACTCAGATCTGTCATACACTTTGCATTTCATCGCAGACGACAGTAGAAGAACATGGTCTCGGGGGAAATGTCCTGTACATTGATACCGAGTCAACGTTCAGACCGGAGCGTATTGCCCAGATCGCAAAGACACGAAATATGGATGTTGACAAAATGCTCGAAAATATTCACGTGGCAAAGGTGTACAACGCCAGTCATCTTGAGCTCATCATAAAGGCTCTAGGCAGTTTGATCCAGCAGAATGGTATCAAACTAGTAATCGTGGATAGCATAATCAGCTTGCATAGAGCTGAATTCGTCGGCCGCGGGACTCTTTCTGAAAGACAGCAAAAGCTCAATGCAATAATGCATAGGCTCAAGAGAATTGCGGAGATCTACAATATCGCAATAGTGATCACAAATCAAGTACAGGCCTCGCCTGATACATTCTTCGGAGATCCGACAAAAGCTGCTGGTGGCAACATCATCGGCCATGCGTCAACTTACAGAGTTTATTTGAGAAAAGCGGGTCAGGAAAGAAAAGCGATCATGATTGACAGTCCATGCCACCCATACAGCGATACGAACTTTGTAATCACCGAAGGCGGAATAGGCGACCCTGATGAAGCAAAGAAGAGTAGCACTTCTTCCTGGAAGTCCAAGGTCGCAGAGAAGACGGTGAAGAGAGCAGTTTCGTCAAAAGAAGACGATGAAAAGGATTCAGAAGAAGAAAAATCCTAATTAACAGACAAAATTAATTTCCAAAAAGGCTCTGTGGAACCCTCAGCACGTAAATCTAGTGGATAAGCTCGGCACTTACGGCCTACCTCTTGGGATTTGAGACATTAATTTGTACTGTTTAAAGTACTGTAAATGCCAACTGCAAAAAAGGCAATAGAACCTGCCAGCCCAAGAGAGTACATTACTACGCTTAGTACGCTTGTAAAATTCGTAATCAGACCATAAGAGAAACTCGAGATAACTGCGCTAGCGCCCAAAATCAGTAAGACTACAGAGATTCTAGCTTTCTTCAACCTGTCCAAATCATGAAAAGATGGATAAAGTATGATTTACACTTTCTGTCATTCACCGTTCTCAAAAAGAGAACCTTTGTTTAATCTGACTTGAGCGTTTTGAAAACTCAGCATTTTATCTTGCGCCTTCGGTCTTAATACCAGTTTTCTTGGATGGAGTTTTCGTTTGAGAGCTTGGTCAGGTCTAAAGAAATTGTAGTGAATTCTCGGAACTTTTGCGATAGGATCAAGCGAGCATGCTCTAATCCGATTTGCGATAGAGGATCTGCGAACATTTCCTCAAAAGTCTCTTGAAAATATGCGCCGGCGAGACAGAACCAAGATCACTTGCAACATTGCATATATATCGTAGTGACCAGAAGGTATCGGAGTTCATCCATGTGCGGAATCATTGCCTATACCGGCGGGGAGGACGCAGCTCCTGTCCTCTTTGAAGGTCTGAAGAGACTCGAGTACAGAGGGTATGACTCAGCTGGTATCGTCACAATCAACGATTCAGGCGAATTTGAACTAAAGAAGCAGGTTGGAAAAGTACAAGACATTCACAACGAGCTGAACCTGTTAGACCTTTCCGGTAGCATAGGAATAGCTCATACTCGTTGGGCTACCCACGGTGGCGTGACGCAAAAAAATGCGCACCCCCATGTTTCGAACAATTCTGAAATCGCGGTAATCCATAACGGAATCGTAGAGAATTACAAGGAACTAAAAGCTCTTCTTGTTTCGAAAGGATTCCACTTTGAAAGTGAGACCGATACCGAAGTCATTCCCAATTTAGTGGAATACTGGATGGACTCGAAACATCTGAATTTTATAGACGCGACAATGAAGACCTTACAGTCGCTTGAAGGAAACTTCGCGGTAGTTCTGATTGATCGCGACACGAGAACAATTATTGGGGCAAAGAACGGCTCACCGCTAGTCCTCGGAGTTGGAGAAAGAAAGAAGAACGAGCTATTCTTGGCAAGCGACATACCCGCCTTCTTGGAGCGAACAAAGAATGTCGTGTACCTTTATGACGGCGACATGGTTGTCTTTGAAACAGATCCGTCCTCGAAAAAAAGATCGTACCAAATCTTCGACTTTAGAGGAAGAACGGAGAGACCGATCATCCGGCCCATTCAAAGTGTCTCTTGGAACCTGAGCCACGCGACGAAGGGCGATTTTGATCATTTTATGCTGAAGGAGATTGCCGAGCAGGTTGAAACCATCCAGAAAGCTGCTGCGCAAGACCCTGAACATATTCAGAACATCACTCAATCAATAAGAAACGCCAAAGGAGTTTTTCTCGTAGCAAGCGGTTCATCTTATCATGCCTGTCTATCGGCCGGATATCTGTTCGCAAAGCTAGCCTCATTCCATATCAACACGGTCATAGCTAGCGAGTTTTCACAGTACGAAAGCTTTCTAAAACCCGAAACGCTTGTGATAGCGGTTTCACAGAGCGGAGAAACAATTGATGTTCTCGATGCCGTCAAGACAGCAAAGGAAAAAGGATGCCAGATAGTCTCGATAGTCAACGTGGTAGGCTCGTCTCTCACACAGATCTCGCACAAGACTTTGCTTCTTAACTCAGGGCCGGAAATATCCGTGCTTTCTACAAAAACATATACTGCCCAGCTCGCAGTCCTGAGTTTACTCGCCTATTCGCTGGCTGGGAGATACGAGGAAGGAGTCCAAAAGCTCAAGTTTCTTTGGAACATTGTTTACAATCTAACAGCGGCTACGACGAGAAACAAAATCAAAGAACTTGCGACTAGACTGGCTACTCATGATCACATCTTCGTTTTAGGGCGTGGTCCGCTGTACGCAACCGCGCTCGAAGCCGCCCTCAAAATCAAGGAGGTCTCGTACATACATGCCGAAGCATTCGCCGGAGGAGAACTGAAACACGGACCGATTGCGATGGTAAAGAAAGGCACTCCTTGCATTATCTTTGTCTCCCGAGACACGGTGAAAACTATTCTTTCAAATGCGATGGAGGTCAAGAGTAGGGGCGGCTACATAATTGGAATTGGACCCGAGCCGATCGAATCGTTTGATTTTTTCATCAAAGTGCCAGAGTCCAATAGTCTGAATCCAATCTGCGACATTATTCCGATCCAGATACTTGCGTACCAGCTCGCCTTAATTCTTGGGCACGATCCTGACAAGCCCCGAAATCTTGCAAAGAGTGTAACTGTGCGTTAGATTTGAGCTAGTCCTTTCTTACACCAAATAAGACATAATAGGCAAGAGTCTGAAAATCCCTCCCGTGTCTGGATGTCAAACCCTGAAGAAAACTTCAAGCGGATAGAAACAAAAGCGGTTCATTCTGGCGAGCCTCTACCAAGAATTTTGGGATCGGTCACCATGCCGGTCTTTCAATCGGCGACCTTTGAGAGTTTTGGAGAGGGAAGTTATCATGACATCAGATACATTCGCCTGAGCAACACACCAAATCATTACACCTTACACAGGAAGCTAGCTGCCTTGGAAGCAGCGGAAGACGCACTTGTTGCGGCGAGCGGGATGGCCGCGATTTCAACAACCTTGCTTTCGGTGCTTTCAAAGGGCGACCATATGCTCGCCCAAGACTGCCTGTACGGCGGTACTCATGATTTCGTAACAAAGGACCTCCCGAAATATGGAATCTCCTGTGATTTCATTGATGCAAACGATCCTAGTACCTGGGAAGAGAAACTAACTCCACAGACTAAAGTTATGTACGTTGAAACAATGACAAATCCGCTCCTGGAAGTCGCAGATCTGCGCGCGGTAGTAGAATTTGCGAAGTCTCACAATCTTCTCTCCATAATCGACAACACCTTTGCAAGTCCGATAAATTTCAGACCACCTGAACAGGGATTTGATTTGTCACTGCACAGTGCTACGAAGTATCTCAACGGTCACTCTGATATTGTGGCCGGTGCAGTGATCGGACGAGCTGATCTAGTTAGGAAAGTAAAACACCTGCTGGATCATTTAGGGGGGAGCCTTGATCCCCATGCCTGTTTCCTTCTCGAAAGAGGAATAAAGACCTTAGCTCTGCGCGTTAGATATCAAAATCAAAGCACGCTTGCAATCGCAAAATATCTTGCGATGCACGAAGGAGTAAGTAAGGTCAACTATCCAAGACTAGAAACACATCCTCAACATATGCGGGCTAGAGAACTATTCGAAGGTTGTAGCGGAGTGTTAAGCTTTGAACTCGAGGGGGGAAAAGAAGCTGCTGAGCTCTTTTTGCAGAACATAACTATACCGATCGTAGCTCCGAGTCTAGGTGGAGTCGAGAGCTTGGTTACAATTCCGGCAACTACATCTCATTCAGGATTGTCTGCTCAAGAGAGGCAGAAAATGGGCATCTCAGACGGACTTATTCGTTTGTCGGTTGGCATCGAGGCAACAGAGGACTTGATTGAAGATTTTGAACGAGCTTTTGACGTGGTCAAGCAAAAACTTCCTATGAAAGTTGTGTGACTATCGAAGGTTTGCTCTTAGCAAGAGAGAATTTTATTTCTCTTCCGTTCTAGGCCAGTTTTTTCGAACCTGTTCGTATTCCATCGCTGAGCGTAGATTCAAATAATTGAACCGCTTAGATTTCTTGCGATATTGAATTTGCCTGCACAGTCTGCGGAACTTTACGATCTCGCAAAAGAATACTTCGAATTGTTAAAGTCGAACAATCCGCTATTTGCAACTTCCATTGGTGACAGACGCTTTGATGATAAACTTCCAGATATCACTTTTCACGGACGGCGCCGCATGCAAACACAATATGAATCAATTCTCGATCGATGCAGGAAAATTTCAGAAGGGAATCTCTCTGAGGCCGATAAACTCACCAGAACCGCACTCATTGTCGATGCTGCCGGTCTTTCTGATTATCTTTCTTGTGATTTGGAAGACTGGACTGTCGATCCCTTGGGCGGTCCGCAGGTTGACTTTCTAAATCTTGAATCGTACCAACCTGTGAAGACTCCGGAACAGGGCAGAGCAATGGTGGCTCGCTGGCGTTCGATGGGCCCCTATTTTGATGAACATATTGCGAACCTCCGAAGAGGAATACAGGAGAACAAGATAGCCGTCCGAGCTCTGGTAGAGAAGGTGATCGAGGAAGTCGAAGATCTCCTCGGGAAACCTGATTCAAATTGGGCGCTTTTACATCCGCTCGCAGTTTCCCACGGAGACTGGTCAGAGACCGAGCGCCAAGATTTCAAGGACGCATTAACCAGTGCTGTTCAAGAGTCAATTCACCCAGCCTATGCACGCTACCTAGAATTTTTGAAAAATGATGTACGCGATCGTGCAAGGTCGCAGGACCTTCCTGGGATCATGCATATTCCCGGCGGCGCTGATTCGTACGCAAAGCTGATCCGCCTGCATACCTCTCTAGACCTGACTCCCGAGGAGCTGCACCAAACAGGAATGAGAGAGGTCGCGAAAATTAACAAAGAAATGGAAGCTCTTGGCGAGAAAGTGTTTGGCAGTCGTGATCGTAAAGACATACTAAAACGCCTTCGTTCCGATCCTTCACTTTACTTTTCCAGTCGCGACGAGGTTTTCGAAAAGGCAGAAGAAGCTCTTGCGAAGGCAAAGGCAGCCATTCCAAAATGGTTTGGTCGACTCCCGCAGGCTGACTGCGAGGTTGTACGTATGGAAGAACATGAGGAAAAACACTCTACGATTGCTTACTACAGGCAACCGGCCGCCGATGGTTCAAGGCCCGGCCGATACTACATCAACACCTCAGAGCCAAATACCAGGCCCCGTTATGAAGCCGAAGCGCTCGCGTATCACGAGTCCATTCCCGGCCATCATCTGCAAATCGCGATAGCCCAAGAGCTAGAAGACATTCCTGAATTTCGAAAGCACAGCGGTGTAACTGGATTTGTGGAAGGCTGGGGCCTGTATTCTGAGAGACTGGCCGACGAGATGGGGCTTTACTCTGCGGATCTGGATCGGATTGGAATTTTATCATACGACTCGTGGCGCGCATGTCGCTTGGTCGTGGATACCGGGATGCATGCCATGGGATGGGCGCGGGACAAGGCAATCAATTTCATGTTTGAGAATAGCGGCTTAGCGAAAAATAACATTGTGAACGAGGTAGACCGATACATCACCTGGCCAGGTCAGGCCTTGGCCTACAAGACTGGACAACTTGAGATAACGAGACTGCGCCACATCTCTAAGGACCATTTAGGAGAGAGATTCGACATCAAAAGCTTCCATGATGCGGTCCTAAGTAATGGGGCCGTGCCACTCGAAGCCCTTAGGCAGCTCATAGAGAAATACAATTCACGATGAATTCGGTGAGCTGAGACTCTTTATCTCTTTGGAATATCGAGTCTAGCTCTTTCTGTACCGGTATCTTTCGAAGATCATCTCGATCCCATTTTTCTGTAATGTGAACACAACGACCAGCTTTGCGGTGCTTTTCAAGGTGTAAAATGTAGCTTCTTTGTCATCCGTTTTTTCGGGAACAAGGACGATATTTTCGCCAATGTCTTCTCCAGAAAGCATCAGAAAGTCGCCGTTGCGTTTCACATGAGCTGTTACAGTACCTTTGTACGAGACGTAATTCCCTTCGAGCTTTAGGAGAAGCGATTCTCGTTTAATCGGCTCAAATTCATTCGGATCCTGCCCCAACATTGTGATAAGTCCATAAAGAGAGAGCAAGGTAAGATTGTATCCTTCTCCGTTACATAGTATCGAGATTCCAAGTTTAGATTCGGGAAGGTATGCCATGGACGCAGTGTAAACCCCAACAGAACCGTCGTGACGCAATAGTTTGTGCCCCAGGAAATTGTTTGCAACAAACAAGCCGTACCCATATCCATAGTCCGGAAAAAGGCTGATTGGAGGTTTTGAATAGGGCGTTTCCATCTTTTGCAAGACATCCTTTCCAATCACTTTTTTTCCGTTGAACTCTCCTCTGTTTAGGAACATCTGGACATAGTTTGAAAGGTCAAGTGTGTTGGTCATCAGTCCTCCCGCAGCGCTACACCCCCAAGGAATGACAGATTTATCGGCCTTGCCTTCTTTCATAAGATAAGGAGTTGCCCAATCTCCGTCCGTTTCAAGTTCCTCTTTGGTAAAGAAACTGCGTTTCATTTCAAGCGGGGTGAGAACGTGCTCCTTGATGAATCTCGGATAAGGGGTGCCACTCACCTTTGAGATAATCTCGCCCAAAAGAAGGTAGCCTTCGTTCAGGTAGAAGAATCTCTTCCCCGGATCTGTTACAATCCATTCATCCACTTGATCAAAAAAAGAAACCAGATCGTCGAGAGCGGCTGTCGGAAACCATTTCTTGGACCATCCAACAGCGTTGGAAATCAGAACTTCGGCAGAACCTAACGCTGATATTCCGCTCGAATGAGTTAGCAAATGGTGAATTTCAACACTTTCAAAAGCCTTGTATTTCGCCAAGCCAGGTAAATACTTGAGAACCGTGTCATGAAAGTCGAGTTTGCCCTGTTCGACTAATTTCGCGATCCCAAGAGCTGTTACCGATTTTGTAATGGAGCCTATACCATAGTTTGTTCTGTTCGTCGTGGCTACTCCAGATTCTATATTCTTGAAACCGAACGCGGCTGAATGGGCAATTTCATTCTCCTTGACCAATCCAACTGATAAACTGGGAAGCTTTGTCTCACTCATTTTTGCATAGAGAAAGTTGTCAAAAGCGCTCATGTCTTGACTCAAAGTAATTTTTCTCCCTGTTTCTACGTCAAACTGGTTTGGGACCGCCTTCGCCCTGATACTGTCCGTTGTATCCCTTGGAAAATTCCCTATCGGATTTCAACAAGACGAGCTGCCCAATTCTTGAAAAGCGCTGTAGCTTCAAAGGCCTATGGCATACGAGCATTACCTTTGGCTGACCTGAGTAGCCCGGATCAAATAACGCGGTTCTAACATCGATTCCGTTTCTCAAAAGCGTGGATCTTGGGAGAAGGATTCCGATGGCGTCTTTGGGAATTGTTGTAATTTCATTTAATTCCAGCATATATGCTCCGATCCCAAATTCATAGTATCCCTCTTGATTAGGCAGCAATTCCTCCACCTTGGAATTCTCACTCTTTGAGACACCGATGGTGAAGACTGATTTCGGATAAGTATACGCCCTGCTGACAGTTACGTCAAACCCAGCCGGTTGAATTTGCTGACCAGAGTCTACACTCTCTACTTTATTGATCAGCTCCGAGACCTCGTCCCCGGAAAAAATATGGGCCACGAGTTTGAGTTAGAAATTCTAGTAGCTATTTCTTAATTTCGTAAAAAATGACAGTTGCTCGCTAAGGAGAACCGAGCTCAAATTCTAGCGTTTGCGTTCTGACATTATACGATAGACTTCAGGGATTGCGCATGCATACCCGACATGAACGCAGTCTTTCTTTTCGTCAAACATGCAGATCAGGTCCTTGCCATGCACCTGAACCTCGACTATTCGGCCAAGTTTGTTGTCTTTGACCATGATCGAATTATCTTGCATTCCAACTTTTTGCATGAAAGGTGCCTGCAGAGCCAGATTCTCGTCAGCCTCGATTTTCTCCATGATAATGTCATTGACGTAGCGTGAGAAGCTCTTACCCTCGACCTCTTTCGATTTTAATTTCTGAACGTATCTAGCATGAGCCTTGTCATAGGCGTCCTGCGTTATTGTGACTACGCTGAATCCTTCCTTAGGCATGTTTACAGTAAAATTACAGGACGCCTTATATCTTTTTTGCCTAGGTTCTGAATACTTGTCGATAAGACAAGTTCAACATTTGCCGAAAAATCCTCATTGATATTTTCGGTTGATGGATGTTTTAAAGCCACGCGCCCATATTACGAGCCCTATTTCGATCATTGCGATACTAAAATCAGCAGGATAATAGAGCAAAGTACCCAAGGACCAAAAAGCATAGCAAAAAGCATGGCACATGAAGCTCATCGCATAAGCGTATAATGCGATGAGGAGTCCAGTAACCAAAAACACAATTCCGATTTAGGTAGATTCACGCAAAAATCTTCTCGTTTTCCTTAGTCGATCTAGGCCAGCGTTCTCGACTAAGGTTTTCATTTGTTCTCTCCTTGGATTTGTATCCCCACCATGAAACGTTAAAACTAAAGGCACGAGTGCTTGCATCAAAGGCGAATAGATGCGACTATCCTTTTCGGACTGCCTCGCTCTTATAACATGTGGGGAAATCACGTCTGTCTAACCCCATAGTGAAATGGATATTCCTTGGCGAATCTATTCGATGCATCAACCCTCCTTGGAGCCTTTGCGACCATAGCTTCGGCAATTTTCATAGCGGAACTAACAGACAAAGATGCGCTTCTTCTCCTCGCGCTTTCGACGAGAGTGAAAGCGCGGATAGCTTTTGCAGCTGGGTCAACGGCCTTTGCGATTTCCACCGCCATAATTGTGTTAATCGGCTATCTGTTGACAAGCGTCATTCCCGTCTTTTGGATAAAAATAGCTGGCGGCGTGATAATGATCTGTTACGCAACCTACGAATATGCGAAAATGAATAAGACGAAAGAAAAGCAAGAAATCGAGCAGCGGGAGAAAAAGATCGAGAAGACCAAGAAAGAGGCGTTCTTCAAACTCTTCTTGACGATCATTTCGATGTTAGTTGTTTTGGATCTTGCCGGAGACGCGACTGAAGTTCTTACGATTGTTTTCGTGGCACGGTTTCAAAATGTGCTGCTGGTTTTTGTTTCTTGCGTTGTGGCCCTCTCTGCCGCTTCAGCTGTCGAAACTATAATCGGGAATCGGTTAGGAAAGCTATTTTCGTTTGAAAAAATCAGGATTTTTTCCCTTGCTGTCTTTGTAATTATTGGAACGATAGTTATCGTGACAACAGTGGCTTTTCATTAGATA
Organism: Nitrososphaerales archaeon; assembly: GCA_030041355.1. GTDB lineage: Archaea > Thermoproteota > Nitrososphaeria > Nitrososphaerales > CADDZS01 > JASHOD01. The sequence goes on from JASHNZ010000036.1 coordinate 52,277, forward strand.
GGATTCGATTCTTGGTAAGAGGAACACGGAGTTTGCAACTGACGAAAATGTATCCGTCTCGTTCAAATACCGTTGGCTAAATTGCTGCAGTGAAATTGAACGAAGTCGGGGAACCCGCGAAAGGTAGCTGGAGTTCGTTCCTCACTCGAGACGGCAGGTTGATCCTTCTTCAGGTTCTCCTGAACTCGATTCCTCTGGGGTATATGAATGTCATCCCCGCCGTGTATCTTCTCGAAGTAGGATATTCTGCCTCCGTCGTGGGCGTTATTTACGCATCAAGCGCTTTCTCCAACACCGCCGGACTGACTCCTTTTGGATTTCTGGCCGACAAATTCGGCAGGAAAAGCTTCTTTCTGATAGGCAGTTTCGTCCCGGCGATTTCGTATGTCATATTCGCATTAACCCTGAACTACTATTGGCTCATCGTCGCAAGCGTTGTCGGAGGAGTCGGAGTAGCGGGCGGAATTGCGGTCGCCATGAGCGGACCTGCACTACTTCCCTTGCTTGCAAATGCGACCTCGGACAGGCATAGGACAGCTCTTTTCGGCGCAACTCAAGCAGCTTGGGCGGTAGCACTCACGATTGGGGCGCTTTTGAGCTATTTGCCAGGCTTTTTTATGCGGTATCTCGTAGAGAGTTCTTTCAGCGCGCATGCTCTCTCATATTATGTCATGGCTATTTTTGCCGCCGCGTCGGCGATTCCGGTGCTGTTTATCAGGGAACAGCGAAAACCGAGAGAAACCCAACACATCAGCGAAGAGGCAGAGGCAGCAGCTCCGATTACCCAAAGAAGAACTGCAGTTTCTTGGATCCTCGATCTACCCAAGAGCACGAGAAAGCTTCCGATTTCATCTACGAAAATAACTGCAAAATTTTCCCTAGTCTATGCTCTTTCTGGACTCGGTTTAGGCGTCATAGTTCAGATACTTGCTTCGTGGTATTACCTTCAATTTAGGATTCCAGAATCAACTGCCGGGCTTTGGATCGGGTTAGCTGAGGTCGCTTCCATCCCTACAATTTTTATGATCCCATGGCTCGTGCGACGACGAGGGACTCTGAACATTGCCGTAGGTTTTCTTGCAATATCTGCGCTATTTCTTGGCCTTATGCCGCTAGGGGACATATTCATTTTGGCTGCGAGCTTCTACATCGTTCGATGTATCTTTGTGAATATCTCGTGGCCGGTATTGCAATCCTACATGATGGGAATAGTGAATGAAAGAGAAAGAGCTACTGTAACCGGAATAGCCACGACTGCGTGGGGTCTTGCAAACGCGATCGGAACAATAATCGGAGGAGCTTTACTCGCATCCGGTCTACTCTACCTTCCCTTCGTGATTGGACTTGCAGGTTACATTGGTTCTTCGGCTGCACTCTGGGCCTTCTTTAGAGGCGTCAAACCCCCTGAGGAGCTTGCTTCTCGAACTCAAATTTGACCTGTGCTCTAAATTAAGGACGCGAGCAGTTCATTTGCACTTCGATCGCCGAAGGTGAAACAATACACTATTACTTTCAAGCCGCACCAAGCTCTCGAAAATCAAACACCAGCTCAGAGAGCTGGATTATTGAAGTAAAGAATTGCCTAGAACCTCTTGAAAGTGCAAAAGGAAAGGCCTAAATTGTGAAAATCCGCGACTACACACAATGAAATACTCGAAGCTCCTCATTGTTCCATTTATCGTATTCACATCCTTAGGAGCTATCATGATGGGTGTTTTGATCTCAGGTCAATTCACTTGTACATTTGGTTGCATTGCTTGGTATACTGTTTTGTTTGACACTGGCTTTACTTTTTGGACTGCGCTGACTGCTGTAGGAATTATTGCCATAATTACGGTTAGCTTTTGGACAAGATCGAACAAGAAAGAACAAATCACCCGGAGTGAAACGCCTTCAGAAATCACCCGAAACTGAAACATAACTTGTTTTTCGGTTTTGTTGAATCTTCAGGGTGGTAACACGTCTTCTTGACTTTCGGGTGTTGACTTTTGACTTCTCTTTGCCATTAAGAAAATCCCAAGTCCTGTCAAAACCAAGCCAAGAGCTAGTGGAACATATCTGAAAACAATGAGTGCCCAAAAGGGAGGAGGTTCATGCCAGATAACTGTTAAGCCATAAAACAACAGACAGAGCCCGAAAAGGAGAGATACAATTCCACGATCTTTACGTGTTTGGCCATGTTTGCCTAGAGCCATAGACAGATGGATAGAAACTCGTTTACTTACAACTTTACAGCTATTGTACCCTCCAAATAATCTATTCTAATGGTACTGTAATTGGTGGATGTACGTCGTATTTTCTTCCGTGGGGTTGGAAATAATGATACTCGGAGCTTGCTCCATCGGCTATGGTTTATTGACGGGGCGCAAATCAACACCCGAAATTCAACAAAGTGTTTTACCACCTTGAAGATTCAACAGAACCCATTTTTCCGACGTCTTTATACCCGGTACCCCCTCTCCCACATACGCCGGTTCCAATCGCCATTGTTGTTTCCTTAAGGAATCTAAAGCCATGCAGTTGGGAAACGCCATTGCTTGTTCGCCCTAAACTCTGGCTACAGGCTTTTGTTCGAATTTTTGTCCTTTCCATTCAATGCTCTTTGATCCTGAGACCTTGAGAGTCGAGGTAACTATCGCACTAATGAAGAGACAGAATCCAATTGGATATAGAAATGGGGTTAACCCAATTTTTTTTGCTTTAGTGATGTGTAATTCCTTTGCTTGCACAGAGAGAGAAAATAGCACGCACATCAGACTTGCTACAAAACCTGCATTCAAAGGGAGAGAACCTAGATTAGATCCCACCATAAAATTACGGACAAAAATAGAGTAACTAGCATAGCCTACAATGAAAACGATAGGGTACAAGCCTAGAAAGAAGACCAGTACGGCGTCCAAAAGGGAAACCAGCCCATAGGAGCGAATTGAATCAGAAAAAACCCGTTCCATTCCGCGATAGATGCTAGAAAATTCATGCTCCCAGTCAGTTGTTACTAGTCCATCTCCGATCATCACCCTCAATTTGTATCCCTTGGATTTCGCCAGTTGCGCGATAGCTGCGTCTTCCACAATTCGCTCTCTGATCGCTTCATGGCCACCGATTGCTGCGTAGACCGATTTCTTCACCAAAATGAATGTCCCGAAAACGTAAGCTCTGCGGCTCTTTGGATCATTGACTTTTTTCATCGGATAAAGCAAATTGATTCCTGCGCTCACTAGGGGAAGAGTCGCTTTCGCCCAAATTCCTGTGAGATTCACTCTTGGAGAAATGGAGAGCATGTCAATTGAACCATAATGCATACACTTCACAGAATATTCTACAGCTTTCGGCTCAAAGATAGAGTCGGCGTCGACAAAGAGCAACAATTCTCCCTTTGAAACTTGAAATCCTGTCTCGCAGGGCCAGCTCTTTCCCACCCATCCTTGTGGTTTTGCTCCCGCGGAGATGGTATGAACTCGAGGATCTTTTCCTTCAAATTCAGCTGCAATAGAACTCGTTTTGTCTGAAGAGTTATCATCGACAACAAGGATTTCGATATTCTGATAACTTTGGGCGATAAGAGATGAAATGCACCGAGCAATCTTTTCTTCCTCATTTCTTGCCGCTATTATTATCGAGACTAGCGTATCCTGGCTCTGCTCGAGATCGTGGGTCTCACTTTTTCTAATGTGAGGAGCTTGTCTCTCCGTGCTCAACAGACAAAGCAAGATAGCAAAGAGTAAGACGGCGGAGAGAATTGCGAATAAAGAGGCAAGAAAGCCTAGATAGAAAGGAAGCAAAATCTGATCTCGCCTCTAGTCTTTCAGAATCTCATGAAAGAGGAATTTTACCGGATCTTCAAAAGTGCTGATGGCTCTTTTCGCCCTACTCGAAAATTGTGACCTTGCATCCTCATTGTTGGTAAGCAAGCGGGAGGTCTGTTTGATAAGCTCTGAAGGCGTCGAAGCTCTTGTACTCAATTTTTTTGGAAAGTAATAGTTCTCAAAGACGTCGAGTTTGGCAGAGGGGAAGTACGAAATATTAGGGACCCCGAGTATTGCCGCTTCCTGCGTCATAGTTCCTCCTCCCCCGATCACAAGGCAGGCCCTTGAAATCAGCTCAGCGCCATCTACCGTGCTCTCTGGAACTATGCATATCCGACCAAACTTTTTTCTTGCCCAACTTCGCTGTTCGTCATACCGCGGAATTATTGAGATTTCAAAATCCCCAATTGACTTGATCTTGCGAATGAGTTCTGAGAGAAGGCTTGTGATGCCTTTCCCTGATTTCAAATAGCTAGCATAGGATTCCTCGAGTCGAATCAATACAGAACTCTCATGACCATTTCGCTCTTCTGGTCTATCTCGTGATAAGAGCCACGCCCAAGGATCCAGGGCATGGTAAGCGGAAACCTGTGAAGAGTCTATGCCATACTGAGTCCACCTCTCTTTTGGGATTGGAAAAGGAGTGAACAATTTCGTGGCGAGCGGAACAGCTAACCTTGAGGGCGCCGCCGCATGCGGAGAGTCACTGCAAACAAAATGTTTGAGGCCGAGGCCAAAACTTACTCTTGCTGCTTCGGGAGAAATAAAGGATAGGGAGCAATCAAAATCGTTCTTTGAGACAAAGGGAGCGAGCGCGAGCATTCGCTCTATACTTGCCTTGAGTTTGTTTTGGATCAGTCCTCCTCCGTGTTTTCCAAAAGGAATGTTCTTCAGCTTGATTTGTCTCGTAAATTGGTTTAGTTCCGAATAATTTCTCGTAGTTACTAGGAGCTCAACATTAGCTGGTGCGCGTTCCCTCATCGCTTTCGTGAACAGTGCCTGCTTTGGAGTAAGAGCATCAATCCAGATCTTCCTCTTGATCCTCAAGACAGACTACTTTTTCGCTTCACGTTTCCGGTATAAAAACGGGTCAGAGTCGTAACACAAAGGTCACAAAGAATTTTCCCGTTTCGTGGGTTGGCTGGAGTAGCCCTCAGCTATCTCGCAGAAAAAAGGACTGGCGAGAGAAGTTTCTGATCTGTCCGATTTGCGAAAACACAAGTATTCTCCAATTCGACTGTTAGATTCATTGATAAAGCTACAGTTCCCCAAAATCGAAAATTATATTTCCAAGATGTTACGAAGTGAATAAACCCTTACAATAATTCGGAGAGCCCAATATTGACACGAAATGCTGAACCTAGAAACCCGAGAAGGCGGACGAAGGGCCTAGGTGAAGAAGGAGCAGAAGGCTCTTCCTTACCAAGTGGTCCCGCGGAAAAGGGCTCGAAAGCTGCAAAGATGGACTTGATTGGCAAAAAACTAGCGGTTTTGGATACCCGGCGCCAGGATCTCGCGAAGCAATTAGATTTGGCGCAGAAGAGTTCAGATTATGACGGGTTTCAACGGCTCGGAAATAACTATCTCGGGACCATTCTCGAAAGTATAGACCTCTACATCGATCTCATCAGAGAGATAAGCTCGAGCCCTGTTGCCGGAGAATTGAAAAACGAATTCTCAGAGATTGTGAAAAAAGGAAGAACCACAAAAGAGATCGAGGGTCAGTCGGAGTGGATTTCAAAAGACGTGTCACCCTTGTATGAAAAGGTCCGTCAAATTTGTGCTTGCGTATATTCGGCTGTCGCAAAAATAGATCAGGAAGCTAACAAAATCTCTTAGGGAGCAACGACGGTAACGACCGGGCCCCCATCACTATCTCGACTTGCAGTCCAATTTCCAAAAACCGTTGTATAGCAGCGTCTATCTACGAAACCTAGTTTCGAAGACTAGGCACTTACAGGTGACTCGAGTATTCTTGCTAGTACCTCTTGAGAAATATTTCCACCCGAAACAACTGCTGTGGATACAGCTTTTTCTCGACCAACACTTCTCGATTTCAGAAGACCTGCAAAAGCTGCTGCCCCGGAAGGCTCAGCTAGAATATGTTCCTTTCGCAAGAGTTTGTAAGTCGCGGTTAGAATTTCGTCATCGCTAACCAGGATTATCTCATCCACAAAATTCCTTACAAAAGCGAATGTGATGTCACCGGGTTTCCTGACAGATAATCCATCTGCGATGGTTTTGCTTGACTCGATGCTTGTAACCGCTCCCTTCCTCCAAGAATCATACATAGAAGGGGAACCATCGGGTTGAACTCCGATTACTTTCACCTTCTTCGTGCGTTCGTTCAGTTTGATTGCCGCCGCAATCCCCGAAATAAGCCCGCCTCCTCCTATCGGAACGAAGATACTTTCGAGATTTGAACCATCTTCTGCGATTTCCAGACCGCAGGTCCCCTGACCCGCAATTATTTCCAGATCGTTGAATGCTTGGACAAAGATCTGATCTTCCTTCTTTTGGATCTCATCTGCTTTTTTTACGCGTTCATCTTGCTGCCGTCCAAATAGCACAGTCTGCGCACCGAGGGACTGGATCATGTCAAGTTTATCTTTAACCACGTTTTCTGGGAGTACTATAGTTGCCTTGATGCCTATTTTGTTTGCAACGTAAGCGACGGCAAGCCCATGGTTTCCTGAAGAAGCAGTAATGACTCCTTTTTCTTTTCTCTTTTTTTCTGGAAGAGAAAGTATTTTGTTCGAGGCTCCTCGTATTTTGAAGGATCTGACCGGCTGAAAGCATTCCAGTTTCAAAAAGACATTTTCTTCAGAGAAAGTCCGGTACAGAGGTGTCCGGAAAGCGTAGCCCCGGATCCTGTTAGCAGCCTTTTTGATTTCGTCAAGAGTTATCATTGAAAGAGTTTCTTGCATTTTTTGATTCTTACCTCTCCTCAGCTCCAAAAATTTCGGATATGATCCTGTTTCTGCAATTGGCGATAAAAGGCTACACATCTCCTGAATGGATACTGTTAAAATCGATGGATCATAAAATTAGCATGAGTCCCAAAGAGAGAAGAATTTTTGGACATCAACAAATTCCGCATAGGACAAGGCACGAAGCTTAATCTTGATGAATGGGATCCGGATGACACTACGAGTTTTCACGGCACGAAAGATGATGCCCTTGATGAAGTAGAGAAGCTGAAGAAGAAGCTCGAGAGCTTTCAGGAAAAACTCTATGCGGAGTCAAAGCACAAAGTGCTCGTCATTCTGCAAGCAATGGATACGGGTGGAAAGGACAGCACCATCAGACTCGTGTTCGAAGGCGTAAACCCGCAAGGAGTCCGAGTTGTGGGATTCAAGACTCCCACTCCTGAAGAAAAAGCTCATGATTTTCTATGGCGGGTTCACAAAGTGGTTCCTCAATCCGGCGAGATCATGATCTTCAACCGAAGTCACTACGAGGGAGTCCTGATCGAAAGAGTGCACGACATAGTTCCTAAAGCTATCTGGGAGAAAAGGTACGCCGAGATAAATGTTTTCGAACAGACTCTTACAGAAGACGGGACGCTGATACTGAAATTCTTCTTGCACATAAGCAAGAAAGAACAGAAGAAGAGACTCGAAGAGCGACTCGAGGACCCCACGAAAGAGTGGAAATTCAGTATAAACGATCTTCCTGAACGAAAATTCTGGAAGGAGTACATGAGCGCTTACGAAGAGGCGATCGAAAAAACTAGTACTTCCTGGGCTCCTTGGTACATTGTTCCTTCAAATCACAAATGGTTCCGCGACTACGTTGTCGCGAGTGCAATTGTGGAGCACTTGGAGGGATTGGACATGAAATACCCGAAACTGGACCGAGCAACCAGAGAAGATGCAATCAAACGGCTTACGACTTGACTGAATTTTTGCAATCATCATCATGTTTGAATTAATAGTAAGGCCGGCATAAGCCTATCACCGTGAATATTTTGAAAGGATCTATTCATACGCTTTAAGGGACACTAACTTGTACGAGAGGGAAGAATGCAAGATGATAACCTAGTCGCTATATACTTCTTCCCTCCTGAATAATCACGAGTTCAAATTGTTCTCAAAGCCAGAACTTGATTACCTCAAATCACAACGCCTCGCGAGAATTGCGACGGTGAATAAGAAAGGCCAGCCTGATGTTGTTCCTGTGAGTTTCGAATTTGACGGAACTTATTTTTGGGTGGGTAGCCACGACCAGGACATTTTTCATCGCACTATCAAATATCACAATGTAAAAAATGGAAACAGTCGTGTCTCTCTCGTAATAGACGACCTCAAGTCTGTGGATCCGTGGCGTCCACGATCGGTAAAGGTCTACGGAGTCGCTGAGGTGATGGATCATAAGGGCATATTCGGTCCCGGAAAGTATCTCCGAATTACTCCAACTATCTCTTGGAGTATGGGAATAGAAGGCCTGCCCGTGAAGAAGGATGAGTGGCGACTAAGAACAGTACACAAGAGCTAGACAATTTCTTCCAAAGGCCTAAAAAGACACTTTGCAGGAATGAGCATTGATTTGCTTGGCTCTTGTCTAAACAAATCAGAAGGGGAGTGATCTAATCTATGTTAGCACCCGACTTCGCTTTGTTCTTTGTTTACCCTTCGCTTCTGAAGCTTGCCAAAGATTTAATCGGGCTCTTACTTCTTTGGATCATAGTTTCAATCCCAGTGTACTTGGCAGCCAAAGTATTCACTGGAGGTCGTGCCCATTTTGTTCAAGCTCTACTGGCCACACTCGTTGGTCCGATTATCTTTGCACTGGTACTCGCACTCGGATATGCGATCACTTCGAAAGTCGCTGGAGGGCTGGGTATTGTTGCGCTGTTCTTTGCTTTCCTGGTATGGGTTTGGGTGTTCAAAGCCACTTTTCGCACCGGCTGGATTCAAGCTTTTGGAATTGCAATACTCTCGGTAATAGTGGGAATCATCCTAATAGCTATACTGGAGTTTGTCGGTTTAATGTTTCGCAATGTACTGTCTAGTCTTTCAACGCTGATTATACTTTTGCATTGAAACTAAACTTACTTGAAAAGTCCGCCTACGGTACCGGTTAAGGCTTATATGAAAATGCCCCAAGAACTCTAACTACGACACCCAAAGAAACAGAACTGCTCCAAGGCATGGGAAATTGCTATGCCGCATGTGGGGCAGATTTCGAAGGCACTGTGACCATGGTCGGAAATGCAAGAGGAATTGAACCTCGAGAAGTGAAAAAAATTCTGAAGAATATTAAAGAAGCTTATGGAAACGATGAGGGCTATCTACGACTCCGCCGTAGACTACCAAAGGAATTTCCAATGTAGGAGATCTTGGTTCTATGGTGAAATGCCCTGCTTGCAGCGTTGTCTTTATGCAGGGAGACTATCAAGCTCTTGCAAGACACTTCTCAAAACTCGCTGAACAAAGCGATGCTCCGCATGTAATGTGGCTCAATCGGTATATCACTTACCAAAAACAGGATGAAAGTGCGCTAGCAAAACTTCTTTCAGATTATTTTGATCTAAAAGGCTCGACGCTTCAGAAATGGATCAGGCAAAGATTCGTCGAAAAGTTCTACGGCGAAAAACCTCATCCCTTTGTAGTCGCGTTGCAGCATCCTTCGCGAGCAACTCTAGTCGGATATGTCGTCGAACATCAGCACTTCCTCAGGCAATGGGTGAGGTCCTGTTCTTACATAGTAGCAAAAACTGACAAGGAAGATGTCACCTATTACGAGCTAGACAACATCAATACGGAATACGGTGGGTTTGATGGAAAACCTTCGCATTATGAGCTACTCCTTCGCATGGGCGAAAGCTTGGGCCTCGAAAGAAAGAGAGTACTTGAGACCCCGCCACTTCCTGATACAGCATTCGCTCTAAAGTCATGGGATCAGATGGCACGGGAAGGTCATTGGGTCGAGACCATGGCAGCCATGCACAGCTTGGAATTGATTGCCGATCGAACAGTTGCCCGAGATGGAGCGAAGATGACGTATTTTGATCCTTCGATTCTCACGACGAGTGAAGTAACAGATGGGACAAAGAATTTTCTGCGCGAGGGCTACGAAGCAGACGCAGGCCATTCAAAGGAGGCTTTGGACCTCGTTGAAAAATATGCTTTGGAGCTAAATCTAGTCGAAGATGTGCAGGCAACATTTGTAAAGTCGATGGATCTGTTTCACATGTATCTTCTTGCGCGCTTAGAGAGAGGCGAGAAATTCTCCTGACGCTGAAAGTGAATTACCCGAAAGGCACCTGCGCGATCTGTGGGTCCAATTGGGGAAATTATTGGAAAGAGGTTGAGGGCGAGAGTTTCTTCTTCTGCTGTCAATTGTGCTATCTAGAATTTCAAAACATGATAAATGAGACGAAGATAAGAACCTCTTGGCCCTCAATCGAGGAGTTTGAGATTAAAGGAGATTACAGAGGAAGAGCTGTTCTTGCCAAACACAATAATAATTCAATTCGTTTTTTCATAAGGTTTAGCACTTCCGGGCAAGTTCAGGAATTCAAAGAAATTTAGACGCTCTGTCATTCCCAGCTTAACCAACTTCCTGAGCTTCTGTCCTACGCTCGCGTGGAGACAGCTTGTGTCAAAAAAACATCAAATTCGTACTAAATCATAATAGTTTCTTTGGTCATTAGTACGATTATCGGTTTGCGAGAGGAGAAAGATGGCGATTAAGCTAGGCACTATATACGGAATACCTCTCTACCTAGATTATTCTTGGTTCATAATACTCGCGCTGATAGTCTTTGAGGTAGCGTTTCTGATAATGCCTTATGAATACCCAGGACTTTCGACCGGACTGTATCTTCTCCTCGGCGTTTTGTCCGCATTCTTGCTTTTCGCTTCGATTGTCGTTCATGAGCTTGCTCATTCAATAATCGCGAAAAGAAATGGTCTCAAGATTGGAAGAATCACTTTGTATTTGCTGGGAGGCGTCTCGGAGATGTCGGAAGAGCCTCCGAACCCATCTCTTGAGCTTCGAATGTCCGCGGCCGGCCCTCTTACTTCTCTTGCCATCGCTGGCGTCTCTTATGTCGGTTGGCTGGCTTCGTTGAGTGTCAAGGCGCCAGTAATAATTAGAGGGCCCTTGGAATATACGGCTCTTTTCAACGTGATAGTCGCAGCTTTCAACCTAATCCCGGCGTTTCCTATGGATGGCGGGAGAGTCCTGCGTTCCATCATTTGGAGATCCAGTGGGGACATGATTAAATCCACAAAGATCTCCGCGACCGTTGGACGCATCTTCGCCTACGTCATGATGGTCGGTGGTGTGCTTCTCACCTTTCTCGTGCCCTCTTATCTGTTCGATGGCATATGGCTCGTGTTGATCGGGTGGTTCATTTCGAGCAGCGCACAAGGCGAGTACCGACAGGTCCAAATCTTGAGGGACGTCGCGGATCTCAAAGCTCGGGATATGATGTCAAAGACTGTAGATCGCGTCTCTGAAGAAATTACTTTGACGGAACTCTCTTCTCAGTTTCTACAGTACAAACATAAAGGTTTTCCCGTGATGAGAGGAGACGAATTGATTGGCTGCGTCACAATGCAAGACCTGCGTGCCGTCAAAAAAGAACTCTGGGACACAACGAGAGTTTTAGACATTATGGCTCCGAAGGAGAAACTCGCAACTGTAAAAGAGAGTGATCCGGCAAAGCAGGTCCTAGCTGCCATAGGTTCTAGACAGATAGGAAGGATCTTCGTTTTGTCCGATGATATGAGCGGAAGACTAGTCGGAATCATCACACGCACCGATGTAATGCGGACGATCCAAATGCAGGAGAGTTTCCTCAAGAATGCTCCCCCGCCTGGACCTGCGGGTTTGGAACGCAACATTCCAGTTGAAGTCGGGATGCTTTTTCAGATCATCGCGCCCGAATACGGGGGAATCAACTGGTCGCCATCGTTCAATCCTGGCGAGTTTTCTCTTGTATCGGAGCAGATCGTCCAGATAGCACCCGATAAGCAAGCGAAGCAATTTACGCTTCAAGCGTTGAAGAAGGGAACATTTTACATTAACCTGAACCAGCCTGGCGATAAGAAAAGCTCCTTAACGTACACCATATTAGTTAATTGAGCTTGGTAGCTCAGATTCCATTACTCATCAGCTGATGAAGATAGCTCTGTCTTGCACACGACTTCATCTATTGTTGCTGTTTTAGGTCTAGATACGAAGCCCCACAGTACAATGAATCGCGCGATGAAGACATTGGGTCCATATAGAATTGATTGATCATCTTTCTCTTCCTTCCACGACGGGTTGCGCGCCTGTCTTTTTGTGGCTCTTGAAAAATTCCAAAGCTAGGCGCTCATATTCAGCTTCCGACATCCCCTCTTCGTTTCTTACAGCTCCTTCGGGGAAAATCATGCTCTTCACTGACTTTTCATGGCGGTAATAAGTTCAGTTAGAACTTTCTTTGCGTCTCCGAAGACCATCATTGTATTCGGAAGATAAAAGAGTTCATTGTTGACACCCGAGAAACCCGGCCCTGTAGACCTTTTGATAAACACTACAGTCTTTGCCTTGTCTACATCCAGGATCGGCATGCCGAAGAGTGGGGAATCCTTTCTTGTTCTCGCTGCGGGATTTGTAACATCATTCGCCCCTACGACGATCACTACATCAGTTTCCGGAAAAAGGGGATTGATCCGATCCATTTCGTATAACTGATCATAAGGCACATTTGCTTCTGCGAGTAACACGTTCATGTGGCCAGGCATTCTTCCGGCCACCGGGTGGATCGCGTACTTTACATCGATACCCCGGGATTGCAAAACATCCGCGAGCTCCTTCACGACATGCTGGGCTTGCGAAACTGCCATGCCGTAACCGGGAGCAAAGACCACAGATCTGGCGTTTGCAAGAATCGTTGCGACATCCTCAGGAGTATAGCCTTGAACGGTCCGAGTTTCAGCTATAACTGATGGACCCTTCTTGACTGCTCCTACTCCTCCAAACAAGATGTTGATGAAAGAACGATTCATCGCCTGGCTCATGATGATCGCGAGCACAAGGCCTGAAGAGCCGTCTAGCGAGCCGGCAACAATCAGGATTTTGTTGTCCAATACGAATCCGAGAGCCGCGGCCGACATTCCCGCGAATGAATTCAAAATTGCAATGACAGTTGGCATGTCCGCTCCGCCAATCGCCATCACAAGTAGAAATCCGAACAGTAGTGCGAAAGCCGCGATGATGGGTAATACGAATGATTGGGATGGATGGAGTACTAAGTAAACAGAAAAGCCTACCGCAATGCCTAGGTTAGCTAAGCTCACTATAATCCTTCCGGGATAGATAAACGGCCGTCCAGGAATAATTCCCTGCAATTTCGAGAATGCGATTGTGCTACCGGTAAATGTAAGAAATCCGAGAACCATTTCGCCGCAAAGGATTGAAATCGTAAGAAAGTCCTTGTTCCCGATTATGCTTGCCTTATCCTGATAATACTCCGCTGCTCCAACCAGAGCCACTGCAAGGGATCCAAATGCATGAGACATGGCCGTTCTCTGGGGTACGGCCGTCATGGGAACTTTGAGAGCAATAGGTGTGCCGATGATCGTTCCGACTACGACAGCAGCAACTAAAAGATCGACTTGATGAATCATGTAAACAAGAAGCGTGGTAAGGATCGCAATGGCCATGCCGGTTGCGGCTGACCAGTTTCCTCGCCTCGAAGTTTTTACTTCACTCATCCATCGCAAGGAGAGAATGAAGAAAAGAATCGAAACAGCATAGAGGTAGAGTGATAGAGTCGCGAGATCGCTCATTTAGAGGACTTGGCCTCTTTGTTTCTCGGGCGAAACATTCTCAGGATGCGTTCGGTGATCAAAAAGCCGCTCACAATGTTTGTGAATGCGAGTGCGACCCCGACAGTTGCCAAGGTGAGAATGAATGTATTCGTTGTTTCTGACAATACTATGAGAGCTGCCACAAAAGAAACTGATGAGATCGCGTTTGTCAAAGACATCAGAGGAGTATGCAAGAGCCGGGATACGTGCCGGATCAGCTCTACGCCGAGGAAGGTGGAGAGTATGAAGATGATTAGATTCACCGGGAGATCCGCAAGAACTTGGCTGGTCATTTCTCAGGATGTCACCGTAGCGGAACTCTCAAGCGCCTTCTTTGTCTGTTCATGCATAACCAGCCCATCCTTTGTTACGAGTGGTCCTCGGATCAGCTCATCTTCGAGATTGACATCAAGCTTACCATCTTTCAAGATTTCAAGAAGAAAGGTTACAACATTTCTCGAATAAAGTTGGCTCGCTTGTGGGGCCATCATTGAAGGAAGATTGAGCAAACCGTGAATTGTTACGCCGTACTTGATTACGGTTTTTCCCGGTTCCGTTAACGCACAGTTTCCGCCCTGTTCCGCTGCTAGATCTACGATCACCGACGAGGGTCGCATTCCCTTGACTGCATCTTCGGAAACGAGGACTGGAGCTTTTTGTCCGGGAACCAGCGCAGTGGTTACGACTACATCCGCTGATTTCGCATGCTCGGCAAGTAGATCCTGTTGCTTTCGATAGAAATCTTCTGATTGGGCTTTTGCATAACCTCCAGAGGTCTGAGCATCCTGCGCAGTGACTGGAAGTTGCACAAATTTTGCCCCAAGGCTCTCGATTTGTTCCTTGACCACAGGTCTAACATCATAGGCTTCCACGACTGCCCCCAATCTATGAGCAACCGCAATCGCCTGTAATCCTGCAACCCCAGCTCCTATTACGAAGACCCGAGCCGGCGAGATTGTACCTGCGGCGGTCATCAGCATGGGAAAAAGTTTCGGGAGAGAATCAGCGGCAAGAAGTACGGCCTTGTACCCTGAAACCGTTGCTTGGGATGACAACGCATCCATAGATTGGGCTCGGCTGATCCTGGGCATAAGGTCCATAGCGAATGAAGTAACTTTTCTGGACACCAAGTTTTGCACTGTTTCAAGATTGGAGAGGGGATAAAGGAACGAAATCAGAACCAAACTTTCCTTGAAACTTTCAACTTCGTCTTTGGTGGGAGGTTGGACTTTCAGTACAATATCAGATCGGGAATAGAGAGTAACATGATCTGACACCACTTCTGCACCTTTGGCCAAGTACATTGAATCAGGAAAACCCGCACCTTCGCCAGCTCCAGTTTCTATGATCACCTGTAATTGTGGAAATTTTGAAACCGCATCTGGCACAAGGGAGACGCGCCTCTCTCCCTGTGCAGACTCCTTGGGTACTCCGATGATCATATTACCGGGTTCTTTTCGGAAACTAGCCTCGAGCTAAATGAGGTTATTGCTTTGGCCCAAGTTGGCAAAAACCAGCTTGGAGGAAAAGAGTGAAAAGCATCCGTTGACTTTATGTAAGTCAAGGAGATCTAAGCTAAATGTCTGCTCAACAGCAAACACAATCCCTCTCATCAAAGATAGACAATGTTGGCGTCATTGGCGCAGGAGCCATGGGACACGGAATTGCTCAGGTTTTCGCCCAAGCCGGTCTGAATGTAAAGCTCAACGACGTAAGTCTTGAATTCATCAACGGCGGGATAAAAAGAATTGAAGGAAATCTTTCCCGTTCGGTTGAAAAAGGAAAGATGACTCTCGATGAAAGGAAAATGATTCTTTCGAGAGTGCATCCCACTGAGAGCCTTGAAGACTTTAAAGACCGCGAATTTGTCGTGGAGGCAGTTCTTGAAAAGATCGAGGTGAAGCGTGATGTTTTCAAAAGGCTCGACAGAATCTGTGGAAAAGAAATCATACTCGCGTCAAACACTTCTTCGATTCCCATTGCCGAGCTCGCAGCTCTAGTTTCGAACCCCTATCGGGTTGCGGGCATGCACTTTTTCAATCCTGTTCCAGTGATGAAACTCGTAGAAATCGTACAGGCTCTTCAAACATCGAATTCAACGGTTGAAGCTATTCGCGCGCTGAGCATTAGGCTCGGCAAAACACCAGTTGTGGTAAAAGACACCGCCGGTTTTGTCTCAAACAGAGTGGTCTGTCCAATGATCAATGAAGCCATCTTTGCCTACGAGCAAGGAGTCGCAAGTAAGGAAGACATCGATACGGTCATGAAACTGGGAATGAATCATCCCATGGGTCCGCTCGAACTTGCAGATTTTGTCGGTCTCGACATTGTGCTTGATGTGCTCGATGTGCTTTACAGAGAGTATGAAGACCCGAAGTATAGAGCTTGTCCACTGCTGCGAAATATGGTTAGGGCAGGCTACTTGGGCAGGAAAACCAAGAGAGGTTTCTACGAGTATCCCTAGAGTTTCTCCAAAACTTTTGGAAGCTCGCTTGTTATTGAACTGGTGTCTGCCACCCTTGTAATGATCTGATTTCGAGAGCTTGCAATTGCGATCAGCTCGCCGTGGAACGTGGGCAATTCGCTCTCTTGCCATCCTTCAAAATCTATCGCTAGACAAGGTCCATAGATCTCTTCCACTTTTGAATTTTGTTCTACGACTTTTCCTTTGTATTTCGAAGCGATTCGCTGCACTTGCTTTAACTCGGCTCCCTTTCTCGCGAGGTTTTTGCCAACTAAAAGAGTGAGAATACCCGACGAGTCAATATATTCTTCAGGATTAACATCTGCGGTACTTGGAGAGATTTTCCCTGGTTTAGGAAGAACATCTTTTTGGGTCGTCTTTCCATATCTCATGGAATCTTCAAAGGGCATAGGGTTTGATGCCGCCTTCAAAGAAAATACACAAACTTCGCCGGTTAATTTGAAACGAAGAGAAGCTCCCCAGCTGCGAAGACCTTTCGTTGCCTCATTTTCGCTTAGCGAGTCAATCCCACTTGCGAAAGATTCTACTCGGTCCTTTGAAAGAGCATAGACGCGACCCAAAATAGCGTCTGTAAACAAGCCTGAGGTCGCTAGGAGTAACCTAACTCTTGTTTGACCGTTTAATATTGAAGAGAGTACTTCGGACCATTCAAAGACATTTTTCGGGTGGTTGAACTTGATTACTTCATCAGCCCCCAGCGAAATCAATCTTTGAGTAAATGTTTTCGTTCCACTCTCCGCAGAACAGACAGCGATAACTTTCACACCGAGAGAATCCGCAATCTCGCGTGCCTTCCCCAGCTGCCTTTCTCCACCGAATTCCGCGAATACGACAATCAAACAGCTCTTCTCTCTTTATCACTGGGAAAGACGACGCAGTTTTCTGGAGATCGCGAAGGCGATTTCTTCGGGAGATTCTTCTCTTGGCTGGTCGGTAGATTCGTTTGGTTTAATCTTCTCGAGAGCGCTCTTCCCAGTTACTGAGGAATCCTGGATCTTCTTCGATGATGCTTCCTCGATTCTCCGAATGTCAATGTTGAAAGCTTCTATTCCATCATCTTTCGAAAGAACAATCGAAGCTTCGCCGCCTTTCGGATCTGAATCAAAAAGCAAATTTCGATCGGAGACCAATGAAAGCGCTCCACACAAAGCGGATCCAGAAAATGGACCGTCAAGATTGTCCCCAACGATAACTACCGAATTCGAGTCTTGAAGTAATTCTTTCATGCTTTCTGCTTGGCTGAGAGGATCATCGCAAAGAGGAAGGGAAGCCACTTGCGTGGCTCCTCTTGCGATTGCTTCTCTCAGAATAGAGGAGTGGCCCATCGCCACAACTTCCTCCGACAGTGATTTGGCTCGATTGAGTGCGGCTTTGCTCGAGTGTGCCATTCTAAATCTCGAACTGGACAAGTCTGAGAAGTTCCTGACGTTACTCTGGATAGAAATTGGCACGGCCTGTACATAGACTAGTATCTTCTGAGACATTGCAAGAGACTTCCAAAGTCGAGAGATCGTCGGGCTAGTTTCTCGGATTCCTTTCGAGCCCGAGAAGTTCGCGTGCAATAACTAGTCTCTGTATATCGTTAGTACCCTCGTATATCTCCGCAATGACGGAATCCCTGTAACCTCTTTCGAGCCCAAACCCTTCCGTGTACCCTTCCCAGCCCATCACCTGGATAGCTTTTTCGATCGAACGACTGGCAACTTCCGAGCAGTATGCCTTGGCCATAGCTGTGTGCCTTGAGATCGTTTCTCTTTCTTGGCGACCAATCTTTTCGCGGCGGGCGAGCTTATCAAAATAAACCCCCACTTCTTCAAGCGATTCGTAACTGAGCTGCCTCGCGGCATGAGCTTCAATTGCAATGTCCGCGATCATCCCCTGAACGGATTGTTTCTCGGCTTTATCCTTGTTATTCTCCGTCCACTCTATCATCATTTCCAACGCCATCTCTGCTCCTCCGACCGCACCGGCTGAGAGAGAAGCTCTGCCCCCATCCAATGCTGTGAGTGCGACTATAAAACCCGCCCCAAAAGTTCCTAGAATATTTTCCTTGGGAACGGGGCAATCTTCGAACACTATCTGGGCCGTTGTCGAGGCTCTTATCCCCATCTTTTTTTCCACTTTGGCAGTGCTCACTCCACCGAATGAACGCTCAACTATGAATGCAGTGATTCCTCCAAAAGCTCCAAGAGACAGATCGTTTGCGGCAAAAGCAAGGATCGTTTCCGCCCTGTCTCCATTCGAGATGAATTGCTTTGTACCGTTGAGCAGAAAGTGATCTCCATTTTTGGTTGCAGTCGTCTTTAGGTTTGCCGCATCGCTTCCGGCTCCGGGTTCCGTAAGAGCGAAAGCGCCTAATTTTCTCCCTGAAGCGAGATCAGGCAGGTACTTCTTTCTCTGATCATCGCTTCCGAATAAGTGGATGGGAACTTCACAAAGCCCGGTATGAGCTCCGATTATGGTTCCATGAGCAGAGCAAACCTTTCCGATCTCTTGGATGGCGATCCCGTAACCGAATTCCCCAAGATCAGCTCCTTCGAACTCCTTTGGCACGGGAACTCCAAAGTAACCATGCTCGGCAAATTTTTTGACATTTTTTTCGGGAAACTTTTCTTCCTTGTCGTAGTATTCGACAGAATCGGCTATCTCTGTTCTCAAAAACTCGCGCAGAGCACTGCGAAATAGCTCATATTTCGGAGGAAGTTTGTAATCGTACACGAGCTCTTCAATTCTCGAACCATTCATGCCCAAGCAACGACCCTTTCCAACTATTTGCCCGTGTATTTGGGAGGTCTTTTCATGAGAAAAGCTTCGATTCCTTCGCGCAGATCTTGACTCTGGCTTATTATTCTGACAGCCTCAACTTCGTATTGAAGACCTTTCTCAATCGACGGCTCTTGAAGTCCTTTGTTTATTGCCATCTTTGCCTGTGCCACTGCAACCGGGGATGCTTTCGCGGCAAGCATTCTCACATAATCCACCGCCGCTCGCAGCTCCTCTCCATCAGGAACAACTTTGTTCACTAAACCGATTCGCAGAGCTTCCTGCGCGTTAATTATTTGACCGGAGAATATCAATTCCTTGGCTTTCGCCTTTCCGATCAATCTCGGCATTCTCTGAGTGCCACCCCAACCCGGGATGAGTCCCAAGGTCACTTCAGGCTGACCGAATCTTGCTCTGTCGGAAGCAAACCTTAGATCGCAGGACATCGAAAGTTCGCATCCACCGCCAAGAGCTAGTCCATTGACTGCGACGAGAACAGGTTTCGAAGAATTTTCAAGCGCATTGAAAGCATCGTGACCTACCTTCGCTATTCGATCAGCGTCTTGTGGACCGAGATCCTGCATCATTTTCAAATCCGCACCGGCGCAGAAAGCATTGTTGCCCGCACCCGTTATTACGATGCCTCGCACCTCAGGATCCTCGTTTCCTTCTTTCACTGCTGCGACTAGTTCATCGAGCAGTTTCAGGTTGAGGGCATTCACAGGAGGGTTATCTAGAGTGATAACTAACGCGCTTTCTTCCTTTCGCTTCTTGATAAATTCAGAACTGCTCATAATTTAAGACTGGTAAATACGTTGGCTTGCAAATCTCATTTTAAGAGTTGTGAGAAAAACGATTACTAACTAGATTTGTAGGAATTAAATGGTGAAAAAGCAAAAAAAGGAAAAATTGCTTGCTATTTTCAGTTCGAGACTCTCATCGTGTTCACCGTCTCAAGCGCTGCTCCTTCTAGATACTTCTCGGCATCAATAGAGGCTTGACATCCCATGCCGGCCGCGGTTACAGCTTGCCTGTAGCGGTGATCGACTACGTCTCCTGCGGCAAATACTCCTCCAACGCTGGTCAACGTCCCCTCGTGAACTTTGATGTATCCCCTTGAATCTGTTTCAATCTGTCCTCTGAAAAGTGAAGTCAAAGGTTCGTGCCCTATGGCAACGAACAGACCTTCTGCCTTTACAGTTTCTTTCTTTCCGGTGTTCACGTTTTCTAAAACGACACCCTCTACTTTGTCTTCGCCTAGTACATCGCAAATTACAGAGTTCCAGACAAAAGAGATCTTGGGATTTGACTTTGCTTTTTCCTGCATGATTTTTGAAGCTCTGAGTCTATCTCGCCTGTGAACCACAGTGACTTGCTTTGCAAATTTTGAAAGGAAGGTTGATTCCTCCATTGCGGTATCACCACCGCCTACCACAACCACGTCTTTCCCCTTGAAGAAGAAAGCATCACAGGTGGCACAAGCTGAAACTCCATGTCCACGCAGCTTTAGCTCAGAAGCTAGGCCCATCCATTTTGCTTGGGCTCCAGTCGTAATAATTACCGCATCGGCCGAGAAAGTTTCGTGATCAACTTTTATGACAAAAGGTTTTTGTTTGAAATTGACTTCGGTCACATCCTTGTCGATAATTTCCGCCCCGAATCGCTCGGCCTGGTTTCGGAATTTCTCCATCAGTTCGGGTCCTTGTATGCCCTCTGGAAAGCCCGGATAGTTTTCAACGTCAGTCGTAATCATCAATTGTCCTCCGGATTGAGAACCGGCAATGACTAGGGGCGCGAGATTTGCCCTAGCTGAATAAAGCGCAGCTGTATAGCCCGCAGGTCCCGAGCCTATTATGATCAAGCGCTTGTGCATAATCCAGATCTTCTGATATTGTCCTTGAAACCGTTTAAACTTGACTATCAGGAGTAGTCGTAAAAGCCCCTACCAGTCTTTTTGCCCAATCTCCCAGAATAGAACATCTTCTTCACGATCTGGGTAGGTCTTGGCATGGGCTGACCTTCCATCTTTCGGATGTTCTCCTCGACATGATAAAGAACGTCCAAACCTATCAAGTCAGATAATTCAAAAGGCCCCATAGGCATCCCTGCCCCTGCTTTCATGGCCTGATCGATGTCCCTCATAGAGGCGACTCCTTCTTCGTATAGTGCATACGCTTCGTTTAACATAGCACCGAGAATTCTATTCACCAAAAAGCCAGGAACTTCCTTTACGCGAATAGGAAGCATGGGAAATCTGTGATTGCGTAGCGGCGTCAGAAAATCGATAACATCGCTAACCGTATCTTCGCTTGTTTCAAGGCCTGGTATTACTTCGATTAACGGCAGAGTGATTGGAGGGTTGAAGAAATGCGTTCCGATGACTTTGTCCCTTCTTTTCTTGGCGGCCGAAGCCATCTCGGTAATGGAAAGTGTCGAGGTGTTGGAAGCCAGAACGCAATGAGTAGGTAGGATTGGATCCAGTTCTGCAAATAGAGTCTTCTTTGCTTCGATCTCCTCTATTATCGCTTCAATCACTAGGTCTACGTTCTTGAATGGTTCGTAATTTTCTGCTGGGTGAATTTTCGAAAGAAATTCTGAAGCCCTGTTTTCGTCATAAGTGGGTCTTAGTTTTGCCCGTATAGCTTGTCTTTGATCTTCGGTTAGATGAACGCCGTCTTGCTCTTGTATGCGGGCGATCTCTCGATCTCCTTTTGACTTGTGAAAGGCAACCAGTCCGTCCAGATCCTTTTTGACGTTGCTCATTCCTCGGTCGATGAATTCTTTCGATACGTCCTTCAGATAAACGTCGTAACCATTCATTGCCATAATTTCTGCAATCTGGCTCCCCATAGCGCCCGCTCCGATCACTCCGACACTTCTTACGTACAGCATAGAACCTCCTCGGTTCCGAGATCTATTTTTCGTTATCGTACCTGATTTTTGGTAACATGATAATCTGTTATCAGGCGTGTATCTATCGTGGGAGTTCTGCAAAATTTCGTGGAAAATATCAGAGATATTTCGTTACCACTGTAGTGAATTTAGATCTGGTAAATTGAAAGCAAGAAGGATTGCTCTGCTCGTAATTATTGTGGTTCTACTCCTGTTGTTCTTTTTCTATCCTATCACTTGGTTAGATTTTGATAGGGACGGCATTTTACACTACGACAGCTTAAACGATATCTATAGCGCGGAAAGTGCGGCGTCTCTCCGAGCCAGCTTTGGTTTCGGTTACCCCTAGTTTCCACAAAGCTGTTGAATACATGCATCGACAGGTCTTGACGCACTCGACAAGTAGTATCTGCGCGACATTATCGATGCGGTTCTTCAAATGATTCTCGAAGCCGAACTTGGTTAGATTCAGAAACGCTCGTAAAGTAATTTGAGCTCCAGGATTTTGAAAAGGCTAAATATGCCAAGGCGATCTCATCCAGAGTGCGTGAAATTTACTAGTTGAAAGAAGACGGACTCAAGAAACCGACGCGCAAATCCTGGATTGTGCTCTCCTTAGTGCTAAGCTTACTTTTCTTGGCTTCTTCGCCAGCATTCGTAGTGGGCTACTCAAGTGTCGCGAGCAGCAATAATAGCAACCCAGCATCCTCGTCGTCGAGCTATAGTGTAGCTCCCGGGGTTCTGTCTGTGGGTCCAGCTTCAGAGCAGCCCAGTTGCAGTCCGAGTGCGCTCTGCCCCTCAATGCTAACGACAGCTTACGGTTTCTCGAAGCTCTTCCAGTCAGGCGTCAACGGGACTGGACAAACCGTGGTCATAGTCGACGCCTGCGGTTACTCTTCAATTTCTTCTGACCTCCAAACCTTTGATAGCCAATTCCATTTGCCAAATCCCAAATTCAACGTCATAGACGTGGAAGGAAAGATTACCAACTCAACTTGCGAGTCGGAGTGGTCTGTTGAAACTGCCCTAGACGTGGAGTGGGCGCATGTGGTTGCACCGGGAGCTTCGATTGATTTACTCTTGACGGTGAATGCCGGTGCGCAAGCGATGTATGATGCGTGGACCTATTCGCTCGATCACAACCTCGGGAACCAAATTTCCAATAGTTGGGGCGGCGCTGGTTGTGGAGTGAAGGGCTGCAACAATACGATCGGGGAAGGCATCGGGCCGTGCACTTTGACGAATGGAACCCAAGGAGTCCATGTGCCTCGAATATTATCCGAAGCAGCTAAGCAAAACGTCACGATTCTCGCCGCAGCGGGCGATTATGGCGCTTGGGGTATCGATCATGCGGAAGAGATGGTGCCTGCAGATTGTCCGGGTGTGCTTACGATCGGCGGAACAGCTCTCATCGTGCAAAGTGATGGGAAATATGTAACCGAAATTGGATGGAGCGGCAGCGGAGGGGGTTACGTGACTGCTCCGAAAGAGCCGAGTTACCAGAAAGAAGCCAAGATCAAGGATAAATTTGGCACCTTGGCGAAGCCCGATGTTGCGGCGGACGCGAGTTGTTCCACCCCCGTGTGGGTCTATGTTGAAGGTTCCTGGGACGGAATTTGCGGAACTAGCGTGGCGACTCCCCTATGGTCAGGTTTCATGGCAGATGTGAACCAAATTAGGGCGGACAACGGTTTCTCACCGGCCGGTTTTGTGAATCCTTTCCTTTACACGGTCGTCTACACCAATTCTACGCTGTACAAGAACGACTTTCATGACATAAAGACGGGAAGCAACGGGTGGACTGCGGGCAAAGGCTGGGATCCTGTCACGGGTTTGGGTTCCTTTGTCGCACCAAATCTTGCGCAGACGCTGGGTGACAGTAAGAACGCTTGAGAAAATTGAGAGCCCTCAAAAATGGTATTTACACTGTTTGTCCGGTATCCCGCTTATCCCAGTCAAAGAACTGACTGACGGGGCCAGACGAGACCAACGTCGCGGCGTGAGGCTTTGTATATTTGAGTCTTGTAACGCCACTTGTAGAATTGTGAGCAAGGCCTCTCACGATAGCTTGCCTCAAGCAATTACAGCAGATATTTTGGATTGCTACGCTTAGCTGGAAAATATTACCTCAGCTAGGAAACCGGCGAACATTTGGAGAAACTGTATCAGGATCCGACATATCGCAGAAACTGATATGCATGTGTAAGAAAGGAATTTCTCGGCTGAGTTCGCGCAAATCAAGGTATCAAGTTAGACTATTATGCGCATATACTAACAGTTAACTACACTTTCTATGTCAGATGCTTTGTGACGAAACTCCTACATTCAAATTTCTGAATCGCAGCTAGTCGACAATTTTTAGTTTGAAGAAAATGATCAACTCTCTAGAAATGACTGGACAGGAGAATTCGCCTGTTAACTTAGAGTCACCCATAGCTTCGCTCCAGTCAGGAATTACTCCTATCCGCTCCTTTTATGTCAGAAGTCATTTTCCAACGCCTAAAATCGATGCAAACAAGTGGTCTCTAACTGTTGAATCGGATCAAGAGCAGAAAGCGAGTTGGCAATTTGGGCTCGAAGATTTGAAGCAAATGCCGCAGACCGCTGTTACTGCGACACTTGAATGCGCTGGAAACAGTAGGCGACTCTTTCAGGAACAAGCCAAAGGCGAAATTCAATGGGGTGAAGGTGCCGTTGGAACTGCAGTGTGGTCGGGTGTGCGTTTAACGCATTTACTACGAAACGAATGCAAGATTTCGTTCAATCCCGAAAGCCAATGGAAGGCGATTATCTTCGTAGGTGCAGACGGAGACCCAGCTGCAAAAGAGGCGGGGCCTGATGAAAATCCCAGAAAATTTGCGCGTTATCTCGGAATTGAAAAAGCGCTGCACGATGATGATCAAGTCATAATTGCAACACACATGAATGGCGATCCACTTTCTCTCGAGCACGGGTTCCCTGCCCGTCTGATTGTCCCAGGGTGGTACGGCATGGCCTCAGTCAAGTGGCTTTCAAAAATCGTCCTGTCACGCGATGAACCCCGAACGTACTTTAATGATGTGAGATATGTGTACCAATGGAAAGGAGAGAAAGGAAGGGATCCTGTCGCGCAATTACTTGTAAAGAGCTTGATTACCCATCCCTTAAATGGTGAGGAAATTCGGCTCGGACAGGCTGTGACGATCACTGGCAAGGCATGGTCAGGTTCTGGCAAAATTGCGTCCGTCGAGGTGTGCGAGGAAGGCGGAGAAGATTCCTGGGTGTGGGCAGAGCTAGGCGAGCAGCTAAGTCAATTCGGCTGGGTCCCTTGGAAAAAAATTTGGAAGCCAGCGAAGAAAGGCCGCTTTACAATTATGAGCAGGGCAATGGATTCAAGGGGCAACGTCCAGCCAGAGCGACCCCTCCAAAATGACTATCTTTACGGATACAATGCTGTGGGTAGAGTAACTTTGAACGTTGTCTAGATGATCTGGGCGAAAAATAGTTAGACAATCAATTCGATCCTGTAATTCGATTGCACCGGGCGAACTATTATTGCAGGTTCAGAATTGCGAATTTCCAGACGATGTCCTACTAGATGTGCAGAACGACGTCTGGATTAGAGTGCAACCTGAAGGAATCGGGCGCATTGGTGTAACCTCCGTCCTTTCTTTTCTTGCAGGGAAATTCGAACGCCTCAATTTTAAAACCAAGATTTCGCAAGTTGTTCGGGGCCAATCAGTCGGTACGGTCGAGTCGCCGAGACATTTCGCCGCTGTTAGAGCGCCGGTCGGAGGCGTGATTCACAAATTCAATGATTCGGCTCAGCAGGATCCCAAACTGATCAATCTCTCACCCTACGGAGAAGGGTGGATAGTTGAGCTTGAGCAAATCCATATGGCCGATTGCGAAGGACTAGCTCCAGCGAGCGAAGCTGCGCCTGCTCTCGAAGATAGGATCAAAGAACTCAGGGTGCGCTGCTTCAAGAAACTTCCAGATGAGGACATTTACTCAATAGGCCTGGAATGCTCGGCGACGCTTGCAAACCTCGACGACATTCTCTCAAAGCGGCTAGTGGGCACTGTCATCCACGTCGTCTCAGACGATCCCCTCGCGGAAATTGAAATGGTTAGATGGGCGGACCAGCGCGACCAGACACTCGTCGAGGCGCGAAGGGAAGGTAACCTCTACCACTTTCTAATCGAAAAAAAGCAAGACTAGCGCAAGTCTTCGAAAAAGAGGTTGGTGCAGTCCAAGAGAATTGTGCACTTCGAATTATTTTTCGACGGGACTGCGGACTAGGTTTCCCCACTCGGTCCAGGATCCGTCATAATTTTTCACGCTCGGAAATCCTAGCAGGTAAGTTAGGACGAACCACGTGTGAGACGATCTCTCGCCAATCCTGCAGTACGCGATGGTGTCTTTCCCGGACACAACGCCCTTCGATTGGTAAAGTGCGGCTAATTCTTGAGGCGACTTGAAGGTTCCATCATCCCGCACAGCTTGCGCCCAGGGAATGTTGACAGCTCCGGGAATGTGGCCGCCTCGTTGGGCGTGCTCGGTCGGATACTCCGGCGGAGCAAGGATTTCACCGGAAAATTCTTTAGGGCTCCTCACGTCAACCAGCGTTACCTTTCCAGTCCCTGCGACTCGCCTTACTTCGTCGAGGTAGGCGCGGATGCCGTCGTTGCCATTTGAAAGGCTGATTTCTGACTTTGCGTACTTCGGCAGCTCTTTCGTCAAGGGCTTGTCTTCTTCAATCCATTTCTTTCGCCCGCCGTTTATGATTCGGACGTCTTGCAGGCCGTAGTATTTGAAAACCCAGAATGCAAATGCCGCAAACCAGTTGTTGAAGTCTCCGTAAAGAAGAAGTGTGCTGTCATTTGCTACGCCGCTCTGCCGAAGCAGTTCTTCGAGCTGTGGTCGACTGACGATGTCCCGCCGGACGGGATCGTTGATGTCCTTTTTCCAATCAAATAAAACAGCCCCGGGGATGTGACCTTGGTTGTAATTGGAGGTCGGATCATAATCCACTTCAGCAATTCTTACCTTGGGATCTGTAATGTGGGCAAGCGCCCAATGTACGTCAACCAGAACTTCGGGATGCGCGTACTCATCTTGTGCGCTAAGTGTTGTGCTCATACTCGATCACATCGCCTCTACGCCCCGAAGGATATATTAGCGTTAATTATTGCGTAATTTTGGCTCCAACGTACCAATCTCTGCGGCTTAAGGCGCAATATAGCCGCATTTTTTGCGTCAAGTCCATTTCGCAACACGAGAATTCTCGGAGGCCCCCCATCACTAATCCGGCTCCCTTCTGCAAGCTCGACGCTTCAGTGTTTGTTAGCTACTTTCAGCAACTAGCTCACTCTTCGCAGGTTGCCCCGAGTTTATTTTCTTGATCGTTTCATAATCTCGGGGAGCTCTTGGTGGATTGCGGCGGACAAATTCTATGAACTCTTCCAGAGAACGAGTGTTTAGGGCGCTATTGTGACTTCGCTCGTAGCCAATAGTAGAGCTTGGTTTTTGTTCGAGTCCTTTGCCGCATAGCGAGCCTCCATAATGAGCTGGATATACTTCAACTAGATCATCGAGCTTTAGCAGTTTTTCGTGAAGGCTTGCGTAAAGCTCCTCAGCTTTACCGGCGCCGATCAAGTCAAGCCTTCCGACATCTCCGACGAAGAGGCAGTCGCCCGTCAGGACCAGTCTTCCATCAAATAGTAGCGATATACTCTCGGGAGTGTGTCCTGGGGTGTGAATGATTTTGAGCCGCCTATTTCCCAAGCGAAACCGATCGTCGTCCTTTACTGGCTGAAAAGAAAAGTTGACCTTTGCCGATTCATGGAGGAAGATTGGCGCTCCAGTTTCTTCTGATAATACTCTCGCGCCAGAAAGGTGGTCAGCATGAATGTGAGTGTCAAAAACATAAGTAATTTTTAGCCCGAGCTTGTTCGCCACTTTAAGATATGCATCTGTTCCGAGCAAAGGATCTACTACTGCGCATTCTTCGATGCTCTGACAGCCAATAAGGTATGATGAACAGCTACTGTCTTCGTTCAGGAACTGCCTAAAAATCATAGACTAACTATTCTCTTTTGGAGGATTCATCCCAATGCGCCAGTAGAACTGATTGAAAATTCAGCGACAGCCTTTTACCTCGCCAGAAAGCACGTTCTGCAGAAATTCACTGCAGGTGGTCAGATCTCTAACCTCTGTCGGACCCACCATTTTGAAAGGTTCAGCGTACTTTTCGACGTTTCCCCTGTCGGAAGCGTCGAGCAGTATTAGTAGGCGATGCTCTCCTTTGACTTTACAGTCCTCGACAAGCTTCACTCCGCATTGTCTTTGTCGCTCAGTGCTTAGAACAAGGCTTTCCATCATCTTTGCGTTTTCTGGGGTCTGCGCGGGGCAGGTTGCATCCGTATGTTGATGCTCAACTAAATACATCGGCATGGGTTCCTTATCACATCTCCAATTATTTTTTGGTGTTCCTATTTTGCTGGCAATAGCCTAGATAAGTCTGCCTTTTAGCGTAATACTTACTACTTATGCGCAAAATTGACACGATATTCTATTTGAATAATTGAGTGAGAAATAAAGTTGAATGTAAACTTTCACCGGTTCATCCAGGAGCCTACGCGTACGCTCCGCAGGGCAAAATGTCGGCTTTATCAACGAGGAAACGAGATCAGGATTTCTTAGCGAAGTTTAGGAGTCTCCTTCAGATTTTTTCGAAAACAATCCCAGGTAGATAGGACTTTTTGAAGCGAACTCTCTGACCCACCGGCAGGTCGGAAGCTTTTGAGATGAAAGGGATCCAGCCTGTAATCTTGGGGCCATCGTCTAACTCTACGATTGCCCAAGCGTACGGAACTTCGTTCATGAATTGCTCCGGTGCGACCAATTGGATCGTGTAAGTCAAGACTTTTCCCTCTTTTGCAAACTCCACTTTCTCAAGGGCCGACTTGTGACAAACCGGGCAAAAATCGATAATATCGATCTGCTTGTGACCGCAATTTTTGCATCTGTATCCTTCGATCCGTCCCTGATGGATACCTTCCTGAAATTCTTTGATTGTGAGCGGATTGCCTTCTTTATTTTCTGTTTCTAAATTTGACATCTGCAAAGACCCATACCTCGCGTCCTAATTTTTCTCGAAGATATGCACAGCACAGCTTCCCCCTGTTGCCCCCACATTGTGGGTTAGGGCTATTCGGGCATCCTTGACCTGTCTGTGTCCAGCCCGACTATTTAGCTGCTCGTAAACTTCAACCACCTGACCGACGCCAGTTGCACCCACAGGATGGC
Organism: Nitrososphaerales archaeon; assembly: GCA_030041355.1. GTDB lineage: Archaea > Thermoproteota > Nitrososphaeria > Nitrososphaerales > CADDZS01 > JASHOD01. Next base: position 81,322 of record JASHNZ010000036.1, read on the forward strand.
CCTTTGCTTTCAACCCGCCAGAGGGATTCACCGGCGTTTCCCCGTTTATCCTGGTCTGTCCTTCTTGAGTTGCCTTCGCAGCCTCCCCTCGTGGATAGAATCCGAGATCTTCTAGGGCAACTAGCTCCGCGATTGTGAAACAATCATGCACTTCGAGGAAATCAATGTCTTTTGGAGCAAGTCCCGCCTGTTTGAACGCCTCTCGCCCGGCCAAGACCGCCGCGTTTAGTGTTGTGAGATCAGGTCTTTGATGCAAGGCTCCAGTCCCACCCGCTCTGCCTGATGCAACGATCTTTATAGCTTCTGAAGCATGGCCGTTCATTTTTAGCATAAAGCCCTCGGAGCACAGCACCGCACTTGCTGCGCCATCAGAGAAGGGGCAGGCGTCATACAACTTTAGAGGGCTCGCCACCACGATGGAGTTCATGACATCATCTACTGTAATTTTCTTGTGAAAATGCGCATTAGGATTCAACATCCCGTTCTCGTGGTTTTTCACGGACACGTTTGCCATTTGCTCTTCTGTCGTGCCGTACTTTGACATGTGGGCCCTAGCAATAGATCCATAGAGACCGGGAAAGGATGCTCCGCAAGCTCCTTCGAAGATATAGTCTGAGCCAAAGGAAAAGTACGTTGTAGCCGTGATAGTATCTAGTTGGCTTACCTTCTCTACTCCAGTTACAAGCATGCAATCGTAGATCCCTGCGCCTATATTCACCCAAGCTTCCCTGATCGCTGAAGCCCCGCTGGAACATGCAGATTCGATTGTTGAGGCTGGAACGTCAGCTATGCCCAGTCCTGACATTATTATGGGTCCCAGGTGTCCTTGTTTTTCAGACAAGGAGAAGGCATTCGCGATAAAACCAGCTTGAACGTCAGTCGGTTCAATTCCCGACTCAACAAGGGCTTTCTTTGAAGCTTCCAGGGCTAGTTCTCTCGCAGAAAGATGGGACTTGCCGTACTTTGTTGTACCGGCTCCCAGAACAAATACGTCTCTCATATTTCGATACTGAGGGTCATATTGGTTATCGCGCAATATAAGAATTGACGGCATCGGAAAATACACCACTTGCTTTCAAGACATCCTTTTCAAAGGAAAAGACCCGTTAGATCTCAATAAAATGGTCCTCTCAATACCTTAACTAAATGGATCGAATTATTACTCTCTCATAGGGAAATTGCTGGTTTTCTCTCAGTGTTACTACGGGCGTAGTAAGTTTAATACATAGATCCATTTAGTCGAAGGATGCATAGGAACACGTTTCGAATCGATTCGTAGGTTTGTAATTTGAATGCTCCTAGGATCGGAAGTATCATAATAGGCGTCCTCGTTGCGCTCGCTGGAGCGACATTTGCTCTTCAAGGCGAGGGAATGCTTGGGACGGGCAGCTTCATGGACAACAACCCATCCTGGATTTACATTGGTTCCTTCTTACTCTTCGTGGGAATTGTTTTAATCATATTCTTTGGTTTCCTAAGGAGCACTAGGACAAACGTGACAAGCTGAACGCAAGAATTGATGATACAAATTTGAAAAAAGAAGCAAGCACATTCTTCGCGTTCGAGTGCGGAGCAATGGCAGGCATCGTTGCCCTAGTATTCTCCTTTATCGTCCGCCTCGGAGGCATTGCTCCTTTTGCTCCAGAGACTGCAACCTTGGCATTTATCGGAATCGTTCCTGCTTCGATAGAGCAGCCCATGGTTCAAGCTCTCGGGGATACAGCAGGCCTATTCGGTCTCGCCGTGGCTTCGATCATTGCGGTAATTGTCTATGGAATTTTTGGAGTCCTGTTTCAGAAATTCTATTCTCCTTGGATCACCAAGTTTTCAGGACTAACACGGACGGAGCAATTTCTGATTTATTCGATTTTTCCTTGGCTGTTTTTTGGATTGGTCGTCTTTCCGTTAACTGGCGCTTCTTTCTTTGGAATTGCTTCGACAGTCTCCAGCTCGTTCATCAGTCCTTACGCCCTCGTTGTGTTCCCTCTCGTTCTTCTCTTTTCACAGCTCTTGTTCAGCCTAATGCTTGGTTCAGGCTACAAGAGCGCAGGACTATTTGAGACTGCTACTGCTTCTTCTGCCGTACAGGACCAGACGCAAGGAGCAATAATGTCACCCACAAGAAGAACCTTCATCGAACGTAGCGTGGTCCTAGCTGGGGCTGGCATTCTAACTCTCTTGGGCCTAGGCAGCCTCATTTCCTCAGCCGCAGGTTCTCTAAGCACTAGCGGAACTCGCGCGGGTTCTTCATATGATCTCTCACAGGCCCCTTCGATCTTCGAGGACGCGCGTCTAGCTTCTCTGGTCGATTCTGAGATTACGTCCAATGCGAACTTTTATCGGGTTGCAATTGATTTGTTCGATCCCGCCGTCAACCCCAACACTTGGAAACTTTCATTGACTGGCACTGGCAAAACGAAGATCTATTCTCTTGACGATTTGAAAAACCTCCCAATCTATACTCAGTATTCGACATTCGAGTGCGTCAGCAACCTCGTGAACGGAAATTTGATCAGCAACGCGAATTGGGGCGGCATCAAGATCTCTGATCTTCTTTCTGACGCAGGCTTGTCAACTTCAAACGCGCAGTATGTCGTATTTTATTCGGTTGACGGCTACACCGTGGGAATACCCATAGCCAAGGCTCTGATGCCCGATAGCCTTGTAGCTTACCAGATGAATGGCGTGGAGCTTCCCCAGAGACACGGCTATCCGCTGCGAGCGGTTATTCCGGGCTTGTACGGAATGATGAGCGCCAAATGGATCACAAAGATCGAGCTTTTCGATTCGTTCTACAACGGTTACTGGCAATCACGCGGTTACACCCCGAACGCGACTGTAAACACGCTTGCTTTCATAATCGTCCCCGGAGACGGCTCGCAAGTGAGCCTTTCTCAAAATAAAGGAACGATCCTTCTTGGCGGTTATGCCTTTGCCGGAGATAGAGGGATCTCAAAAGTTGAATTAAGTTTTGACCAAGGACAGACCTGGCAGGAAGCAACGCTCAAACCCGCAATATCAAATTTGACCTGGACACTATGGGCCTTTCCCTGGTCTCCGACCACAGGATCGTATTCAGTTTATGCTCGGGCGACTGATGGAACCGGTGCAGTGCAAACGGGCGCGCAAGCATCTCCATTCCCTAGTGGTGCCACCGGCTATGCAATGATTACGATTAATGTGGGTTCATGACGTGTCAAGGGAAAGCGATTTGCATGAAGGCTAAAATAGTGCGTTGACATACTTGTTTGGATTGTTATTTGCAAACAATCACCGCACGGCCTTGGGTAAAATTTTATCCCTCTGAGATCCCTCCGATTATCGATTACCCGCAAGAACCTCTTTTCAAGCTCCTCACCGAGAGTGCTAAGAAGCATCCCGATTGGGTCGCAATTTCCTATCTAGGAAAGAAGATCACTTATAGAGAGTTGGATGAACTCGCAAATCAGTTCGCCAACGGCCTGATCCCTCTAGGAATCACAAAGGGCTCCAAGGTCGCCCTGATCCTTCCGAATGTGCCCCAATTCGTTTTCTGCTTCTTTGGAATCTTGAAAAGCGGCGCGACGGTTGTCCCGTGCAACCCGCTGTATAGAGAGAAAGAGCTAGAGTTCCAGCTTCAGAACTCTGAGGCTGTAGCAGTTGTACTTCTTAACAACATTGCAGGGCAGAATAATTTCTACCAAGAGTTTGAAAAATGTCGTCCAAGATTAACAAGGTTGAAACACGTCTTCGTGACCTCTGTGACGGATTATCTGCCGCCTGTCAAGAAGCAGCTGGCCGGACCAATAAGAAAAATTCAGACCCTCCAAAAGGAAGGCGCGATTAAACTAACTAACTATGTTCGAGATCAATCCAAGAGCGAACCCAACCTAGATGCTCTGGGAATTGATCCTAAGAATGATATCGCGATAATCCAATACACTGGAGGAACTACAGGAATATCCAAAGGAGCGATGCTGACCCACGAAAATATCGTGTCAAACTCTGTTATTGTCGCTAATTGGGTTGGGATTTCTCAAAAACAAGAAACACTTCTAGCTGCAATTCCGTTTTTCCACATCTACGGTCTGACTGACGCCATGAATGCCGCAATCTACGCAAATCAAAGAATCGTCTTGCTGCCCTCGTTTAACCCTAAGGAAGTGCTTGAGACGATTGAAAAAGAAAAAGTGCAAGTTTTTCCTGGAGTTCCCACGATGTATGTGGCTCTCCTACATCATCCGGATCTCGCAAAGTACTCCCTGAGTTCTGTCGAACGCTGTGTATCTGGCGGTGCAGCCTTGCCGCTAGAGGTTCAAAAGAAATTCAATGCGGCCACTGGAGGTAACCTTGTCGAGGGGTACGGCCTTACAGAGGCTAGCCCGGTTACCCATGTTAACATTCTCCGACCTGACGCGGTCAAAAAGGAAGGTTCCATCGGGATACCAATCCCAAACACTGATGCGAAGATAGTAGACATTGAGACCGGTACGAAGGATCTGGCAGAGGGCGAAGTGGGCGAACTTGCCGTCAAAGGCCCTCAGGTCATGAAAGGATATTGGAAAAGCGAAGATGAAACAAAGAATGTATTCCGCGGCGAGTGGCTGCTCACTGGAGACATTGCAAAGCAAGACAAAGACGGTTTCTTCTTCATTGTGGACAGGAAGAAGGATCTAATTGACGCGTCTGGCTTCAAGGTCTGGCCTCGTGATGTCGAGGAAGTTCTCTATACTCATCCTGACATCAAAGAAGCCGCGGTGATCGGTGTTCCAGACGAATACAGGGGCGAGACCGTAAAGGCCTATGTTGTGCTGAAAGACAAGAGCAAGAATCCTGGCGAGGAAGCAATCAAAGCTTTCTGCAAGGAGAGAATAGCATCATACAAGGTTCCCAAAATTGTAGAATTCGTGGACGATCTTCCAAAATCGCTCGTCGGCAAAGTTCTGAGGCGAAAACTCCGCGAGCAGGAAGAGCAAAAATCTGCAGCCCAGAGCCAGAGTCCTTCGGCCTAGCCTGTCTTCTGAAAACTGTTTCACGGAACTCGTCATGAAAGATCGATTTTTCACTTAGGCTCTGAGCTCCACACCAACGATAATCATGCAAAACCAAGCTTCGCCTTCCGAAGACTGAAGTAATGAGCTAACGACTTAACAAGAGAAAGCAGAGTCTCCCAAAGGCTGCATCTTTTCTTTCCAATCGATGACTGGCAGATTTAGAATTTTCCTCAAACTGTTTGCCGAAGAGGGCGCGAAACCCTCGAAATGATTGCTCATGAGTGCGTAGACTTGACCAACGCTATCTGGAACATCTTTGAGCTTTAGTACCCACTCCTCGAGGATGCTAGTTTTTTCTTTTTGAACGTGATCAAACCGTGTAAATTCGTGGAACTGGCCCATGAAACGAAGATAGAGAAAGTCAGTTGTAACTTCTGGCTTTACTAATCCTTTAGTGCGTTCCTGTACCGACCAAACAAGAGATGCTCTCTTTAGTCTCAGCAGATTGTATGTCTCAGCTCGATACCATGAAGCGTCCCTCAGTTCTATCGCGTACCTAATATTGTGATCGACCTCGTCAAGGAAGTTGCTCAGCAAATCAAAGCTCTTTTCAAATTTGAAGTTCGGAGGCAACTGGGCGATTATACAAGCGAGCTTGGGCCCCAGTCCTTTGATAGTTGTTTCAAAGCTCTTTAGATTTTCAGAAACATCTTTCAGCCTTGAGCCATGAGTAATTTTCTCCGAAAGCTTTGCGGTGAAAAGAAAATTTGAGGGAGTTTTTTCTTTCCACTGCTTTACAGTTGCAAAAGTAGGCATCCTGTGAAAAGTAGAATCAATTTCCACAATGTCAAAGGCTTTGGAATAGAGCGAAAGAAAGTCAGCTGATTTGGCTCCTTGGGGATAGAACGATCCTTGCCAATCTGGATAAGTCCAGCTGATACAGCCGACCCGGATGCTCGATAATTCCACCATTATCTATGGCAACATTCCCCTTTCACTTGAGGGAGTTGCAACCTAAGGAGGCACAGGAAGCAAGTAAGTCCAGGGGATGTGAAACAACGCCATTATGATAATAATAATGGGGAAAACAACCATCGGGACAATAATCAAGAGCCAGAAAATTATAGGAATGATTCCTTCCACAACTACTTTGACCGGAAGAGAGCTTTTCTTCATATCAGCTTGGTCTGGAGCTGCATTGAACACGACTGACGTAATCTTTGACACTTGTTTGTAAAGACCTGGGGCTCCTTCAGGAAGCTCCTTTATGATGACAGCAATCCAAGTCAGAGCAGCAATGCCAAGGATTCCAAAACCGAAGCCGAGTGCAAGCTGCCCTGGATCGGGAGGAGTCATGTTTTGATCTGCACCACTTCGCCTTTAGTTTAAACTTTCTACAGGGGGAGTGAAGTCACAAATTCGCTGAGATGCCTGTTAAAGTCGGCAGGTTTCTCGAGCATGGGAAGGTGAGAAGATTCTTTCATGATAATGATCTTAGACTTTGGTATATTCTCCTTCATATAGGTAGACCAAGGAACCGGGGTCAGTTTGTCCTCCTCTCCCACCATGATTAACGTTGGGACAGTTATCGTTGCAAGTTTCTGCCTGACATCAAACCCGTTGCAGGCTTCGTAGTCAGAAGAAGCGATCTGTCCCTTGCACTTCATCATTTCATTTGTGACAAACCGGATGATCTCGAGATTTGTGTTCGAAGCAAATTGCCGAGGCGCTAAAACTGATTTAATCGTCTCGTCAAATCTAGTGCGCAGGCCCTCCCTTATCGATGGCAGTACGCCTAATTTTGCCCCTGTTGCAACAAGCACTGCGCCTTTCAGATTATCGCGATGCTCGATCGCGTTCAACAACGCAATGGCCCCTCCCATTGAGTGCCCGACTATGGTCGCCTTGTCGGGGCATGTCTCGCCAATGAATTCTGCTACTTTGCGGGAATAATTCTCGACAGTCATATCGCCTTCAATCATAGGTTTGGATTTTCCGTGACCGGGTAGATCTATCATAAGTAAACGAAAGCGATCCGCGAGACTGTGCTGATGGTTCCAAAATTGAGAGTTCTCGCAAGCGCCATGAACGAAGACTATGTTCTTCCCCTCGCCCATCTCTTCGTAGTGGATTGAGGTTCCTCGAATCGAAACTGAGGGCATGGTTTTTCCTTTTTGGAACAAGTCAATGAGCGAGTCCCGGCTGGAAATTTCTTCCGAGCCTGAATTAGCTCTCTATGGGATAGACAGCGCGAGAAGAAAAAGTTGTCTCTACGCGTGCCCCCGCCTGCGAGTCGACTGCGGTTCTAACGGTCGTAGAATTCAAGCAAAACGCCATGAAAGGACTTTGGGTGCACGAAAGCTGCCTTGGCTCCTCGTGCTCCTTTGCGAGGTTTGTCATCAAGAACCCTGAGCCCAAGAGCTTTCGCCGCCTCAATGGCATTTGGGACATCAGGAACTCTGATCGCAATATGGTGGATTCCTTCTCCCTTTTCCCGTATGAATTTTGCAATCGGGCCGTCCTCTTTTGTAGGACATAGGAGCTCGAGCTCTGAAGCTCCAGTCTTGAGCATTGCAACTTTCACGCCCTCGCTGGACACCTCATTACGTTCGATCGCTTCAAAATCGAATAGGGCACTGTAATCGTCTATCGCTTTTTCGAGATCGGTTACAGCTATACCAACATGAGTTATACCTGTTGGATTGATTTTTACCAAAGAAACACTCTCGCCTAAAATGATGTTCTCGGATGATACTCCCCATAAGCCTCTCTCAGGGCCGTACTTATTTCTCCAGTAGTCGCTCGTTGCTTCGTGGCTTCTATGATTAATGGCATTAAATTTTCCCGTTCGGAAGCTGCTTTCGTAGCTTCGGTTTTCAACCTGTCAAGTGAAACTTCAAGTTTTTTCTTATCCCTAGTCTGCCTAAATTTCTTGAGCGATAAGAGTTGTTCACGCACCGAAGTTTTGGAAATTGAGAGCACTTTAATTTTATTAGGGCTCACATTTTCTTGAAATTTGTTAACGCCCACTACGATTTTCCTCCCTCCGTCAACTTGCTTTTGAAATTCGTAGGCGCTTTTCTGAATCTCGCTTTGAATATATCCTGACTTGATCGCTTCGAGTGACCCGCCCATTTTCTGCACTCGTTCAAACTCTTCTAGAGCACGAGCTTCCAGCTCATCGGTCAAAGTCTCCAAGTAGTAAGAACCTCCGGCAGGATCAACGGTTTTGGTGACACCGCTTTCCTCTGCAATTATCTGCTGCGTTCGCAAAGCGAGCGTGACTGCATCTTCCGTGGGAAGCCCCAACGCTTCGTCTTTCGAGTTTGTGTGAAGGGATTGAGCACCTCCCAGCACTGCGGCAAGAGCCTGCAGCGATACTCTGATCGTGTTGATCTCTGGCTGCTGAGCAGTCAGAGTCTCGCCGCTGGTTTGGACATGAAATTTGATCTTCGCTGAATCTTCGTTGTTAGAATGAAATCTGTCGCGTACTATGTGTGCCCATATTCTCCGTGCTACCCTGAATTTTGCAACCTCCTCAAAAAAGTCGTTACGACAGGCGAAGAAAAATGAAAGCTGGCTGCAGAACGAGTCAATGGGATTCCCTCGAGCGACAACCGCATTTACGTATTCAACTGCGTTTGAAAAGGTGTAAGCCAACTCTTGGACTGCGTTTGCGCCAGCTTCACGCATATGATAGCCCGAGATGCTGATGGGGTGCCATTTGGGCATCTCTTTGGAACAAAAGGTTATGATGTCTAGTGCAAGGTTGAAGGACTCGTCCGGGGGATAGATGTACGTATTTCTCGCAGCATATTCCTTCAAAATGTCATTTTGAGTAGTGCCTCGGAGAACTTGTCGAGAAACCCCTTGCGCCTCGCTGGCTACAATATACATCGAGAGCATCGTCGAAGCTGTCGCGTTGATCGTCATCGAAGTACTAACTTGATCAATTGGAATTGTTTGAAAGAGAATTTGCATATTCTCTAGCGTGCTGATGGCTACGCCCACCTTACCTACTTCGCCCGAAGCTCTAGAGTCGTCTGAATCCAGTCCTAGCTGCGTCGGAAGATCGAATGCTACGCTCAAACCAGTCTCTCCATGACCGAGTAAATACTTGAAGCGCTTGTTCGTATCGCGTGCATTCCCAAAACCTCCATACTGCCTCATAGTCCACAATCTCTCCCTGTACATATTTGGATAGATTCCGCGAGTGAACGGAAACTTGCCGGGCTCGCCGAGTTTTTCAGGTGAAACTGAACTAGAATACAGAGTTTCTACAGGTAGACCCGAGTCTGTTTCAAATTTTCTCTGTGCGGTTTCAGTCGCTAGAGTCGTCAACTGAAATGTATCAACTCGTTCAAGCACCTTTCCTTGGCGCACGTCTATGTGGATTAGCATGATTTGAAGTAACTGTTTCCACGAGAAGCTTCGTTGCGCTCTCGGGGTCAAGCTGCCTGCTTGCGACCTTCGAAACTATCGTTTCCAATGCCTTATTTCCTCTTAGCGATTCTTCTGCCCTTTGCGAAAGAACGAACCCTACGTTGCGAATCAATTCCTCTGACAAGTTGGCTAATCTTCTTTTTCTAGCGGCTTCGGAGTTTGCTAAAGTTCTATGATATTTTTCGACTAGGGACATAAGCTCCTCAATCCCTTCTCCGGTCTTGGCGCTAACTTTGATAGCCTCCTGATCCCAGTTATCCTTCTTACCAAGAACTGTTTCAAGATTGTAAATCACTTTGTCCGATCCCGGAAGGTCTGATTTGTTGATGGCAAATATGTCTCCGATCTCCATGAGACCTGCTTTGATTGCCTGAATCTCATCTCCGAGCTCTGGCATGAGCACAACTATCACTAGATCAGCAACTTGAACAATCTCAACTTCGGCTTGCCCAATTCCCACTGTTTCGGCTATGATAATGTCATTGCCTGCCGCATCCAAAACTCGAATCGCATTTCGAGCGGCTCGGGACAGACCACCTTCGTCGCCCCGAGATGCCATGCTGCGGATGTAAACGCCGGGATCTAGGGAGTGTTCTATCATTCTTACTCTATCTCCAAGTATTGCACCTCCAGAGACTGGGCTAGTTGGATCGACAGCAAGAACCGCCACCTTTTTTCCCTCCGTCCTGCAAATTTTCACCATTCGGTCAACGAGTGAGCTCTTTCCGGTTCCTGGAGGTCCGGTGATTCCTATTGTGAATGCGTGCCCGGTGTGCGGAAACAATCTTTTCAGAAGATCGTCGGATCCTTTATCGTGATTCTCGATAGAGGAAATGGCCCTTGAGACCGCCTTTCGATCTCCAATCAGAACTCTTTCACTCAATTCAGGCAATTGGATCACGCTCATCTCAAGAAAATTTCAAATGTACTAACTTTGTCCTTCGAGGGACCATTTCTCCTTCGCGAACAAAAACTTCGAGTACTGAGCAATCTCTCGGAGCCTTGATCTGGGCCTCCATTTTCATTGCTTCCAATATAAGCAAAGTATCACCTTCTTTCAAGTTGGCTCCCTTCGACACTTTGATTGAAACTACTTTAGCTGGAAAGTTCGAGCTCACAAGCTCATTAACTGAGGCAATATCGGATTTCACCGTCGTTTCTTCTCTCGCAGCTTCTCCGGGAAGTTGTGCACGCAGCTTCCTTCCATTTAGCGTGAATTCCACTGATGATGAGGTTCGCTTGGGTTGTCTTATTGAGTAAATCTTGGCGTCCAGCGAAATCAGCAAGACGTTTGCGTCTCGTCTTCTGACTATCAGTTTCCTCGTTTTGCCTTTTTCGCCAACGATTTGACATTGATATGCCTCAGCATCATGTTCTTCGTCTGTCGAGCGCTCTAAATCGACAGTCTTGGAGCTATTCCCGATCACAACTTCATAATGGCTCAACGAATCTCCCTTTTCCTGTCGTACTTAGCCGCCTTTGCGCACTTGGTTCCAAGACTATCTTTTGTCTTTGCGGGAATTGATTTTTGGATAAGAGAAACGCAGCTACCAAATAACTGTCTTCGGAGTGAACCGTTTCTTGTTTCAAAAGTTCTTGCACAACATTGCTCTCTTCGATGAAAGAGGTGTTTATTTTTCCTGAACAAAAGAGGCTGTTTTGCATGACTTGCTTGTGGAAGGGAATAGTGGTTTCGACTCCAGCCACTTTGAATTCATCAAGAGCCACAATCATTCTCTGCCTTGCCTGATCAAAAGCTTCTCCCCAAGAGATCAACTTTGCTAGTAAAGAATCATAGTACGGGGTTATCTCCTGACCTTCAAACAAGGCAGTATCTACCCTTATGCCAGGACCGCCAGGGAGATGCAAATACTCGATACTTCCCGATGAGGGTGCGAAGTCTGAGAGGGGGTCTTCGGCGTTGATCCTGCACTCGATTGCTGATCCCGAAAATTTGACCTCTTTTTGTTTCACCGGAAGTTTGTTTCCTGACGCAACTTGGATTTGCGTTCCGACGATGTCCACTCCGGTCACAAACTCCGTCACGGGATGCTCAACCTGAAGTCTGGAGTTGACTTCCAAGAAGTAGTAGCTGCCGGTTTCAGAGTCTCGAAGGAATTCTATAGTGCCAGCATTGGCGTAATTAACTGCTTTAGATACTCGAATTGCGTAATCGGCGACCCTAAGTCTTGTCTCTTCATCCATGACAGGAGAGGGAGAAAGTTCAATCAGTTTCTGATACCTGCGTTGCACTGAGCACTCTCTCTCGCCTAGGTGAATTACCTCGTTTGAATCATCGCTTGCGATAACCTGGATTTCTATGTGGCGTGGTTTGACGAGTTTCTTTTCGATGAAAGCCTCAAAGCGGCCAAACGCACTTTTTGCTTCTCTTTGCGACGAGTCAAAGGCATCTTTGACCTCTTCCGTTGACTTGGCTTCCTTGATTCCCCGGCCGCCACCTCCGAAAGCCGTCTTGAGCAAGATTGGAAAGCCAATTTCCGCTGCAATCTTTGCCGCTTCTTGCGAATCCGCAACGGGTTCTTCTGAGGCAGGAACAACGGGCACCTTGTTTTTCTCAGCGAGCTTCTTGCACGCGAACTTGTCCCCGCTGATTTCCAGAGTCTCAGAAGAGGGTCCTATGAATTTAATTCCCTTTTCTTCGCAGTTTTTGGCCAGCAGCGCGTTTTCTGAGAGGAAGCCATAGCCCGGGTGGATGGCATCAGAGTCAGATTTACGAGCGATCTCAATTATCTTGGGTATGTTGAGATAGGTCTCGCTCCCAAAGACGCCTTCCAACGGAAAAGCCTGATCAGCTTCCGTGACATGCAATGCCGCTACGTCAGCATCAGAATAGACTGCGACAGATTGGATCCCTAGCGTCTTTAGAGCACGTATTACCCTTAGGGCGATCTCTCCTCTGTTTGCGACTAGTACTCTGTTGAACTCTGTCATTTTAAGCACTCAGCTTGAGAATTCGTTCTTTGAAAGCTTCAAATAATTAGAAGTGCTTAGAGCTGAATATTTCCGTATTCCTATCGAAAGCAACCAAAATATACACCCTGTAGTTCCTATCAATTCAAGTGATGGCAAAAGAGGTTGGAGTACGTAGGCTTGCAATTCTCGCCCCAGGCCAAGACTTGGTACTGGACGATAACCAGCTTTACTTGCAATGGCTTAAAGGCTTGATGCCTGGCCCTCCCCTAGAAGCGGAGCCAGTGCTTTTGATTTCAAAAAGATAGAATGCTCCGGACTTAATCCTTGACCTGGCGACATTGACTTGGCTTTACTTAGCAATGGCCGTTTTCGCGCAACATAATTTCTGAAAGAAAAGTCAAAATTTGCATAAAAATTTAGGATAAGAAGCCTTACTTAGCTTCTTTTCCTTTTCCCGGGGAAACTTGTGCTCTAATTGGAGCAAAGTAATTCATGTAGGCGTTGAAGGCGTTGTTCTGAGCTTCGAGAGCTACCTTCTGCCAAGTGAGCCCGACTTCGGCGAATACGTCAGCAGTCTTATTGGCAAGTTCGAATCCCTCAGAAACTCTCTTTGCGTAGAGGTCTATGTAACCCGCACTGTTAGTTGCAAGGGTTCGGAGTGGAGCAAAGTTCGGATTTGCAATCATTGATTCGAAAGCTTGTTGCTGCGCATCAAATGCGGCTGTTCCCGCTTTCTTTGTTGACTCAATCGTTTTATTTGTGAGGCTAGCTGCTTGGTCTAGGACTTTCATGTAATTTGTCTTCAACTCTTCAATTATGGTTGATTCTTTTTCTGACATTTTGAGGTCCCAGTATTATAGAAACTGCACAGTTATAAATCTTTGGTATTAAATGGTTTTAATTGGCGTTTTATGGCTTTTTACACGCGCTTGATAGGAACTATCATCACCTGGACCAAATCTCCTTCCTTTATGTTGAGCGCTTGTCTTTCCGCTTCAGGAATTGAGATTCGTCCGGCCTTTTGAACCGTAGTCTTGAAGACCGCCCCGAAGTTCGTCAGCGCCTGTAGGGGTGTGAGTATGCTGCTTATTGCGTTAGCTTGAGTCGAAGAGATCCGCTTAAAGGCTTCCAGCTGAGCTTCCATCATCTTTGTGAAATCGTCTTTGTTACTACTTGTGTCCTGTGGCATGAATTTTCATCAATGACCCTTAGTGGATTTGGATGGTTGAAGGAGGCGTATAAAGGCAGCGGAAGCGTGCATTCTCCGAAAGAGATTCCGGTCAATAATACGTCACGGCCTTTTTTCCTTGCTTCCCCGTGCATCAGTCTCAACTCTGATAGGTCTCATGAAGTAATTCTTACTTTCCTTCGTAGTACGAAGACCACTTCGGCCTCGACTACAGGCGAACCGTCTTCTGCGTTGAGAGTTGTCATTTTTAACGTAACTAGTCCCACGTTCGGATTCGACCTCGATTCTCTCGTCGAGACGACCTGGGCTTTCAATTGCAGCCGGTCACCTGGGTACACCGGCCTTTTGAATGACACATTGTTAATTCCTGCGAATGCCACTATTGTTCCATTGGTCAAGTTCAACGAGTGCCACAACCCGAGAGACACGGACAACGTGAGCATTCCATGCGCTATTATTCCCCTCTCGAATCCGGCAAATCTTGCATACTCAGGATCCATGTGAAGCTTATTCAGGTCGCCAGTTAGCTTTGCAAAGTTCTCAATGTCTTCTCTTTTGATCATGTGGCTTCCCGAGCTGAAGGTCATCCAAGGCTGGAAATCTTCAAAGTACATGAGCCGCGTTTCTAGTCCGCTTTGCCTCGTTTCCTCCTCCTCGCTCATTTATTCTTCGCACGTCCACAAATCCAAAGGAGGATAGCTTCCTCCTCCTTTGCGTTTCATTCGCCGATCTTTACTTACACTGTTTTTAACTTGTTCGATGAGAAGGATCTAATTCGCCATCCTGACTGACTTGAATCTATGAAGTCCCTGTTTTGCCAGTTCAAGTATTCCAATCCGGACTCTAGATGACGTTTCAGAGCAATTACTTCCTCCTCTGCCAGTTCTGTAGGATCGGCGAGTTCTAGTTCGATGAAGACTCTCGTAGCACGAGAGGCCTTGGTATAGCTGGGTCTTTCTTTCCTCCTATCTGGCTCGAGCATCTGTTCGGAATATACTACGCTCAATTTTTCTCTTGATCACCTGCCTTTCAATTTCACTTCATTCGAGCCTTTTAGATCAGAACCACTTTCTGTGATTCAAACCGTTCCCTGATATCCGCCCGTAATCTCGAACACTCCGCCCGTTATGTAGTCAGACCTAGGCGAGGCGAGAAAGGCGACCATTCGTCCCACCTCGCAAGGTTGCGCGAATCTTTTCATGAGAATCTTTTGATAGAGGTTATCCTTCACTTGCACCGGTAGGCTTGCTATCATATCCGTCGTCGTGAATCCGGGGCACACCACGTTTACCGTGATCTTGTCTTTGGCGAGTTCCATCGCGAGCGCTTTACTGAAACCAATAAGGGCAGCCTTCGAAGCCGCATAGTTTGTCTGACCGAAGCTTCCACTAATCCCAACGATGGATGATATGTTGATTATTCTCCCCCAACCTGCAGATAGCATGAAAGGCAATACTGACTTCGTTACGTTAAATGCGCCGTCGACGTTCACAGACATTACTTCGTCCCATTCTTCCTTTGACATCTTCACAAATGTGCGGTCCCTATTTACCCCGGCATTGTTAACGAGGATATCGATTCGGCTAAAGGCTGCCCCTATGTGCTTCACCGCTGACTCTACTTCATCGAAATTCGATACGTCGAAGTTGACCTTGACAGCTTTCCGGCCCATTCGCCTTACTTCTTCAACGACCAAGTCCGCCTTTGCTTCGGATTTGCTATAGTTTACAATAATGTCAGCGCCAGCTTCGGCGAGGGCTAATGCGATACTAGACCCAATCCCTCTCGAAGCGCCAGTGACTAGAGCGATCTTTCCGTCCACTCGATCAGGAAAAGAAAAAGAACTCAAACCAAATTGTCACCCGCGATCCCCTTTATGTAGTACCCCGAAAAGAAAGTTGGCAACCGGATGATAAAAAGCTGGAAGACGATTATCAAAATTGATAATCATCGGCAAGGATCCTTGAAGTCCGTTGAATTCGACTCTTCCAATTTTGACTCAATAGTTTCGATGAGAAGGAAACATGTTTCGATAAAGACGGGCGCTCTCCTTGCAATTTCGCGCTTGCGGCCGCTTTCTGGCTCAATTTCTCTTTTCTCGAAGGATATGCCACGATTTGCCTATTGGAATCTTACAAGAGCCTGTCCTTTCTTGATAGACTCTCCTTGAGCCGCAAGAATCTCGACAATAGTTGCTTCCTTTTCTGCTAGGATCTTCGTTTCCATTTTCATAGATTCCACAACTAGTATGGTCTCTCCCACACTCAAACGCTGCCCTAACGTCGCCGCTATTGCAATGACTTTTCCTGGAAAAGGCGAGATTAGCGCATTTGGATCCTTTTTAGACCGCTCACTGGCATTTTGCATCTTTTTCTGCGAGAACTCCGGGAAGCCTTGAATCGCATTTCCCCTGCTGGCGGGATTAGAATTTAGCTCGGTCATTGGAGTCCTTTCGAATTGCATATTTGCTCCATCGACGCAGAGACAAAGCACAGGACCTTTTGCGTCGAGGACGCGAACCGTTCGGGGCCCTCCGTCCAAGTCGAGATAGGCGCTCAGAATCCCATTTTCAGTAGTCTCTTCTAGTCTCACAATGCGCTCCCTTCCGCCGTCAACTCTGACGACTGTCCTATCATCGACTATTTCATATTCAACAAAGAATCGCCGGCCTTCAGATCGGATCTCAAAGCACATCATAGAACCTCGAATCTCCCTGTATTAGCGGACTCCGGGCTCGAGATGCATCTCCAAAGTTCGAGCTTGTGGAGTTTTTTTCCGAATTAGGCTTCGCATGAAATCTCTGCGCAATTAGGGCAGCCGCGATGATTACTCCTTCCTCAAGCAGAATTTTATCTTCTTTAGGCGGATCTTTGCCAAGTGACTCTGCCATCGGACTGTCAACTGTCCATTAACATAGAAAGGGTAAGGTTACAGCTGAATGTTTCCATGTTTCTTCGGTGGTCGAAACTCCCTCTTATCCGCCAAGGAACTTAGCGCGGCCGCAATTTTCATTCTGGTCTCCTCCGGGTAGATCACTTCATCAATAATTCCTCTGCTGGCAGCGACGTATGGATTTGCGAACTTTTCCCTGTATTCGCGTGTAAGGTTATGTCTGATGTGATCGCGTTCCGTCGCAGAGACAGCCGCAGCCATCTCTTTTCTGAAGATTATATTTGTGGCTCCTTCTGGTCCCATCACTGCAATTTCCGCTGTTGGCCATGCGTAATTAATATCAGCTTTACTGTACTTTGAACCCATCGCGCAGTACGCGCCGCCGTATGCTTTTCTAATTATGACAGTTACCTTCGGGACTGTAGCTTCGCAGTAGGCGAAGAGCAGTTTGCAGCCCTCCTTAATCAGACCTCGATGTTCTTGCTCGGTTCCAGGCATGTATCCTGGGACATCGACGAATGTGATAATGGGTATGTTGAACGCATCGCAGAACCTCACGAATCTGGCCGCCTTCTTTGAGCTGTCGACATCGAGCACGCCTGACAGTACTCTAGGCTGACTGCCGACGACGCCAATGCTTTCTCCGCCCAGTCTCGCGAACCCAACGGTAACGTTTTGCGCCCAATTCGCACGCACCTCGAGATAATCCTCACAATCAACGATTCTTTTGATGAGGTCGCGCATGTCGTAGGATTTGTTTGGTTCGCCGGGGACAATTCCGAGTAGCTCTTCGTCTCTCCTGTCAACGGGGTCGCCCGTCTCGACATGGGGAGACCTTTCGGAATTATTCTGAGGAAGAAACGAGAGGAGCTTGCGCAGAAGTGAGATGCACTCGGCTTCGCTATCGACGACAAAATCTGCAACCCCACTCTCATATGCGTGGACATCTGCTCCTCCCAGCTCTTCAAAGGTTACATCTTCGAAAAGCGCTGCCTTCACCACATCGGGCCCCGTCACGAACATGTTGCTCGTGCCTCTTACCATGATGATGAAATCTGTCATAGCTGGGGAATAGACGGAGGCGCCCGCGCAAGGTCCGAGGATCGCGCTAAGTTGAGGAACCGTTCCTGAGCAAAGCGTATTTCTGAAGAAGATCTCACTCACTCCGGCAAGGCTCATTACACCTTCGTGTATTCTCGCCCCACCAGAGTCGTTCAAACCAATTATGGGTGCTCCGTTCTTTAGGGCAAGGTCCATTACTTTCACAATTTTCTTGGAATGCGCCTCGCCAAAGGAACCGCCGAAGACGGTAAAATCACTCGCAAATACGTAGACTAATCTACCCTTGATCTTCCCGTATCCTGTGACGACCCCATCTCCAAAGGGCTTGATCTTTTCTAATCCAAAATCGCTAGCGCGGTGTGTAACAAGCTTGTCAAGCTCCTGAAAAGATCTTGGATCGAGCAGAAGGTTGATCCTTTCTCTCGCACTCAGCTTTCCCTTTCGGTGTTGCTCTTCGACCTTTTCCCTGCTACCAGGAAACTCTGCTAATTTGTTTAGGTCATCGAGCCCCTTCAGTTTCTCTTGAGTGTGTATGTCGCCAGGAATAAGAACTTCTTCCAAATAGCAAATCGCTTCGGAGATTTTTCAAAGTGCACTAAACTACGATGTGCGATTTCTCGTATTTAATGGTGGCAGACGATTATCAATTTTGATAGTGAAGAACCGAATTCGTTAAACTATATAAGAAATCAGACTGATGACTATTGTAAGGAACATTCCCTGGCTGTAATCCTTCGAAGAGCTAAAAGAAGAAGGCATGACCCGATAGAATATCTTGTTGGAAACAGTCGGGGCAAGAGAAGCGGCGTAATTTTGTTGCTCAGTAAGAAGCCGATAACTACCGATAATGAGGTAGTGACCCATAGCCCATGAAAAAAGCATCGTCAGCAAAGGCATTATGCTCAATCGTCTCGGCCGGTTGCGCTGTTTACGGAAAAAGGGATGGCTTTTCCGGAAGAGAGCTGTTCAACGAGGCTTTAGATGAGCTCTTTCTGAACTGCCCCAAATTGGAGAAAAAAGACGTTAACGCTCTCTATGTCGGTCAGAGTTTTGAAATCTTCGAGCATCAGGCAAATACTCCGACTGGGTTTTCGAACAACTATGGTCTCCCCAACATTCCTTCGGTGAGAGTAGAGACAATATCCTCTTCGGGGGCGTCTTCCCTGCGGCAGGGGATGCTCGGGGTACTCTCTGGCACATTTGATGTCGTGTTGTGCGGCGCAGTGGAGAAGATGACCACGCTTGAGACTCCTGATGTTTCAGAAGTGCTTTCGATGGGATCGGACCGGCCGTTTGAAGCCTGGAATGGTTGCACACTCCCTGCACTCAATGCTCTGGTAGCCCGCGAACATATGAGAAGGTTCGGCACAACGGAAGAACAGCTTGCTCTCGTCGCCGTGAAAAATCACCGGAATGGATTCGAGAACCCTAAAGCCTTTCTTAGAAAGATTGTTACGGTCAAAGATGTGTTGGAATCTCGTAAAGTCTGCACCCCTCTCAAGCTGCTTGATTGCTCTCCGATCGCTGATGGAGCAAGCTGCCTTGCAATATGCAAACCTGAGATGGCTCGCATGTACACAGACTCTCCAGTTGAGATCATTGGAACTGCTCAGGCAAGTGACTGCGATGTCGTTTTCAGAGATGAATTAGTAGGATTCAAAACCACAAGAATAGCGGCAAAGAAAGCTCTCGAGATGGCAGGTCAGAACATTTTCGACATGGACCTAGTTGAGGTTCACGACGCGTTCACGATAAACGAAATAGTTGCTTATGAGGATCTTGGAATGTGCGCAAAGGGCGATGGTGGAAAGCTCATCGAAAGCGGAGAAACGAAGATCGATGGGTCGATCCCTGTCAATCCATCCGGGGGACTAAAGTCCAAAGGACATCCGATTGCCTCGAGTGGAATAGGGCAGGCCTACGAAGTGTTTAACCAACTTGGAGAGGGAGCAACCAAAATTGCACCCAGCAGGCGTGTAAAGGATGCGAAAAGTGCGATGACGCATTCGATGGGGGGCGCGGGACTTGACGTTAGCGTCCATATCTTCAGGGCATCGAAGTAATTGAAAAGGTGAAGGAAAGGAGGAAACGAAAGACGTGGTTGAAAAACTGACTGTAGACGCATTTTACCGCGAAGCTAAAGCAGGCAAACTGCTTGGTCTCAAATGCGATCAGGGCCACTTGACAGTCCCGCCCCGACGCACTTGCAGAGTCTGTCTTTCTGCCAATTTGGAAGTCGTCGAGCTTTCTGGGAAGGGAAAGATCATCACTTATACGGATGTATATTCAAAATCGAGAGACTATCCGATGAATGCGCCGTATACACTCGCCTTCGTAAACTTGGTCGAAGGCGCAAATGTTCTCGGCGTGGTGTTAAACTCTGATAGCTCGAAGATTTCGTACGGAAGAGACGTGAGAGTGAAATTTCAAGTGGTGCAAGCTGCTTCTGCCGATAGCATACGACCGATAAGCCCTGAAAAGGAAAGGCCAAGAATCTTCTTTGAGCTGTCAGACTAAGCTCCTAGTTTGTGAAGAGATTAATGATGAAAAAAAGTATGCCAACAAGTGAAAAGAAAGGAAAACGTTCAGACGAACATATTAAAGTGTGAGAGAAAGTAGAGTAATCAATTACACTAATTTTATGGGGATAGTGATTCGGAGTAAAAATGTCACAAGAAACAAGGGAGAAAATGTATGATGTTTGGCTAGAAGCCTCGAGAAACTTTTTGTCGTCATGGTCCTCAATTTTTGCTGGGGGCATGCAACAAGCAAATCCTTTCTTTCAGCATGAGCAACAAAAGGCGCCCGGCTCCTTGGGAAAGGATCCGCTAAAAAGTTTCAGCGATACCTTGACTTCAATGTTTCCGGCCATCCTGATGTTTCAAGGTACAGGCGGGCCAGGAACAACGCTTCAGAAAGATTACTTTGAATTAATGCAGGGTTCAGTTGACCTCTGGAAGGAATGGGCGGACCTTTGTGTGGATTTTTCAAGAATGTGGTTCAGGACTAACACTTCCATTCTGGAAAAATTATCGAGTGCCGCAAGCAAGGTAACAGACACAACGACGCCGGCAGAACTCACGAGACAGTCCTACACTCTGTGGACGCAAGAAGCAGAGCGCGAGATGGATCGCCTGCTACACGATGAGGACTTTTCCAAGAAACTGGGTTCGTTTCTCTCAAAGGCACTCGATACCAGGAAAAAAGCTGATCAGATCATGGAAAAATTCTACACCATGATGAATATTCCGACGAGGTCCGAGATCGAAAGGGTCTACAAAGAGCTGCACGATCTCAAAAAGCAGATTGGCAGACAAACAACGAAAGCGAAGGATGAAAAATCAAAAAGTGTGAACGAATGATGGCAACATCAGCTGAAACGATTGGAGAAGTAGAGACGATGAGCGAAGACGAGAAAAGAGAAAGTGAGGAAGGGGAAAAACTCTATGAAGTCCCGACGGAGACTGATAGAATTCCGTTTCAGGTCGCCCATAAAGTGGGGAGAAAAAGACTCCTTCACTACAAACAGCTGAGCGACAAACGCAATCCCGTTCCTGTTCTCATCATATACGCTATGATAAATCGGTACTATATACTAGACTTGCAACGTGAACGCAGCGTTATCAGGAGGTACCTTGAGGGCGGAATTGACGTTTACGTTGTGGATTGGGGAGACCCGCGTCCTTCAGACAGATACGAATCAATCGAAGATGAGATTGAGGTAATAGATCATTTTGTCGACTACATTAGAAATGCTAGCGGAGAATCGCAGATTAATCTGCAAGGATACTGTATGGGCGGAACCTTCGCAACGATATACGCTGCCCTAAATCCTTCGAAGGTCAAGAATCTCATAGTTCAGGCTGCCCCCATCGACTTTTCAACGCGAACCAGTCTCATCAACCTCTGGAGCGAATACATCGATGCAGACAAGGTCGTAGACACATTTGGAAATGTTCCATCGAGTTTTCTGAATTCAAGCTTCCTCATGCTGGATCCCGTGCGGCTCCTCGCTGACAAGTATGTGAAATACTACGAGAATATGCACAGCAAGGATTACGTGAAGAACTTTGAAAGGATGGAGAAGTGGATCTTCGATAGCCCAGACCTTCCTGGCGAGGTCTATCGCCAGTTTGTCAAAGAACTCTATCAGAAGAACTTGCTTGTCAAGAATCAGTTTATGGTCAATGGGGAAAGAGTAGACTTGAAGAAAATCGCGATGCCGTTTCTGAACCTGATGGGTAGCGATGATAATCTCGTCCCGCCAGAGTCTAGCGAGCCGCTGAACGATTTAATTTCCAGTAAAGACAAGCAGATTATCTCTTTTCCCTCAGGCCACATTGGAATTTCAGTGAGCGGAAAAGCTCACAAGGATCTGTGGCCTAAGATCATAAATTGGATTTTGGTGCACTCTGAAACCAAAGAAAGCACCCCTGCCCCAGAGAAGCATTCTCAAAGAGCGAAAAGAGCAGTTTCAGAAAAATAAAAGATAGAGCAATTAACGCGACAAAAAAAAGGTAGCAGAGTAGCGACTCTAATTGGAACGGCTACCCCGCTAGTTTTTTGGAACATAAGCTCGGAATGATTCTACCCAGTTCGCGTAAGTTTGAATCGCAGCCTTTTGCGAGTCGAGTGCGACTTTCTGCCAAGCGATCGACGCATCTGCGAAAGCAGTCATCATTGCTCTCATGTTCTTGATTCCTAGGTTTGCATCCTTTGTTACTGATTCGAACATCTGGATGTTTTGATTAATTATCGGATCGTGCTCGCCCAGTTTTCTTATCATGTCTGTTTCTGCGTCGAATGCCGCTCCGAACATTTTCTTGCTCAAGGTGACAGACTGGTCGATTATGTCAAGGTAAGTGTTCTTGAAACCGAGCATTATGTCGCTTTCCATCTTCTTTTCCGGCATCATGTTGCTTTTCCCCTCCATCCATCCTATGCACAACGGCAGTACTTAAGTATTGTCATTTAATACCATTTAATACCATCAAATGTTAATATATACCAATCGAAGCCGGGTCTCAACATTCGACCAAATCCCTTTCTGCTTAATCCGGCGCGCTTCCTGATTCCTCCCAATTTAAAGCTGAATATTTCCGTGTTTTTTGGCTGGTCGTTGCTCATTCTTATTTTTCAAAGCACGCAGAGCCATAATCAGTTCTTTTCTAGTATGGCTGGGTCTTATGACGGAATCTATTATTCCATTTTCTGCCGCAATGAAGGGATTTGCAAATTTGTACTTGTACTCATTTACGAGTCGCTCCCTTATCGAAGGATCGCTTGACTCTTCAATTTCTTTGCGATAGATTATGTTAGTCGCTCCCTCAGGACCCATTACCGCAATTTCCGCTGAAGGCCAGGCAAAGTTTAGGTCAGCTTTGGAATATTTGCTTCCCATCGCGCAGTACGCTCCGCCGTAGGCTTTTCTTGTGATGACTGTGACTTTAGGTACCGTGGCTTCACAGTATGCAAACAAGAGCTTGGATCCATGCCTGATGATTCCCCCATGTTCCTGCTCGGTCCCAGGCATATATCCGGGAACATCGACGAGCGTAACAATCGGAATGTTGAATGCGTCACAGGTTCTGACAAATCTGGCAGCTTTTTGAGATGAGTTTATGTCCAAAGCTCCGGCAAGGTACGATGGTTGATTTGCCACGACCCCTACGCTTTCTCCGTCTAGTCTTCCGAAACCCACGATTATGTTTGGGGCCCAGCGTGCGTGCACCTCGAGAAAGTCATTCTCATCCAATACCGCTGAAATTACTTGTTTCATTTCATAGGGTTTGTTAGAGTCAGTGGGCACAATCGAGTCTAGCAAGCGATCCTCACGATTGGGATCATCTGAGGGTTCCAGCCTTGGGGGAACTTCCGAGTTGTTTGCCGGAAGGAAGGACAAAAGCTGGCGAGTGAGTGTGAAGGAATCTTCCTCAGACGGTGCAACAATATGAGCTACTCCGCTTTCTGCCGAGCTCGGGTCCGGGCCCCCCAGCTCCTCGAAAGTAACGTCTTGACCTAGAGCTGCTTTCACAACATCGGGCCCGGTGATGAACATGTAACTCGACTTTTCGCTCATTATCACAAAATCGGTCATAGCTGGGGAATAAACTGCCCCGCCCGCGCAAGGCCCCAACACCAAAGAAATCTGAGGAATTACTCCTGAAGAAATCGTGTTTCGAAAGAAAATCTGACTGTAAGCCGCGAGGCTCTGGACACCCTCCTGGATCCTTGCTCCGCCCGAATCGTTCAACCCCACTATTGGCACCCCCGCTTTAAGAGCGAGGTCCATGACCTTGGCGACTTTTTGGCCGAACATTACACCGAGGGATCCGCCGAACACGGTAAAATCATGCGAAAAAACAAAAACGGTCCTGCCGTCAATTGTGCCGTATCCTGTGACAACTCCATCGCCATAGTGCTTGCCTTCGTCAGACTCACTCATGGGACTGACGGCAAACTTGTCAATTTCAACGAACGAGCCTTCGTCAAGCAAAAGTGCAATCCTTTCCCGGGCGGTCTTTTTTCCTTTTTTATGCTGCTGATTGATTCGTTTTTCGCCACCTCCCAGTTCGGCTGTCTTGTTCATCTCCTCCAGTCTTTGGTTGGTCGAATTTTCATTCATGTCTTCAGATATTGGTTCTTGTTTGTTGCTCATTTTGACGGTCTTTCTTCTCTTGTCTTTGCAGAGAAAAAGCACTTATCTGCGTATAAATTGTTGCGTTTGTCGTATCTTTTCTCATTCAAGTGAAGGAATATTACTTGCTAACCGATCGAGAAAGGGAAAAACGGCTCCGTGAGAAACTTTCCAAATTCCCTTTCATTCGACTAAAAGCTCTAAATCCGGTTTGTATTCCATCCATTGATTCTACCCAAGATTGTCTGGTCAAAGAACTTGGAAGCAAAAACGAAGGGGATTTTGTTGTTGCCAATGTTCAGACGAAAGGCAGGGGAAGAGAGGGAAGAAACTGGTACTCGGACGAAGGGGGATTGTATCTTTCAATTACCTTGGTTCCGAACAGGGCGGAAATCATGGATAAGATTGCACCACTGATTACGCAAGTGATTCGAGACAGTCTCGAAATGGATTGCCATCTAAAAGGCTGCGCTATCAAAGCACCGAATGATGTGATCTGCCGGGGCAAGAAAATAGCCGGAGTTCTAATTGACAGCGAATTAAAGGGAGATTCCGCGATAGCTTACGTAGGTATCGGCGTTGATCTCAATAATGGGGAGAATTGGACAGGCGAAATGAGAGAAATAGCGACGAGTTACTCTCTGGAAACACTGAAAAAAGTAGACTTGGACAACTTTATTGCGGGTCTGCTTTCAAGACTGGATCAATTGTACGATAATCTGCTGCGAACAAGTTGACGTGTGTTTTGCATTAGAATGAAATCTCCCTGAGCTAGGCAAGCTCAGCCATCGCGCCCACTTCCACTAAGTACATTCTCGCCCTTCGAATTGAATTCCTCGACTTATCCTGCACTATAAAGGGCCACCAAGATTGAGAGTAGCATAATAGCAGAGAAACCGGTATCAAAGAGATTGATAGAATAAGCTCTGTGTGAGAGTGCGTCTAGTTCCGCTCTTATTCCACCGGCTTCACTGTTCAGAGAGGCCTCAAAGAGCTTTGAGCCATCGGGGACCTTGGCAGCGAAGAATCCCAAAAAGCTGTTAGTGTATACTATCGAGAGCTGCTTGTTTCCGCTGGTGTCTTCGACCCAACAGTTCGGGGGAATGCCCCGCCTATGTTCAGTACTAACTTTGATGATCTGTTGTACACTATGCGTGTCGTTTTCTACATTCAATGAAATGTTAGTTAAATGGCGCTTTGAACTGATATAACCCACTACTTGTTCTTGTGCGTTAACCAGATTGTAATTCTCATGGAGAAGAGATTGTTTTCTTGCCACAAGCAAGACTTTTCCGCTAGCATCTTTGAGGGACACATCTGTCAGCATGTGCTGGTGGGCACCAGGTTCCCGCTCGGTAGTAAACATCAAATTCGTAGGTTGAGTCGATTGGCCGCTTGTCCAAGGTTGTTCTTGTTGCTGAGCACTTGGGGAACTTGAATCGCTGGAAAATCTCTGCCCGCAGCCCGTACAAAATGCAGCTTGATCGTCATTTTGTTTTCCACAGCTAGTGCAGAATTTCATGACGGCCTCTTTCCAGTTGGGGCTCCGAATAAAAATCAGGTTAAAGGGCTTATTGTTCTTTCGGAGAGTTAACTTCTTCGGTATGGGCTTAAGATGGGCTCGGAGGGACTTGAACTCATTTTGGGTTCAAGTTCTGCGCCTCTTAGGACATGAATTAGAACAAACGTAATTCTATCCATACAGGTTCGCAAAAAAAATTCAAAATCGCATGGCTATCTGATATCGTAGCCAGTCTTCAACAAAGATGATATCCTTCACGATGCGCATTCTCACGCTCTCGACTCCATAGACTGCTTTGATCTTCTCCGTTACCTTGTCGGCTTCGGCAAAGTTTTCGCAGGATATTCCGAAGGTGGAGTACTCTTCAGGCAAGGTGTCTGTGGCGCC
This sequence comes from Nitrososphaerales archaeon, assembly GCA_030041355.1. Classification (GTDB taxonomy): domain Archaea; phylum Thermoproteota; class Nitrososphaeria; order Nitrososphaerales; family CADDZS01; genus JASHOD01. Next base: position 107,361 of record JASHNZ010000036.1, read on the forward strand.
TATCCTGCTTATTGTCGAGAGGATCACTTCATCGGCAGCTCTTTTCTTACCACGGTCCGGGCAGAAGATAAGAAAATTGCACATCAATCCTCCGACCACATTTACATTGGGCGGCCGCGAAAGATAGATCGCTCTTCCCTCCTTCATAGCTGACAACCTCCTCTGCACGGTGCGAGCTGACACTCCGAGCAACTTCGCCACTTCGTCCAGATCTCTCCTAGCATCTTGTCCCATGGCGTCGATTATCCTCCAGTCGAGACGGTTCATCCGTAAATCGGGTCCTTGAAACGGGCTGTCCCAGAGAGCCAACTTTTGGGACTCGCAGATCGTCTCAATTTGCTCGACCCTCCGCGCAAGAGACTTGCCGTTCTCGTAATACATTCCAACCGTGATCTCTCTACCGCGAAAATCATCAATGTAATACACACCGTCCAGCATCTTGATTTTGGAGATAGCGTCAGCCTTGCTAGCTTCCTCCCTCACCTCTATAGTGAGATGGGCCTCACGGCAATTAAGAAGCAAAGGATTCACCATCACGAGCCACGCCGGAAGGAAGCCTCGTTCCTTCGCCCTAATGACGCGCATCCTAACTGTCTCTTCGTCGACCCCCAACCTCTTGGAAATATTAGAGTAAGACTCCCTCACGTTCCATAGCGGTGGCCTAGAGCCCCCAAGCTCCTTGATTATTTTCATGTCAAGGTCATCCAGGCTAAGCAAGGCAAGAAGAAAAAAGCGGCATCCCTGCCATAAGCTTGTCGCAATTCCCGTTCGCGCTAGGGAGTGAAATAAATCACCTCGAAGATGTTCGATAAAGACGTGAAAGAAAAAGTGACTCTCACAAAAGAAGAACCGTTCTCTCCAAGAGAAGCAGGATCTCAAGATGCCCCGTTCCTTACCCCGATCGAAAAGCCATCCGGATTTATGATGAAGTTGGTGTATTACTTTTCGCGCCGCCAATTCGGGGAAAGGTTCACGCCGATCAAAGTCTTCGCAGCTCGATTACCAACCTCGTTTGGTCAGCTGTACGGCAAAGTGTACAGTTTGGACAAGAAGCTGACACTGCGGCATGAGACTGCGGTAATGATCCGGGCGAGGGTCGCGCAGATCAACGTCTGCGCTTATTGCATCGACGCAACTCAATGGTACGTCATTAAAGAATCGATGAACGAAGCAAAGTTCAATGAGCTGGAAGACTACAGAACGAGCCCCCTCTTTTCAGAAGCGGAACGCGCCGCTCTTGACTACGTGACAGAGCTCACAGAAGAGAAGAAGGTCGACCCAACAACATTTGCCCGGATGAGGCGCTTTTACTCTGAGCGCGAGATATGCGAGATTGTCTATCTCACCGCGAGCGAGCATATCTCCAACCTAACAAACATCGGACTCAACATCCATTCGGACATGCTATGCGACCTTGCAAGGAAAAACAGAAACAAGATTCCTGCTGCGAGAACAGATCAACTTACAGTTTCGACGCAAAAGTTAGACGGATGAGAACTGCAAAGCAGTCCGATACTTTTTCGAATTACGACAGCTGTAGTCTTTGTACGGATGGCACTCGGTACGCAACTTGGCAAAGTCGGGGTCTGTAAGATCATCAAGAACTAGCTAGGAATAAGCTTCCAACTTGAGAGTGAAAGAGACTTAAACCCTCAATGGATCTACACCAAAAGATTATTGAAGGCTAGATGAAGATCTAGAGTCATTCATATAATAAGCAAGGCAGCCATAAATCCTCGATGTCGGGAAAGAGGTTTCCCCTCTTGCAAAACGATGAAATATCACCGATTGTTATTGGTTCGAGCAAATAGGAACAGAATTCCATTTTGGGTAATGGACTAGTGACAAATTGATGGCAAAGGATTCTTTCTGGTCAGAGAAACTGAAGGAATTTGAACAGCGAAAAAAGTCAACCAATTATGAATTGTCTAACGAAACACTTGATTCTTTGAGGGCAAAAGTTCAGGCTTGGCAAAAACAAATTCTCGAGCCTTACATTTCTCAGCTTTCAGAGAGAAAGGACGTCTTTGAAAATGCTTCTGGAGTTCCACTAAAGCGCCTTTACACTCCTCTGGATAACATGGGCTCTTCCTACGAGAATGAGTTGGGCCTTCCGGGAGATTATCCATACACCCGCGGAGTATATCCCTCGATGTACCGGGGAAGGTTGTGGACTATGCGAATGTTCTCCGGCTTTGGAACAGCGGACCATACGAACAAGCGCCTCAAATATCTCTTGAAAGAAGGAGAGACGGGACTATCGATCGCGTTTGACATGCCGACTCTGTACGGCTATGATGCTGACAGCGACAGAGCTGAGGGCGAAGTCGGAAAATGCGGCGTATCTGTGTCCTCGCTGGAGGACATGGAAACAATCTTCAAAGGAATTCCCCTAGACCAAGTAAGCACGTCGATGACCATCAACGCTCCGGCAGCCGTACTCACATGCATGTATGCGGCCGTGGGGCAAAACCAAGGCGTGCCTCTTCAAAAATTGCGAGGCACTGTACAGACCGACATTTTGAAGGAATACATCGCCCAAAAAGAGTGGGCTTTTCCTCCCGAAGCACATTTACGCATCATCAGAGACATGATGGTTTTTTGTACCGAAAACATGCCTTTCTGGCACTACATCTCAATCTCTGGTTACCACATTAGAGAAGCGGGCGCGAGCGCAGTGCAGGAACTAGCGTTTACACTTGCGGACGGATTTTCATATGTTGAACTCGGGAAAAATGCTGGCCTGGATGTGGATTCGTTTGTGCCTAGATTCTCTTTCTTCTTCAATTGCGACATGGATTTCTTCGAAGAGATTGCAAAGTTTAGGGCAGCAAGGCGAATCTGGGCCACGGTCATGAAAGAAAGGTACGGCGCAAAAAATCCACGAAGCCTGCTTTTGAGGTTTCATACACAGACCTCCGGAGTGTCGCTCACATGGCAACAACCGCTGAATAACATAATCAGGACCACGATCGAAGCACTTGCCGCTGTGCTCGGAGGAACGCAGTCACTTCATACCAATTCCTATGATGAAGCCTGGGCTCTTCCAACGGAGGAGGCAGTCACGGTGGCTCTTAGAACCCAGCAAATAATAGCCGAAGAAACGGGAGTTGCAGATGTCATTGATCCGCTAGGAGGCTCGTATTATCTCGAATGGCTTACGAACGAAATGGAAGAGCAAGCCTACAGATACTTCGAGAAGATCGACCAACTGGGCGGTGTGCTTGAAGCAATCAAACAGGGATATCTGCAGCGTGAAATCGCAAACACATCCTATACGAAAAGCCAGCAAATGGAAAATGGCGAAAAGTTCGTTGTCGGCGTAAACAAGTACATTGTCGCCGAGGAAAAACCGATCAAATATCTCAAGGTTAATAGAGAAGTGCAGAGAAAGGTTGCGTCAAAAGTCAAAACTCTCAAGAAAAAAAGGGATGAAAAGAAAGTCAAGGCCTCCCTTGAAGCGCTTAGAAGGGCCTTCGAAGATCCGAACGCAAACTCGATCGAACCTATGCTCGAAGCTGTGAAGAATTATGCAACCCTACAGGAGATAATGGATGTGGGAAGGCGGGCCTTCGGAGGATGGAAAGAGCCTGTTCTGGCTTAGACTGCAAACGAATATTAAACTTCCAATGTTCTAGAGTGCTCCGTTTACTTAAGAAATATAGCTAAGCTTCTTTTTTCACTCGAAGATGATAACAAAACCGGTTTTTCGGTTTTGTTGAATCTTCAAGGTGTTGAAAGCTCGTGTTGAATTTCGGGTGGTGCTCACCTCACCTGACATACGTACAGTTATCTTCTTCCCACATAGCTCCGCCAAAATTGGTAATATTGTAGGCGGTGGAATACTTGAATCCAACGGGTTCTGTGTTTTTGTTTGTTGTCGTAAAGGTTGTTGTAGAATTTTCTCTTCTTCCGAAACCAAAATTGACGAATCTCTGACCCGTACAATATACTTGGTTAGTAGTGGTAGTGAAATAAACGGAATAGATCGTTAGACCGATTATTGCGAGTGTCACTATCAACCCAGCAATGAGTCCGACTCGCTTTCTATTCATAATTCTTCTGAAGAAGATTGAAACAAACTACCTAATATTCACTATTACCAAAAATCAAGATGGTAAAGTCCTTTGTCTGTTAATGGACTGTTTTAGCAAAGTCATCCAATCATTCGGAATCGCCAAGCCAGCTCTTTGAGCTGGGGTCATGCCTTCTAAACTTGCGTGTGGCTTTACAAAGTTATAGTGAATCCTCTGACCTTCGGCCAGCGGTGTCTCCATACTTTTCCATCCACGAGTAACCTTTACCCTTTCTCTGAGAGTACCGTTCAAGCGTTCAATTCGGTTATTTGTGGCATGAGGCTTTTTGATTCCGACCTTCGCGATAACTTGAGGATTCCATCCCTTAACGTGCATGCCGACACCGATATTCTTGTACGCATTAGCTCCATCAACGAAGATTTTTTCAGGATATTGACCATGCGAGTTATTGCGAGCTTCCTTGAAGGCTTGAAAAGCTCCATTGTCATCTCGGTATCTTGAAAGCTTTGAAGCTAATAAGAACCGAGTTTTTCTATCCATTACATTCCAAAGAAAAGCGATATGTTCATAGCTTCTCTTATCGCTAGTTACATGATCGATTCCTCTTTTCATTTTTACAAAGAGTTCGTCAGCGTGCCACGATTCTGAAAGCTGAGGCGAAAGTGAATTGACATATTCGGAAATTCGAGGGATGTACTTCTCAATCCAAACGTAAATTGTGGAATAGTGAATGTCAATGTGGAATTGAGCCGAGACCATCCTAGCTACTTTTCTTAACGATATACCCGAAAAATACAAGTCCAAAGTGAGCGTAACTAATTCGGGTGAGTAGTGAGCTTTCCTTAAGAGAGAAATCTCTCGGAATTTCTTACCACAATCTCGACACTTGAAAACTTGCTTGTTGTCTGCATGACCGAATTTGATCACCCGAATTGATGCACACTTTGGACATTGAATCGCATCCTCAGCGAAAACTTTTGGCTTTGGTTTCTCTTTGAGGAATGTTTGACTGGCTACCCAGAGTCTAACCGCATGAATGTGCTTACAAAACTCAATCTCTCTTTGTTCAAAGTCTGGGCAAGTGCAAACGAATCTAGATCCCAATAGCCGAACCTCATAAGAAAGGTCTGAGCTAGTCTGAGAGGGAACGGAAAAGCTACCGTCCTCATTCTCGTGAATCTTTCTTCCCTTGTTCTCAAACAAAGAAAGACCTCTCGTCATCCTAGCATCCGAATTGAAGTTATTGGTTGAGTTCTGGTCGCTCAATGTGTTAATGCAACACTACCAATTTGGTATATACAATATGATATATTAGTATTGTGCTTTCGGTTTGCATAATTGGAAGCGTGAAGTTGAACATACCAATTCGGTATAGTTAAATAGTGGAATTGTGCAATCCGACTTATGCCGAAAACTCTCATTGAAGGTTACAGATGCTTGCGTTGTGGTCATGAGTGGGTTCCTCATTCGGATACTGAGGGAGATCCCACTATTTGCCCAAAGTGCAAAAGTCCGTACTGGGATAAACCAAGACAAAGCGAAATCAAAGCTGACAAGGTCAGAGGTGATAAGATTCGAGGCGACAGAATCAAAGGTGATAAGCTAAGTGGCAAATAACTCAGACGATTCAGACTACCTAAAGCACGATGAGGATTTTCAAACGATAGTGGTTGATGGAGCTTATACGCATCCTCAAGATGGATTTGTCTCTCTTTTCTTCTATCGAGACACATTATTTCCCAAAAGGAATAATGAAAAGCCTCATCCTGATAAGTTCGCCTTACCAGGTCGAGAGCTGAAATTTGAGGTTAGAATTTCACATCGAGCGGCCAGAATACTCTCTAGCGAAATAACGAGAGCCATTGATAACTACAAAGCCCTGAGGATCTTTTCACCTGAAAAGGAAGTGCGGATATGGACAGGAGGAAAAGATCAGGAACCAAATATGATGGTCGATTTGACTCAATCAGAGTCAGAGTCACTAGACACAGCGAAGAAAGTAGCTGTCGCGTCATTCAATCAAATGCTAACTACTATGCAAGGTCAAGCTTCCAAAGATCTCATGAGACTCTATGAAAACATGGTCTTTGAGTATTCGGAAGAAATTCAGGAAATTGCGAATAAGTATGGATGGGAACATCCTTCACCATTAGGAACTCGATAAGAGCCATGCAAGATTTCGTTTATTGTGAAAGATGCGGGTCAAAACTCATCATTGAAGAACTTGGAGAACACAATTGCCAAGAAATCGACATTTGGGGAATAGATGGCGAAATCTACATCAATATAGGTACAAAATATGTCATGTTAACACCCGAACTTAAACAGTGGATTATCACCACTCGAAGATTCAACAAAACCGGTTTTTCTGACGTATTTATACCCCTCCCCCCTAGCTTCTACATACGATACAAATTGCAATGGTTTGAAGCGCCCTAACTCCATTGTTTCATGGTCGTATAAAAAAAACGGTGGCAGAGCTATCTATTTTCAGAAATAGCCATTGCTACATGCAATTGGTTTGGTTCATTTCCCACCTTACTCTAAGTACGGTCATTAAGGGGTTCTGTTCGTCCTTGATTCTCCTAGCTTCTACATACACGAGTGTCGAAATAGCAATTGTTCAGAAAATTGCGCCTGATCCTACAATAGCTCGTTTCATGGCTGCAGAGGAAATTCGCTCATTCCGCCACAAACATGCTTAACTAAACGGAACATTCTAGAGGATACGAGAACATTTGAGTCTGACAATGCTTCAGCAGACTAGCCAAAAGAAAATCCGGATTTTGGTTGCAAAACCTGGTCTGGATGGTCATGACCGAGGAGCTCTGGTTCTGTGCCGAGCATTTCGCGATGCAGGCATGGAAGTTATCTATTCAGGTCTTCTTCCCACGCCAGAACAAGTTGCGCAAATGGCGATTGACGAAGATGTGGACGTAGTGGCCCTCAGTTTATTGAACGGCGCTCACATGACTGCGTTTCCAAAGGTAAAGGAATTTCTGAAGAAAAAAGGAGGTGCGGATATCATCGTCGTTGGAGGAGGTATTATCCCTGATACGGACAAGCCCAAGCTGGAGAAACTGGGAATTATAGGGAACTTTGGACCTGGCTCGTCTCTCAAATCCATAATTGAATTTATAGCAACAAGAGTCAATGAAAAGAGTAAGGCCCATAAGAAAACTGGCTCACCAAGAGTGAAGGGCAGATCTAGGAAGTAGACTTACCCACAAATTCTGCTATGTCCTGCTGATATTCTCGCTCCCTGAGCTTTTCTAAGATTGAGGGAATTTTTTTCATATCCGCTTGAAGAACCTCTCTTAGAGAATTGCTTCTGAAAACCGCGGCCGGGTGGTATGTTGAAAAGATCGCGAGCCCACGTTTTGATCGCAAAAGCTTTCCATGATTCTTCGCCATATTTGTTTCTCCCGTGAAGTATTCTAGTGCTGTCGCTCCTAGAGTGCAAATGAGCCTCGGCTCCAAAAGCTCGATCTGTTTTTCAAGATAGTACGCGGTGCATGTTTCGACTTCATCGTCGAGCGGTTTGCGGTTTTCCGGCGGCCGACATTTGACGATGTTCGTAATGTAAATTTCATTTCGGTCGAGCCCGGCTGCTTCGAGTATCGAATCAAGTACTCTGCCTCCAGCGCCGACGAACGGCTTACCCTCATGGTCCTCATTTCTTCCGGGACCCTCACCCACAAGCATCAGATCAAGATCCGCGATTCTTCCAGTTCCCGGAACGGCATTTGTTCTGCTTTCATGCAAGCGACAAAGAGTGCAATTCTTCATTCTGGCATCAATCTCTGAAATTTGAGACGCTAGGTCGGGCGATTGACTTTTCGCGCCAGATTTGGCCAAGATCTATTCTGGAGTCTCTTACAGACTCTAGTTGAAAAAGCGTTTCAGCTAGTTGTGCGCGAGACTAGGATCTAGCAGAGTGTGAATTAGTTTCGCGGCACTCTGAGCTGCCGCAGTAGGTCTCATCGGCTCGTATTTCTTCTGACTTATGGCATTGACGACTGCCTTCTGAAGAGTGAGCAAGGATAATTCCTCGTATTCCAGGATCTGGAAACCGTATCGATTGGCGAAACGTTCCGCGTTCTGGTTTTGCTCGAAATGGTTCGAGATCGGCATAATTACGCAGGGGGCCCCGATCGACGCAATCTCGTACAAACTGGATATCCCGGCTTGAGTAACCACGCAATCGGCGATCTTGAAGTACTTGAATATGTCAAAGCTAAACGGGATAAGCGAAATTCGCGTAGACTTTACTTCTCTCAGATCTGATGGAGTAATTCTTGGGCCCAAAAGCACGACTAGATAGGAATCCAATTTCTCACTCAAAATATTCGCATTTTTGATTACGAACTGCGCGAGAGGTTTTCCAATAGACGTTCCACCCAAGTTGAAGACAATGAACTTGGCTTCTGTTCGTCCGAATAATTTGTTGATTAGCTCCTCTCTGGTCTCGGTTGGTACTATGTTTTCCACAACAGGCCCAAGAACATGGAAGTTACCCGCAATCCACTTTCTCACGTCAGTGCTTTCGGGAAGCGCATCTGGAGTATCCAGGAAAATTCGCAGCTGTTGATTCAGATAAGCTTTCTTCAACATACGATTTGCATAACCAAGCTTCAGCTTGGTTACGGGATTTTGTGACTCGCTTTCAAGCCGGACATAGTCTGTCACCACAACACGCTTTTGAGGCAGCTGAGGAAACTTTTCCCACATGAACGAAAATAATGTCTCAACGAATTCGTCTTGAATCAAAACGTCGTAGTTCTTGAGAATCGATTTAATCACTTGATAGTTTCTTTTGGCTCCTTCTTCGGACTCGCTTGCTACTTTGGACATGTCGGAGATCCGCCCAGACTTGGACTCTTTTTCCATGAATTGGCTCAAGCTCTCAAGGGTTGAGGAGACTGGGAGAACATTTTCACCGCTCTTTTTCACAAAAGAAAGAGCGGGTTCAGCGCAGATGAAGTCGATCTGGAGCTTTACGTCTGGTCTCATCGAGCGAAGCTTTTGAGCAATTGCAAGACTCCGACGGACATGGCCTAGGCCAACAGACGAAACTCCGTACAATACCTTGAATGTGAGGGCAGAGCTGGGTCGGTTGATCTGTCCTGATTCCTGAGTGATCAAATCTCTTGACCAGATTTAGACTACTATAAGCTCACGAGCGGCAGATGTGAGCACCCGGGGTTTGTCCTTGGTAATTAGGACATCGTCCTCTATTCTTACGCCTCCCAGTGACGGGACATAGATTCCGGGTTCTACCGTTAAGACCATCCCCGGCTTTAGGTCTGTCTTGTTCTTAATCGAAAGTCCAGGCCCGGGATCGTGCACAGCAAGGCCTAGAGAGTGCCCTAGAGAATGAATAAAGCGGCCCTTGTATTCTGTAGAGTCAATCACTTTAGCAGCCGCAAGGTGTACTTCAGCTCCAGTCATGCCAGGTACACAATTCTCAATGCCTACTCTATTCGCCTCTTTTACAAGCTGATACATTCTTTCTTGTTCAGAAGAGGCCTTGCCATAGATTACGGTGCGGGTAATGTCTGAGCAATATCTTGCATACTTCGCTCCGTAATCCATGAGCACAAGTTGTCCTTTCTTCAGCCTAGCTTGACCTGCCGAGTAATGTGGCAGAGCGCTGTTCCTTCCAAAGGACACAAGAGATTCGAAGGGAATGCCGGATCCGCCAGCCATCTGCATTTCATACGCAAGATGTGCGGCAATTTCGCTTTCAGTCATTCCTTCCTTTATGATAGAGGGTATATCTCTAAAGGCACGCGAAGCTACATTGCAAGCCTTCTGAATTGCTTCGATTTCAATTTGATCCTTTATTGATCGTGCGCTGCTAAGAGCTTCTTCCACATTGACAAAGCTCGCGCCTTTGAAAACGTACTTGAACTTTCTGTGGGAAGAAACAGTCAAGTCTCGCTGGTTGATACCGACTATCTTGGGTTCATCCGCGACTTTTCTCAGCTGTTCTTTCTCGTTATCGCGAAATACGTAAATTTCAATTCCGTTCCCATGGGCTTTTGCGATGTCTTCTTCCAGAGGAGAAGTGAATACAGAGATCTCTCCGTTTCGTTTTGCTAGGAGCGAAGAACCCTCAAAGAGACCCTTGGGAAATCCTGTCACATAGAAAAAAGAATAGTCGATGTGAGGCTCTCCGTCATTTGCTATTAGAATAATATCAGGCTTGATCTTGATTTTTTTATTCCTGTCGATCTGTTCAAAGATTTTCGCAACGCGTTTTTCGGGAAGTGTTGCCAATTCAATAACCTAGCTTCTTTTCAACCATCAAAAATTTGCCTAATACTGTTTTTGCTCCGAGAACACCGAATTCTTTTTCATATTGATAGCAGCCGAAGTAGTGAGAAGTTCTCATAACTTGAGAATCTGTAGCTTTCTCCCAAGTGCAACAGAAACCATCTACGCGCTGGGATTGGAGGATCAGCTTTACGGAGTTACTCATGAATGTGACTATCCCCCTCAAGCAAAGGAGAAACCAAGACTCACGTCAAGCGCACTTGCTTTTTCACAAGACAGCAAGGAAATAGATGAAAAAGTAAGGAATGCACTGGAAAAAAGAGAACCTATTTACTCGCTAGATTTTGACGCTCTTTCCAAAGCTGCGCCAGACATCATTTTCACTCAAGAACTATGCGAGGTGTGCGCAGTTTCATTCGGAGAAATCCATCGAGCTGTGTCAAAGCTTCGGAAACAAGCGGAAGTAATTTCGCTTGATACATTCACTTTGCAAGACATTCTCGATTCAATCCTCTTGGTCGGTTCAAAGTGCGGCAGAACAGAAGAGGCAAAAGAGCTTGTTAACTCCTTGAATTCAAGAATCGAAAAGGCAAGCTTGCTGTCAAGGAAAGATAGAGTTCCTAGAATATTCTTTATGGAATGGATTGATCCCATAATGACCGGCGGTCACTGGATGTCGGAACTTATTCGCCGGGCAGGCGGTGATGACCCCTTTGCTCTCCATGGAAAGAACTCTCGGCGTGTAGATTGGATGGAAGTTCGCCAATACGGGCCGGAATATTTGATAATAGCTCCTTGCGGGTTCACCGTGGATCGGGCTGCTCGAGAGGCGGAGACTCTGAAGAATCTGGACGGTTGGCAGGATCTTCCTGCAGTGCGTAATCAAAAAGTGTTTGTGGCCGACGGGAACGCCTATTTTAGCAGACCTGGACCGAGGATCGTAGACGGACTAGAAATATTGGCAACGATACTAAATTCTGAAAATAAAAACTACCAACATAAGTTCGGATCCGCTGATTATAAACGCCTGGCAAACTGAAGTTTTTTTGCCTAGTTCATGTCAGTTCAATTCCAACCTCATTGGCTCAATTTGCTAACTCAAACGTTATTAGCTGGGATACTGCACTCTTTAATGGCACATGCAACAGGAACAATTTCGAGAATCAAAGGAGCTCTCAAGTCTTAGTGTGATGAATTTTGAGATTAGCGACGAACAAAAACTCATTTTGGACGTAGTGGATGAAGCGTGCAAGAAGATCCGGCCGATCGAAGACAAGTGCTATCTCGAACGCAAATTCAATGACAGAGTCCTTCCGATTTTCAAGGAAGCTCATCTACTGGGCCTTCCGATTTCCCGGAAATACGGCGATGGTCAAGGGGCCGATGCACTAACCTATGCACTGGCTCTTGAAAGGATCGGGCAGGAAGGAACAGGTGTCAGGACCTTCCTATCGGGGCACACTTCGCTGGGACAACTGACCCTTCAGAAATGGGGAAGTGAAGAACAGAAGGAGCAGTACTTGCCCAAGACGACCAGAGGAGAAATTATCATGGCGTTTGGGTTGACAGAGTCCACAGCTGGCTCTGATCCAGCATCGCTAAAAACAAGTTTCGAACCTAGTGGGAATTATTTTCACCTGAACGGAAGCAAGGCTTGGATTTCCAACGGATCTATTGCGGATTTGCACGTAGTTTTTGCCTATCCAAAAGGGAAAAGCGAGGGAATGTGCGCCTTCCTCGTTGAAAAGAGCTCTGAAGGACTTGAGGCCTCCGCCATCAAAGACAAGCTGGGACTCCCTACCAGCGACACGGGCCTTCTTTATTTCTCTGATTGCAAAGTGCCTAAGGAAAACATGCTCGGACCACCGGGCAAGGGGCTCAGCGTCGCCTATTCCGCACTAATGAGTGGGAGACTGTCTGTCGCAGCGGGCTGTGTCGGAGTAATCGAAGATTGTCTAAAGGAAACCCTGTCTTATGCCCAACAAAGAGTGCAACACAAAAAGAAAATTGGGAAACATCAACTGGTGCAAAGGGAGCTTGCAAAGATTTCAGTCGATCTCGAAACTTCAAAGCTCCTCACATACAAAGCAGCGCTTCTAAAATCCAAGTCTGACATCAAACCCGAAGATGCCGAGCTTCGGAACGATGCAGATTGGATGATCGCTCAGGCAAAGTATTACGCCGCAAATGCCTCCTTCAGAGCTGCTGATAGAGCCGTTCAAGTGTTTGGAGCTAACGGTTTCTCGTTTGAAAACAGACCCGCAAGACACCTCGTTGATACTCGGGTTTGCAGGATCTATGAAGGCACAGATCAAATTCTCGAGCAAAAAATCGCCGTAAAATTGCTGGGAAACGAGTACGAAGCTTTTTCTTGATAAGTATGTGTTTGATTGGATTGTTCAGCAGTGGCAGCCTGTTACTGCGGCTGTCGTATCAGGTCCGTTTTGCTTCAGATCTATTGTGTTCATGGTCGTAAGGTCGTCTTTATGCGGCCTTAAGGTCACTGCTTGTATGAACGGCTAAGTTGGAGTCTGTTGTGTTCGATATTTGATATGTTAATTTCGAGTGATACACGCACCCGGTAACTGGCAACCAATTGAATTGGAATAGATCGCTCCAGCACAGAAGTACTGGTAGGTAGTGGAGGCGTATTGAGTCACGGGACGACAATTATCTGCTGAACAAAAAGTGAAGTGAGCAGCAGGAGTGCAAGGAACTAATACGGAAAACAGCATTATGACTATAATCACAGAAATTATTGTTTTGTATCCCATAGAATTCAGTTCTTTCTCACTTGGAGAATTCAGGGGCAACCTTCAAGCTGAGAGTATCCTATTCCAAAAAGATAGGAGGAAAGGGATTCTTGCAACACACAATGGCAACCTTCGATGGCGCATTCTAAACTTGAATTGTAAGGAGTGAATGGTTTTCCAAGAAACAATGTTTGTCCGTCTGTGTTGAATGACATAACAGGAAGAGTAAAAAACGCTATCAACCCGATGACAACAAGTACTGCGATTATTCCCTTAGTTCGGGTTTTCATTTTCCCTCCCAGAGGATCCTAATTCTGAGCTAAAGATAATTCTTGTGTTGAGAACGGTCGTTTTAGCTTGGTGGTGAGGTTGGCTGACAGAGAGTTAACGGTGTTTTCTGGACTGTGACCGTATCGTTTTGTTGTGGATTCTGTTAACTCATTTGCACGGAATAGAATACCTGTTCTGGATACCTGTGGGTAATTGCTCAAGCTAAGCTTCCACTTTTTCTGCTTAGATATTTTCAGTTGATGAATTAATCTGAAAAGTTAGGGAAAACTAATCTCTTCAATTTTCGTGATGTTCACGTTCTTGAGCTTGCTTTGGTATTCCTTATACAAGGTATTCAAAATGAATTGTACTCTATCTAGCGGATTATCAAGCTTGTGAAGAGCGTCTATCACTCCGGTATCGTGTGGCTCGTAATCGAAAACAAGGTCTATTTCGGATCTCGCTAAAACTTGGATGAGGGAGCTAACGGCTTTACATATTATCCGATATTTCGACATAGAGCTAAGCCGAAAATTCGTTTCTGATAAGGCCTTCTTCGGACATCTCGAAGCTTCCATTTATGCAAAAAAGTTAACAAAATCTTTGTTGTGTGTTCTTTTTGTTCATGTATTGGAGCCCTCGATTTTAGTGCTCAACTACGCTGGTCCTAGCTGGTCAGTTGAGCACAGAGGCCGGGTGATACCGAAGGGGACGCACGAGGCGTTATAGCATGTCTCGGTTGTGCTAAGGGATCTCAGCAGACGGGTCGTTGAGTTGGTAGTTGTTGTTCTGTTCACAATTTTTGGAAGTCAATGACCGTTGACTGGAAGAATCCTAGTGGCATGCATGAGCCTTCTTTGTGTTTATCCTGCTTTGTGCTGTGGTTGGAAACTTGGACAGTTTGGGGAGTGGTAATGGCTCTCTCTTTTCAAGAGGAACGTGAGAAATCACTGTGCTTGCATAAAGAAGAAATAGAGAGCCACCAGTCAATATCCTAATTCATTACATCGCAGAGAATTCGCATTCTTTTGCAATAGAATGAGAGAGTCGTCCACATTACCTTGGTAGAGATCATTGTCTGCTTCAAGCATGTCGTGGATGAGAGTGAGCTCAAAGTGGATCGTGCAAATAATAAGATCAATTTTGAAGGCGCAAAGACCAAGATAAGCGATGACGACAAGAATGCGATTGAGGAAGCAGTAAGGCTCAAGGAAAAAAATGGCGGAACTGTGATCGGCTTATGTTTGGGTAAGGCAGACGCGAGGAAGAGTGTGAAAGAAGCTCTTGCGATGGGTTGCGACAAGGCCCGTCTATTATCTGATCCCGCTTTTCAAGATGGAGACGCAATCAGAACCGCGTACGTACTTTCACAGGCAATCAAGAGAATTGGAAAATACGATATCATAATCACTGCCACTGGAACAACGGATGTCTATTCAGGTATAGTAGGCCCCGCCCTTGCAGAATTTTTGGAAATACCACAAGCGACTTTCGTTTCTAAAGTAGCTCTTGCGGGAGACAAGGTGACGCTGGATAGGCTAATGGAAGAAGGCGTGGAAACCGTAGAATGCGATTTGCCTCTTTTGATTGCAGTTGCAAGAGAAATCAATCAACCCAGATTCCCTACTCTGATTCAAATTATGAGCGCAGGAAAGAAAGAGGTCGTTGAATGGAAAGCATCAGATTTAGGGATCGAAGCCTCAACAGTCGGGAAGAACGGCTCATTGGTTCAAGTCACTTCAACCCAAGTTCCAAAGTCCGCCAGAAAGAAAATACTCTTCGAAGGTTCCGCGAGTGAAAGCTCTGAGAGGCTAGCAGACGCTCTTTTGAAGGAAGGCGTGGTAAACTAGAATGAGGTTTCTAGTGTACTCTGAAGATATTGATGTAGAACTCGAGCTCGTCAGTGCAGCATTGAAATCGCAGGGTTCGCAAGTCTCTATCGCGCTTGTCGGAGATGAAGATCCCAAAGAGAACTCGAAAACACTTTCTGTAGCTGGCGTCTCCTCAATTTTTCAAATCCAAGACCCAGCACTGAAGGATTTTCTTGCAGAGCCTGTTACTAGCGCCTTGGAACAAATTTCACTTGAAGCTAAACCAGATTTCGTCTTGATTGGAGCGACCAAAAGAGGGAAGGAGGTTGCACCTAAACTAGCTGTAAGATTGAAACTGGGATGCATTACTGACGCGCAGAATCTGAGATTTGAGGATGGGCATGCAACAGCTGATCGGGTCGTGTGGGGAGGAAATGCTACCTCTACTGTTAGTTCGAAATCCGGGGCGGTAATCACCATAGCCCCAAAAGCTAATGAAAGAGCCGCAGGTTCCTCTCAGCCAGATGTCCGTGTTTTGAATTTCGAGACAAAAACACGGTCATCCAAAGTTGTGGGAAAAAAGGCAAAAGATTCTGCTGAAGTAGATATCAAGAATGCCCAAGCAGTCGTATCTGCAGGCCGAGGGTTTAAGAAAAAGGAGGACTTGATATTATTGAATGATTTAGCTGGGATTTTGCATGCAGCAATTGGAGCTTCGCGGCCTCTTACGTCTGATCTAGGCTGGATGCCTGAAAGCAGGCAGGTCGGTCTTTCAGGAAGCACCGTGAAGCCCAAACTTTACGTTGCCGTCGGTATTTCTGGGCAAATTCAGCACCTTACTGGGATGAGAGATTCGAAGCTCATCGTTGCGATAAACAACGATAAGAATGCGCCCATCTTCCAGGAATGCGATTATGGGGTGGTAGGAGACCTCTATCAGGTTGTACCGGCTCTCACCAAGGCGCTCAGGGCAAAAACTGGTCGCTAGCCTTGGTCTTCGCGCTTTTCAGTAACACGCTAGATCTGGTCGCTTATGTTTTATCATTTGCAAGTGTTCTAGCTGTTCTTGGTGCATTTTTCTGGTGGTCTAACAGATTAGGTGCGAAACCTCAAGCAAGCAGATTACTTCTCCTGACCAAGGAGGAAAGCGCTCGACTGCGCTCAACAGATCCTGTCTTCCTAATGCATGTCGCGATTGTCGTAGGCGTAGGAGTGTCGATTTTGATTGCCCTGTTGGATCCGTTTTGGTCCTTTTTCCCTCTGCTTCGAATTATTTTCTTAATTATCAGCCTGCCACTAATCGCTGGATTGTTTGCAGCATTTGTTTGGCGCTTGCAGCGATTTAACGAGAGTAAACAAGCTCAGAAGCTTTTGGGGACCAATTCCTCATTCAACAATTCCTCTGCTTACTTACAACTTGTCTTGATTCTCGCCATACTATTGACCACGAGCGAGCTGGTCGTCTCATGGTTTTCAACTCTGACAAATGCTGATTTCATACTCAACATATTCAGAAACTCGCTTGTCATTCTATACTACGCCGAGCCAAGCATCAACCTCATCCAATATTTCGACAGGCCTCCTTCCATGATCAGAGTTCCTTTCAAGCTAAGCGACGTTATGGAGGGCAAGTTGGACGCCTCAACCGTCGCTGTTGGGGTGAGCAAAATGTCCGAATTTCCTCAGTACGAGAAGCTGTCTTTTGATTCGTGCGTCGAGATCGGCGCTTGTGAATCGGCTTGCCCAGCGACCGCGGCCGGAAGACCTCTTTCTCCGCGAATATTTGTAAGAAAGGCAAGCCTTCTCGGAAGGCAAAAAGGCAAAGATCCAGATCCTTTTGAAAGCATTAAGGAAGAAGAGCTTTGGTCCTGTGTGACCTGCGGGGCCTGCGTCCAGAGTTGCCCGGTAGCTGTCAAACATCTGGATATCGTATACGACCTTCGCAGGAATCTAGTGAATACGGGAAAGCTGGACAAAGACAAATCGACGCTGTTGCAAAATCTGGTCCAGAATCAGAATCCGTACGGCTTCAACTCGAGCTCCAGAGCAGATTGGGCAAGAGATCAGGGAATCGACACAATAAGCTCGAATCCGAATGCCGAGTATCTCTACTGGGTCGGGTGCATCTCTTCTTTTGATCAAAGAGCTCAGAGCGTCGCGAAAGCCCTCTCCAAGATAATGAAGCAGGCCGGAATATCATTTGCAATTTTAGGCAGTGAAGAAATGTGTAACGGAGATCCTGCAAGGCGTCTCGGAGAAGAAGGAAGATATCAAGAACTCGCTTATCAAAACATTGAGCGGCTGAATAGTTACAAA
Organism: Nitrososphaerales archaeon; assembly: GCA_030041355.1. GTDB lineage: Archaea > Thermoproteota > Nitrososphaeria > Nitrososphaerales > CADDZS01 > JASHOD01. The sequence continues at coordinate 124,827 of JASHNZ010000036.1, forward strand.
GTCAGAAAGATAATTACGAGCTGTCCGCACTGTTTCAACACAATAAAAAATGAGTATCCGGCCTTTGGTGGAAATTACGAAGTTATCTATCACAGCCAGCTTATTTCGAATCTGATTAGAGATGGAAGGATAAAGCTCTCTCAGGATAAGCTGAACGAGATTTCGGTGACTTTGCACGATGCTTGTTATGCTTCAAGGTATAATTCCATTTTTGATGAGCCGAGATCAGCTCTTTCCGCTGCAACCAAAGATCTTAGAGAGATGCATAGACGAAAAGAGAAGACCTTCTGCTGCGGTGCGGGTGGGTCTAATTACTGGTACAAGGTTCCCCAACAAAGGACGATCGCAAGCATAAGGACGGAGGAAGCATTGGGAACCGGGGCAGGAACGCTTGCCACGGAGTGTCCATTCTGTCTTTCGATGTTTGAAGATTCGATGCGGGTAAATGCGAATTCCAAGATGTCTGTGAAAGATCTTGCCGAGATAGTTGCTGAGGAAATGCTAGCGGATTCTTAGCACGAAACAGTTCCGTCGTCCACTGGGATAGCTCCGATTCCATAATCTATGGGAGAAGTCGGGTTAATTCCGCCGTAGTAGTAAGTCGCACTCAGAATCACATCTTCGCCTATACTCCAATAATCAGGCAAGGGTACATAGACAGTTTCAGAGGTAATGTTATCCTGCCTATAATATACGTATGATGACTCGTTTTCGTCCAATGTGATGGTTACAGAGAGGCTGGGTTTTGCAGTGAGGCCGGTCATTGAAACGAGAAAAAGGTTTGTTTGATTTGCATAAACGTGTAGCACGGCCCACTCAGTATAGTTCGTTGGCATGTTAGGGCAGGAAGTCGGACTCTTCGTTAGAATCACGTTTGCAGTAATAAGAAACTTTTGATTCGTTGGCGTACTAGACGAAGTTATGAGTCCAAATGCGGAGCCTATAACCAGTGAAGCCACTATTACAGCTATGGCGACCTTCTTGATCGGATCCAAGGCCGCAGCTACTTCGCCTGAGCGTTATAAAAATGGTCAGTTCAGTTACTCGAAGGCCTTGCCTGAGATTATAACCTGCATAATTTCAGACGTGCCTTCTCCGATAGTCATGAGTTTAGCGTCTCTCCAATGGCGGTGCACATCTGCTTCATCCGTGTAACCGTACCCACCGTGAATTTGAATTGCATGATTACAGACTCGCAGAGCCATTTCTGTGGCGTACAATTTCGCCTCGCAGGCTTCTATACCAAAATCCTGCTCTCTTCCTTTCAGCAGAGCCGCATAGTAGGTCATGAGACGGGCCCCGTGGATCTCCGTCATCATATCAGCCACTTTTGCGCGAGTGATCTCGAACTCTGAAAGATGCTTTCCAAAAGCTTCCCTTTCTTTGGAGTATGTGATTGTCTTTTCCAGCGCCGCTTGCGCGATTCCCACGCTCAGAGCGGCAATCGTTATTCGTCCGCCAAAGAGCATTTTCTTTGCGTATTCGAAACCTTCACCGTTCTCTCCAACAAGGTTCTCTTTCGGAACCAGCACATTGTCAAAGTTGAGTCCCATCAAGCTGGAGCCTCGCAAGCCCATCTTCGTGATGTTGGAACCCCATGAAAATCCCTGTGTTTCGTTTGGCACAAGTATTGCCGCATATCCTTTGTCCGTTTTTGCAAAAACAAAGTAATAATCCGCCTTCGCAGAGTTTGTGATATACATTTTCGACCCGTTGATTTTCCAATGGCCACTTGAATCAAGAATTGCTTGCGTCGTCATGGCCCGAGCGTCGGACCCTGCATTAGATTCAGTCAAACCAAATGCTGCAAGCTTCCGCCCTGTTATCAAATCCTTCAGATATTTTTCATGCTGTTCTCTGTTCCCGAAGCGGTACAGGCCATCGCATACTGTTCCGTGAATTGCGAGCGAGATAGCGGTACTCGCACAGGCTTTTCCGACTAGTTCCATACAGGCAATGTAAATTGGATAGGGTAGCCCTAAACCTTCCAAGTCTTGCGGATAAGGGATATTTGTGAAACCCTGCCTGAAGATCTTGTCCATGTTTTCTTTTGGAAAGATTCCCTGTTTGTCAATAGTTCTAGCGGTGGGCAGGATCTCCTTTTCTACAAAATCTCCAAAGGATTCTAGAAGCTGATTGTACTCCTCGGCTCTTTCCGGAAACAGATTGGAAATAATCTTTGATTGATCTTCTGTATAAAATGGCATGTCTTGCTTTTTTGTTTCACTTGATCTCGGTTAAAAACGAATCAGAAAGAGGTTTGAACTATAGATGGAGCTCATGCGCACTCCAGACGCCAGCTCAAAGATCTGGCTTGGCGAGTCCGAATAATGGGATGACTTGCTAGAGCCAGCGTTGAAGAAAGCCTAAATCATGCGTTTTGAAAGCTTTTCATGAGGGCATTGCATGACACCAAACACTACTAGATTAGTCACAGGAATCATTCTTATTATTCTTGGCATCTTGGGTATTTCTTCTACAGATTATTACATTATTCCTCCCTTCCGACCTTCACCGCCCAGCTGCAACATTCTTCCGGGTCAACCGGGGTTTGCCGAAATTTGCGATCCGGCTTTCGATCCATTATATGGCATGACAGGGTATTTTTCGCTCTTGGGATTGGACTATTCGCACTTGGACTAATTTTCATAGCCAGATCGAAAAAGAAAGTCGTGACACGTGAACAGGTGGTTTCACCACCTGAAATTCAACACGAGGTTTCAACACCTTCAAGAATCAAGAATCAAACCAAAGAACCCTATTGAGAATCCAATTATAATTCCCTTCTTGAAGGGAATCAATTCTTCTTTCTTCATAACAAAACAAAAGACTATTCAGTATTTGATTTAGAGGATTAGCTGTTCACAAATTGGTGACTTCACAAGAAGCTTCTAGCCTTTGTGCTCTCATGATCTTACAAGTTAAGAAAGATGGGAGTAATGAAGAGATAGGAATACTCAATGCACTTAATTCTGTAGTCGCTACTAAGCTTACTAATTCCGTGGTGCATGATTGTATTGATACTTATCTCAGAATGCTTAACGATGAGAAGAGAATGGTTGAGAACACAATTAATCGAGCTTCAGCTGAGAAAATCAAGGAAGAGATAGCGATTTTGACGAAAATCAAAGAACGCTTACCATTGCCC
>JASHNZ010000001.1 GCA_030041355.1 Nitrososphaerales archaeon
GCGCCCAGGCCGGGATTTGAACCCGGGTCGCGAGAGTGACATTCGAGGCGGGATTTTGCACACGCTGTCTCACATACTGTTCGGCGCATTGGCAACCGAGCTGTACGAATTAGTCTCTATACTACCTGGGCTTCGAGTTCGATAGTGTTCATTGACAATATCGGATTTAACGCTTTTTGCAGTTGCGCAAGCATGCTAAGTAACTCGCTAATAGCATTGTGAACTGGATAGTTCGCGAAGAGCTAACATCTTTCATCTTGCTGAGATGGTCAACTTTCTTCAATGACTCTGCTCATAGATCTTAGCCACTCTATTATTTGTACCCAGTCCATCTGGGCATTGCAAGGGAACTCTCCACCACGCAAAGTCAAAAACTATCATTCTTCAACAATTCATCGGTCGCTTTCGAGACCAGTCAAGAGACGCGCAAAAACCTGCCGACTTTGGAACTTTTTGTTTGGACGCTTACCCATCCGAGTAGAGCCTTTTCGGATATCAAACCCATATTCAATTCCAGGAACGATTTACTAAGCTCTTTGACTAATTACGGCAGAGGCTATCAGAAAAAAATTACAGAAATAGCACTACGCAAGGTCACCGATGAATGGGCAGCGTGGGTGAACGTTCATGCTGACATGGGAATTGATGAATGCGGGCTGGATAACATGCTGATGAGGGCTCTCTACAGTCTGATAATCGAACGTGACAATGAGAAATGCGCACAGTGCGACTCTTCAGATGAGCTTACGATCCATCATATTATTCCGAAGCAAAGGAACATGGCAAGAAGGCTCCCACCCTTTGGCAGAAGCGTACCGACTAATTTGATTACCCTTTGCAGATCTTGTCATTCGAACTTTGACGTTTTTGTCGCTAACGACCTGTGGCATGCGGATCAGATCCTCTGCCGATTGCTTAATAACGACTGAAGAGCAGCTTTTTCGAAAACTCTGAAGCTGTGGGCCTCTAGCTCAGCCAGGTAGAGCACTGGTGTTCTCATTTGCAGTTGGGAAGCTGCAAGAGGTCGGTGACACTTTTAGACTCTAATGCCGAGCTGCTCTTAAGGAGGTAAAGAAATCCAGGGGTCTGGGGTCCGAATCCCCAGAGGCCCGCCTTACTACTCATCCGAATCACCCTTACATATCGTCGGATCCCGCTTTGGGTAGGTAAGTAACCTCGATTTTGGCTACTCCATTCGGATTTTTTGAAAGAATTGAAGCAATTGTTCCAAGGATCTTTCTTTGATCCTGAAAGTCGAGTTCGGCAATGTAGGTCATGTCAAAATTATTCGGGTCGAGAGATAGTCCTCTCATTGCAGAGTCCTTGATTCCTCTATCTACAAAAAGAGGTTTGATTCCCAATAATGCGGCATCAAATTGTATGCGTCCCAGTTTCAGAATCTCTCATAATTCGAGTCATTGCTTTCTTACCTGCTTGATTTTAGTTCCAAAGTTGCTCGGCGTTACAGGACTTGCAATAGAGAACGGCTGTGGAGGAGCTACCGGGGATCCTTCAAACTCTTGGGGATGCACGATTTCTGCAAGAATCTGGCCTTTTGGAATTGCTTTCTCTCCGATGTTTCACTAGATCTTCCTTGCGCAATAATAAACCCATTATGGATAAAAAACCCGGGGAGCCTAGGCTCGATTCTTAAGAAGAAATTCCAGCTATCTGCGGTTTAACAAAAAAGATAGGAGAGGAGGCCACTCGGGCACTCCAATTTTGTTCGAGAAAGCTAGTTCGTAGATTCCGAAGTTAATGTACAGCCGCTTGAGCTGCAAGAAACTTTGTTTGACTTGATGTTGAGATTGTTGGTTTCTTCGGTATAAGGTCCAGTATTGAAGAGCTTAGCTTTGGCGAGAAGTGTGACATAGGCATACATGACTGTGGGATGAGTGAAATCCGCCGCTGAACCTCCACCGAGACCCAACAGAGTTCCGCTGAGCTGCGTCCAGTGTTTGTCTAATCCGTACATGTCCGTTGCACTTACCTTGTAGCAGGTCTTGCCTGAGTTGACGCAGAACTCGGTAGTCAGCGTTCCCTTTACGGCGGTACTCGAAATGTAGACCGAATAGCCCTTCTTGAGCGTTTGAAGCGGATTGCTTACGCAGGTATTTGGATAGTTTTGCTTTGTAATATCCACCTGCCAAATGCAAGTCACATGAATTCCCGCGCTCGCGCCGCTCTGCTCCGTGAATTGAATACCGTCCTCGTCACCATTGCTACCTGTGAAAGGATTCGTGTTCGCTTGGATGCTGAACGCTCCCGATCCGAATGATGAATCAGTTTCACCAGAGAAGGCAGAGAGAGTTACCTTCACCAAGCCACCTAGGAGAATAGTACTCTGAGTCAAACCATAGACTCCTGAGCTTCCTCCTTCTGTCGGCTTTGGTAGTGAGGACGCTGCTGATTGGGAAAGGCAGGGTATGGTTTGCCAAACGCCGGCATTATATTCAGCACATCCCAATGTAGTCGGAGGAGTAGGATTAGGCATTGCTTCAGCCGACGAGCTTTGAACTGACAGAGAGATCTGGGGGATCACCGTATTGCTTTCTACAGTTAGGCCCGGATTTATGCCTCCTGATTTGATGAAGGCTAAAGGATTGGATGTGGAAGCTATCGCTCCTGAAAAGGTGAGCAGAAACAAAATAACAAAAATTCCTGTCAACAAGGCTAGGAACTTGCCGTTTTGAGCTGCCCCGTGAATTTTGTTTACTTCTTTCATATTCATATAAGATTGATCTCTTTGCGTTAGAGTAAGAGAATTCGAGAATCTAATAAGTTATGCTGGCGGCCCGAGTCGAATTCGTGCGAGCATCCTTTCCGGAGAGTCACGTTGCGTGTACAGGCTCTCAAGCCACCACGTCGCGCCCTGTTTTGCATAACGGGACACTTTTTCTGCATTCCCTGTGCGATTAGTCCCGGTGGTCCAACCTATGACCGCGACATCAAAATCTAGATTATTCTTTCTAAGATTCTTGACATAAGGAAGAATTTCTGAGAGATCGGAGGGTTCGAGAAGTTTTCCCGGAGCTCTTAGAGGAATCGTCCCGTCCCATTTCGCAGCTCGCTTGAAGGGTCCTTTGTGAGGCCACATACCTCCGACCCAGATCGGGATGCGGGGCCTTTGAACTGGAGCCGGAAGAAAAATGGATTTTCCCATTTTGAAGTACTTACCATTCAAGTAACTGAACTCCTTTCCTGACCAAAGCCCGGTGATGATTTCTAAAGATTCATCTAGTTTCTGAGCTAGCACCTTCAAATCTGATGGCTCGTCAAATCTTTTGTAATCAACGCTTTCTTCTCCGCCGAGACCCACACCAAGAGTCATTCTGCCGTTCGAAAGATGATCAATGCAAACAGCTTGCCTAGCCGCAGTCCAAGGTTTCAATCTGGGAAGAGGTGTCACAGTAGTTCCCAAGCGAATGCGTTTAGTTCTTACAGCAATTGCTGCCAAGATCGTGAATGAATCGAAAAGCTGAACGTGCATGTTCCATTCTACAATATGATCCCAGAGAAAGAACCCGTCCCAGCCTGCTTTTTCCGCCTCGCAAGCTAAATCTACATAGGATAATGCTGAAATTTTCCCGAAGTTTGGAACATAGAGACCGTAACGCAACGCAAATTTCTTCATGAAACTTATTTCGCCGATTAACGGAAGTTTATCGTCCCCTAACTAGATTTCGAGTCCAACCAAACGCCCCGGAGAAAACATACCTGCGAAGGTTTGATGAACCCAAGTATAAGTAACACTCAAAATAGCAAAACTTAGCATTGAACCTGAGGCGTCGCCTTGAATTTAATTTCCGATTGTATATGGCAGAATTGCCATGCGTCATAAATTTCCGAGGAGTCCTTCAATGGCATGATATATAGCTAAAATAGCCAAACTATTCCGTCGGGAAGCTGATCCCCTTGGTCGAAATTGTTCTACGTGATGAGATAGGAATGTCGTCATCTAAGGTTGGTTTGCTTCGACTTTCATCTATATGCCTCTTGCGAAGGCGTTTCGCAGAGGAACGGAAAATGACTAACGAGATAAATGTCAGAGTTGCCCAGGTTATTTTTGATCTGGACAATCTCGAAAAAATGGAGGGCGAGTGTGCATACGAGAGGGCTGTGCCTCCGTGATATTGTTGTTTAGCCTATTCACAGTCCCGATCTATTCATCTGATCGTAAAGACCTGCCACTGATTTAGTGTTGCACGTTCCATACAGTCAACAATGGATCAGCCCAGCTTTCCATTGGCAATTTCGCTTTCAACGATCTGAAACTGTTTTGTTTTTGGGTCGATCAATTCAAAATGGGCCGTCTTCTCCAACTCTACAAGCCTCGCACTTTCTAAGCCTAGGTATCGCGCTTTTTCTACAAACTCCTTACTCAAACAAAACGGAACAATGTTGTCTTCCACTCCGTGTATCAAAACCATCGGAGGAACTCCTTCAGGTATTATCGACAACAATTCGAAAGGAGAAGCTTCCGCATATCTTTTAGGAAATTCTTCAGGTGTCCCTCCAATAAGATCTTTCACGATGCCGTTACTAAGATTCAATCTGAAAGCTTCTTTCAAATTCACGACTCCAGCTAGACATATCGAAACTTTGAACTCAAATGGACGTTCATTCTTGGAGAAAAGAACGCTCTCCCTACCTTGAATCCTTGATCTCATGGCAACCCAAAGTGCTAGATGCCCTCCAGCAGAGTGTCCCATTGCTACCACTCTAGAGTGATCAAGGCTGTACTTCTCTGAGACATTAGGCAAGAAATCAGCTGCCGCTCCAACATCTTGAAAAGTGAAAGGCCAGCCACCGCCGGAGGAACCGATCCTCCTGTATTCCACGTTTATTACAGCGATTCCAAGATTCTCCGCAAAAGCTCTGCAAAGATGTCCACCGTGGGAGAGATCGTACTGAGTTTTCCAAAATCCTCCGTGAATAAAGAATACTATCGGCAAGCTCCCTTTAGCTGTCTTGTTTCTAGGGAGAAATAAATCGACAAATTGCGACGGATCTTGTCCGTAAAATTCTCTAAAGTCTGCTTTCGGCGGCTCTTCGAGTAGGATGGCTTCGCTCATAGTTGCTATGTTCGTCTTTGCCTTTTCTTTTGTCGCTTCTTCTTTCCTTCTTCTACATTATTTCGTTTGAAAGTCTCAAAGCCAGGCTTGAATTCCTTCGCCCTGAATTTTTCAAGCGCAACTTTGATCCATTCCGCCTGTGTAAAGTAGGTATTTTCATGCAACATTGCAAGCTCACTAGTTATCGCACTATAGAGATCAGAACCCAATCTTCTTGAAAGCAAATAGTTCAGCTTCGCGGTCCTAAGGGCAGCAGGATGTTTTGATTTCAGTACTTCAGCGAGAGCGATTGTCTCCTCCTTGAGTTTAGATTTTGGCACCGCCCTGTTGATCAATCCCATGCGCTCAGCTTCCCTCGCATCTATCACTCTCCCGGTCAAAATAAGATCGAGCGCATTCTTCGGATGAATAAATTCCGAAACCGACCACGTCGTCGCCCCAGCGGGAATATGGCCGAAATTGATTTCTGATACTCCAAATTTTGCTTCCTCAGATGCGAGTGCGAGATCGCACGCAGACAGGATGTTGAACCCGCCCGCAAAACAATACCCGTTGACCGAAGCTATCGTAGGTTTTGGAAAGAACCTGAGCTTCATGTTCCAGCCATTCACTCCAGACACATCCACCAAGGCGTCATAGAATTTGTTCGGGTGATCGTAAGTGTCGACAAAAGATTCAATGACATCCAGTCCGCTGCAGAAACTGTCGCCCGTGCCCGTAATAATCAAGACTCTTGAGGAATCATCCCCTTCGACATCTGAAAAGGCGCTCTTGATCTCCTCATGCATCTTTGGATTCATTGCGTTTTTCTTTTCTGGTCGATCCAGGTACAACCAAGCAATTCCATTTTCTTTGACCAGTTTGATCAGTTCGTATTTTGGCAATTTTTATTCCCGCTTTCTCCGACTGTTCTTATTCTAGAAATTTGCCAACAGAGTTCTCCACTTGGCGCACAAGTTTTCCGCTATGGATCATCTGTTGGATCTTATTGAAATCTGGGTACAAAACACGGTCGTCATCCGTCAAAAAGCTGACCTCGCTCCGACACAGATCATGAGCAGCTTGAACTCCTCTTCCCATCTTTTCTGTAGGCGTCTCAATTAGTCTAAAGTCAAGCGCCTGGGCCGCACATATCATCTCGATTCCCAACATGAATTCCATATTAGAAATCAGCTTCAGTAGCTTCCTTCCCGCAATAGGTGCCTGACTTGCGTGATCTTCTGCAGCAGCCGACACAGATGAAGGATTTATCGAAGCCGGTGTGCACAAAGTCTTGTTCTCCGCGCTCAGTGCGGAGATAGTGAATTGAGCATCCAAGAACCCGGAATTAATTCCGGGGTTCTTGACCAAGAAGGGGGGAAGCTTATTGCTCAGTGTAGGATTCAATATTCGTTCCACGCGCCTTTCAGCCAGATCTCCGACTGGCGCTAATGCGATCGCGAGGGAATCCATAACAAACGCGACTTCCTGTGCGTGAAAATTCGCGCCGGAAATAATTTGCTGATCCTGATCATCTGGAAACAGCAGAGGGTTGTCGCTCGAAGAATTGATCTCAGTGGTTGCAATTCCTCGCGCAAAGTCAAGTGCGTCGCATGCTGTACCTAGTACTTGCGGGATAGCCTTTATCGTGTAAGGATCATTTGGCGAATCTCTCAAAAGAGAGCTTCCGCTGATCATCCTTCGAATATCTTGGGCAATTTTGATCTGTCCTCTGTGTGGTTTCGCACCAATCAGGCTGGGATGGAAGCCGTTCTTTGATCCGCGTAGAGCTTCGACGCTCATAGCTGATATCAATTCGGCCGCCTTCAGGAGATTCACCCCCTGATAGTAGCAAATCGCAGCAAGTCCAGCAGAGAGCGAGCAACCGTTTACAAGCGAAATCCCTTCCTTCGCTTTCAGTCTAATTGGTTCAAATCCAAGGCCTGCAAGAGTCTCACGAGCTGATCTTCTGCTTCCATCTTCCGATATTATTTCTCCTTCTCCTAACGCAAGTAGACCAATATGCGCGAGCGGCGCAATATCTCCGCTACATCCTAAGCTTCCCTGTTCAGGAACGTAGGGGTAAATGTGGTTGTTTAAGAGATCGCAAAGAAACTCCGCAATTTGCAACCTGACGCCAGAGTGTCCGGACGCAAAAGTGTTCAACCTGCATAGAATTGCCGCCCTAACGATTTCCTCAGATAAAGCAGGGCCCACGCCTACGGCGCAGCTCAAGAGTATTCTTTTCTGGAATTCCTCGCTCGTGGCCGAATCGATGACAGTATTAGAAAGGCCTCCGACCCCTGTAGAAACCGCATAGACGGGTTTCTTTTCCTTGATAATCTGCTCTATCATCTCTTCAGATTTTTTCATCGACGAAGTTGCTTTATCCGACAGCCGCACCTGGTGCATTTCTCTTCCCGCTACTGCGATCAGATTTTCAATTGTGAGAGATTCGCCGTCGACAATCAAAACATCGCGAAGTTCTTCCTTTGGAATTTGCATTTTGCTCATTTTGAGAGATTTCGAACTTGAAATAAGTATTAAATCATTCCTTGATACTGCAAAGATACGATTGTCTGTTTCATGGACGATAAAGAGATTAGATCAGCAATAGCTTCCGGGGAAATTCCTCGCTCGGTTCATGAAACACTTGAAAGATCAGCTTCCAAGTTTCCTAATAATAATCTGATCATCTTCAATGATTTCGCTTTCACCTACGGCCAGATAAATGCTCTTGCTTCTCGTTTCGCGAACGCTCTGATCAGGATTGGACTGCGCGACGGCGACAGGGTTGTATGCTATATGTCTAGCTGTCCGCAATTTGCGATCGCTTACTACGGCACGCTAAGAGCTGGAGGAGTGCTTGTCCCAATAGATCATCGCTATCGCGAAGTCGAGCTTCGTAACCAGATTTCGGATTCGGAAGCGAGTATCGTCGTAACTTTGGATTCGCTTTTTGAGAAATTCAAGAACGTCATCGAAGAAGCCGGAGCGAAAAAGATTATTCTAACGAAAATGGACGAATTGGAAACCTTTCAAAAGCAAAGTTATGCAAATCCAAAAATAGATGCTGAAGAAGAGAATCAAAAGGCAACAACAATTATTCGGTTAATCGAATTAATAGCGAAGAACTCATCGGTAAAAGACTCGGTGAAAGTAGATCCATTTACTCATCTCGCAGCCATGCCCTACACAACCGGCACTACCGGCCCCTCCAAGGGCGTAATGCTGACTCACTTCAATTTACTTTCCAGCCAGTACCAGTTCAACCATGCCCTCCAAAACAAAATTGCAAAAGAAACTGCCCTCGTAATCTTTCCCTTCTCTCATATCGGCGGACTAAATGCCGCGCTTGGCACATTAGTTCATTCCTCGAACACAATCATTGCGTTCGAGAAATTTGATCCGACAATAGTTTTCGACGCGGTATCAAAGTATCGACCAACTTTGTTCTACGGGGTTCCATCGGCTTACATTTCGCTCCTTTCAAATGAAGAGAAACTTAACAAAGCTGATTTCTCTTGCATAAGAATTGCACTATCTTCCTCTTCTCCACTACCTCCAGAAGTAAAACTTCGCTTCATGGACAAGACCGGAGTCGGGATCACAGACACTTGGGGAATGACCGAGTCTAGCCCGGTGCTTACCTGCTCTCCTCCAAGCATGGCAAAGAAAGCCAACGTAATCGGATTTCCAGTGGTTGAAACCGAAGTGAAAGTAATAGACATCCAAGACGAATCTAAAGAAATGCCCGTGAACGAAATGGGCGAACTTGTCGCAAGGGGGCCACAGGTAATGCTTGGATACTGGAAAAAGAAAGAAGCCACGCTTCAAACCTTGAGAGGTGGATGGCTACACACAGGGGACATTGGATTCAAAGATGCAGACGGCGCCTTCTACTACATGGAAAGGAAGAAGGACATCATCAATGTCGGAGGCTTGAAGGTGTGGCCCGCAGAAGTAGAAGCTGTCCTCTACGAGTGCCCATCAGTTGCGGAAGCAATTGTCGGAGCAGAATCTTCCGAACGCTACGGAGAAAATGTGAGGGCGTGGGTCGTTTTGAAACCCGGTTACGATCAAAAGGAACAGGACAAGATTTTGAAGGATTATTGCTCTACCAAACTAGCAAGATACAAAACTCCAAACACAATTAATTTTGTCAAAGAAATTCCAAAATCACACGTTGGCAAGCCGCTAAGAAGAGCGATCAGAGAGTCTAGACTTTAGCCATCATTTATTCGGAACGGTAAGCTTGTGCATGAGTTCCTGTTGAAATTAGTGTCATGCTTCTCTTCGAGACTTGGAATTATATGAGTAAATTAGCTCTAGCTCGGTAACTCCAATTGCAAAAATAGCTTTTCCTAAAGTGATCTAACTATCAAGTCTGTGCGAGTAGGAGGTCTAGGATAGGTTGGATGGTGTTTTACTCTGGTGGGATCTCGCTAAAGACCATCGCCAAGTTGATCCCTTTGCTCTTTCTATAATAATACGCGACGGCATAGATTGCGAGGGCAACTACACCGGTCAGTGGAACAACAACATATGCCAACAGCCCGATCAAAGCTGGACCGCTTGGAGGAGGAGTGACAGCGGGGAGAATAGAAGCATAAATTAAAAACGAACATACAATTAGTCCGAGGATCCCCAATATAGAAATTAATGGAAAACCACCGATCTTTCTTTTCACATCTACTGGCGAGGATTCAAAGATGGATTTCTTTACAAAAGGGAATGCTATTGCCGCTATGGACGTAATTCCAAACGCGATGTAGATAGTGGCAACAGAGTACGTGATAAATGAGAAGAAGTTCGTGTATACATATAGCGCCGCAAAGATTATCGTACAAACCAAGGCAACGCTAACAGCAATAAAGGGAGAATTTCTCTTTGAGCTCACGTTCGTGAGCCAGCTGGGCATCACTCTATCAAAGGACCATGCGAAGAAATTCCTTACGGATATGAAAGTCGCAGTAATTATAGCTGCGGCGCAAGTTCCGATAAAGGCAAGAGCAGATAAGAATACAACAACAGGACTAGGATTTGAAAACATCACGAGAAAGTTCAGGACTGGAGCTGAGGGAAGAGTGTAACTTGAGCTGCCAGTTCCTGCCAGATAAGATAATGAGCTCAAAAAGTTAGATCCCATCGAATAATATGCCGATTCATACAAGAGGAACATGAATAACGCGAAAATGAAAAGCGACCCGAACATCGCTATAAGCTGTGAGCGTTTTACTTGTCTAACCTCGCCAGAATAGTAACCAGAATAATTGTATCCAGCATAGCTCAGCATCGTGTAAACTATGCCAGTGAACAACACTCCCACCGAAAACCCTGAAGGCAATGCGGCGGTCGTTATGACATTAGTATAATTCATCCCCGAAAGTCGATTAAAGTTTGCACTGAAAACCGAAGGGGAAGCAGAATAAAAAGAGACTATCGTTACTAGAGACCCGATTACAACTATTGCAAATATCACAATCAACGTTCGATACGTTACTTTTGCCCTAAAGAACTGTGGAATGATACAAACTAGAAGTACCACTCCAGCTATTACGAAGTCCCAAGGAGCAGAAGCTACTTTGCCTGCGAGTGTGATGAGGTTTTGGTTCGAATAGATCAACCCAAGGGCCGAAAGCATAGGACTAATGCCGAATGACGCGACGAATACAGCGGCAGATCCGGTAAGAGTCAGTATCGTGAAAGTAAAATAAAAGTTGGTAATGAACCCAAGCGATGGATGTAGAACCCGGCTCACCCAAACAAAATCTCCGCCGGTTCTAGGCATCGCAACTGAAAAGAAATAGTAAACCAAGGCTATGACAATACCAGGAAGAAGTCCGATGACCACCGTTAGAGGAAGGTTAACTCCAGGATACAACAAACTCGCAAAGAAAGCATAAAGAAATACGAAACCAATTCCCATGACGGCAAGGTTGCCAACTAGGGCATCAGTAGCTGATAATTCGCGAGTTAACCCCGTCGCGTCTCTCAGGAAAACCTTTGGCGATTGTTGTCCTTCTTTCGTCATTACTTACAACACAAAAAGGCGACACCATATAAAGCAGCTCGCCTTTGCACTTTTCTAATTTTCAATTAAGAGAAATTGAGCTTACGTTTATTATAGCCGAAGTTTTGCGAAGAAAAATATGTTCCTTTCGCGACTGAACAGCACGCAAGTTTCTTCAGTACTTGGCAAGATTGACACGCTCGTATTGCCAATAGGTACTTTTGAGGCTCATGGGCCACATGCATCCATAACGACAGATTCTCTAATAGCAGAAAAGCTCTCAGAAGCAGTTGAAAATATTGCAGGAGATCGCGTTTTCATCGCGCCGGTCATACCATATGGACACACTTGGCACCTAATTGACAAACCAGGATCCCATGATGTGCCGCCAAGAGTTCTCTCCGATTATATTTTCGAAGTAATCCACGGTTTCGTACGCTGGAAAATCAAAAATATAGTAATAATCAACGGACATCACGACCAGCTCTCCGCAATCAGGTCTGCTTCTGAAAGAGCGCACGAACTAGGGATGAGAGTTGCTATTCTTAACTGGTGGCTCGAGAGCTTCTGGGAAGAATTGAAGGATCTGGCTCCTGGAATGGAAGGTCATGCCGGAGGTGCAGAAACGTCAATAATCTGGTACATCGACGAAAAGTATGTCGACAAGAAACTACTGCCCACAAAATCCCAGTCCTTTTCGTTCAAGATGCCAACTGGATTGGACGATCTATTTTCAAGGGAAGAGGTCAATCGCCACGTATGGCCGAATGCCTACTTTGGTGACAATCCAAGCAAGGCCTCACCAGAGATTGGCAAAGCCCTCTTTGAAAAATCAGTTCAAATAATAGTTAGAGCAATTGATGCATTAAGAAAAGGAGAAGTAGCAACGAGTAGCAGCTCTTGATTCTATCTTTTTCTTTACCTTAATCCCTTCAATATGAGCGAGGCAGGCCAAGTGCCTTTGTGCCAAGAAAAGTTGCGGTCATTTGCTGCGTAATGGGGACCATCTTGAGCAGCCTCACGTTCCTCCAGTGCCTCTCAACATCGCTCTCCTGCATGTAACCTAGGCCCCCGAGTGTTTGCATCGCGTCGTCTGCCGCCTTGAAAGCGGCGTTCACAGCTTGAAATTTTGCAACAGAGGTCTCGACGCTACATTCTCTGTTATTATCATATAACCACGCAGCCTTGTAGATAGCTAGTCGAGCGACCTCGAGCCCCACGTACGACTCTACAAGAGGAAAAGCAACTCCCTGGTGGCTTCCAATCGGCTTGTCCCACACCTTCCTGCTCTTTGCATAATCCACAGCGATATCCAAACAGAGATTTCCCGTCCCGACCGCGCCGATCGCGAAAACCAGTCGCGACGCATTCAAAGTGTTTGTCAATACAGGCCAAGCGTGTTTATCATCTCCTCCTAGAATTCTCGACGAAGTAACGACAAGTCCTCTAATTGCAAGTTCGCTCGTATCAATCATGTGAAAGCCGCATTTCCTGTAAGTCTGAAACGAAATATTAGGCGAAGGAGTATCGCAGATGAACAGCCCGATGCCATCGGTCTTCTTTTCAGCCCGCTCATACTCTATCGTTCGCGCTGCAAGAACAATATGCTTTGCCTCTCTTGCAATGGAAATGAATTGTTTCGTTCCATTTATTTCATAGTGCTCTCCATTTTCGCTCCCCCTTGCAAAAGTCTTCATCCGCGTGACGTTCGAGCCAGATTCAGATTCAGTTAGGGCGAGAGAAATCAATTCCCCCTTGCACACTTTGGGTAGGAGTTCCTCCTTTTGCGAGGGGGTCCCTCCGTTTAAGATACTCAACCCGCCGTATGCGGGTCCTGTAGGAAATATCGCGGCGCCGTCCATTCCGCCCCCTCCCCTAGAGATCGCTTCAACAGCAAGCAGGAGCTCAAAGAGTCCTAGCCCAAGCCCTCCGTACGACACTGGAAATGGGATCGAAGGTAGACCGCTCTTAGATACCTCGTCCCAGAATTCAGTAGGGAACTCTGAATTATCATCCTTCGTCCTCCAGTATTTTGGATTGAACTTTTTCGCGATTGCAAGAGAATTGTCGTAGATCTGCTTTTGCTCTTCGGTGAGATCAAAGTTCAAAATTAAAACTAAACTTCTCCTCCGCGTTCGACATTTATCACTTTGCTCAAAAAAAGAAACATTCGACCGCTCGCATAGCCCTTAAATCATCCAAGCAAAGTGCTTAGCTCGTAAAATCAACTTTGATTATCGACACTCATGCCAATCCTGCCACGAAAGAATTTCTTACAGATCCCTACGGCGATCTAGTCGAATTTAGCTCAAAATTCTTCAGAACCACGATTACTCCTTCCACGATTGAACATATGTTGAGCGATTATTCCAGTTTCGGAATAGAAAGGGTCGTACTTCACAACGTCAATACATCGCACTTGAAAAAGGGGCCCTCTCCCACCAACGAACAACTACGAACTCTACTGGATAAGCAGCCAGACCGACTTCTGGGTCTATGCGCGATCGACCTCGCAAATTTTGTCTCGGCTCAAAAACAGTTAGAACACGCAATTTCAGATCTCCACTGTCTTGGGCTGAAGATATCCCCGATGCTGCAGGGAATCCAACCAAACGATCCAGCAATGAACGCAATCTACGACACCTGCGTAAAATTACAAGTTCCCCTTTTCGTCGATTGGGGCAATTCTGCAATTGGGATAAATGCGCCCGGAGGCGGAGGAGTCAAACTTTCGTTGAACAACCCCATGTGGATTGACGACGTGGCTGCGGAATTTCCCAAACTGACCATAGTGGGCTGCCATGTCGCGTCGCCGTGGGTCGAAGAAATGCTAGCGGTCCTGATGCACAAGGCGAACGTTTTTTGCGTACTCTCTGGATGGTACCCGAGAATGTTCAGTGCTGAGTTGATCAACTACATGGATAAACGCATTCGGAACAAATTCATGTTCGGTTCAGAGTATCCGGTGATAAGCCCTTCGCGTTGGATTGCAGAATTCCAGAAACTAGAGATTTCGCAGGAGACAAAGGATCGTGTGCTAGGACTCAACGCTCAAGAGATCCTCAAAATTTCAGCCTCTTGAGATTGCGTGGTTGTTCATCTTTCCTGTAGTTTTGGCGAGTGGGCTCTTCAACGTGTACTTCTTGAACACAGCTGGAAGACCCCGAATCGTTTCATCGCGTTGAAAAGCGTACCGTGTTCCCTTAGGTTCTACGATTGTAAACTCCTACCAGGCTACGCGGCCTCCAGAACTAGGTGTTGCAAGGGAGATTACGACCATAATATTTTATAGAAAAACGGGCGAGAAGAGATATTGAAGCTTCCATGCCCGAGGAGAGTGCTCAATCACGTGATAGAAGAATGCCCTTGGATGATGAGTACAATTATTACAGTAGTATGAAAGCCGATCTCGTTCGGCATAACGAAGGTAAATTTGCTCTTATTAAAGGCAGAGAACTAATTGGAACTTTTGACACTGATCAGGATGCCTACAAAGTTGGTCTCGAGAGATTTGGAAACGTCCCCTTCCTGATTGTTCGTGTCGACCCAGACCCTGAAATCTCTTGGATCCCCGCTCTATCATTAGGTCTTCTAAATGCCGGTCTTTGAGCTAACCAAAGCGTAACCAACTTTTCGGAAAATTTTCCAGCTATGGTACTCCGTGTATACCATCTCGTAACCTAGCCTTAAGGACGACTTGACATAGCCTTGTTTGCTACGTTAGCTAGAGCTTAAGTTATCCCGGTTTCAAGTACATTCGACTTCTTGACGTTTGCAATGGCTTTAGTTTTCCGCCTCTTACATGGTCGTAAAAAAAAATTCGGTGTGTAGCTAGCTACTCTCAGAAATTGCCATTGTTAAGTTCCCAAGATCCCCTGTCTATAGCTTTGCAGATCATCATTTGCGATACTCTATTCGATTTGCATTTTCAAAGAATAACTTGACAGGCTCCGTTAGCTATGATCTAAGCTCTAAATACCATCATTGAGGACCCCCTAGTCCCTTGTCCTCTACAGACACGCATGTTTTTCATGTCCCCCTATAGACATTATCGGAAATTGAAATGTCTATTTTTTCATGGTACTCATACAGTACCAGTATAGTAACTCAGGCGAGTAAAATAGCGTGGTACGTTATATCCGAGGAAGTACCAGAGGAGATAGAACTAAGAAAGGATAATCTCGGAGCAGAAGAAGCTTTTCAAGAGTTTTGTCAGCAAAACAGCAGAAGAGTTTTGTTAACAAAACTTAGACATCCAAGGAGCACCAACACAAATCAAAAAGTACGCCCAAAGGCGATCAAGAAAGTCCAGCGAACAAAGGCCTGTTCTGCCCTTTGATCTAAATGCTCCATTTCATAACTGCATGCCAACTTAAATAACCAAACCAGTTCAGTTAGTTTTCAAATATATGATTACTCAAAGATAGTGAGAATTTCCGTGAAAAAAGCAGAGCATCTTTCCCCTCAATTGTTTATTCTGCTTCTCTTGATAGCCACACTTCTAATTTCGACTCAGGCGACATCTGCCCTCAATAGTTCCGCATGGGCGTCATCTGCAAGCATTTGCAAAGAGGGTGGATGCACATACGTTGCCAATTTGGTCTGTTGCTCCGTTGGTGTAATTTCTCCTTCAAACAAACTG
>JASHNZ010000037.1 GCA_030041355.1 Nitrososphaerales archaeon
GTCGCCAAGGCTCAGTTATGATTTCACAAGGTGAAGTGAAAAGAAGTTGAAGGAGTTTCAAATCGCAGGGCTTCTAACATTAGCACTTCTAATTGGCATTGCGGTCATTGGAACCATGAATTCAGTACCAAAGGTTTCTGCGACTTCTAATTCTAATTCGGACCCCACATTAGGGCTGTCGTACGATTCAAATGGTAGTACCAGAGCCAGCCGGATCCCATTATATACGATAGGATTGGCTGTAAACTATTCAATTAGTACTACAGGGATGACTTGTATAAGTAATCCCGTTTACGACGGGTGGGCAGCGGCGGATGAGCTAATCACTGTTAATGGCACAGGCACTCTACCTACACTCTGGGCGTTTGTGAGTTTTGTGTGCACGACACCCTCGCCTAGCTGGGATATCTTTTGGTTCTATACGACCAACATTGGTGGTATGGGTCAGTCACCAACGACACGTACTACGCCCCAATTTCAAGCTCTGGAATTGGCAACTGGACAGAAACTGCCAGCTATCCATTTCCGGTCCTGTATCAATCATGCGTGAGTACGTCTGCCGATCTGTACTGCACCGGAGGATTTTACTCCGTAACGGATGAACCCTCTAATTCGAGCTATTTCTCCTCGATATCGTCAAGCACATCTAGCTCGACCACTACTTCCTCTGTGAGCAGCAGTTCATCAACAACAACGGTTTCAAGCACTAGATTTCCCGCTACGGACCTGTATCTTATTGTTGGCGTGGTTGTCGCAGTTGTAGTAATTGGAGGCGTAATGCTTGTAATGCGACGCAGGCCACGAGTGTAGAAGTGTACGCAAGGACTCGAGCTTTCGCTCTTTTTTGTATGGTTACAATTCTCTTAACGTTTTGAAAGCGCAAAACAGAACTACAGACAGACGGTCAGCCATCTGTTATAATTCTGCAAACAGGTCTTGAATGCAATCCGTTCAAAATGGCTGAAGAGGTTGCAATCAGACAATTTTCCATTGGATTCTCCTCGATACCCATTCGATGAAGAAATCTGGGATCAGATGGAGAGAATACTCGAAGACCATCCTGTTTTGCTTCGCTGGCTAGCCAAGCAAGTTCCAAGATTGAAGTCAGTCGGTGCAGGTATGCTTCTCCGAACAATCTAGGTGCTACAACAAGGTTTGCCCAAAGTAAAAATCTTGATCAGCTTTATTTGTGCATTCGAAGTTATGTACAGGTGCTTCAAAACAAGGAAGGACTAATAACTCATAGATCACTTTCGAAATAGTACAATGACGAATGAAAAACTGCCGGAGCATGTCCGGCGCAATCGCTTGGCATGGGATAAATTAGCACGCGATTACGCAGAACCGGGCCGTCGAGCATGGTCGGAAGAAGAACCTAGCTGGGGAATATGGAGCATTCCAGAAACAGAGGCGCAAATACTTCCCGAGGTGAAGGGCTTGGATGTGATCGAATTAGGCTGTGGAACGGCCTACGTTTCTGCGTGGCTTGCAAGACGAGGAGCTCGCGTCACGGGGATCGACAACTCGTCTGAACAATTGAAAACCGCAAGGGAGTTACAAACAAAACATGGTCTTTCCTTTCCACTCTTGCATGGCAACGCAGAAGAGGTGCCTCTTCCTGACAAAAGCTTTGATCTTGCCATCAGCGAGTACGGAGCAAGCATTTGGTGCGATCCCTACAAGTGGATCCCAGAGGCGTCTCGGCTCTTACGGCCTGGCGGCGAGCTCATATTCCTTGTCAACGGAACTATTTTGATCCTTTGCACGAATGATGACGAGAACATCCCTGCATCCCCTCAGATGCTCCGAGATTATTTTGGCATGCATCGCTTTGAGTTCCCTGACTCAGGGGGTCAGTGGAATTCCACCTCGGCTACGGAGATTGGATTCGGCTCTTGCGAGCAAGCGGTTTTGAAATTGAAGATCTTAAAGAACTTCGCCCGAAAGAAGGTGCCACAACGCGTTATCCCTTTGTGAAATTAGACTGGGCGCGAAGATGGCCCTCGGAAGAAGTTTGGATCTGTCGAAAGCTCAAAGAATGATAAAAAAATCTAGGCGTCGAGATAAAAATACTGAAAGGGCTAGGGATGCATCCCTAGCTATTCAGTATACTTTGTTCCCTGCACGATTTCGAAAAGGAACCACTTGCGCCGTTCGGTTTTGTCCAGAATATCTTGAAGCGAATTGCTGGTAGCAGAGTCTCTGTTCTTGTCGCAGACTGTGATCGCGCTGCGAATCATGTCTGCCGCATGAGCGTTGTCTTCCATTAGACGTCGGACCATCTCTCCAGCCGATACTGATTCGTTATTGTCGTCTTCGATGCTTTGGAGTTGAGCGATATGACTGATGCTGTGTATTGTTGTTCCGCCCACCTTTCTCACACGCTCTGCCATCACATCGATGGACTCGAATATTTGTTCGGCTTGCTCATCAAATAGTAGATGATAGTCTCTGAAATGAGGGCCATAGAGATGCCAATGAAAATTCTTCGTCTTTACGTACAGTGCAAATGCATCTGCGATAAGCGGGTTGACTGCGTCTGTAACAGCCTTTGCTTCCAGTGGTGTTAGATCAGTTATTGTTGCAAGGTGACTTGGTGCAGGGTACCCCTTAACTTCCCTTTTCATGGTCTGCATTTTTCACATCTCGTACATAGTTGATGCATAGATCCAAATAATACGCCTTTGCCTTTTGAGATATTTCAGAGAGATCATTGTTGCTCACTTATGACCCCCAAGTGAGCCGACGGCTGGGGACTGAGCGTAGTATTTTCTATTACTATCATATACAAATGAGTATATGAAAGTAGAAATCAAATGGTATAGTATACTATTTGATATATGTTAGGCGATAGAAAGAGTGCAGTTTTCATCAATGCAACGTTACACAAAACAATCGTACAAAAATGGAAACTAGTCGATTCTAAAAATCAGAACAGGCACTGCTACCCTCGCAGATGGAACAAGGTTGAAATTGTCGAGCGCTTTCGGTTCCCTTACTATCCCGTCTCTCCATAACTTGACTGTAAATGGAATCATAGAGACGAGTAAAGGAGCTCGAGAGATCTTAATTGGAATGCGTGCTATCAGAAGCCTGCTTCTAGAGTTAAATTGTTGCAGAAACACGTTAGAGGCAGAAGATTGCTCGTGACTTGCTGACCAATTAAGTCAAATTATCTTGCTCAAAAGCGTGGTCACAATTTGGAAGACAGTCAGCCTTCTCTCTTGAAAGCTTGCCATGAAAGCTTGGTTAAGACTTTCGAGTGGATCGCTAATGTGACTCCGACAGGAGCATTAGAGCACTGTGACGGGATCACTATAGGCAAGAGTGGTCTAGCATCTTCAAGCTTCAACATAGTCTTTGCCCTCGATCTCCCTAAGTCTCTTTCAGGCGTTTCTGAAGCAATCAGAAGATTGTTCATGACTTCAGGGATTCCATGGGAACTTATCACGACTCCAAATATATCAGATGCCATAGAACCCTTGATCCAAGAGTTCAGTTTGATCAAAGCTGACGTTGAACCGGGGATGGTTCTTGATTCTCTTCCCAATATTATCCCAGCCTCGCCTCCCGAGCTTGAGATAAAACAAGTGAGCCAGGGTGAGGAACTACGAACATTTTTCAGAGTTGGAATGCTTGGATTTGGAGATCCTTCAGGAAGTCTTCTTGAACCACTTGCAAAAGGACTGTCAGAAAGCGCATCATTTCGAGGCGGAGCTTATCTAGGTTATGTGAATGGCGTTCCAGTTTCAACTTCCCTGCGTTTTTCTGTGGGAAAGATTGCTGCGATCTATTTTGTAGCCACCCTGCCAGAGTTCCGCAGAAGAGGCTATGGAGAAGCCATGACCTGGCGCGCCACGTTAGATGGAAGAAAGGACGGGTGCGAGGGTGGCTTCCTGCAGGCCAGTGCCATGGGACGTCCGATCTACGAGAAAATGGGATACAGGAAAATCGTGGATTATGAGGTTTGGAAGCCCAAAGAATAGGGCAGCCATTGAATACTAGAGTTGCAAAACTCAGGATATGATCTAGAAATTTTTCTGGACTTTTTTGTTCTACCATTCTTTTCTTCTTTTTGTTCTTCCTACGCGTTCTAATTCGCTTTCCTGAGCATTATACTGCGAGGGGAGGATCCCTTGATGGAATGGAGTAGCTGCTTGGCTAAAGCCCATGCGGTTCTTTCTTCCTTTAGTCTTTTGCTTTCGATTTTCTTTTTCTATCTTGCCTGCGAGTTTCGTTTTGTGGTGGCTCAAAGGAATTCTCTTAATCCAATCCTAGGCATCTGTCATTTAACTAATGCGACTAGGCTTTCTACAGAGAGATGAAGCCATTATTCTTTTGACTGCTTAGATATCAATTGTTAGAGAGTCCTTCAGACGAAATCAAGAAACACATATTTCCATAGCAATGACGGGCTGACGCAAAGTGAATTTGAGAATGGATAGCGTAATCTATTTCGAAGTTCCTGTAGATAATGAAGACCGTGCAAGAGAATTCTACAGCAGAGCGTTTGGATGGACGGCGAACGCTATGCCAGAAATAAATTATACATTGTTGAGCACAACTGAATCAGATCAGAATCGTACGCCTAAAGAGCCTGGGGCAATAAATGGAGGCATGTTCAAAAGAGGCTTATATGGACTAGAGCATCCTTTAGTAACAATTCGCGTAACCAGCATCGAAAATACATTGCAGTCCATTGAAAAGTTAGGCGGAAAGAGGATGGGAGAAAAAATGCCAGTAGGGGACATGGGATTTGCAGCCTACTTTAAGGACTCCGAGGGTAATGTCGTAGGACTCTTTCAACCTGCTCGCATGTAAGATACGGCCATATGAGCAATGGCTCGCCCGAGAGTAGAACAAAAAGCGGTTTAGATTATGCCGAATCCAGGATATTCGGCGCATGGGCAGCTTTTCGACGGAGTTATGATGGACTATAAGCGCGAGCGTAGTTTTAAGAAAAATACAGGACAAAAGAGAGAGAATACCAGATAAATCAAAAAAATCGAGGGGAAGGAGTCGATCCTTATGGAACCCCGACCCTATTCCGATTTCTCTAGTTTGTGGTTGCTTCCTTCCTTTTAGGCAGAGGTAGAGACCCAGCACCATCCGCCCGAGCAGCCGCTGAAAGATGTGGACTGAGTTGGAAGGTTGTTTTCCTCGTCGGTGATCACTAACTGTTCTCCGCTCGCGTATGGCTTTGATGGGTTGTCCCAAAGACCTACTAAAGTCGACAAGGATGAACCTGACACAAAGGATGCTTTAGAGCCGCCACCATAGCCCAAGACTGTGCCGGTCATGCTCCAGAATTGGTCGAACATTGACCCACCGTCACAATTTCCACCACCAAGGCAATATTCGTCAGACGCGCTGATGCTGTAGCAGTACTTTGAGCTTTCCATGCAGAATTCTGCGTAGAGGTAACCATTCCCAGGTGCGTATCCCTCCATGAAGAGCCACGGGATGCCGTATAATCCAACCATGTAGTATGGGAGGGACATGCAGTTGTTGTTGTAGTTCTGAGTTGTGATGTCGACGTTCCAGATGCAGAAGTTGTTCGAGGGTGAACCTGCGTCATTCTGGTCTGTGAACTGCACCCAGTCGAGTTGCCCATTGACTCCTTGGAAGCCGTTTGTGTTTGCCTGCACGCTGAACGATCCCGAACCCTTGGATGAGTCAGATATTCCCGGCGAGCTCGGGACTGATGGATAGTAGTTGATTGCGCCTGCGCTGATCAAATTCTCGGCTGATTCTCCTTTGACACCGTGACTTCCTCCCTCAGTTGGCTTTGGCAATTTGGAGGCCTGTTGTGCAGTTTCGCATGCGACCTGAGTCCAAGAATTTGAATTGGGAGACAAGACGTAGCATCCTTGTGCCAGCGAAGTCAACTCAGCAACTGCTGGAGGAACACCGCCGGTCGAATTCTTGCCTGCCGATGGGAGGGCCGTAATGCCAGTGGCTGCGCCGCCCAAAACAGAAGACGCACCAGCGATCCGATTGTATGTTAGAGCGAGTCCGGCTGGAGACGCAACCAAAAGAAACATGATTGCGAGAGTTCCGACCAGTCTGCTTGATCTGCTTACTTTCTTCCTTCCTTCTTCGAATTTTGTGATTATCATTTTACACATATTCACCGTTTGAGTAAGAATAGTGGTTTAGGAGAGATCTAGTAGGTTGTTTTTCTCCGATTTTAGAACGCAAGGGCAGTGAATTAGTAGCCAAAAGCTCACAAACAGAGCTTGAATTACCAAAAGGGCTGGAAATGAGGCTATGTTTCCTTGCCCGTGTTGAATTGACGATTATTTCGCAAAACTCGTCGAAAACTGAATGGAAGATTTTTCCAGAGACTAATTTCTACTATTTGCAGTTTTTCAGGTCTTTTTCAGCCGTTTCTAATTCTCGTTTTCACATACTCAGTAATTGGTTCTTTTTCGTAAGCGATCCTCAAACGGGTCACTTCACCGCCCCTTCCTCGTTCTCCAGGAAAGATTCTTGCCTCTACGAGGCCTTTTCGAATCAATTCATTCACGGCTGGGCTGAACCCTCCCTCCTTTCCATAAAAGATGGAAGCTGAAACCTTGAGCTCGTTGGCAGCTTGCACAAGACCTCTCCATCCTGATTTCTCTGATGCATACTTTCTCGCCATGTAGTCACTGACGTACGAGCTCACCAAATAATCGAACAAGAGTTTCGTTCTCTCGGATGCGAAGCTGAAGCTTATTTCTTTGGAAGCAGAAGTAGCTTTGTCCATGGCGGGTGTTATCAATTTCGATTGTTGCAAATTGTAGTTTTCAATTATCGTTTCATTCGCTTGTGTTGTTTTGGTTCCAAGCAGCTTCTTGTAAATTTCATGAAATCGCGGGTCCTCTCTTACATGGGCGAAAAGCGGAGATCTGAGCTCAATCGCGGGAAGCGAATGAGATTCTAAGGAGCTAAACAAACAATTGAAAAAAGCGTCATAGTCGCCGAGGCCAAAGTAGATGGAACCAATCATGTTAATGACCGCGCTACCCTCGCGGGAAGAGTTACGAAACTTTTCAATGATTTCCAGAGCTTTTTCTTTTTCTCCCAAGACTGCAGCAAGATAGCCCTTCCACATTATTGTGACAAAGTCAGTGGGGTTTAGCTCCTCAAGTTTGGCTATAGTTTCCTTCGCTTTCTCAGTCTCACCTTTGTAAAAATAATATTCTGTCATGAAACAATAAGTTCGGAAAGGAACGAGCCGAACAGTCCTTTTCCAGTGCTCTAACGCCTCTGTTTCCCGACCAGAGTAGAAATACAAAAGGCCCAAGCTTGTAACCACGGTTCTCTCCAGAGGATCCAGACGATAGGCTGTCTCAAGCAGCTTCACCGCGTCACTCACGTCGCCCCGAGTGCCTTTGATCATTGCCAAATTCAGGTAAGCATCTGGCAGGCTTGGGTTGAGCTCAATCGCCTTTCTTGACTCTGATTCGCCAATGTCATAAGCATCTTCGCCTCGCATGATTCGCGAGAGCATCGAGTGTGCCTCGGCCAGCTTGTCATCGATCGCGATCGCCTTTTGTATCATTCTCTTCGCGGTCTGGACAGATTCAAAGAAGGATGTTACTCCTAGGTTCGCCAGCCGCAGATGACACTCTGCTATTCCCAGGTAAGCTCGCGCAAATGTCGGTTGTCTTAGCGTCGCACTTTCAAAGAGACTCAATGCTTTTCTTTGAGAAGCTTCAGATCTTTCGTGAGCTAATTCGTTTCCCTGCAGAAACTGCGTGTAAGCAGTCAGATCGGTTGTGCCTTTCTCTGCAATCTTTTCGCTTTCAGATCTAGTTAGATTGACTGGCAGAGAGTCTACTACATTCGCTGATATGTCACTCTGAATCGCGAATATGTCATCAAGCTCTCGGTCGTAAATATTTGACCACAGATGGGCCTCGCTTGCTACATCGATGATCTGAACCGTCACCCGAATTTTGTTTAGAGCCTTTCGCACACTTCCTTCAAGGACCGTGCCCACCATCAATTCATCCCCAATAGTGGAGACGTGCTTATCCGCGCCCTTGTACTGCATCATGGTTGTTCTTGCAATCACTTGCAGACCATGAACATGCGAGAGACTCGTAATCAACTCTTCAGTTAGGCCGTCGGCAAAATATTCGTCGTTAGGGTCAGGACTCATGCTCACGAATGGCAATACAGCTACGCGCTGTCTTTGATTAGAATCGAGACCCGGGTCTCTCATGCGCCCTCTTAACTTGGAATTGAGGTAAAGAGCCTGCTAATTTGCTTTTCCGGAGATTCGACTCAAATTATTCTTTTTAGGGTCAGACTAACTCTAAACCGTTGAGCACCGCGTGTGATCCCTATCGAATGCTCTCGCCCTTCTCCTTCCTTAAACATGACTCGAACTTGCTCTAGGCTGAAGGCCGACGCGGGTCGATCGTCTATGGTTTCGATTTCATCACCCACTCGTACTCCAGCCTGTGCTGCCGGAGAATCCTCGATCACATACCCGATTCTGAATTTTCTGAGATCCTCTCCTTCCGAAGTAATGAATAATCCAGCCATGTCAAATTCGTGTGGTTCAGCAAATGTAGCATTGGGTTCAAGAATCATTCTATATTGAGCGTAATCGAAAGTAACTTTGAATTTGCGCAGAATTTCAGCCCCGATGATTCCAGAAAAATCTTCCTGGCTCAATACGCCTGCTTTGGCGTGTGAAAAGTTTGCAAGAATGTTTTCAATCGAATATTGCTCTAGCTCAAGAGCTGGAACTCGGGCCAGAGTATCAACGGTAGTGCCACCTATCCCCATGCCGGTGATTGAATCAACTGTCGAGGATACAGACTGCAATAGTTTCTCAGCGGCAACAAATGGGCTTGTAAATGTTAGAGCAGAACGCCATGCTGTGTCTATCAAAAAACTTCCGGGAATGCGTCGTTCCGACATTGTAACCGCTGCCGATGCCAGAATACTACCTCTGATGATTTGAATGGGGATGGCTACCGCCTCACTATGAGGTTGAAACTCCTTTGGCTCTTGAATGCTGACTTGATGCTGCATATAGTCAACCTCAATCATAAAGAGTTTGAAAAAATCGTACCCTAGTAAGCCATTTACAATTCGACCTTCTGCAGAGGATATCGCAGCATTAACCGGTACTACATCGATTTCGGCATGGTGGAGCTCAAGTGAACCAACGCCTAATGAAACATTAGAGCCGACGGCGCTCGTTACAGTTTCTTCACCACCACCGCGGGATTCCCAAGGATCTTTCAAAGGAATTCCAAGAGCCTTTGCGGTTTGTGTGTCCACTATGTTTGAATCTGCCCCTGAATCCAGAATAAACCAAAAGGGACCGGTATCATTAATTCGAACAGGAATGTACGGCTTGTTTGCATTTAGTTCGAATGAAACCTTGGTGCGATCGGAACCATCTGTGAATCGGTAGGTGTTTCGGGAATTTGTGGGAGAAGCTGGCATTCTTGCTGGAGTCTTGTCGATCCTTCCTTTATATCTCAATCTAGGAAATGAGTCTGATCTCCTTTGAGCTTGGCCGTGAGATTCTCACGCCATCCCTGTTGGTAATAACGATTAACTCAAGCCCAGCCATTTTCTTCTGCATATTTGTACAAATTCAAGAGCCCGCTGAATCCGGTTCTATTGAGCAAAATAATAGCAGCTTTTGTTCTAATTCTTTTACCGCCTATCCTCTTTGAAAAGTACACTTACTTCCTTTATGCCACGCTGTCGCCTAACTTCTTTGCCTATTCCGGCAGACGACTATGGTTTGATATTGTCTGGTTTGTTGCTTCGGGCGCAGCTTGCGCACTTATTATTGGGAGGAAGAAATGGATCTCTCTCCTCGTTCCAACTGCTGCGTCAGCTTCATTTATTTTGGTTTTGTACGTCGAACCTTTCTGCACACCCCAGGAATGCTATATCAGCTCAACGGATGGCTTGGGTTTCCTCCGAGATTTTTTCTTCTTTGCTTCGCTTGGAGTGCTTGCTTGCAGCGGCGTGCTATCAAGCAAGCTCAGGTTTAGTAACTCGCAAAGGGAACGAAAAATCCAAAGGAACTATATTTTTGTACTTGCAACACTACTTGGTTATGCCCTGAGCTTTTTTCCTCTCGTTCATATCTTCGCTGGAGTAAGTGTGCCCTTTCCTCTGAATTATGTTCAATGGTTTTTAGCCTGTGCAGTTCCCGGCTTTGCGGGAGCGTTTCTCGCATCGGAGCGAGTAAAGAACGGGAATCTACCTGCAAGTAGGCTGTATTGTTTTCTTGCCGGACTCTCAGGCATTATTTTCGGAATAATTCTCGATTTTACCATTCCCTGTGAAGCCTGCAGCGGGTATAGCGCCTCATTCGGCTCGATCTTCGTTGTCTGCGCTGTTTTCTCTTTGTTAGGGCTAGTTCTGGGAGAGAAACTTGCAACCCTTCGGTACTCTGGAAAGAAAATCTATCCAAGTATAGCCATGGGAATCATAATTCCGGGTACGATTCTAATGCTCTTTGTCTTTTTCTTCTCTACGAACTATCAAATGTCCGTGGTGAATTCCATGGGACCGGGAGTAACAAACGCGAGCTTCTCGCCTCTAGAAGTTGGAAGCTCCTTTGTCTATAGCGGCGGATATCTCAATACTGTTCAATGGAGAGTTCCCGCTGTCGGAGTGAGTGTCAATTTTGGTAACAGCTCAATCTCTACAGACAGTTCCAACTTTCTTGCCGCGGGTGTTGGAGATCAATCACCAAATTGTTGCAAGGACGGTTTAGATCTAGCCTACCGAGCCGACGCTGTATTATTTACGAATGGAACCGAAGCCCTTCTTGCGCGTGCTTGGTGGGCCTGCGATGTAAACATGGCGTGCGGGGGCTATAGCTGGCAACAGCTTCTGCATATTGGAGTATTTTATCTTCCAAGGAGAACACTCTCGAACTGGGTTGACTTGCAAATGAACTGGACCTCCTCTACGGAGGTCGGATGGTATTACAGGGTCCATTATTCGATAAATGGAAGTGTCACGCCGTGGATCCTTTATAGCTCTTTTACGCCCCCGAAAATCGAGAATCACTATTTTGACGCAGGATTGCTTTTTGTAGGATCAGGAAACCGTCCTAATGACGATGCTTTCTTCTATCAATTTGGAGTTTCAAGCGCTCGAATAATCAATAGCAACAGCTGGAACATAATGATGCGTTGTCCAGATTTGATTGAAAATGGGACTTGGACTTGTCTCCAGCACGCGAGTTTCATAGGCGGACAGTACGGATTTTGGAAGGTGCTCTATACATTCGGAAAAAGTTACAGCGGTTTAAATTTCAATTATTTGGGCAACTACACGGTGAGATTTTATTATTCTGGATCAAGCCCAAATGATGAGACAGTAATCTGGTAACTTGTGGATGATCAAGTACCTTGCTATAATGAGAAAAATCGGATTAGAAAGCTAATCCTAGAATAGATTATTTTCGGAGCACGTGAGAGCAGGAAGTAATGCAATTTCGTGAACCAAGGACACCATTGATGCTTTCTAGGATGTCGCCTATGGAATTCACAACTTTGCTTTTGTCTTAAATAAGAGAATTTTCGGCTTGTTTGTGATGAATCGAAGAGTCCGTCGAAGGCTCGTTATCTCGATAATTATTCTGATTATTATCTTGTTTGCTGGAGCCCTTCCTCTCGGTCCTTTGCCAGCTCTAAGTGGATTTCTCAATCCTTCAAGCGGTATCTGGGCAACCAATTCTACTCCTCTGAGCACTAGTGCCCAAAATTTTACTTTGACCCAAAATGGATCTGTAGCGCACTTGACTGTTCTAATTGACACGAACGGTTACATTCGAATTGCCTCCAATCAAACTTGGGCGCTGTACTACGAGCAAGGATACATGAGTGCAGAATATAGATTAGAGCAAATGGATCTAGAGCGTCGTGAAGCCGAGGGGAATCTTTCACAAATATTAGGGCCTTCAGAGCTTGCAAGCGATGAATTTTACAGATCGCTCGAGATGTATCCGGTCGCGACTGAGATCGTAAACAACTTGTCCAAAACGAGCCTTTCCTATATCGCCACGAATGAATACACTATGGGTGTCAATGCTTACATTTCTTCGCTCACCCCTTCTACAATGCCTCTCATCTTCAAACTTCTAAAATACACGCCGACGCCGTGGCGCATGGAAGACACCTACATAGTGCAACAACTTCTTTCTTGGTCGCTTAGTTCCTCGTTTGATTCTCTGTACTTCAACTTCGCTTTACAAAATATGCCCCAAAATGTCATTCAGGCATTTTATCCCGCATATCCAGGATCGATTCAAAACCCCATTGAGCCGGCTTCGCTTAATCCTTCAATCTATTCTGGAACAGGTAATCTGAAAAATCTTTCATTATATTCTCCGTCGACCACAATAAGTGCCCCGCCCCAAATTTCTACCGAGGAAACCGTGTTTCGAGGATCAGGCGCACGATCCGCGAGTTCCCTGCTATTGGGGATCTCGGAGTTGCTTAATGAATTCCCTGCTGTGAGCTTATCTCCTTCTAATCTTCTTGACTTTGGTAGCAACGACTGGGCAGTGAGTTCGAACCTCACCGGTGACGGAGCTTTGCTCGCTAATGATCCTCACCTCTCGATTACCGTGCCACCTATCTGGCTCGGGTTTCAACTTGTGGCGCCCGGTCTCAATGTTGCGGGTGTTACTTTCCCCGGTGCGCCGGGCGTGATTCTGGGTCACAATCCCTACATTGCTTGGGGCGCAACAGATGCAGAAACGCAAGTTACCTATTTCTACGAGGAGACGCTTAATCCATCCAACTCAAACGAGTACATGCATGACGGCTCGTGGACTAATTTTGCCATTCTGAACGAAACAATCGCAGTGAGCGGTGCAAAAAGCGTCAGCTACGAGGTAAAGCAGGCGGTAAACGGTGTAATTATTCCGGGGTGGAATGGAACTATTGCTCTCGATTGGACCGGACTGTATCCCTCTAATGAACTCGGGTCCCTCCTAAGCCTCGATAATTCTACGACCGTTTTGCAGGCGCAGAGTGCACTAAGCTCGTTCAAGGTGAGCGCCGAGAACTGGGCTGTAGCGGATGACAAGGGCAATATTGGAATATTCTCTTATGGAGAGTATCCCATAATCAAAGAGGGAAACCCGAGAGGTGTGCTGCCTGGAACCGGGGCTTATGATTGGACCGGCTTTATTCCTCTCTCGCAACAGCCGAGTCTTTACGATCCAAAGAACGGCTTCGTCTTTTCTGCAAATCAGATTCAAGTTTCGCAAGGGTATCCGTACTATATTGGATGGGATTTTGAATCAGGATATCGAGCAAATCAAATCTACAGCATGCTCTCGACTATGAGCTCGCCTTCTACTAGCACTATGAAGCAGATCCAACTCTCTGTCCACGACTATTCAACAAATATTTTCTTGCAACCCCTTTTGAACACACTCGCCCATTCTGATTATAATACGAGCGCAGAGTACCAGGCGCTGCTATCTTGGAACGGAGACATGAACATAAACTCGACAGCTGCCACGATTTACTGCAATTGGCTAGGAGCATATGTCAATGATACATTCCTTCCGTATCTCACTTATTATCACATAACCTCCTCAGAAGGACTATACCAGACTTCGTTTTTCTTAGGTTCTGATTCTACTTACCACGGTCCGCTTGTGGAAGACCTCGCCAACTGGACTGTAACAGATCCTAACATATCATGGTTCAACGACCTTCTGACAGGTCAGAATAGGAATGCCTCAACAGTCATGCTCCTTGCCTTCAACGAAACTCTCGGTCAGCTTTCAACAAGTCTAGGGAAATTTTCTTCTAGCTGGGAATGGGGAAATGTGCACGAGAGAGTCTCTGCAAGTCTTTTCGGAGAGCAAGCACTTTCGACAAAACCGCTGCCTGCAGCTGGTGATGACAACACTCCTGACGCTTCGTACGGATTAATATCATCTGACGGACCGAGTTTCAGGCAGATAACTGACACGAGTCAGCCACTTGCATCCTTAGCAATTTATCCAGGAGGTCTCAGCGAGGATCCTGCGAGTCCGTATTACTCGAACACCATCAATGACTGGAACAACGGCTTGTACTACACTCTAATTCCAGCGAATCTACCCAGCGTTTTCTATTATGAATACCAAGCGGGAATCTCACCTTGAGCGAATGGCGGGAAGCTTCGCGTACAGTAATTCTTGTGGGAAACTTTCTAGCTTGTTTAGCACTGTCCATTAGCGGGTTGTGGTTTTTCGTGTTCATTCCCTCAGCTGTACTGGCTCTAGCACTAAGGAGCAGGTGGATTAACTTGGTTGAATTCGGGGTTACTGGTGCTCTTGGAGCTCTAGTTTCACTGCTCGTTATTCAACCCGGGTATAGACTCGCCACGGCTTCGCTGGTAGCTTCGATCATTGGATTGCCCGGAGGATTTCTTGTTCCGCTCGCGCTTACGTTGCTAATCATCTTTTTGATTTCTGGACTTGGAGCCATGATTGGATCCTCGGTGTTAGGAAAAACAAGTGAGAGCAGAAAGAACGCATAATCCTCGTTTCTGTGAGTCCCCGTTGAGCTCTAACTCATCAATGCTCCCAAAGAATATGGGCACTGGCAGCTGAATCATCAAGGACTGGATAGCTGAAGAGGGAGCTCGGTAGGTCATATCCATTTAGTCTTTAGATCAAATTCATGAAAGTGATGATCATCTGAGATTATATGAGAAGCATGGATGGCTAAAGCTGTTGCCGCGATTAGAGTGTCTCCAATGGATCGCTTCTCATTTTTGAGTGCAAGCTCTCCAGCCAGAAAAGCGGTACTTTCATCAAGATCAATGATCTCTGCCCCGTCTTCTTTCAGAATCGAAATTTGTGTCGACACTCCATGTTTTCCGATTTTTCTTCCCGCAGTCTTGAAGTACTCCGTGACAACAATGGAGGGAATCACCAAATGTTCTCTCAGTGAACGGTGCATGAGTTCTCTAATAAGGTCACGCTCGTCCTCGTCAGCTGGGAAAGTATGAACTAGCAGAAAGCGAGTGTCCGCTACGAGCGTCATCGCCAATTCTTCCTTAGCTTCTCGAGATCCCTGAGGATTTTCTTCTGTTCTTGCGAACCCACGGGCCGTCCCGGCTCTGGCGATTTTTTGATCTTCAGGACTATTGTTTGATAGTCTTTTGCATCGATGCTGAGTAGGTCGCCCTCCGCAATCTTATATTGACGTCTTAGTTTAACTGGAATTGTCACCTGACCTTTGCGTTTGACTCTAACTGTTTCCAACTTGTCGTCAGGTAGTACCAATGCAAAGTCGCACTTAAACATTATTTTGTCTAGGGCATGTGAATGTTTCGAATCAAGGATGTTGCTGAATGTTGCTCTTGCATGCTAGTTTAGAAGTTGGCCGGACTTTCTTTCCCTATTTATGCTCCGAAGATCAAAAAAGAATGATATGCTTTGCGTGTGTCTGCTTAATGCTCATTGAAGTGAGTTGCTCATTATATTATTTCCCTGATCCTTTTCCATCCTCGAACTCCACTAGGTAACCATCTGGATCAGTCATAGTAAATGACCGCTCACCCCAAGGGCGCTCTGAAGGTGGCCCGGGAGAAACTTTGGCGTGAGCAGAGCTTGCACTAGACAATTTCGTATACAGCGCATCTAGGTTTTTACTTTCAAATTCCAAATGAAAGCCCTTTCTTCCTCTCGATTTGAGAAGTCCCAGCCTAGAATTCTTACCGATTCTGAGCATTGCGAATTCGGGCGTGTTAACTAAAATTGCGGTGCCCGGAATCTTTGAGTAATAGTCCACCGAACGTTCGATGTCATTAACAAGTAGAGTCAGACCTGTAAACGACGCTGTTGTTGATCTTTCTGTCCTTCTTGAACCAGTGATATGCTTACTAATCTTATTGCAACCTCGAGACATATTGCCTTCTGCCTCGAGTACGCTGGTTCCTCAAATCTACTTAAAACATTGATCATAAAAATAGTCAGAATATCACGTGTATCTATACTTCAAAAGAACAATTCCCCGTCTAGATGCGCGACAACTTTATCCCCCAATGCGGTTGCTCACCTTTCTAGGTTTGATAACAAATCTGCAGACAGGGTCGCCTGCCGCAGCTCTGTGAGAAGCATCAACATCCGCTTTCAAGAGCATGCTGAAGAGCTCTACTTCAGTGGAACAAGCCTCGCCGTATTTGGAAGCGAGCGCTAAGATAGGGCAATTGTGTTCTAGTATTTCAAACGACGATTTCCCAAGGGATTTCGATCTTGCCATGTACCCTTCCGAATCGCGAAGCTCTGAGAGTTTTGAAACCTGATCCTTAAGAGATTCCGGGGATTCGATGAGCTTGTTGTAACGCTCGAAAAGTTCGCGTTGCCTCATTCGAAGCATTTTAGCAACTCCAGCCCGCCCTTCGTGTTGCTCTATGAAAGCAAGGGCGCAGAGAGCGATATCAGTGTAAGCTTTCGGGAATAATTCGCTTGCCCTAGAAGTCAGCTTGTAGGCGTGTTCCGGTCTTCCTAGTTCTCCGACATGGATTGAATTTCTCTCGATGAGTCCTTCTTTTTCTAGCTTTGCGAGGTGTTTTAGCACTCCCATCTTGCTTATTCGAGTTAGCTTTGCAAGATCGGAAAGCGTAGTTTCACCTCTAATCTTGAGCAAATTCAAGATTGTAATCTTGCTTGGACCCATCTGGGAACTTCTTGGGAGAAGGATAGAACTTTCATTCTGAACCGTACAATGTTTCGCCTCTTTGAAGACGCTGCGCTATGGAAATGGTTTGGGGGAGTGAGCGGTCGGTTGGACTGTGTGCCGCGATGTATCTCGTTGTTCCGATTAAAATCAGTCTCTCAAGCTCGGTAACGCTTTCATCTTCGGAACCACAAATTTCCCGCAAGGATTCTATTGTTTTGATTGCGGCTTCGATCAACTGAAAAGTGTGAAATTCTGAATCCTCCCTCACAACACAGTGAATTAGGATAGAGATGAGTCTTCTCATGTCTTGTTTGCTTTGGAGATACTGACTAACGAGACGGGCCGAGCCCTCCACATCCTTGCGATCCATAGCAACTAACAGCTCTTCGAGAAGCGCGTCTGCTGATCTCGGAGAGGTTTGAAGTCCATTTGTAATAGTTGGCAAGCTTGCGCTTGGAACATTGAGAAACCTAGTAAGGTAAAGATTGATCGCTCCATGATATATTGCTCTAAGTGTTGTTTCCCCATCTGAAAGTAAACGCGTTGATTGCAACACTGCATTACAGTAAGAGAAAGAGTGTAGTACGGTGATCCAATCCCCGAATTCGTTTTGGGTGTGAAATCGAGCTAGCCTAATTGCGGCGGCCGTGGCTAATGAGCAAGCGACTGCTTTGATATTCATTTTACCAGACGAAACTGCATTTTCAATTGAAGAGATGATTGGCTGAGGTTTATCACTGAGCAATTGAAGGGCGAGCTCCGCGATTTGCTTACCCTTCACTTCTCCATGATTCTTCCTTTCCGAGCTGATCGTATTTGGAATCCTAGATTCAGCTTCTCTTACGAGCGTGACAAGATCGTCTGGATTGCGCCAGTCCGCGTCCTCTTCATGCCTTTGCGCAAGGCACATCTGTCTGACTATGCTCGGAAGGATCATAGCCCCTCCTTCTTGCCAGCCGATTTTATCAACCATCTCGAAAGCCTTGTTTGCGAAATCATACACATGTCCACCGTTCAAAAAGATGTGATCTGTTGCGGCTAAAAATGCCATTGAAGCCACATCCTCTTTTGTGAAAAGCCTGACAGCGCTTTGCAGCGTGCGCTCGCTCGCTTCAGGTTCGCGTTGATCAACAAAATTTCTGAACCATTTCTTTGCGCTTGCATAATCTTGCATATTGCTGTTAGTTTCCTCAGGAGAAAGGGGCGAGAGACTGTGTCTAGCTGGCTCCTCAAAGCAATCCGAAGATACGTGGGCAAGACCTTGAACTAGGGCGGCAACCCGATCATCCTTGTTCATGTAATCCAGAATGTTTGACATGCACGTGAGAATCGTCAGCCCTGGGCCCCAGCCTTGGAGACGGAATGTAGTTCCGAAGTCCGATGCGATATCAAGAATCCGTAAAGTTCCAGTATCTTGGTTGATGGCTAATTCCTGCAACACAGCTTTGGCCAGGACTAGATTTAATGAATGCTCCATACCTTCTCGAAGTTTTCTCTCAACGTGGGCTGACCGCGCAGAAATTGCATTATTGTCCGAAGAATCTATTGGAACAAAGACATACACTCGTCCGTTGGCTAGCTCGGTTTTGTATGTTTCAACATCATCTGCGAATAGATCAAAGGTTCCTCCTGTTTCAAGATCGAATCTAGCGTGATGCCAGTGACACGTGAGTATACCGTCTCTGACGCTTCCCTTTGAAAGCGGGTAGCCCATGTGTGGACATCGATTGTCAACTGCAAAGGTTTTCCCTTCAAAGAAAAAGACTACAATGTTATGATTTCTAACCTTCGCAAGAAGCATGCCAGTCCTTCGAAGTTCATCCTCGCTACCGATGTCAGTTCCTTCTTCTAAATTTATTTTAGCGGAGGTCTGCAAGATTCCCCCGGAATTTGCTATCCATGATTTAATAAACTGACTGGTTTATTAATTATACAAAGTCGGGATGAGATAGGCTAAAGATACTTTGTAGGCCTCTGATTCGAATCGTCGCTACCGCAGGTTGATGTTGGTTTGCGGAAAAATTATCGCGCTTTCTTTAATTTTTTTACTGGAACTTGGATCTCTGTTCGCGCCCAAGCCCATGAGTCCGTCCAAGGGTTCCCGAAGTAGATCTCTCTCGAATAGTTGCCGGCTTTGTACGTATCGTTGTCTCTGAGCCAACCATACAAGCCGTTGTAAACCAAACGAGTGGAAACGCGTTCTGGATTGAACTTGACGCTGGCGACGGTCAAGGGAGGCAGCTGTTTTATCTTGATTTTTCCCTCGGATTTCGCATTTTTCCTAAAGATTTCTAAGCAGGCTTCGAGACGATATCGGTTAGGTGACCCTGTTTCGAAGAAGTGGAAAATCCACTTTCCTGTTTTGACTTTTCGATTCTTTGCCCACTGAGTGAGCTGTGAAAATTCGCGACGGAGAGGATCTGATCCCTCGTTACCCACGCGTTCTAAACATGCGACTGTGTAACTAGGCGTCTTCTTGACAACTATGTCTACGGTCAAAGGGAATACCACTAACCTAAACGAGCTGAGGGCTGGCTATTTTACTTTTGTTTTTTTATTGCAAGACTTATCTTATAACGAGCACCTTGCAATGCGCATGCGTGGTCACTCCGCTAGATACACTTCCTAGTAGCAGTCTTTTGAAGCCGCCTAGTCCTCTCGTGCCAATGACTATCAGATCGACTTTTTCGATGGACGCTTTATCTACAATTGATAGAACAACAGACATAGGAGATCGTTCGACAAAGCCGCTCACAATGAGTTTGGCTTCTTTTGCAAGCTCCACTACATTTTCGACAATACTTGCTCCATTCTTCCCTGCTTCTTCATAGTATGATTGAAGACCGCCCGGATAGGAATCTGCCCCTACCGCAGGAAACGCGACTATCGATGCTGGTGCAATTACATTCAAGACAATGAGCTCAGCCTGATGATCCTTGGCGAGAGCAATTGCAACCTTGGAAGCTCTAAGCGAATTCTCAGAGCCATCAACTGCCACCAAGATCCTTCTGGGAGAAAAAGAGCTCAGAGAAAATTCACCTGAAGATTTTTCATCCTTTGCGTCGTGTGACAAATGCTCAGACGACCTTGGAGTTCTTATGCAAGAGGAGTTTTCGGCTCATTCAAGAACCTCTTGATTCTTGTCCCAAACATCAGCATCATCATCCAGAAGCCCACTAACATGACGACTAACGCATAGGAGCTGAACAAGTTCAAGATACTCAGGGAGATTGCGATAATTGTGGCAGCTACGAAGTTCGACAGACCCCATAGGATATTTGTCCTAGGCGGAGATTTCTGCCCAAAAGGGCTTCTGAAGATTTTTCCAGCCGCCCCAAATGCAAAATGAGGCACGCCATTGCCTAGTAGAAATCCTAGAATAAAATACCAGATCAGGAAAAGTTGAAGTCCCAACTTGGCTAATTCTTCCTGATGAGACGATTCTTATTATCAATACGATTTTTGGCAGTTAATTCGTGGTTGTTGTTGGTTTATCTTTGTCTTGGGTCGAGGAATCAGCTGGCGGCAAGCCTACACCTGCAGTTGTCTTGGCTTTTTCATCGGCTGTCATTGTCTTTGAAGGTCTGCTTTTCAAGCCCATGTAGAATCCCAAAGATGCTATGATCACTCCAAAGATCGCCAAACCAGAACCGGTGTAGGTCCAGAACGAATTATTGCTCATCGCCGAACCTCCGATCATTCCGCTCCCCTGAAGCGCAAACACCATACCGAACAAGATCAGTAAAATGCCGACTATACCCACTGCGAGAAAAGAGCTCTTCGAGGTCTATTCACTCGTCTTCAAGGTTTCTTCTCTACTATGATAGAGTTTCCCTGGACTGAGACGCTGTAGGTTTTCAAGGGTTCCGCTTGAATTTCCGATAAGATTTCGCCAGTCCTTTTGAACATCTGAATCAATTCCTGAGGAAGCTTTTGCATCATTTCTTGCGACATACCAAGCTGCGGTCCTCTAAGATTCTTGCCTGTGATCACGTCAAACTGTGCTCCATGCAGCGGACAGGTCACAACGTTTCCCTCCAAGCTCCCCTTGTGCAATGGGGCATTTTGATGTCCACACCGATTTGAAGCTGCGTATATTTTGCCGCCCACATTTGCCAGAAGAATGTCTGTATCAAACGCTCGCACGGATTTCATTTTCCCTTCTGGGATCTCGCTTACTTTTGCCACCTCAACACTTCCTGCTTCTGCTGACATCAATTTCAATCACGGAAGAGAAACAAATGGGACAGCCAATATAAGGATATGGGATGACCAATATTATGCTCTGTTTTTAGCTACTTTTTACTGGCCACAAGAATATCCCCGTAAGCTCGAGCAAAGTATTTTTGGGCTTTTGCAAGAGTGGTTCTCCCGCTTTTCGTGAGCCTGTAAACGGTCATTCGTCCGTGCGATTCCACGCTTACCAACCTGCTTGCTGTAAGATCCTTCAGCGCTGGATAGATTGTGCCTGGATTTGGTTTTTCTCCTTTCCTTCTTCCAATTTCCTCGGCGAGCTCCTGACCGTACATCGAGCGTTTGGAGAGAAGGAATAGGATCATGAAGGAGAGCATACCCCTCATGTCGCAACCCTTGTCTTGCAAGCTAGCTTGAGTTTTTCGCGTTCTGAATACCACCTTGGTCTGGGTTTGAGGATTCACTGGCAGTCCTATTTACTGTTGTGAACTCGCTTTTTGCTTTCTTCCCCATGACCTCCCGGCCGAGAAGAGAGATTACGATTCCAACAACAAAAGTGGCTGCTGCAATATAGTATGTGTACTGAAATGCGAGAGCCGTCGGAGGGTGAACTACGATACCGTCGACAACGACCGCGAACGTGAAGGTGGACAGGATGGATCCAGCCACAGGTGCGCCTAGACTCTGCCCCACGTTACGAAAGACAGTATTCATCGAAGTGACGAGGCCCATCTCCTGAGGCTTTACTGAGAGGACGAGAAGATTTTGCATGGAAACAAACAGAAAGGCGAGTCCTACGGAGGCAATAGACAGGTATTCCGCGATCTCAATTGCAGAGTTTGCTCTTGCGAGTAGGAGAAAACCGATTGCTCCAATTACACTCCCTGAAATCAGAAAGAGCTTGACACCGACCCTCGAGATAAGAATCCCAACAGGATAAGCGACAACAAGCATCACAATTGCTAGTGGGAGAAGATAGAGTCCAGTCATGAAAATATTAAATCCGTATCCCACAGGCTTGCCTTCCTCTAATTGAAACACGATGGACTGGAATGCTAGAAGCATGCCCATGCCAGTTATAACTCCAATGACATTCGAGACTAGGACATTCCTAATGCGTAATTGCGCGAAATTGAGCACGGCTGCCTCCTTGAGTCTCATTTCGTAAGGAACCAGCGGGACAAACAATACCAGTCCAACCAAAATTAATCCGAGAACGGGCACTGACGTCCAACCCCAATACGAGCCCTCTGATAAGCCGAGCACCACGAGTGCCAGTGCCGCTCCAAGGATCCCGGAGCCTGCATAATCCATTTTTGCGTCCGGATTCCTGTAGGGCGACTCTTTCACTACGATGACGATCAAAACAGTTAGAGCAATTACGAATGGGGTCGCGATGTGGTAATTGGTCTTCCATCCATAGGAGTTTGCGACGAATGCGCCAACTGGCAGTCCTAAGGCTAATCCTGCACCAAACATTGCACTCAGCATGCCCTGAGCTCTCGGTACTAAGTTGCGCGGAAATTGCTCTCTGACAAGGCTGAAAGCAAGTGGGAAGATGCCGAGCCCTACGCCCTGAAAAGTTCTTGAGATAATAAGAATATTAAAGTTCGGTGCGAAAGAGGTAATGGTTACCATTACGGAATAAGATATCAAGACGTAGGTCAGAATCTTTTTCTTGCCGTACATGTCTCCCAGCTTTCCAACTAAAGGATTGATTGCCGTTCCAAACACAGTGTAAAGGGAGAGTATCAGACTGACTTGTGCGATGGTAACATGATACTGGTTTTCAATCGAGGGGAGCGAGGGCGTTAACATGATTTCAATGTACATTACCGACGCTGCAAGAAGTGAGAAGAGAACGAGATTTCGATTCGCATAGGCTAAGTCAAATATCTGTGTCGCCTGCCCTGTACCAGAGGACGGTGGCGGTTTGAGTTGATTTTCTTCCATATAGTGCCAAATCCAAGCAGGCTTGTTCGTGAAGTACTAGAATATTGGTTATCCAATAAAGCCTATTTTTAAAGTGTTAGCCTGACACGAAAACATTGTCAACGCTTCTCCTCCCTGATGCAGGTGAGAATCCGGTTTCTCTTTTGTCTAGTAAATGCTTTTTCTTTCTTCATCTAACTTACTACTTTTCTGAACATGTAAAGCGTCGCAGACATTGTGATGACCGCGATTAACGCGATTACTCCAATTGACTCGAGTACCGCATTCGTGGAATAGAAACCCGCGAGCGACAGATCTCGCACGGCATTTACGGCGTAACTAATCGGATTGAATTTTGAAACGTCTTGCATCCATGAAGGCATGAAACTGACTGGCACAAGAGCGGTACTCATGAAGAGGAGAGGAAAAGTCAAGAACCCGCCGATTCCAAAGACCGTTTCTGCACTCCTAGTTCTCATTCCGAGTGCAAGAGAGATTCCTGACCAAGCCAGTCCAAAGAAAGCGATTATGAATAACATCAACAAAATGCCTGGCAACCCTGTGTTTACCCTGAATCCGAGCAAGTAAGCTAGGACGAGTATTATTACGGACTGAACCGTCACTCTGAAAGCATCGCTTGAGAGCCTTCCCAGCAAGATCGCAGGTCGAGCTACCTGAGTTACCAGCATCTTTTGCAAGAATCCGTAATTGATATCATCCACTATGGATGTTCCAGCTTGTAAGGCGCTGCTGAAAGCATTCTGGAGAAGTATCCCTGCTGCCGCGTACTGCAAGTAGCTGATTCCCGGCGGGAAGCCCGGGAGTTCATTGAATCTCCGGAAAAGCTGCGTGAACAAGACGAGAAAGATTATCGGCTGAAAGAGCGAGAAGAAAATCAGAATCGGATTTCGGACAAGCTTTTTAAGCGCCCTAACGAATAGGTATCGCGTATCAGAGAATAAAGTCATTTCTAAGCTACCTGCTCCCTCTTCCCCTCGAAAACATTGAGGACGTTTGCTTTTGAAGTTCTTCGACCCTGATTCTTTTTCCCGTATGTTTCAAGAAGACATCATCGAGCGAGGGTGTGGAGAGGTTTATCGAAACAAGCTTGATGTCAGACTTGTCAAATGCCCTGACTAAATCTGGAACAAAGTACCCTCCGTCCTTGGCGTAGATCGTCAGTCCATTTCCAGAGTCAACGACGTTCATGATGTTTGGAAGACTTTGCAAAAGTTGTCGCCCCTTCGCTTTCAGTGAGTCATCACTCTTTCCCTGACCATCCTTCATTGTAATCGTGATCGCGTCTGCTCCGATTTCAGATTTCAGCTCGGCTGGTGTGCCTTGCGCAACTATCTTTCCTTGGTCGACTATGCACAAACGCTGGCACAGCCGGTCGGCTTCCTCCAAATATTGGGTAGTGAGGAAAATAGTGATTCCTTCACTTTTGTTTAGCTGTTCGAGATAATCCCAAACAGTAGCCCTAGTTTGCGGATCAAGCCCTGTCGTCGGCTCATCAAGGAACATGATCTTTGGCTTGTGAACGAGTACGCTTGCAAGATCGAGCCGTTTTTTCATACCTCCAGAGTACCTGCCCGCCCTCTTGTCAGCAGCCTCTTTCAGCCCCACGACATTGAGCAGAGAATCCACCCTCTCCTCCAATTCCTTGCCGTGCATCTGCTGCAAGTGACCTTCAAGCAGCATATTTTCGCGGCCGGTAAGTTCGGGGTCGACCGAGGTGTCTTGACTCTGGACTCCGATCAGCTTTCTAATCAAAGGAGCTTGCCTCTCAATATCAAGACCTACGACGGAAGCCGTGCCACTGGTCTTGTGAAGCAAGGTGGTCAAGATCTTGATCGTAGTGCTCTTGCCCGCACCGTTGGGACCTAGAAATCCAAAAAACTCTCCTTCATTCACTGAGAAACTGATTCCCTGGACAGCTTTTGTTCCGTCGGCGTAGGTTAGAGTCAAGTC
The DNA here is from genome assembly GCA_030041355.1 of Nitrososphaerales archaeon. Lineage (GTDB taxonomy): Archaea > Thermoproteota > Nitrososphaeria > Nitrososphaerales > CADDZS01 > JASHOD01. The sequence continues at coordinate 24,777 of JASHNZ010000037.1, forward strand.
TTTAACATTGATAACCTCTGTCAAACCAAATCACATATCTTGCGGGTAAACCGAATTCTAAGCCAGATCGACTTCAAAGTTTAATGCATATAACTTTGTCAGAGAGAACCTACATCAAGATGTCCTGATATAACAATATCGAGGCCCAAATATATTGGGCGTGCGATAGTTTCTCTTATGTCCAAAGGCACAATAAAGGCGCTTGGAGAGGTTAATCAGAAACCTGAGAAGGATGACAAAATTCTACACGGATTTTCTTGGTCTGAAGCCTATTTACGAATCAGATAAACATGTCTTTCTAAGGGTCGCTAAAGGTTTTGAAGCCATACACAGGTCGTTGCTCTTTTTAATTACAGATACGAGGGTGGGAAGAAAAGTGCACCCCAGATTGCAAGGACGACGCTTGACCACATCGCATTTAACATAAGACTAAGGGATTTCGAATCCGAGAAGAAACGGCTCCAGAAGCTGGGTCTTGACATCAGGAAGGAGCTGCATCCAGAAGTGCACTGGCGCTCAATGTACTTTCGCGATCCAGAAGGAAACACAATCGAGCTAGTATCTTACGATAAACGCGTAGGGTAATTGCCCGTGAAGAGCTTAAGAAGTTGCCAATCTGAAGAAGAGTGGAGCGAAGATCGAGCCCGCTGAAAAAGGAGGATGGACCACCAAAGCTGATGACCCTATTTCTTACGATCCAAACAGAGCGACAGCTTTCTTCAAGGATTCTGAAGGAAATCTACACATGCTCTCGCAATCCGCCTAGATCTTAGGCAACGCCTAAAAGACTGATAAGTAGGTCACCTGAGCCCACAGTTAGAGCAAACATGCTCTCTGGTCGCGGGGCAATTCGGTCTTAATCTCACACGCTCTTACGCAAATTCCCATTTTGCAGTTGGCGCGCAATTGGTTTAAGTATGGAGAAATCTTGGCTTGATCTATTATGACATTAGCACAAGGAAAGTGGGCAGGAAGATTCATCTGGGCAGCTGTGGTTCAAGGACTGATCGCGACCGTTGTCACGGTCTTGATACTTGACCCACTCAGCTACTTCAACGTCAACTGGTACTACAGTCCAGCGAGGGTCATCGCAGGAGGAGGAGGCGGAACATGGATGTTCACAGGCTACATCCTCTATTTGGTCGTGGGCGTCGTCGCGATTGCGGTCACGGCGCTTTTCTATTTCTACTTTGAAGGAATTTTGGGCAAGGTGTACCATGGTCTTGCAAATTACCTAGCTTGGGGACACTTTATCCTAATGAACGTAGGAGTGGCCGGTTCTATGCTTACGATGATGTACGGTGGATACATTGCAGGTTATGACGCAGGGGGCCTAGGTTACACAGATCTGCAAATCCACGTAACAGACCTTAGTAAGGTCGAAGATCCCATAGGGGCGCTAGTCCTTATTGCGGCTGTCGGCGCACTTCTCGGAGGCTTGGGATACGTCGTTAACAGGATGAAATAAGGGCAATTTCAAGCGTGAATTTTTCCTAAAACCAATAGTCCAGAAGTACTGCCTCAGTTGCGAGAATAGATGATCTGACCGTTTCGTATTGTAAAGACAACTTTTGCATAGTTTTCCACATCCTCGGCCGGATCATCCTCCAGCACAACTAGGTCCGCATTCATTCCCGGAGCAATTGTGCCTCTTGATTGAGATTCATTGAACAAAGCCGCTGGAGCGGTAGTCAAGGATTCTAGAATTGCCATAGGGGTCATTCCAGATCTTGACATCAAAATGTATTCTTCTCTTGGATCAAAATCGGTCATATAGCCGGCATCAGTTCCAAAAACCACTCTCCCGCCAGACTTGAAGAAAGTACGAAGCTGAGCAACGCAATTGTCTGCAAAAGCCTGAGCTTCTTCTCTGCCAGAACCCATTTTTGCTGCTTCGTATAACCACAATTTCAATGTTGGAACAAGAGACATTCTATGAGAAAGCAGCTCGTCTACGAGTTTCGAGTTCCACTCTTTTCCTTCAGACGCGGTGTGAGCTAGGACATCAACTCCAGAGTTCAGCGCAACTTTGATCCCTTCGATATTTGATGGATGGCAGAAAACTAGCTTTCCAAGACGATGTGCTTCGTTGACTGCCGCCCTAGCTACTTCTTGATCCATCGGCTTCACTCTTTCAGGATCTACAATAGAGCCTGTAAACAGTTTGATTATGTCTGCCCCGCCAGAGATATTCATGCGAACAACATTTCTCGCTTCCTCCGGTCCCCCTGGTTGAGGAAGCAGCTTCAAAATATCTGAGGGTAGTTTGAGATAGAAGGGGATGCCGTCAACCGGATAGAGCGGAGCTCCTGCTGTGAGAATTCTAGGTCCTTGGACTTTGCCGGACTCAATTTGAGAACGAAGTGCAGTTGTACTCTGCAGGAAAGAACCGGTATCAACTATCGTCGTGTAACCATAACGAGTAAAACTCTCCCGAAGCTGACTTAGTGTATTCGCTGACACGTCTGGAGAATCTCCCATAAGATGAACATGGTTATTTTGAAAACCTGCAGTGATCGTGAGGCCTGTACAATCTATTTCCCTGATCTCTTTGGAATACGAAATGTCATGAGTGCGTCCGACGCCGGAGATCTTTCCCTGATCGATGAAAACGACCCCATTCTCTATGGGTTTGGCATCTGGAGAAAGGTAAATCCTCCCACCTGAAAGAGCCAGGCTCATGTTATTGAGAGGCATGTGTCAGGGTTTGTCCTGTAAAATGACTTCCTTCCCAGATTTGCGAACTCGTTGCGCATTTAACAAGTAAATTGACACTATGAACATCCAGAGAAGGACTGACCCAAGGAACAGACGTTCTAGCAACCCTCCTATTCTACTGCTGAGTCCGAAAATGGTCAAGAAAAGCAAAATCAAAGAAATAATTGCATCAGGCAAAACATATCTTTGAAGAGGTCCCAGTTTTTCGTCCTTTTTTAGCTGAACAGAAAATAAGAGAATTCCAAATGCGCCACAAATAAATGCTAAGGTTGCAACCCCGAGATGGATCTCACCATGAATAGTAACCGGCGCACCGGGTAGATCGGTCGGAGAAGCCGCGAGAACAATTGCCCCAAAGGCCCAGACAGCCAAAAGTGCGAGACCTGCCCTAAACTTCTGTCTTGATGCGATGCTTACAGCTTTGTACAAGCCGAAGACAAAAAGAAGAGAGAGCACGCCTCGGTTCACAAAGTTAATTGTCATCACATATCCATAGGGACCGACAGCAAGGTCGCTTTCTGCCTGCCTAATGGGGCTGTAGTGAGGAGGTAACGCCTGAGCGACTGCGTCTAGGACGACATACAAAA
>JASHNZ010000005.1 GCA_030041355.1 Nitrososphaerales archaeon
GCAACGCTAAATGGCATTTAGCCGAGTCCTCAGACACCCACTCTCCCCCATTGCGAGGAGATCCGCATTTGCCCTTCTCGCGATCGTCATAGTGATGACCATTGGAACTGTCGGCGTAAAGGAGTTAGGCGGATTCGCCTGGGTCTATTCATTCTTTTTCATGTCAATGGTCGCGACTGGACAAGGACCCCCTACAAATGTTACCGGAAACTATGCGGAAATCTTTGTCTCGATTATGGCGTTTGTCTCAGTTGGTACTTTGATAACCGCAATTGGGGTTATATTCGGACCTTTCTTTGGATACTTGTTTCACAAAGGCGTGCATTTCTCTGAGAAGGAACTCGAGAAACTAGAAAGGAAAGAGAAAGTTGAACCGCGAGATAAGACCTAGCGATCTATTATCTTTCTCATCTCTTTGAGAATAATTTTTTTGCTTATAAGTTCAGGTCCCGAATTATTCTTTGGTTCGAACATATCTGCAAGAATGTCCAAGAGTCTGTCGTACATCGCTTGTTTTTCTTCGCGACAGTTCGGGGGATCAATGTCCATGATGCCAAGCCAATTGTCTAGTTCGTTGAATTTTATCTCCGCAAGGTTAACCGGAAGTGCGCCGTCGAGTTCTTTGTTGGACATAGTAGTAACATGAGCTGTATCATTTTTCGCTTTTGAAAACCAAGGCACATGAAACCTTCACTAAGAGGTCGATCTAGCTTCGCATCTATTCTCGAATCCTGAAACTCTGAAGGAGCTTTTGGACAAATATTCACCACAATAATGCGTTAAACCGAAACCCCAGCTTTCAATCTCACAAGTTAAAATTCATCTCATGTGAAAAAATGAGAGCCTGAAATCGTATTTACAAATCTAAATCTATATACTAGCAACAGCAGGCCTTTACTGCTGGCAAAGTACCAAGCTTGCAAACTACGAATAGGTTCTCAACCACAAATGAGGCCCATCTCAGTGCTCTGGGGTCGATAGGCCTTTCTCAATACGAGAGCAAATGCTTTCTCGCTTCTCTAGAGCTTGGGCCTTCCACGATTAACCAGATTGGAATCACAGCCGGTGTTCCCCGAACCAAGGTCTACGGGGCCGTGAAAAAACTCGTCGAACGAGGATTAATCGAGCAGAGCGAAGAGGATTCCAAAAAATTCATAGCTCGATCCCCGCGGGATAAGCTTATCCCTCTTGTCGAAAAAGAAAGTCAGCGTATCAAAGAGAGTCTCGAGGCGCTTACCGAGCTAGAAATAATTCACGAATCCATGGGGTATGTGAAAAAAGCAGAGGCTCTACGATCCAAAGTCTTGCGCTATTCGCCGAGAAGTGCTGTCACTCGCAAGCTCAGGGAATTATTTGCGCTGAGCAAATACAAAGTTGTGGTTCTCACCACGGCAAATGGAGTGATTCGCCTATCGAGAATGGCTGACCTGCTCTTTGAACGCTCAAGACAAGGGTTGGAAGTAGAGATCTTCACTGGAACAAAGGACGAACCTATTTTCTCGACCGCTATTCAGAGCCTGAATGAGATTGAAAATTGCAATATTTCACTCCTCCCTGCAACAACTTCTATTCAAATGATCACAATTGACTCACAGTATCTGCTTATCAGCGAACTCAAGCCTGATGATATAAAAGAAGAAGGAATGGATGTTGCCTTTTTGATTCAAAACCAAGAACTTACTGAAATGATGGAAAGCTTCGTCAGAATAATTGGACCGCAAATGCGTGGCGAAAGTCCAAAGAAGATCTTCAATTAGATCTTCTTAAAAACAAGCAACCTGTATTTCTTTTTTAAAGTCGCAGTCAAAATCAGAAACCGTCTAATTGAAATCGGATGATGATCTTCAAGGCCTTCCTAAGAAAAGTGGATTCTTACCAAGACCTTGGGCCGCTGTAATCGCTTCCTTTTTCCTGACATCTACATTTGGAATAATTTATTCGTACAGCGATTTCTTCCTTCCCCTTGGAAAACAATTCACTTGGACTCACGCTGTCGATTCTACCATTCCTGCCCTAGCACTTTTGGTTTTCAGTTTAGGCGCAATCTTAGGAGGCTATGTTGCAGACCGAATTGGATTTCGAAGAATGTCGTACATCGGTGCTATTCTTGTTGGCGTAGGGACGATCCTCGCAAGTCAGATTCAAAATTATACACAGCTTCTTCTGCTGTTTGGTTTTATTACCCCGCTGGGCACTTCTTTCGTTGTGATCATTGCGACTGCTTTACCCGTCCGGTGGTTTCTCAGGAAGCGAGGGTTGGCCGTAGGAGTTACGGCAGCAGGATCCGGCTTTGGAACGCTAATTGTCCCACCTCTAATCGAAACTCTAATTCAACCAGATGGATGGAGAATTGGCTTCTTCACTCTGGGAGCAGCCTTTTTTGTTCTTCTTGCTGTTGCCTCCTATTTCACACAAGCGCCAGATGAGCAAAACCTGAAACCTTATGGCTGGCACGAGATTGGTGAAGAAAAAAGATCTCAGCTGGTAGACTATACGCCAAAAGGCGCTGTGTCGACCAAAACATTCTGGACAATTTATGCGATGTTTTTCTTAGGTTCCTTCGGAGCTACAATGTACATTGTTCATGTCGTTCCATTTGCGAGCACAATAGGCATAAGCCCTATAGACGCATCAATTGCGCTTGGAATTCTCGGCGCTGGCTCCCTATTTTCGAGAGTGCTTATAGGCATAATTTCGGATCGCTTGAATCGCACTTTTGGGATCATCATTTCTTTTACGATACAATTTATTTCTCTTGCAATTCTTGAACTAACTGGACAGGGCACCCTGCTTCTCTTGTGTCTATGTTCGTTTGGAATCGGTTTTGGATACGGCGGGTACCTTTCAGATTTCATTGCCCTGACAGGAGATTTGTTTGGAAGAAAACACATCCAAAAAATCTGGGCGCTTGATGAGACAGCCTTCGGATTTGCCGGGCTAATTTCACCAATAATTGCCGGAGCTTTCTTTGACAGATTGAAGAGCTACACTTTGATCTTTCAAATCGCTTCACTTGCAGCTCTCGCGGGCTTGATCTTGGCAGTTCTTCTTGCAAGAAATCTGAGCAAGGATCGGTCGACAAATCAAAAGAGTTCTTAATAACACCGTTACTTGCCAAGTGTGTTTTAATGAGCTCTGAAAGAAACAGAAGGACGCCCGCAGCTGGCAAGCGTAAAGTAGTTGTCGGATTAACTGGAGGAAGCGGAGTCATCTATGGAATAAGACTTCTCGAAGTTTTGAAAAAGCGAAAAGGAATCGAAACTCACCTCATAGTCACTCCGGCGGCGGCGATCACAATTAAGGCAGAGACCGATTTTTCGACTAGCTACATCGAAAAGCTTGCTACAAAGACATACAGATTCGGAGACATCTCAGCACCCATGGCGTCGGGATCTTTCAGCTTTGACTCTATGGTAATCGTTCCGTGTAGCATGCATACACTTGGGGCGATCGCGTCAGGGATAGCTGACAATCTTGTCGTTAGGGCAGCAGAGGTGACTCTTAAAGAAAGACACCGACTAGTGCTTGTTCCAAGAGAAACTCCCCTTACCTTGATTCATTTGCAAAACTTGGTTAGAGTAGCTGAAGCTGGCGCAATAGTTCTCCCCGCAATGCCGGCATTTTACGAGCGACCGAAATCAGTAAGCGATATAGTCGATCATCTCGTTGGCAAAATACTAGACCTCCTGGAGATTGAAAACAATCTATTCAAGCGATGGGAAGGATTCTCCAGTACCTAACGACTCAATCCTGATGGAAAGGGCCTCGAACATTGGCATGGAACTGGCTTCTCTCAATAATGGATAACCAAAGGAAAAGAGGCTTTAAGAAAGATTTAGCCTCATTTCTTGAGCTTCTCTCGCCCAAGAAGAGTGACGTGATACTCGATGTTGGGGCGGGCCTAGGAACGCTTGCGAACATTTTGACCGAGTACTCGGATGAAGTGTTTGCTCTAGAGCCTAACGAAGGAAGAGTCGATTACATCAAGGCAAAACATCCTCAGGTAAAGGCTTTTTCTGGAACGGCAAATCAAATCCCATTTCCTAATAGCTATTTTGACAAGCTCTATGTCACGTTGGCCTTTCATCATTTTCCAGATCAAGGAGATGCATTGGAAGAATTTCGCAGAGTGATGAAGAAGGAAGGACTGCTTTTGATTTATGAGATCGATCCTGAACGGGGAAACGGAAAGAGACTCAAGTTCTTTGAGAGAAAAGTAGTCAAAAATAAAGTTACTTTTCTCTCGCTTCAAGAGCTCAAGAACCTCGCTACTTCCCACGAGTTTAAATCATTAGAAGAAAAGAATGCCAAGCGCGGATACCTCCTTCTTGCGCAAAATGAAAAAACTGGCGATGAAGCTAGAGGTTGGATCGAGTACGACTCAGCTCAATTTTCTCCAGCGGAACGTTCACGGGAGTGATACCAGCCATATCCAAATCCAAGCAAAACGACCGCAATACTTACGAAGAGTAACCACCCTACAAATGGAACCACGATGATTGAAATTATGAGCGAAATTAAAGGAAGGATTATCGCTTTTTTCTTGGCACTCTGGATTCTCCCTAGTAATTTTATTCCAGCTCCAGAGCCAATTATGTAAACGATGATCGCGGCCCCGCTAGGAATTAGAAGAGCCGTTTCAAGATTCACGTTGAAAAAGTAGTAGATGACAAACACGGGCGCAGTGCAGCCAAAAAGAGCGATGAGCGCGCGATCCGGTACATTCGTTTTTTCACTCAAATGATTCAAACTCTTTGGAAATCCGCCATCTCTTGAGACGGCATAAAACACTCTAGACATTCCTGTAGTATAGGCGTTGACTGTTCCGAAGATGATGAATACTGCAAGAATTGCAGTTCCAGCAGCCCCGTATTTTCCCAGAACGTTAGACAAAATCACGGCAAACGGTGCTACGCTTCCCCCGGCTCTGTAAGCTAGCGTCCCAATAGTGACAAAAGCTACGCAAATGTATAGGGCGCTTATCAAAACCACACTTAGGATGATGCTCCGACGAAAATCTCGCCTTGGGTTTTCAAACTCCTCGGCAACGTTGGACACGTTTTCATAGCCAAGATAAGACCAAAAGATTAGAGCGGCAGCTGTTCCGACCGGAATCAGTCCCTCTGGTAGAAATGGAGTAAAGCTCTGAACCCTCACGAAGAAACTGGAGGAAACAATTGCGGCAATCAAAAGCGCAATGATTGAACCGATCGTGGCTAGCTGGACCTTGTTACTCACCACAATGCCTCTGTAATTTACGATAAACGCAGCTAGGAAAATCCCGAATCCGAGGAGCAAGGTCTCGCCACGGTCAAGAGGGAAGGCGTAACCCAAGTAAGACGCGGCAATCAAAGCTACAGCCGGGGCTCCGGTGATTACCCACAACGCAAAGAGCCAACCTGTCACAGTTGCGACTTGCAATCCAAAGGCTTCTTTTGCAAAAGAATACACTCCGCCTGATTCTGGTCGTCGGGCAGAAAGCGATGCGAAAGTATACGCAAATGGGTAGCTTGCCATAGAAAGCAAGATCCAGGCTAGAATGGATCCGGGTCCAGCTATTCGAGCTGCTAGTCCAGGAAGTACAAGTATTCCTGAACCGAGAACTGAGCTGGCATACAGAGCCACAGCGTTGCGGAGCTTGATTGCTTTCTTGAGGCCTTGGTTCGACATTGCGAGCTTTCCTAATTTTGCTTCGTTTACCATTTATCCAGTCATATGTCGGTAGTTATCTCCTGTCTTTGGATTTTGCTTTTTTCAAAGTAAAGTAGTGGATAAGTAATAGTGATTATTCGTTGACCATACGCCACAAAAAACTATTCCACGCAGAAAATTCCAGATTGGCTGAATGAAAAGACACATAATAAACCTCCTTTTTGCCCTGTCTGCGCGAACAATAGATGAACCATCTCCGAAGATCTGCTTGAATTGCGGATTAGTCCTCAAAGTGCGCCTTACGTGCACTTATCATGGTGTTGCTCGGTTTCTTTCCTGCTGATGCGATCCCGTTGTTTTCGCTGACTTGCGCTATTTGCGGCTTGGAGCTATTCAACGCGATGACAGCTGGGCTTGTTCAAACAGGGTAAAGAGAGTTTGACTACTAGTACAAATAGAACGACAGCTCTCTGCCACAGATTCTATGCTTGAAAGTCTCTATCTTTCATCGTTCAAGCGTTGTTCGTTTTTCGAAGAGCAAGCGTGTCAATTTGCAAGATAGCCGAAAAATACAGATAACCACCGCTGACTTCGGAATCGATCGCACCAACCTTCGCAAGAACAGTGAGCTTTCCTCCGCCTGCAGGAACCGAGTAGATTTTCGAAGAAGACTCTGTTAGATAGGGAAAGATCACGCTATCGTTGTGATAACTAACAGAGGTCGTAGTGCCTGAAGAACTAGTGCCTTTGAAAAGAGTCTTGAAGTGAGTTCCAGATGTTGAAATGGAATTGACAAGCTCGAAGTACGAATTATTTTGATAACTGACATTGTAGGTCCAGTAAATATTGGAATTCGCAACTGTAATGGAATGAATTCCAGTGAAACCTTCATAGCTGCATCCGTTACCACAATAGTCCGGACCGAGTAATTGCGCGTTCTGTCCAGAGAAGGAAACTTTTCCCACCTGGCCAGTACACAAATCTGACCAGTACACGTAGCCGCCTAACAACGTCACACCTGTAGGACACGCGGAAAGATCGCCTGTGAGGACTGTGAGGTCTGAACCATTGGTGTCCATTCTGACTATTGTGCTGAGCTCTGCTGCAAAGAAGACATAGTTTCCTGAGACTTGTATTGAGGTAGGAAAGAAACAATATTCACTAGTATTTTCAGTGCAGAGGACTGTAGTCTCGTGAGTTGAAAGATCAATTTTGTTTACAGAAGTCTCAGTACTCCAATAGAGCAAACTACCTGAAAGAGTGAAGCTGGTTATGTCAGAAGAATTGAGAACTTTCTGAACCGTTCCGCCGGACTCTGAGACGCGCCTAATTTGACTGCCATTATTATTCCAGTAGACATAACCCCTAGAAAGATCGATTTGAAAGGCGTACTGGTGTTTCGCCAAGACCGTTATGCGATTTGAAGTATTGTTGTTAGAACTGTATGAAAAGGTGAAAATAGAAGAGGAACTCAAAATGAAAAGAAGAGAGAATACTGTAACAATAGAGAAGATCGAGACTTTCCTAAAAGCTTTCATCGAATCAGAGTGCGTAACTTAAGATTTCATAAACGTTGCGAAGTT
>JASHNZ010000038.1 GCA_030041355.1 Nitrososphaerales archaeon
GACAATGGTGATCCCGGGCGTCCCAGATATTCAGAAGTTTTTCTCAACAACGCCGACAATTGCGGCTTGGATCACTTCTGCCTATCTCATCGTAGGTAGTGCCGGATCCGATAAAATAGGATCCAGACGACTGGAGCACTACTCCAGCCATTAGATCAAGAAGCGATCTAGGTATTCTCATCAGATAATCGTATGAAACCGCGCATACCGCAAGGGAGGACGGCCAAACTTGCAGTTTTGGCTTTTTGAAATTGCACTATGAATAGTGATTTTGTCCGTTGAACGCTATCGCAATGGAGTGTAAATAGAGATTTTTTTGGTCAGTCTGGCGAAATAGGCAAGCGTCGAAATCAGATAAGGCTTTGAGCGAAACAACTCCAGCCGAGGGAAAGTCTTAGATGGCACTCAAGTAAAACTTGCCTTCTTCAATGACACAAGTGGAAACCCACTGTACCTATCGCCAAGCAAGTGGAGGGGGGGTGTATTCCTTGCTAAGTACATCGAAGTATTAGCGTCTTCGATTGTTTTGGTAGCGGGGCCTTCGCTCACGGAAATCGTTAGAAGTGCCCACACTTTCGGTGAAATTGAAACGATTGGACTGATTTGTGTGTTGACTAGAGCCTGATGATGTGGAAGTTCTTTCGTTGAAGCGATTCCTTGAATAAGAGCTTCTGTTCGAATAGCCAAATCTCCCTCTTCTTTGCCCATAATTGCGATTTCCTTGCTGATTTCTAGAGGGTCTAGTAGCGCCGGTAGAGGAAAAACTGCTTATCTCTCTTCCATCAGCAAGCAAGCCGCTCAACTTTGTTATTGGAACCTCAGTCATGCCAACTATTCTGTTGAAATCAGGGTATTCTGATTCTGTAACTAATGTAACAGCCTGGCCGTTTCTGCCCGCTCTTGCGGTTCTTCCAATCCTGTGGAAGTAGGTCAGAGGGTCTTGTGGCACATCGTAATTTATCACGTGGCTTACTGCCGGAACGTCTATTCCCCGTGCCGCAACATCGGTCGCAACAAGAAGTTCGATGTAGCCATTCCTGAAATTCCTCATGGCATGCTCCCTTTGATTCTGGGACAAATCTCCGTGAATTGGTGCCGCCTTGAAACCCGCGCTCTGAAGTTTTTCCGCGAGGCGCTGAGCTCTGAATTTCATTCCGCAGAATATAATTCCTGAGGAAATCCCGTTCCGTCGAAGATATTCGATTAGAGCAGGAAGTTTTGTTCTGTCATCCACCAACACGTACCTTTGCTCGATCGTCTCAAGTGATATTTCGTCACTGTCGATCAGAACCTCGAGCGGTCGATTCATATAACGCTGGCTGAGGCGCCTAATTTCTTCTGGCATGGTCGCGGAGAAAAGAGCTGTCTGGTTTCCTTTCGGGATTTGCCGCAAGATATAGTCAATATCATCTATGAAACCCATGTCGAGCATCCTATCCGCTTCATCCAAAACTACAAACTCAACGTCTTGAAGATCAATCGTCTCTCGATCGATATGATCGATCAGTCTACCAGGCGTTGCAACCACTACCTGTGGAGTTCTCTTATGTAGCCTTTCGATCTGAGGAGTGATCGACTGTCCCCCGTAGATGGGATACGCCTTCAAATTCGTGTATTTGGCTAGCTTGTTGAACTCGTCGGTAACTTGGAGTGCTAGTTCCCTGGTCGGAACTATGACAAGCGCCTGGACGTAGGGTTTTCCTTCATCAAGCTTTTCAATCATTGGGATCGAAAAGGCAGCGGTCTTGCCCGATCCAGTATGGGCTTGACCAATAAGATCTCTCCTTTCAAGGAGCGGAGGTATTGCCTGCTCCTGAATTGGAAACATTATAGAGTATCCGGCATCACGGAGCGCTCGATTAAGCTCAGGACGCAGATTCAGGCCCTGAAAGCCCTTGCTTCCCTGTGGCTTTGCATCATGTTCTTTGTTTGTCGTGGTCGACACTGTCTTTTGTTCATTCATTTCTTTCATTTCGTCTCTCTTTTTTTGCAAGTACATTCGTGCATAGTTCCTAAAGAGAGAAAGATTGCGAGCTGGAAGAATCTTGATGGCTCCGCATTATTTTTGGAGCTTTGCGACCGATTTCAAGGTCGCCTCGGTTCTTCCTACTTCTGGATCTCCTTAAAACCGCAAAAGGCGGCTGTAGAGATTCTTTCTTTTCTTTTTCCTATGCTTTCTTAAGAAGGCAAAAGTCCTTCCCTTGCCAGAAGAGATGAAAAATTCAAAACCAAGACGTTTCGAGAATTTCAAACATCACAAACGTTCTAAGTGGCATATCCCCTGATTCCGAGACGGTCCTTTGCCTTTATTTTTTGTATGTACTCAACCCTCTCTCCGACATTATACTATTTAAGCATTCAATTAGAACCGGATGGAGATCACTCTCAAAATAATTCAGAGTGCCTCTGCCTTAACATTCTGCCTCTTCGAGTAATAATAAAATAAAAAGATCGTGCCCATTTGAAGCGTGGGTGATCACAAGCGACCCCATTTACTATCCCGCTTGCCCTAACCAACAGGTTGATTCTGCCCTATCAAGTGCCGATACAGCTTGGAGCCACGGATTGTGCATCTATGCGTATAGTTTTTAAGTAGCGTTGTCGGAGCTACGTCCTAACTATGGTAACCATCTGTCCTAAGTGTCATAAAAGAGCCTGGAAACCCTACAGATTCGTGATAAAAGGAAAAAGCGGTAAGAACTACGCGTATCTTGTTTATCGACATAACGAGAAAAAGCGCCATACTCCAAGAAAATGTTACGTTTCGATAAAAGGTCAAGCAAAAAGAAAGAGCAGTGGCAGATCCTCGAGATCACGAAAGTCTTCTAGGTCTCGAAGGCGCTAGAGAAGACCACCTAGATTAGCTATCCCTCAAAACTTGGGGTTCGGCCCCCGCCTTTCCCCATTTGGAAACTAGTTGCTGCGATTATTCCTGAGCGGTGATTCTATCTCTTATTCTCGTGGTGTAATCGATGAGTGCTTCAAGTTCACGCTCTTTCAGAGCTGACAAGAGTTTCTCTATTTGCTTATGGTGCGAGGTATAAATTCGCTTTACGAGATTCTCTCCTTGACTCAACAGCTGCACTCTGACAACCCGACGATCATGCTCATCACGAACTCGTCTCACGTAGGATCGCTTCTCTAAATTATCGACAATTGTAGTTATGTTAGCGAAAGTTACTACCATTTCCTTTCCAATCTCATTCATAGGAAGAAGACCGCCGGGAGATCTCCAAATAGTTCGTAGGACCGTGTACTGCGGCGGAGTTAGTCCGTATTGCCTCAGATCAGAGTTTATGTGAAAATATACGGTCTTGTACGTCCTTGCTAAGCTACGCCAAGCTTGATTCTCAAGACTATCTAACATCAGGTTAACTTTCTCGATCTCTTGGATTCTCTTTACTTTCAAAGGAGGCATGGGGTTCCCTGCTTAATTCGAATGTGCAGCTAAGCATTCGAAGGGCTACGATAATTCAAGCTTGAACTAAATTACGTATTAAGATTTCAGTCTAGTGGGAAAAGTATTGGGTGATCTTCATCTGTTCTTTGGCTTGGCGTAATAGCTCCGAGTTTGCGACCCAATTAGACTTTGGAATTGAAAAGAAGGTGCAAGCATGATTCAGTGCTTCGTCTAAAGTATCAAACGCTCTGTATTTGTTCATTAGCAAGCTTCTGATACTCTCTCTCACGTTCCACACTCCAACAGGTAGAATGTAGCCGGGATGGATTTCCCTTAGCATTATCGCGCCGCTCTGCTTTCTTTCTCGTGCTAGATATTCTGTTATTGCGAGCCTTGTGGTGTAGTAGCAACCGCCGGGCTTTGCGTAAGTTTTCCTTCCGTAGTAACCTTCGTAGTCGCCAATCATTTCCGGCTTCGTTCCGAACTTGTTCCACGCAGTCCCAGAATGCCAAGCTTCAATCCATTCATACTTCCACTTCTCTGGCGTCAGGATTCCAACGTAGACATTATCGAGATTCTCACCGTGAAATACTCGGAACTCGTCAATTTCGTCATAATCTTTTATCTCATCGATCAATCTCAGAGACAAGTTGGAATCTACAGCGGTGATCGACCAGCGAGTGGGGACTAGCTTTCTTTTCTTTTTCTCGCCGAAGACTCCGACCGAGAAGGCTTTCTCGATTTTGGAAAATAATACTCCGCTCCTATAAAGACCAAAGATTGCGTCGCTAGCTTTTAGGTCACGATCATAGTACGCCTTTTCCATCCTAGAATCGACCGAAATATTTCCGGAGGGCTTAAATTGTTTGAGAGGAGCGCTTGGTCCAAAAGGCTGGCTATTTTCGCTGAAAGTGATTCTCTGGACAGGCTTTTTTTCCAAAAAGAGGTCTGAATCTGCAGGTTTGTTCGCCATCGAGATTTCTTGAAGTGTATCGATTAGCCTAGACCCATTTACGGCATCATGGATATTCGTTTTGAAGCAGCCTCTCACAAGGCTGTACCTGTAATCAACAATTTCCTCAATCGTTTTTCCCTTCCACATTTCTGGAGTATCCAGAAATTCTGTGTCACCGTGGAACGCGGGGACCATTGGACCAATGAATACTTTGGGATAGCCGAATCTTCCAACAAAAAGTCCCGGAGGGGAAGAACCCGAAATTACATCTGAACTATACAGCATTTCGGCGTGTCTAGAAAAACTCTCAGCTTTTGTAAGGATAGGGCACCTTGATTTGCCACAAAGAAGTTTCGCGCCTCTGCACGCGAGACACATTTCTGCGCTGGGGCGCTCTATGATTACTTTCGTTCTCCAGTCGGGATTGTTTCCTATAAATCCTGAAGGATTGAACCAGTTTACGGTTTGAGATGAGAACAAAGATGTAATGTCAAATTGAGACCCTTATGTGATAAAAGACTTATGAAATTATCGCAGTTGTTGGATTTGCTAGGACGCATATTCGATAACGATCGCGTAGTTTCCCGGTACCGATATCCACCCGAGACCACGCGCGCAATCTTGGCTACGTTGTTCCATTCTGAATCACCTAGCGCAGTAGCATGACATGACGAGTGGGGATTCGAGAATTTTTTGACGAATAATAGTCAAACAAGTTGAGTACCAGGTTTTTGTTTTGCCATTTCCAAAATCAAAGAGGTCATCGAGGGAAAGTCTATACGTTCGCCCGCAACTCTCATTATGGTCTAATTGCGAAAGATGAATCGTCCCATACGCGAAAGTATAGCCGGCCCGAACTACTATCGGAGTTTATTTGCATATAACAGAAGAGTATGGAACAGATATTTCAACGCCTCAGCAAAGCTTTCTTGGAAAACTCTCTCGAAGAATATGGAAATCTCGCACTATTCTATGAAGAATACGCTCGTCCATATCCTAACGGTTTACAATGGCTGGCTGAATTACAATGTATATGGGAGATCTTCTGAAATTCCTCATGGAACGGAGCATAATCCAGACAAATATAATTCAATGAAGCAGGTTCGAGAATTCAGCAATAAGGTCTGGAAGGGAGTCGACATGCTCTTGGACAATTTGGATGACAAACTTTTATCAAAGAAAGTGAAGGCGCCTTGGCTCCCGGGCACTTATACGCTTGCGGACGTTCTCATGCAAGTCTCATTCGAACAGGCGCATCACATCGGGGAAGTTATTGCTATGATGTGGCAGCTAGACATCGAGCCACCGGAGATGACTTGGATAATGAATACAAGATGAGCGAGCCAAACACTAGGGTGAAGAGTCTTGACTATTTTCTTGATCCTTTCGATCTAACTCTTCAACAAACTGTTTCTTCATCTGATATTTTTGATAAGCGACCAAGACCTCAGCTATAATCGCGAGCCCAATCGCAAAAACAATGAAGATGTAGATAAGAGGATCCATTATTTTCTCACACTTCTAGTTTCTTCTTTGCGGCAATGACTCTGGATATAGATTCTTCTAGGTACTCTTTATCAATTTCAAACCCAATGAACGAGACTCCGAGCTTGAGCGAGGCAAGAGCTGTAGAGCCAATACCCGAAAAAGGATCGACGACCTTCAAACCCTGGCGAGCACCGTGAAGCTTGATGCACATCTCTGGAAGCTTGGCTGGAAAAGTTGCAGGGTGAGGCCTCTCGTTCTTACTCTTAATCGTCTCGTATGGTATAAACCAGGTATTTCCTCTGTCTCGATTGTCAGCTGTGGCAGTCTTCCACCTTCCGATATTCGTCTTGTCCTGATATGGAACTCCGATTGACAGTTTCTGGAGTTTTGTATCACCGAACCTTGTAAAATGGAAAATGTACTCGTGACAATCATTCAGGAATCTCTTGCTGACTATGGGCTTAAAGTGTCCAACGGCTACATCGCCAACGATATTGGGATAAGCTCCGACGTCTTGTTTATTGATTGCAATTGATTTTATCCAATGGATCACATTTTGAAGCTCAAATTGTCCACGCAGTCTTCGTGCGACATCCCAGGCTATCCACTGATCCTTTGGGGTGTTACCAATATTCAGGAAAAAGGATCCATCATCACCTAACGCCCGTTTCACTTCTTTACCTAATTCTTCCATCCAATCAAGATATTTTTCTCTTGGCAGATTATCATCATGTTTCCCATATCTGATTCCAATATTGTATGGGGGAGAAGTCACCACGATGTCGATCGAATGGTCTTTGAGATCATTTCTCATGCCTCTGACGCAATCTCCTAGAAAGAAGGAGAGAGTGCTCTCACGCAAACCCCTGATTACCTTGTACGGTGAACCCAGGTCTTGCCCGGTTGATTGCATGTCTTTTCTATGCCCTCATGCTGTTTCTAAAAAACAATTCCTATCCCTAATCAACTTGGCGCGTTTTGGTGGAAATTTTTTCCGAAATTGACTTGACAAATTTGTTGTATGATTCGATGAACGAAAGAGCGAATCTGTCTGCGTTCTTTTCTGTCCCTCTATGAGCTCCTGATTTTGATCTGATGCAATGGTAAAGCTCATGGAGGACAACAAAGGGATTGAAAAACTGGTCTTGATCCCTGAATGCTATCGAGTTTGAGGCCACACTGTATACTCCAAGCGCTTTCTTGTGACCCTTTGGAACCCCGCCTATCCTTAAGCTCGGCGCTGAGGTATGATTTCTTTTGCACACGAACACGACTGCCTTCTCTGTTTCCTTTGATAAAATCAAGTGTACGATATAGACCTTGAACATTTCTTCGTTCAGTCTAAGAGGGTCCCCGTCTGAATCCACGTCTTCTTTGATTGACAAATTAGATCAATTCCCGTCTTGCATCATTCTGGTCAAATTCTGTTCTGCTGCAGTTAGACTTGTTCCACATTCGTAGTTTTAGAACAAGTTCTTATTACTTCATATTTTTCCATAATTGCGAGTGGTCTTTGCCGAGTGACATTACACGAAATAGAGCGGGAAACTTATCATTATCTGTGGAACAATGAGCACAAGCCGGTCGCGCGCATTCAGCCGGGGGATAGAGTGCAGTTCGAGGTCAACGAAGTTACCTCCTGGCAAATTACAAAAAATGCTAAACTCGTCGATCTCGCAAAACTTGATCAGGCCAAATTGTATCCTCTTTCAGGTCCGGTTTTTGTTGAAGGAGCTTCCGAAGGCGATGCCCTATCAATTGAAGTTGAAGAAATCAAAACCGAAGATTGGGGCTGGTCCGCGATCGTGCCGGGTCTTGGGCTCCTTCCCGAATTTGCCGAGGCCTATCTCTGGATATGGGACCTTTCGAAAAGTGACAAATTCGTAGATTTCAAAAATAAGATCAAGGTGCCTCTGAGTCCATTCTGTGGCGTGATGGGAGTTGCACCAAGAGAAAAAGGAGCCTTCGAGGTCATCCCCCCTGGAAAACATGGAGGCAATATGGACATTAAGCATCTCACAGTTGGAAGCAAACTCCTCCTGCCGGTGTGGACAAAGGGAGCTTTGTTCTCTGTTGGCGATATGCATGCAGCGATGGGAGACGGCGAAGTCTGCATCACAGCTATTGAGTGTCCGGGTGAGGTCAGATTGAAATTCGAGTTGATCAAAGATGCAAACATACCTGGCCCGAGATTCATTACAAAAGAAAGCTCGGAACCTAATTTGAAAGGTTCGTTCGTTGCAACAGGGATAGCTCCAGACCTTTTGGAAGCGTGCAGGCTAGCCACAAGAAACATGATCGATTATCTGGTCAGGCAGTATAACTTGGAACCCAAAGAAGCGTATATCTTGTGCAGTGTTGCGGCTGATCTGAAAATTCACGAAGTTGTTGATGCCCCTAACTGGGTTGTGGGACTGTGGGTTGCAGAGAGCGTTCTCGGTCAACATTAATTCAAAATCTTATCAATTAGAGGATTTCACTTTACTCTTGAGGTTTTTGAAATAAGCTAAACTCGCAGAACGCGTCTCCTAATGCCGAACATTTGGTTTCTAAGCACGTTACTTTTTTTTGAAAAAGAGTGTTTATTAGCCCGGTCATATGGCCGCGGATAAAATTGCTGTGAGGTTTGGTTGACTTCTGGCCTGAGCACTCAAAAGAATCATAGAGTCTTATTGTCGCGCTGAACGGAATAGCATTGAATCGAACGAGTTCAGGCCTTCCCCATCCTAAAGTGAGATATAAATTGCTGAGTTCTGGTATGCTCTCTTGCGCCAAGTCTCTTCCAAATACCTCAATCAGCCTTCTTGCATCACTCTCTCCAGTCGCTTCTCCTTCTTCGAATACAATCGTCTCTCCTCCGGTGCCGAATATTTCGCCTAGTCGGTTGAACATGTCACTGAAGACCTCTTTTCTGGCCAAAATCATGGTCTCCCCCGAATTCAGTTTGACAGGGAAATGTATTGTATCGACCACTATTCCCTCAGTTCCCTCGACAACATTACAGCCTATCACATAGGGAGAACTGTCAATAAGTTGTTTCAGCCGGGCTGCTCGCACGTCGTTTTCAGTTTCAGCAAAGAACCCCCAAATTCCTGTCTGCGTCTCGTGATTCATTGAAGTAAACCCCCCTAGTACACTTATGCCCGCGTCGGAAAGTATCGAAGCAATACTGGCTAGCGCACTGGGGTCGTTCTTTATGTCTATCGAGAGTAAGAATACTTTCTTCTTGGGGTTGTAGTGGTAGCCGATAGTTTCCTTAGCTCTTTGAACGAGCTGGCGCGGCATTATGTTTCTGTGTTTCCTGTATGCCTTTCTATAAACGTATCAAGGCAAAAGGTTCCTGCTTTTGTGCATATTCAAATCAAGGGCACCTCAGAGATCTTGCTGAGGTTCCGCAGTTTCCTCTGTGCTTCCGTCGGCTTGAGTTTGTCGGTACATTTTACAGCTTCTGAAGTCAAGTCTCTGCTTTCTGCAAGAGCTTTTTCTCTGTAAGATTTTGGATAATCAGGATCGCCAGAATCGTCGAAGAGCTGGTTGGCGGTTCCCATGTACAAGCCATAATTTTTCAAGAGTAGTATTTCATCTTCTGAGCCTCTCCCAACAATTGCTCCCGCGGTGGTTCCAGCTGCGATGAGGGTCCCTCTCTTCCCTTGTGCAAGCTTAATTCCCTCTTCAAAGGTTAGGTCGGCTTTCGACCTTCTGGCCAGTTTCTCTTGTTCCTCGGCAAGGGAAGATTCTGCCAGTGCCGACCTAAAAGTTCTCATGACTCGATCAGATTCTGTTCTTCCCAGAATAGAATCGTAGGCGGAGAGTGCTTCAAACATTTCGGAAACAAGCCGAAGTGCGAGCGGTATCGCAACAGGGTCGCCGAACTCTCTCCATACGGTATTCTTGCCTCGTCTTTCATTTGTCCGGTCCATTATATCATCGCAAATCCTCCCAGCGATGAGCCCGAGTGAATAGCTATAAGCTAGAACCAGCGCATCATAGGATCGACCCCCAACGGCCTCACATGATATTTGTGGAATGACAGCACCGATCAAGTGATCGTTCATGTTAATCGCATAGCATACTGCAGCTTGATCTTTATGCAATTCTAGCAGCTTTGAATTGACTGGACGAATATAATTAACTAGCTCGTACGAAGTACGCATCAATTCATTGGAATCATCTGGAATCGAGAATTCTGTTGATACGGTTGGCGGGCTCGCGAGAAAGCGAACATCTAACAGAGCATCTTTCAGAAACGTTCCGCAGTTTGAACAATAACGCTGAGTACCTGTGATTTCTGTTCCGCAGTTGATGCACTTGGTCAACTTAAGGCCCTAAAGCTCCAATCGAGATTTCGTTGTTTAGTGCTTGTGGATTTGTGGTTAGGATTACAAATCTGATGATGCCTTTGACTTGTTTTATATAATGAAGTCTTGAGTTGCATCTCAGTATGCTCATATTCCCAAGCAAGGAATGGGTGGGCAGTTTCATAGAGAAGCTGAATTCCAGTCCTGATTTCGCCGACGCTGGAGAGAATTGGGAAGGAGACATCGTTTTCGTCATTGAAATGGACGAGAATTTTCCCAGGACATCATGCGTCTATCTCGACCTTTTCAGAGGAAGGTGCAGAAAGTACGATTATCTTGAAAATTGCGAAGAGTCAACAATGCCTCAATCAGAGTTCAAGTATATGGGACCCTATGGGAACTGGGTCAAACTGATCAACAAGGAGCTAGATCCCATAAAGGGGATAATTACAGGCAAGTTCAAACTGGAAGGGCCATTAATGAAAATAATCACGAATAGAAAAGCAGCGAAAGAGATCGTCAACGTTGCCGCGACGATCGAAAGCGATGTTCAAAAGAAGACGGTCTGAAGATACTTGCGAATTGGTAAGCAATGCATACAGTATGCAGCGCGCATGTTTTGCGCTCTTTAAATAACGCGGATGAAGCATGGCTTCTATATTGTCCGTGTACTGTTAGTCCTTGTTTTAATTTGGGAGCTACAAGAGTTGTATTGAAACCATTGTGAAGCTGGAATACCTTGGAGGACTATTCTGCCGCAAATCTGATTTGGCAGAGTACGAGGCTACTTAACAACAGTTTGCTAGCCCTTCTCTCTACTGGTTGCGGGGCGAATTTGCGACAAATCAAACATATAAAGTCTCAAAATGTCAAAGCAAGGGGATTTCGGACATTTTGCACAGCTCTCGCAATTTCCTCTGTGCATCAGTATGCTTGAGCTGGTCAGTGCATTTAATGCCTTCCGCTGTCAGATCTCTG
The DNA here is from genome assembly GCA_030041355.1 of Nitrososphaerales archaeon. Classification (GTDB taxonomy): domain Archaea; phylum Thermoproteota; class Nitrososphaeria; order Nitrososphaerales; family CADDZS01; genus JASHOD01. The sequence goes on from JASHNZ010000038.1 coordinate 11,120, forward strand.
CTTTCAGCTAGGGCTTTTTCTCTGTAAGACTGCGGATAATCGGGATCTCTCGAGTCGTCGAAGAGTTGATTTGCCGTACCCATGGCCTTTCCATAATTTTTCAAAAGCTCAATTTCGAGCTCTGTTCCGCCTCCGACAATCGCGCCGGTTGTCGTTCCCGCAGCAACGAGAATTCCCCTCTTTCCTTGCGCAAGCTTGATTCCTTCCCCAAATGTCAGTAAAGCTTTAGACCTCGTAGCCAATTTCTCCTCTTCCTCGGCGCGAGCAGACTCCACGAGTGCCAATCTGAAGGTTCTATTGACTCTTTCCGAGCCAACACGTCCTAAAACGAGATCGTAACCCGACAGAGCTTCAAACATTTCAGAGACAAGTTGCAATCCCAGCGGTATAGCGACTGGATCACCAAATTGCCTCCATACAGTTCGCTTTCCCCTTCGCTCGTTTGTCCTATCCATCATGTCATCGCAAATTCTTCCAGCTATCAAACCAAGTGAGTAGGCATAAGCGAGAGCGAGGGCATCGTAAGCTCTGCCTCCAACTGCCTCACAACAAATCTGAGGCAGGATAGCACCAGCCAAATGATCATTCATGTTAATTGCATAGAGTACCGGCGGTTGATCTTTGTGTGCCTCTAACAGTTTTGAATTGACCGGTTGAGCATAATCGAGTAGCTCATAAAGAGGACCCTGCGCAAAATCCGTCGCAGATTTCTTAAGTGCGTTCTCGGTTGTTGTATGTGGAATTTCTAAAGTCGTGGGCTGAAGACTCGAGGCGACCGGGAAACCAAGGTCCGAGGAAGCATCCCTCAAACGTACTCCGCAGGAAGGGCAAAATCTATGATAAGGCGAGATCTCTCTTCCGCACTTCGGACACGAAGGCATCTAGTTGGTTTCGTGTTCTGCATCTCTATTATGTTTTTGCGAGCAGGACTCCAAAATAATTTTGAACTACTGGCCTGAACTCTAGTCGCTAGACAATCTGCCTCGGGTTTGCCTGTTCTCTACTTCCAAGAGACGGAAAATGGTGTACTCTTGTCAATCAATCTAAAAATAAAGTGCTTTAGATATCTGTCAATTTTCAGATTAAGAGCTTCCTTCGGATCTACCCATATTATCGACTGAATCTCGTCAGAGTCTACCCTTGCTTCCTGTTTTCCATGCGCCTCACAAAGATAGTCGAAGAAAATGAAATGCGCGTCATTCTTCCAAAATTCCCTTGGATTGATCACCTGTTGGATTGAGAGAAGTTCGATCACTTTTACATCCAATCCAACTTCTTCCCTACATTCTCTGACCAGTGCGTCTTCGCAGGTTTCTCCTAATTCGACGTGCCCGCCTGGCACTGTGTAGATTCCCGGCCATTTGTGCGAGTCGCAGAGGAGAACTTTTCCCTGATCGTTTTCGATAAGAGCTCCTACAGTTGGCTCTGGGAAAATCTGTTTTCTATCCATCTAATCGTCATACTCGCAAAAAATCGATCCTTCAACTTCAGATTTTATTCATCGCCTAATTAGTTTCTCAGTTTCGTGAAATTGTTTCAAGTAGATCTCTCTATCCTCCGTGTCAAGCATCAGTTTGTCTAACTGGGTGCGAGCCTTGCTAAGATACCTTTCTGCCGTCACGTAATCTTTAACGATCGCATGCGCTCGCGCCATTGCCTCATTCGCCGTGTGCACGATGTCGGACAGTCCATCTTTTTGGCAAATCTCTAAACATGACTTGGCAAACTGCAATGCTAATCTAGGCTCACCTATAGCACCGTAGATTCTTGAAATCTGCCATGCGCCTACAGCTCTATTCCTTGGAGAACCAACTAGACTCCAGTGGTAGGCTGAAGCATGCGCTAGGTTCAACATCCGCATATCATCCTTGACAGTCCTCTTTTTCTTAACCAAATAGTCCCACGCTTGATTGAAACATCGAGCTGCGGTTTTGCGATGATACCGGCGTTCACTTTTTGACATCATGACGTCCCATCGATAATAGCTATTTTCAAAAGGATAAGTGCTTGTCTATAATGGGATAAATCTGCATTGTTTTCCATTAAGAACTGTGGATTGATGATTGAGCCCCAAGAGGGAATGAAGGTTGAAGAGGTTATTGACTGGGCTCTATATGCTGAGAAAGAGGGCTATGGTTACATCTTTAGATCTGATCACTTGCTCGGGCTAGCAACGGAGAAAGGAGAAAACAAAGAAATCGATTCATCGGAATGCTGGGTGACTCTAGGCGCTCTTGCGGCGAAAACGGCCAATGTTAAATTCGGACCGTTAGTTAGTCCAGTCGGTTTCAGGAACCCGGCTCTTCTTGCAAGAATGGCATGTACCCTTGACTCCTATTCCAGTGGACGCATGTGTCTGGGCTTGGGAGCCGGGTGGAACGAGTTCGAATACAAAGCTCACGGATACGAATTTCCTCCATTCAAAATTAGAAGAAAACAGGTCGAGGAAGGCTACAAAATAGTGAGGGAGCTGACGGAGGGCAAGAGAGTGGATTTTGATGGAGAGTACTATTCTGCTCACGTGGACTGCTACCCCCGGCCGGCAAAAGGAAGGGTGCATCTCATCGGTGGTGGAAGGCATCCAAAAATCGTTCGAACACTTGCAAAATACGTCGATGAGTGGAATGTCTTCAACTGCCCGGATGAGACTTTCCAGAAACTTAAGCAGATCTTGCTTGAGAGTAAATCCTCTGACAAAGCGATTGAGATTTCGCAAATGGGTTCGTTTCTGGTAGCAGAAAGCCAGATCAAGTTAAATTCGAAACTAGAGAAATTTGGCCAGACGCGAGGTCTAGGATCCGATCCACACGAAGTTGCGAATAAGCTAAAAGAAGGTGGCAGGTTATGCGGCGTAGTCGAAGAATTCATTGATCAAGTGAATGAAAGAGTGGGTGCCGGTATTCAGAAATTCTACTTCCAGATCCTTGATCATAAGGATAAGGAAATGGTTGATACGCTCACCGACACGCTCAAAACCAAGTTCTAGAAGAAAGAATTTCTTGGAACAACTTAGATTCTAAGCTAATGCTAAATCTGCCAATTTTAAGGAAATATGAATTTATTTTTGCCAAAACCAGAGAATCGTTATACAAAGCTCGCAAGATACTACGATGCGATTTACCACAATATAATTGATTATGAGAAGCGAACGAGCTATTTAGAACGAATAATCAAGAAATTTCACAAGGGAAGGATAAAGTCGATTCTTGACATCGCCTGTGGAACTGGAAATTTTACTTTTCTTTTCGCTCAGAGAGGTTACAAAGTGACTGGAATAGATCTCTCTAAAGACATGATTCGAGTCGCCAGAGGGAAGCGCAGGGCTTCCAAAGATAATCCCGAATTTTTCGAAATGGATATGTGCGACGTTCACCTGAATAAGAAATACGATGCAGCTACCACCATGTTTGGAGGCTTTGGTTATCTGCTGAGTTATAATGATGTTAGAGAATTTTTGGCCGGCGTGAAACGAAGTCTAAACAAAAATGGTCTATTAATTTTCGAATTCTGGCATGTCTCTGCGGTTCGACCAGATTCATCGAGCAAGAATGGTTTCACGACATTTGTGAAAGCTCGAGATCGTGACAAGCTGATCATCAGGCTCGATACGAACAAATTCGATCCGTCCACTGACATTTGTGATATAACTTTCGACACATTCGTAATCAGTACCAAGACTAGAAGACTGCTTGACACTTTTTCGGAAAGGCACCTTTTGAAGACCTATACAATTTCTGAGATGACGAATCTGCTTCAGGAAAGTGGTTTCATGGTATTGGGATTCTATGAAGATACGCTAGGTTCTTCTGGCAAAATCGAGTCTGCTCGGCAATCCTCATTTAGGGTCTTGACTGTTGCTACTCCAAAGATCCTTTCGTGATGGATAGGTGAAATTTTGCAGGCAAGCATTGAACTAGAATTAGAACCAAAGGAAGCGTTCGAAGAATTTGTTTCACAGCTCCGCGACAGTCTTGAGAAACGTAAGATAGAATTCTCATTAGGTGAAAAAAGCGAGATCGTGGAAGGACAGATAAGAATTGGTAAAGTTGTCGAGTGGCTGCCTCCCAAGAGAATTGTGATCGAGTGGCGTACAGCTGCTGCTTGGGATCCAACCGAGGTTTCTAAACTTAGATTTGAATTCGAGCCTCTTGGAAACGGTCAAACTAGGATTACCATGGTAAATGAGAGCTGGGGACGTGTCGTCGGAGACAAGGGAAGATCGTTAGCCGAATGGTTCGCCGACGAAATGGCTACAAATACTCTCGAAGCAATGAGTCCAAGACGATTCGTAAATTGGCTCGCTGATCGCAGAGCGCGCAAGCCACAGGGGGCGCAAGCAAGAGAAACATATCGCAATCCCATTTACCATCGACCGAACTTTATGGCAATATTTGATTACCTTAAACTCAAACAAGACGATTATCTTCTAGAGGTTGGCTGCGGAGGTGGAGCGTTTCTATTCGATGCGCTCAAGAGTGGATGCAAAGCAGCGGCAATAGATCACAGCCCGGACATGGTCAAGCTTGCTAGAGAAGTAAATTCGGATGCAATTCTTCAGAAGCGTTTGGAAATTGTAGAGTCCGAAGCTGACACCATACCCTACAGTGATAACAAGTTCACATGCGCTGTATCGACTGGAGTGTTTGCCTTCATTGAAAGGCCTGTGGTAGCACTTTCAGAAATTCATAGAGTGTTGCAGAAAAGTGGTCGCCTCGTTCTATTCACGGGTTCCAAGGAGCTCAAAGGAACGCCGGCCGCGCCTGAACCAATCGCTTCGCTATTGCACTTTTACGAGGATGAAGAGTTGGTTAAGTTGGGCCGGCAGGCTGGTTTTGAGGAAGCAAGAGTTGAGAGGCCCAATTTTGAACACTATGCACGCGAAGCAAAAATTCCTGAAGAAGCTATGCCGCTTTTTTCAGGACCGGTAAATAATGGTCAGTTCCTCTTGGCACGCAAAGCCTAAATGAATTTAATTCGACCGTTGGAAAGTTTGAATTCGCAAGATCAACTAGCTGACACTTGGCTCTACTGGTACTGGGGCAAAGAGGGCAGCGTAGAGCCAGAGCTTCCACCGCTTGCAGACCTTTTTGCAAGCAATAATGTTTCTACGATTTTGGACTTGGGTTGCGGAACGGGTAGGCACACTATCTTCTTCACAAAGAGAGGATTCAAAGTCTTTGGTTTTGATCAGTCGGAAAAGGCGATCGCCCGAGCAAAAGAGCTTCTCGGGAAGGAAAAATTGAATGCAAATCTCAAGCTTTGGAACATGATTGACTTTCCTTATCCATACGACGATTCATTTTTCTCGGCAGTCATTTCAACTAAAGTCATTCATCACACAACTAAAGAGAATATCAGCAAAATAGCTTGTGAGATTTCTAGGATAACAAAGGATGGTGGGTATCTGTTTCTCGAGGTTCCCACTCAAGAGAAGTTAAGGGGGATTTCCGAAAAAGGAGAAAGCTATGAGAAGGTTGAGAGTGGCACAGTCGTTTTCCGCGAAGGTGAAGAAAAAGGGATTTTACATCATTACTTCACAGCAGAGGAGCTGCCTGTCACGTTTAGTAACTACAATGTGGTCGATATTCATACCAGAGAAGAGCATTATTGTTTTACCGCAACCAAAGACAGACACCTAATGTGACTTGAACATCTTCGAATCACCTTAAAGAAAATAGTTGAAATGTTCCCCACGTAGAATCGTTTGGGCCGGCGGAATATCCCTCTAGAACAAATCGAGCACATTCAAGTAACTTTATCGCATGTTTGGTTTTGAAAAACCGAATTCTCTCAAGAAGAAAGCAAAGGTTTATTTTACAGTAAAATTGCAGTAATAGGCCCGAAAATAAAGAGGCTGAGCTTGAATGGAAAAATTAGAACTGATCCAAAAAGGAGATAATACTAGCGCCGTAGATGAGAGAGATTCCTCAGTTTTGGAGGAATCAAAAGGGAAAATTTCGAATGGAAGGAGGAATCCCCCTGCGAGGAATACATCCAGATTTTGGTTTGAGCGATTTCTTGCGGTAATTCAGAGACAAAACCCCGCTGTCATTGATTCTTCGTTTTTGAGCCAGATTGCGCCAAACAATGAGGGAAAGCTACTCGCGCAGCTTAAGTTTCTCCGCCTCATCGACGAGGAGGGGAAGGGCACAGCGCTTCTTTCGATGCTCAACATGGTGGGTGAGGAACAGAGGAAAGGATTTCAAAAAATGATACGCGAGTCTTATGCTGAGCTCATGTCAGAGGTTATGATTGAAAAGGCGGTTCCTGATGACGCCATAAATTTCTTCATTCGGAGATATGCTTTTACTCGAGACAAGGCTATTAATGCCACAAAGTTCTTTCTCTATCTTGCTGAGAAGGGCTCTCTCCCAGTTTCCCCCGAGTTCTCTTCTCTCTTGACCGAGAAGAGCTCCAACGGTTCGTCACAGATTTCTCCATCGATCGCAGCAATAAGCCCGTCTTTACCTAGACTCGCAACAGAAAAAATGCCCAGAACGGGACGTGCATCTTTAACAAATGCTCAAAAGAAAGTACGCCGAGAGTTCGAAGGTGATTCGACTTCTGTAATCCAGACAGTGATTAACATTACCCTTGACAAGGACACACCCCACGAATACTGGGATCGAATTCTTGCCCTAATTGGTGAAGGAAAGAACAACGAACAAATTGAAACGCGCATCTCAAAGGAAACGGAGTCTCGAATTAAGAACGAAGCGGACCTAAACTAAGTTCATCTAAAATTGAGAGGCGAGCTACTTTTTCTGTTCGATTTGTACGGCGGCTTGTGTCTGTAGAGCTTGACTCTCCTGAACAAGTGCAGATCTGGCGTCAACCCAAGCCATCTTGCGCTGTAATGTATCAGTGTAAAGTACTTTCCAGTCGAGGCGTATTCGATCGGCCCAAGCTTTGAAAACGCGAGGGTCAATGTAGTTCCGTAGCGAAGTATTAAGGTTATAATCTCTTGTTTGCTCCGTCAGCTCGATTTGCTTCTTTAATTTAGCAATTCTTAGCTTGAGCTTCTCTTTTTGTTTGTCAGTTTTCGGCGTGCTCTGTTCCAGTTGAGCGAGTCTGTCTTTTTTCTTTTGAAGCGCTTGGTCAAAGGTCTTTGGAGGCGTTCTCTTATGGTTGCACTTCAACGCTGCCTCTAGGTTCGCAAGGCGGGCCTCATAGATCTTATCGTGCTCAGGAGTCCCCTCAGGAAACCTGCTATGCAGTTTAAGATAGTCTCTGACGACCGAGGTAGCGATGAAAGTTCGAAAGACCTTGGCGGTCAGTCCCGAAGAGGCTTTTCCAAAGAACTCATTCACGTTTCGTGAGGTTATTCCATCGAAAATCAGATCTTCAGGTTGCTTTCCTTTGCAAAATTCCTTCAAATTTTCAATTGCGATACCCTCGTTTGGACCAACCTCAAGTGTTTTTTGCCACCGGACATAGTCCTTCCCAAAGAAATCAAAGTCCACTGTGTTTGGTCTGGGGAATATCAAGTGCTCCACTCTTAGAGTAGATGCCCCGACCGTATCAGCTTCATCCTCGTCTTTTTCATCACCAACTCTCATTGCGAGCTTATCTATTAAGAAACACGCCGTCGCAATCTTTCGTGCCTTTGGGTCTTTTGATTTCATCTCTTTCAAGATGAATGATTCTACTTTCTTGATCTCTTTCTCTAGTCTCAGCGCTTTGTCGTACTTGTTTTTGTCCCTCATCTGTCGCAAACTGGAAGAATCATGTAACCAGATGTACTTGACCTTGCCAGTAAGTTTGTCAGTCCAGCAAGCGATCCACATATTTCGGGGTTCGTGAACTATCTTCCACTTACCCGACGGCACTGCGGCCTTCTTATCGAGATTAAGTGTTACATCCTCTTCCAATATTCTGGGTTTCCAGTGTCCCCTGATCGGAATCTGGCCTCGGCCCATATAGATTCCTGGAGGCTCTACGACCCAGTTTGCGATCTCCGTTTTGACTCCGTCAACTAGGGCATAACCATATTTCTCTTTAAGCTCTAGTCTCTTTTTCTTTCTCTCAGCCGCGAGGGCCTTCTTCTGTTCTTTTGTGAGCTCGACTTTCTCCGGAAGTGTCGGGAATACAATATCTGAGATCTTAGCATCCTGATATTTTTCGAGGAATAGTTTCAAAAAATCAGATAGAAAGTTTTTCTGGAATACAGGATCTTGAACATAAGGTGTTCCGATTTTCTTTGCCCAAGTTACTGCCATCTCTTCTTGGTTTATGTTCATTGGGATCCTGTCGCCTTTGATGACTATGATATTGGTCCTAGGATCAGAGTTGTAGGGTTCCAGAAAGACGACTCCGTTATGAGATAGGGTCCCCCAGTGTTTCCCTTTTGAACTGACTCGAGTCTGCTCTTCTTTGGATTCTTCCTCTTCAGATTCGATTTCCTCGAGTTCTGTCATTGCTTTTAATCGCCAAACGAATAAATTGCAAAAGCTCAAAATAGCAAAAGCTTAATTTTGGCTTCGCACACTATCTAGGCCAAATCCTACACTTAAGGATATCAGAAATTTGTCAAAGTCCGAGAAATTCAAGCACGAAATCTTATGCTATTGGCACAAAGTCATCAGGTGACTTGAAAATGCGCAAAACAGCGTGACTCTTGCTGTCCCGAAATATGTTGCCATACTTGGTCCGTAGGTTCGCAATAAACTGATCGTATTCACTAGAGCTGCGAAAGGCCAAGATCTGCATAATGTCCCATTCCCCAGTCACCGACGCATCCATTACAACGTGGTGGCTTGCTCGAAAGTCGTCCAGCGCTCCAGCCAGCAGGCCTTCATCGAAGGATCCTAGCTTCAAAAACAATACAAAGAATGTACTGTATCCCAGCTTTGTGTAGTCTATTTTCGCTCTGAAACCGCTAATCGTCTTGCTCTTTTCAAGTTTCGCGATTCTTGATGCAACTGTTTGCCTAGTAACGCCAGTCTTCTCTGCGAGTTTCTTTGATGACTGTGAAGAGTCCTTCGCGAGTTCGGCAAGCAATTTGCGATCAATCTGATCTATTTCTCGGTCCAAGACCTAACACAATGTTAATCTCTTCACTTAAGCATGCTTTAAAGTGTTAACGTAAAATTGCAGTTTCTTTACCTCCGACAACTCTTAAATGACAATTCTCCTCGAAAATAACGCATTACGAGTTATCAAAAGCTAGTGAATTGTATGAGCAAAATCAAAGATCCTTCACTTGCGCCTCCGGGGAGGAAGAAAATCGAATGGGCCGAATCAAGGATGCCAGTTTTGATGAAACTCCGAGCTCTATATTCGAAGAAAAAAGCTCTTTCCGGTTTTAGGATCTCAGGATGCCTGCACGTTACAAAGGAGACAGCAGTTCTGGTTGAGACTTTCGAAGCGGCCGGTGCAGAAGTTGCTTGGTCTGGTTGTAATCCTCTTTCAACTCAAGATGATGTTTCAGCAGCTTTAGACGCGAATGGAGTCGAGATCTTCGCCTGGCGTGGACTGTCGCCTAAAGAATACTACTGGTGCATTGAAGAAACTCTGAAAATCAAACCACAGCTGACTCTGGACGATGGAGCAGATCTCATTTTCACAGTTCACAAGAAACATACAGAATATCTTAAAGGTTTGCAAGGCGGAACTGAAGAAACAACGACTGGTGTTCACAGAATTAGGGCAATGGCAAATGATGCCAAACTGAAGTATCCAATTATTGCAGTAAATGATGCTGAGACAAAATCAGACTTTGATAACGTCTACGGAACGGGTCAGAGTGCAATCGATGGCGTGATACGTGCGACCAACGTGCTCTTCTCTGGGAAAAGCGTAGTCATCTCAGGATACGGCCATTGTGGGAAAGGTCTTTCTTCAAGAGCTAGGGGACTCGGCTCAAACGTAATCGTTACCGAGGTAGATCCGATTCAGGCGCTTCGGGCAAGGATGGAGGGTTATAGTGTAATGACTATGGATAAAGCCGCGAAAGTTGGCGACATTTTCATCACCGCGACTGGATGCAAAGATGTGATTACGAAAGATCATTTCGCTGAGATGAAAGACGGTGCAATACTTGCAAATGCGGGTCATTTCAATGTGGAATATTCGATTTCCGATCTTGAAGCTCTCGCGAAGAAGAAAAGAGAGATCAGACCGGACAATGTAGAGTACACCCTTCCAAATGGAAAGAAACTCTACGCTCTAGCGGAGGGAAGGCTTGTGAATCTCGCAGCGGCGGAGGGTCATCCAAGCGAAGTCATGGACATGAGCTTCGCAAATCAATTTCTTTCTATTTTGAAGCTTGCAAAGGAAGGAAAGAACCTGAAGCCAGATGTGTACGAGATTCCAAGGACGCAGGATGAAGAAGTGGCTCGTCTGAAACTTGAAAGCATGGGAATGGAAATAGATTCCCTTTCAAAGGAGCAGAAGGAGTACCTTTCCGGCTGGGAATCAGGAACTTGAATCATTTGACTTAGATCATTCGGCTGATACTCGAGTCAATGAAGACTTTACAGTCATGTGCGCGCTGGTTTGGGCGTCGTTTCGAGATTTTTCTAATTGCCCCAATCTATCATCCCGAGTGGCAGTTTCTAGAATAATCGCATGATTCACGTTCACGTTACTCCCGGAAGCGTAGTGATTTTCGAGGTTCTTCTCGGTAGCCGCAGTAAAGGTTCTCGAGCCGCTCAAGTGCTAGCTTCATGATGGTATTCAAGATCCTGGCATGATAATTATGAACCGCGAGATGCTTAAAAACGCGGACTGGAATGCTCTGGCTGAAGAGTATGCTGGCGATGTTCTGCCAATATCCGTCGCCCACAACGGGCCTATCCAAGATCTTGGACTTGTTCCTCGTCTGCTGAGCTTTATTCCAGTTTACCGTTCGGCGCTCTTTCATTCGGGTGCCTGTAGCTGTCTCGAAACTCAAACTGATTTCCAAGGAGACTGAAGAGCTATGAGCATAGTCATGAAACCCACTTCATCGAGAGAAGACATCCAGACAGTAATCGAGCTGATCAAATCAGCCGGACTAAAGGCAGACGTGTCATCAGGTCAATTTCAAACTGTAATCGGGATCGTGGGCGATGAAAAGAAAATTGATTTCGATCAAATAAAATCTCTAAGAGGAGTGTACGATGTAATCCGAATTCAAGTTCCATACAGATTGATTAGCCGTTCGTATATTCCGAGTGATGTGGTTGTTAAAGTCCGTGATGTTTCGATTGGCGGAAACGAAGAGCCCGTTATAATGGCCGGACCTTGTTCAATTGAAAGCTACGAACAAATGTTAAGGATTGCAAAGAAGGTAAAGGAAGCAGGCGCTCATATACTCAGAGGTGGGGCATACAAGCCAAGAACTTCGATTCATTCGTTTCAGGGCCTAGGACTTGATGGTTTAAAACATCTTCATAACGTTGGAAAGGATCTTGATATTCCGACCGTCTCGGAAGTTCGCTCTGAATTTGACGTCGAAGCTGTTGCGAAATACTGCGATATGCTCCAGATAGGCGCGCGAAATATGTACAATCAGGATCTCATAGAAGCGGCTGCAAAACAAGGAAAACCTATTCTTTTCAAAAGAGGCTTCTCCGCGCAGATTGATGAATATCTTAGCTTTGCAGAAAGAATTGTGGCAAACGGCAACAGAAAACTTGTGCTCTGCGAAAGAGGCATCATGCCGCTGGGAGGTTCCTTCAAATCTCAAACCAGATTCACGCTGGATCTTAACGCAATTCCCGTTTTGAGAAAAGAAACACCGTTCCCGGTGATTGCTGACCCAAGTCATGGAACTGGAAGAAAGGATCTCATCATACCTATGAGCAGATCTTCAATCGCGGCAGGTGCACATGGACTTATGATCGAAGTCCATGACAGACCTCACGAAGCTTTGAGTGATGCCAATCAGGCACTGCCACCGGAGGAACTGAGAAAAATCATCACCATCACTAAGCTAATACACCAAACAATTGCGCAAAGTGAAGCGTCTTTCTCTGGAGACATATCTAATGGCGCAGTCCGCAACGGTTCGAATCGTTAATTCAAAGCATCTCGCGTCATTGCGTGATAAGAAAAGATGCTCTTGTGATATTATTATTGATGAAGGATTGCTTGCAAAGGGCAAGATTACCCGGTTTGCTTCTGCGCTACTCAAGAGAACACCAACATCGTGCGTTGTAATTACGGATTCCACGGTCCATAGGCTGTATAGCTCTGTTGCGGTTGAAGGACTTTCAAAAATTGCCAAGACGGATCTAATCTTGGTTCCTCCGGGCGAGAAAAGTAAAACGTTCGATGTCTGCATTAAAATTCTCTCTGATTTGGCTAAGCTAGGCCTTGAAAGAGACGGAGCGTTGATTTTGCTTGGGGGAGGAGTGGTGGGCGATATCGGGGGCTTTGTAGCGTCTATTTACAAGCGAGGAGTGAAATACATTCAGGTACCAACCACTCTCCTTGCCCAAATCGATAGCAGTATCGGAGGAAAGACCGGGATCGACGCGGAATGGGGCAAGAATCAGATCGGAACATTTTATCCGCCAGCCGGAGTGCTCATTGATCCGATTTTGCTAAAGACTCTTCCACGTCATGAAGTTTTGAGCGGCATCGGGGAGATGGTAAAATATGGAGTGATATCAAGCGAGAGAATCTTTAGTGAACTTGAGAGAAGTAGAGCCCATTCGAGCTCAGATATCGGCCACCTCATCGAACCTTGTTGCAAGATTAAGGCAAGGTTAGCGTCGAAGGATCCATTCGACTTCAATATTCGTTCCATCCTAAATTACGGTCATACGATCGGCCACGCTCTTGAGGCCACATCGGAATACGCCATATCTCATGGGATAGCAGTGCTATCAGGAATGCTCTCTGAAGGATGGATCGCGCGCGAACTCGGTATCTTTCAAGTTAGCGACTTTCAAAGACAGGAATCGTTGATCAAGCGATTGCTCACAACAAATTCTCGGTTAGATTTCCAAATGCAACACGAGAGAATTGTCAAGTTCGCACTGAGCGATAAGAAAAACGCTGGAGGCAAATTAAGAATGAGTCTACCCGAGAGATTAGGAAAGATGCATCAAAACAAAAAGGATGGTTTCAAAATTCCTGTTTCGGTCGATTTACTGAAACCTTCAATTGATTACCTAAAGAGAGTTTTATCCACTTAGCTAGACTGCTCAATGAACCATATCAAACGAGTTTCAAATAATATGACCAGATCTAGCATGGAATCTAAAGACTTAGAGCACTTCCGCCAAGAAATATCCGCAGCTACAGATTCTATCTTAAGACTTGCTAAGCGTAGGCAGGATCTTGCGACAAGAGTCGCGCAAATCAAAAGCTCTCAGGGACTGCCAATCGAAGACTTAATGGTTGAAGGGAGGCTTAAAGAACACGTAAGTGAATACACTCAAAAAATAGGGCTCGACAAGAAGTTAGCACTTGAGATCATACAGGTCCTTCTCGATGCCTCAAAGACCGTTCAGCGAAAGAAGATATTTGAGGATCGCATACTTTCATTTCTTGACTCAAATAAGCTCCAAACAATCTCTATTTTGGGAGCTGGAAGAATGGGTGGATGGTTTGCGGGTTATTTCAAAAGACTAGGAAGAAAAGTGATTCTTTTTGATAGAAGGATTAGTTTTGCTAAGAAACGAGCGAAAGAGCTAGGATGCGAATTTGCAAATGATATTCATACGCTGGCGGAAGAATCTGATCTAGTTCTCGTCGCCATTCCCATCAGCAAGACAAGCGACGAAATTAGAAGATTGCAGGATGCGTTAACGAGAAAAGGCCAAGAAAACCGTTGCAAGGTGATTATTGAGATATCATCAATAAAAACAAAGTTATTAAGACCAAGCTTCATAAGCAAAGTCCCCATCATATCAATTCACCCGCTTTTTGGTGAATCTGCTCGCTATTACGCCAATAATACAATCGCCGTTATCATATCAAGAGAATCAAAAAAAAATCGCCTCAGTCTTGACTTTACGAAGCATCTCTTTCCCCAATTCCAAGTTTTGGGTCTTCGAGCAGAAGCCCATGATAAGCAAATGGCGCTCATGCTATCTCTGCCTCATATTCTGGCGCTTGCCTTTGGGAATGTCGCTGCGCGCGAATCGTCTTTCATAAGCGACAAAAGAATTGTTTCGCCAAGTTACACTACCATGAAACAGTTCGCGGCTAAAACGCTCTCGGAAGATTCCGATGTTTATTACGAAATTCAATCAATCAATAAATTCACTCCATTAGTGCTTCAACAGCTAGAGGTTTCCATTGAAACTCTTCGTAAATACCTAGAACATGGAGAGAGACACAAATTCAAAAAGTTCTTTGATGCAACGGGGAGAAAAATAAGAACGATGTAGAGCTAAATCGCCTAATTTTTCTTCAAAACTCTGGGAATATACCCACCGCGAATAGCTAGATCAGCTAGCACACATGAAGTCATGGCCTCTATCACCGGGACAGCGCGAGGCACCACTGTTGGATCATGCCTTCCGGGGACAACGAGTCTGCTCTCCTTACCACTAGACAGATCAATACTTTCTTGAGATTTTGCAATTGAAGATGCCGGTTTGAAAGCTGTCCGGAAAACAAGCGGCATCCCAGTGCTGAGTCCACCCAGTATTCCCCCGGAATTGTTTGTCTTTGTTACAATGCGACCTTTGTCTGATTGAATGTAGGCGTCGTTGTTCTCCGATCCTCTCAATTTTGCACCAGCAAAACCCGAACCGAACTCGATTCCTTTAGCAGCTGGGATTGAAAAAATGGCTTTGCTTATTTCAGATTCAATTGAAGAAAACACTGGTTCTCCCAGGCCCACAGGAAGACCAAGGACTGTGCACTCCACAATACCTCCAACGGAGTCCCCTTCGCCTCGCTCTTCAACGATCATATCTTTCATTCTTTGAGCTAAGGAACTATCGGGACAACGAACCTCGTTTGAATATCTGTTACGGATTATTTCATCAAAAGAGAATTTAGAAAGGTCTGCACGAAGTCCCCCGAGTTCCAGCGTATAAGCAAAAATCTTTAGCGAGAGAAGAGAGTTGAGAAGTTTCTCTGCTATGGCCCCAGCCATAACAAACCCTGCAGTTATTCTTCCAGAGAAACGCCCGCCTCCCCTGTAATCATTTAACCCAGCGTACTTTACAGACGCGGGATAATCTGCGTGACCAGGCCGTGGAATGTTTACAAATTTTTCATAGTCAGAGCTTCGAACATCGGTGTTCCAGATGATCAGACAGATCGGAGCTCCACTTGTTTTCCCATTGAAAACGCCGGATAAGATCTCCACTTTGTCCTCTTCCGCTCTTTGGGTTGTTACTATCGATTGCCCTGGTTTTCGCAAGTTGAGCTTACTCTGGATGTCTTGATCAGAGATCTCGAGTCCGGCCGGACACCCGTCAATTACAACTCCAATGCATCTTCCGTGACTTTCCCCAAAGCATGTGAAAGCAAAACTAGAACCTATCGTATTTGGAAGAGACATAGGAGTTCAGTGCCTCTTTACTATTGAAAGGATATCTTCCCCACGCATGAGAGTTTTTAGGTCATCAATGAATGTTGGATATGACTTGCTTACACACGAAGGATCTGAGATTAGAAGCTCCTTGAACCTGCCAGAGATTCCCGCGATGGTTAAGCCCATCAAGATTCTATGATCATTTTGCGAGTTCAAAACAGTTGGTTTAACCTTACTCTTCGACTCAACATTCCTTTGAGAAGAGATTGATAAGGAATCTTGATTTTCAACGATTTTCATTCCGACTCTGACAAGCTCCTTTGAGAGTGCGCTCAATCTATCACTTTCTTTGAAGCGCAAATGGCCAACATTTCTAATCCTCACGTCCCGACCCAGTGCAGCAGCTAGACCCGCGAGAATTGGCACTATATCAGGAGAATTCTTCAAATCGAAAATCAAAGATTTTTTCCTCGCATGGCCATCCGTGCTACCTCTCGCAGACACAACTAAGGATTGTCCATTTTGAGAAACAGTTGCTCCGACCATCCTTGCGATATTCAAGAATGCTGAATCTGCTTGAGGCATTTGAGGATTGACTCCGTTTAACCGAACTCTTCCCCTGGCTGCTATAGTCGCTCCGATAAGAGCTGCCGCAGAGCTCATATCTCCCGGCACCTGAAACTTTCCCCCGTGTATCCTAGTCTGATTTCCCTTGATGTAGAAACTAAGTGTATTGCGCGACTTTTTCGATTTGACATTGAATCCATAAAACCTCAAAACAAATCGAGTAGCCTCAATGTACGGAATCGAAACCATCTCTGAAGGAGCCTGTATCTCCAATCTGGTATCTTTTTGTGCATGAGTACAAGCTATCAAGAGTGAAGAAATAAACTGAGAAGAAATAGAACCGTCAATTTTGCAGGAGCCTCCTCTAATCCCATTTGCTTCTACAACTACCGGTAACTTTCCATCAGAGTTCTTGGAATAGCAACTGGCTCCAACTTGATCCAGTGCATCCAACAGGGGTTGCATCGGCCTCTTTAGAAGAGATGAATCTCCACTTATGATCGAGTGCCCACCGTCAGAAGGAATGGCAGCAAATGCGATCGCGAACCTTGCGGTCGTTCCGGATCCACCCGCGAAAATTTCACGCCTCGAGCTAGAGATGATCTTGGGATTTACCAGAAGGTTGGTACCTGATTTCGTGTTTTGCTTTCGGATGACAATGCCAAAAGATTTCAGTACATTGATGGAAGCCTCGACATCTTCGGAAAGAGTAAAGCCAGCAGCTACGATTTTTGATTCCGTTGCGCAAAGTGATGAGACAAAAAGGGCTCTGTGTAGAAAACTCTTACTTGGCGGAAGGTTTACTGAGCCCTGGAAATATCTGGGTCTTGATCCAGACAGTCTCAAGAATTCATGATCTTCTCTTTTCAAGATTTTAGCAACTTCTTTGGCTGAACCACTCGAGTTTTGATCACTTCGATTTCGTTCCCGTTTTCACTTTCGTCAAACCATCGTTTTTCAATGCGTCTTGCAACCGTGTTTGTCGCGCAGAGGGCAGCTATCGCAGGCCCTTTACCACTGACTCCAGCACTGCTTGCTCCTTCCAAAATTGCGGACATGACTGGTTCAAATGAATAGCCCAGAGCCGAACACTGAATCAAAGAGTTTAGCATCATAGCTCCCATCACATTCCCTTTTTCTCCCATTTCAAAGGCATCTTTTGCGTTTTTCCTAAAAGAAGAGTACGACTCTCTTTTTACAGAGCTTGTGTAAACTTCGGATCTTAGAGGTACTCTTACGATCGCGAGCTCTCCTAGACTAGTTGGAACCTTTGTATGCTTGAACACGCGAAAGTCTCGATTGTTCGTTAATACCAATCCGCCCAGCAGACATGCAATCGCATCATCATAGGCCCCCGTAATTGAAGCTCCAGAAGCTTTCGAGGCATTACAAGAAAGCCTGAGAATTGTATCGGCCTCAATTTCTTTTCCCGCGTACAATTTGGTCACAGCACTTACAACAGCAGTTGAGATAGCACTGGAGCTCTTCAATCCAAAGGCGACGGGTATATCCGATTCAATTTCGAGCGCAAGCTTGCTCCCCGTGGGCGGCTTGGCCGAAAGAAAGTGTTCGACATAACTCACGCATGTAGGGACTAGGTTATGTTTATCTAAAATCGAGCTTTTTACGAGCAGTTTCTTTTTGTCGCCCTTATTTTTCGAATTAAAAGCTGCCGTTACACTACACGGGATAGCGATGCCAATTGCCCCGCCTAGACCTGTTCCTATGGCATTGACAACAGAAATCGCAGAACTTGACGCAGCAAAAGCCATCTTAGGATGATCCCAACTATTTGACGATTGACCGGAATGAGGCATTTCTAATAGGTTGATTGCTTTAGAGCATTTTTTGCCGCAAGCATCATGGTTCTTACTGGTGCTTCTTTGCCCGTCCAGATTTCGAATGACTTTGCAGCTTGCACAACTAACATCAGGAGCCCATTCATAACCTCAAATCGATTGTGTCTTGCAGTTTTGAGAAAAAGGCTGTCCTGCTTGTAACCAAGATCGAAAAACTTGGTGCTTTTATCTACCAGAGAGAAATCTAGCTCCACAGGAAAATAATTTGGATTGGAATTTGAAATTGCATTAATGACAATTCCGCAGTTTTCTAATGACTTTAAGAAACTTTGTTTTGTCAAGGGAGCCACAACTATCTCTGTGTTGGGAAACTGGAAAGCGAATTGCTTTGAAATGATTACTGCTTTTTGAACTGTCCTATTCAGTATAGTGAGATTGGTGTAACCCCGGTCCAGCAGAGCGAGGATGCACGCTCGAGCGGCTCCTCCAGCTCCAAACACGGTTGCGCCTTTTTTTCTTCTTGAGCTTTTCAAGCCAAATTTGTTTAGTGTAGCAATTACTCCATCGTAGTCAGTATTGAAACCTCGCATTTCTCCAATTTTGCTTATTCTCACTGTGTTGACGGCTCCTATTGATTTCGAGCGGGAATCAAGTGAAGAAAGAAGGTTGATGATCTCTTCTTTGAAAGGGGTAGTGACATTGAAACCAAGTGTGTTTGGGTATTTAGCCAGATTTGCTACGAAGTACTTCAATTGCCGGCGGGTCAAATCTTGTAGTTCGTAATTGGCGTTGACTCCAAGTTTATCAAAAGCGGCATTTTGTATGAATGGAGATATAGATTTGGAGATATTTGTTCCCAAAAGAAAGGCTCTTTTTCGCTGTGCACGGCTAGAGTTTCTTTCACTCCCAGAAAATAAATTCATTGAGTAAGCATTCCAACTATTCTTTTCATTGTTCTAATATCCAATTGACCGGAAGCAACCGGTTCTCCTGGTAAGGAAGCGTAGCCATAAGGGCTTCCTAAGAAAAGGCTCAGGATCCTCGAAGGGACTCCCAACGGACCGATGCAAAATGCAACAAGCTTTGAAGCGTAGTTTTGTCTGGGACGCGAGTAAAGGCTGAGAACTTTGAGATTGTCTTGAATGTTTCTCGCTCGAGTGACAATTTTGACAGCAAAAAGTGATCTGTTCTTAAGAGGAGCAGAAAGTACAATTTTGCGAAGATGCACCAAGTCTTTCGTTCCGTTAAGATCGTGAAAGGAAGCAACAAGTTTTGTTTTTGACTCTTTTAATTCTGGAATAAGGATAGGACACTTTCTCAGCGTTAGAAGCTCGATGTCAATAAAAGAAGGTTTCACCTGAGCAATTGCATAACGAATTAATTCTATTCTTTCATTTTCCGAAAGTGTAGAACTCTTTCCTCCTTCTTGTCTTGATCGAATTGTCAAAATTTCATTTCCTTTCAAGAATTTTCTAATGCCTCCTAATTTGCTCGGATCAAGGTCTCTTATGAAATCGAGTCTAAGTTCAATCAAATCTGGATTATACTTTCTTGCCTGCCGAACTCTAGTCTCGAGAGACTCTACGGTCTTTCCAAAGATAGAAACGCAAAACTTACAGCGGAATTCTAAAGAGGACATATAGCATCAAATTTCCTAGATCTAAAAACAAAACTAGAACTTGTCGACTTTCTCGATCAATGAAGGAAGCTCTGTCAAATTTCCTATCGTAAAGTCGGCAATATCCGTGGACTCCCTGATTTCATCTTGAGTCCTAAGACCATTCTTTGCGACATGACCTCGCATAAAGATGACTAGTCCAAATCCCGCATCTCTGGCTCCCCGAAGTTCGTGGTCACTTCCGTCGCCGACGTAAACCGAGGATTGGGCTGACGCGCTTAGGTTGTCCAATACAATTGAATAGGCTTCCTTCGAAGGTTTCATGCAACCGATTTCGTAGGAGAAACAAACCACGTCAAATAATGATGCGAGAGGAGAATAAGGCCACGCAGACACTTCTCTCTCGTCGACGTTTGAAAGCAAACCCAGTTTGAGTCCGTTATACTTCAAGCTGGCTAGCGTCTGACGAACCAACGTATCAGGATTCTTAATTGATAAGTCTTGGTATCGCCCTAAGATGAGCTCTGCAATCGTAAGATCTTGTAGTGAACAAGACTTTCCGGTGGTTTTCGTAACATACTCCTGAACATAATCTATGGTCTTTTTTGGCTTCGTACATCTTTCTTGAAGGATCTCGGACCAGTACTTTGAGAATGCGTCAGGATCGAGCTTGAAGAGCTCTGCTATTTTATCCGTTCTCCGAAAATCCTTTGGCCGATAGTCTTCAGGATCTACAAGCGTGTGGAATAGATCAAATACTGCAGACTGAACTTTGAAATGCTTAGTTAAGCTCATTTTGTCTTCGGCCGCCTAAGCACCCTCATTTAGCTTTCCATCAGCACTCTTTTCTCTGGATTTAGCGTTATCACTTGATTTTTCATTTTTTGTGATCGCTAATGTCTAAGCCTGAGGACTTGAGATAGCAATGTACATAAGGAAACTTCACAAGCAAATGGAGTAAGGATGACTGACTACAAACCTGGCATTATTTCTGGACTGATTTCAGGGGCGGTCTGGGGAACACTGATTTCAGTTATCGCAGTACTAGCGGTCGCACTTTCCTATTCCCAAACCTTGGCTTACTACACTACTCAGAACAGCACGGTCCTAAACAACATGACACCTGCAAATTTCATCGTTTATTCCCTTGAGTTTAACACTGTCTTTGCCTTTGGAGCCGGTATTGGATTCGGTGCATTGATCGGACTACTTTTTGTTTGGGTCGCGCCGAAATTTCTTGGGAAGCAAAGTTACATGGTAAAAGGTGCTGTCATAGCGATTTTCTTTTGGTTAATTTACGAACTGGGGCTAGCCGGCTTCATAGGTTTTATTGACATACTCTCGTCTCTTGCAGCGTCCTTGTTGGCCGGGTACCTCTTGGGTTATCTTTACCAAAGGTTTACCGGTCCTCCAAATATGATACAGCAAGACGCCAATCTCACTTCGACACAGAATCCAAAGGGTCCGCGCGCTCCGGGAAATCAGCCGTAATAAGTGGGCGAAAGGTCATCCCGAATATTTGGATTCGAAGACCGCTCGAAATGGTTTCTCAAATACTCGTAATATCTCAAGTCCTCAGGCTTTAGACTCGGACGAACCATCTTCAGAGCACTCTCAAAGTATTCCATCGAAAGAGGCTCTTTTTTGTTTTTAACGAATTTCTTTACCCAATTGGTAGTTGCAGTGTTTACGAGAAGCTCGAGATCAGCTCCTGTAAACAAATTTGTTTTCTGAGCCAGCTGTTCTATGTTTATTTGATCGATAGGTTTTCCATTTATGTGAATCTTCAGAATTTCTTTTCGCTCCGCCTTGTTTGGTGGAGGGATGTAGATCATCTTGTCGAACCGGCCAGGTCTGAGAAGGGCAGGATCGAGCCTGTTCGGAATATTTGTTGAACCGAGGATCGTCACTTGGCTCAGAGGAACAAATCCATCCATTTCAGAGAGAAGGCTAGAGAGAAGAGAAGTCCTTGCATCTTCAATCGTAATCGCCTGCCTGTTAGGGGCAAGGCTCTCGAGCTCGTCAAAGAAAATTATCGAGGGTCTTGTCTTCGTTGCCTTGTAGAAGAGCTGTTTCACTCTTCTTTCGGAGACACCAAACCATTCGCTCATAATGTCAGAAGATCTGATGTGATAGAATGTCGCCTTGCACTCATCTGCTATTGTTCTGGCAAACAATGTCTTGCCTATGCCAGGCGCTCCCCACAGAAGAATGCCTTTTGGGGCTCTAATTTTCAGACGCTTGTATAAGCTTGGGTGGCGCATGGGCATTACTATCGCATCGCGAATTTCCTCCTTAACGGTATCATATCCTCCAATATTCTGGAAGCTAAAATCGAGAGCGAGCTTTCTAGGTTTCTGTTTTGTTTCTTTGCGCGTTTTCTTCTTTAGTCTGAACGCCATTTGTTGACCAGTCCCTTTGTTTCTACGCATTTATTTCGATCGATACGCATACAACACCAAGCTTCCTTCGTGGAAATGCCTTTGCTTTAGTTCGTCTCAAAGGAATCAATTACTTTAAGAAAATAATCTCACCAGTCCAAAACTGTGGGAAGCGTCTCAGGCTCGAGTATCGACTGGCTAAACCCGCCAAATACCATACGTGCGGTACTTTGTCACATTAACAAAGAAAATGAATACCTCCTGCTTTTGAAATCAAAAGGCAAGTTTGGGGAAGGCTTTTGGAATGCGCCGGGAGGAAAGCTTGAGCCCGGTGAGACTCCTGAAGAGGCCGCGCGAAGGGAAGTTTTTGAAGAAACAGGCCTGAGAGTAAATGAATTAGTCAAAGCAGGTTCCTTAAAATTTTATTTTGGAGAGTCAAAACAGGTACCTGATTGGCTCGTAGATGTGTATGTGTGCTCAAAATTTGAAGCTAATATTGTGGAAAGTCAAGAGGGAGAGCTCAGATGGTTCAACAAGAATTCCTTGCCTTATGAGAAGATGTGGGCGGACGATCGAGACTGGCTGCCGCTCCTAATCCAAGGAAAAAAGTTCCAAGGTGCTTTTATCTTTAGTGAAGATTCGAAAGAAATCCTAAGTTCATCTATCGCTTTGCTTTAACCAGTTGCCTTTTCATTTTTGAAAGGTCGCCACTCTTCGTGCTCAATACAAGCTCTGTTCCAATAGTCAACAGAAAGATAAGACCTCCCAGTACCAGAGAGTCTTCATTGAATCTAAAACTCAGTATCGCAATTGACTCGAGTAGTCGAGTACGAGTACTCCGATTAATGCGCCAGAACCAAAAATCCACGCTCTGCGGTTTCCTGAAACGAGCACAAGCTTTGAGTAATCAAGTTTTGTTCCAATCGTAACGAAAAGAGGGGCGAGCTTCTTCAGCAATGAAGGTCCGCTCTTGCCAATATCGCTTGGCCCAATGAAAAAAAACATAGTTGGGACGCCGAAGATCATTGCAATTGTGTAATGCGAAATAGGGTGAGCCGCGTACCAAATAATGACCATCGAAATTAGAAACAACAGTGCCTGCGCAATAGCTTCCTTTGTAATTGTTGAGATAAATAGAACAGCTATACCCAAGACTTCAGCTACAACCAGTAAGGTGACTCCTAATGGGACAGAGACTTTCCTCATTGCTCGAGGCAATTTCTGAAATTTCACAAACTATAGAAAAACGAGTATTGCTGTCATATCATCTGATTTTAGTCCTGTATCCATCGCAATTTGAACGAGAGCCTTTGCACTCTTGTTTTCTTTAACCAAGTCTGCAAGTCTTGAGACATTATTCCCTCTTCCTAGAACATTATCACTAATTCCATCTGAACATAGTAGGAGAATGTCACCGTTTTCATAGTGGGTAGATTTGGTATGGATCGAGAGCCTTCCATCAAAGCCAAGATACTGGATAATCGACCACATGTTATCCGGATCTTCAAAACGAAGAGAGTCGTCTTTGTACAGTAAGATCACGTTATTTTCCACGCTTTTTACTAGGAAAATAGGGCTATCTCCAACATTCGCTGTTATGACAGTCCTTTTTTCAGGAATGACTTTGGCAAGTGCTAGAGTGGTTCCCATGCCTCCATAATGAAGCTCCCTGCTCCTCTCTTTGATTCTCTTGGCAATATCACCCAAGCAGGAATCCATTGACTCCTCGCTATCCAAATTCGTCGGGCTATCCTTGATGATGTCAACCGCGATCTGACTTGCTTCTTTTGCTCCAAGATACCCACCGACGCCGTCAGCTACAGCAAAGACAAGTTTGGACACTGAGGCGAAAAGAGAATCCTGATTTTCGCTATGAAATTCACTCACGCTATTTGTATCGGAATAATAATCAAATGTAATTTCCTCTGAATGATCTAGCAAGGTTCAACTCCTTTCCTTTGCATCATTTTGAGATATGCTGCCCTAATTTCGTTGTAGTGATCTGCGTTGAGTTGAGTATTTGTTATTTCTTCTTCCGTAAGTTTGCGTTTTGCGATAGCAGGCGAACCCATAACCAGGGTATCTTTAGGCATCTGTTTTCCTTGAGTTACGAGTGAACCTGCAGCCACAAGACAGTTCTCTCCGATCTTCGCTCCATTGAGCAAAGTAGCTCGCATTCCGATCAAGCAGTTTGAGGCAATGATCGCACCGTGGATGACTGCACCATGACCTACGGAGACTCGGTCTCCAATTTCAACGGGAAAACTTAGGTCGGTATGAATAACGCAATTATCTTGGATGTTCGTTTGTCTGCCGATCGCTATGGGTTCGTTTTCGGTTCGAATGACAGCGCCAAACCAGACAGAAGTTTCCTCTCCAATAGAAACGTCTCCGATCAAAGTAGCAGTGTCTGCCACAAAGGATCCCTTTGCGATCTTTGGAGATTTGCCGCTGAAACTATAGATTGCCAAAGATAATTCGGAAATAAAAAACATAAACTCTGGATAAAGTGTTTTGCGCTAGCAAGCTCGTATTTTGGAAGCAGTAGTAGTCTTCTTGGTTTGTTTCATTTCGGAAAAATACGGCTGAAGCTCTTCAGAAAGTTTCTTTATTTCTCGACTCAGAGAGTCCATCCTTTGTTTGAGATCTGACATTCTAGCCACTGTTAGTTTCTCTGCCTCATCGAGATTTGTGGCATTATGAACAAATTCAAAAACTTTCTTAGGAAGGGCTTCAAGTCGATTGCGTCCTAGCATCTTTGCCTTCTTGATAAGAATAAGAACACCTAGGCTATCTTCGTAAGTTTTTTTGAGTTGAAGGAATTCCTTCGTGATATGAATTAATTCAAGGCTCTTTGCCTTGAAATTCTTCTGATCCAAGCTTTGACCTAAACCACGTGGAAAATCTATTCCAAGGCAAAGGCCTATTCATCGAGGTATTTGTCATTTTATGAAAACTTATGGGCGATCTAGTCAAAATTCTCCGAAACCGGCCGGCGAGACAGAAGAAAAGACTTCTGAAAAATACAAAATCTGTCTTCAGGTTAGGACAAGATCAGTATCTGCGTTCGTCTTTGCGACCAAACGCCTTGTCAATTGCTTCGTCCAGTTCAGAGAAGCTGTTCGGGATTCCAGTGAATACCTTGACCCCGTTCAGGTAAAAAATCGGTCTTATTTCATCAGGAGTTTGTTTTCGGAGGAAGGTGTTGACCAGTTTATTCGAAGACCGCTCAAATATGCGTACTTCAACGCTTCTTCCATACGCTCTTTCAAAATCTACCGTGATTGAAACTATCTTTGTGTATAAAGCAAGTTCATCTTTGGGAACTGAGGCTAGCTCCGGGCTGATCGGTTCCAGATTCGAGCTCTCTGTAGAAACAAGACGTTCCTTCCCTCTGGACTGCACTAGTGCTGGATTACTTTCTCTACAGATTTGGAATATTCTGGGTTCTAGACCAACGATATCCAATCGGGTCGGAGGGCCAGTTGTGCGCTTCATGCCTCAGACCATAGGAGAGAAAAAAGCATGACTAAAAGTTTGCCCAGCCTTTACGAGAATTACTCGATTACTGCCTTGACTTTTTCACGTCGCCGCGATTTAATTTCAGCACTTTGCCTTTCTTCACGAGCCTGACGATCACGCGACCATATGGGACAAACTGCTCGATGATACCGTGATCTTCCTCGTCGCTGACGTAAACAGTATCACCCAGATTGAGCCGAACTCGCATTATTCCCAAATTGAAGACACCTAGTACCTGTGTTAACCTTAGCCGAAGAGAATCTTCCCTTGGCGAGAGGACAATAATTTCATCTTATGGCCGAAGTCCCATATAGGTTTTTGGTTCAGTTTATACACTGACAGATGGAGTGTGCTTGCTTTGCATACTTCGAAATCCGATATTCTTGATGCCTCCATGTCAACTCAAAATAGCATAGTTTGTATACTGATATCCACCTGTTTTAGATCGCTTACATTATCTTTAGTTGAAAATATAGCAAAAGCCATTGCTTATTCGACTCCTCTCACCGTCAATGTTTCTCATTTGGCGATCCGTTATTCCTCCTGATTGCATGCCAATGTAAAAAAGAGAATTTGGAAGGGAGATTGTGTTGGACAGGATAAGCAGGAGAATCGAAGCTATGTAGTCCTATTTGTAAGATGTGGCAGTTGGGTCAAAAATCGTCAGCTCAAGTCTTTCATTCTTTCTTACTAGCCCCATGAGCACAATCGCAGCTCCAATTGGAGAAAGAACTAATCCGATCCCTCAAGTTATGTCTCAATAGTACAGACTCGGCAGTGGACCCAGATTATACAGAAACGCTGACGCTAGCACACCAACCCCTAAGACCAGCAGAAGAGCGCCGACTGTATTTAGCTCGGATTTCAAAACAGCAATAGCAAATGGGAGTATAGACCTAACCTTTTAGTTTAGGTCTAAAAGGATCGAGATTCACAAAAAGAAGTGGCCGAGTCACATGGGCTTTTGGAGATAGGGATTGGGTTTGATTCTCTATTTTCTCCGTCACGGACAAGCTCAGCCTAGGGCAGCTTTTGCAGACGACAACGATAGAATGCTAACTTCTGAAGGTGCGACCAAAGTAAGAAAAATACTCTCCATCGGGAAGTATACCATGAACGTAGAAATAGATCGTATACTCTCTAGCCCTTACAAACGAACCCTAGAAACATCAGAAATTGCAAAAGAGATACTAAGACCCAAGAAACCCAAAGTCATCTCTGATGAGGCTCTAGCTCCAGAAAGATCGTCGTACGAAGCATATACCTTCATTTCAAGGCAAAAATTCGAACCCACTGACAGAGTTCTCGTCATTTCGCACCAACCAAGTATCGGTGAAATAATATCCGACCTCATAGGGTCAGATTTGAGATTTGGATTTGCGCCTGGTTCAATGGCTAGGGTAGACATTGCTGGAGATGTTAGAACAAGATCGGGCACTTTGGTTTGGCTAATCTCTTCAGATGTCGTCTGAGTCAAGTCGTTATGCCTGATTTGATCCTGAAAAGTGAGAATTGATCGACGAAGAAAAGATAAGCGGTTTTCAAGACTCCTGAAAAGAGCTGGTCTTCCAGTCTAGTCTTCTAACTACACAGTCTTTGAGACAGACGAAATGGCGAACCCTATACGAACATTGAATGACTAAAAAAGACAAAAAGCAAAATACAAGCTACAATTCAACTGATATCGCTATGAGCGTCGTTAAATCTGTTCCAAAGAGCGACTTTGTCTCCTTTGTTCGAAAATATCTAGTCGTAGAAGGTCTCCCATGTTCAAGGCATTGCGACAAGCCCACTCATTATAGCTCACTCATGGAAGACAGGAGCAAGCTCGTAGGCGCGTATGTTTGCCCTGATAACTATGTCAGCCGAATCACCTATTTCGAATTCAATAATGATGATTTGAACTGGTTCAAAAGCTTCATCCGTGGCGAGCTCGACGGGGGAAATCTGATTAGAGACAAAGATTTTCGCCTCGCGACGCGCCACGGCTGGGAATTAGGGGGGTCTGCGGAGAGTGAAATACAATCATTCTCGGACTCATCAAAGGGGGTCAAGGAGTATTACTGGACTTTCTATCCCAAGGACAACGAAGAGAAAAAAAGGGGAAACTTTCTCTGCGAAACATGCGGGAAGCTATTCTCTCAAAGTCTAACTTCAAAGAACAAGGTTTGCCAAAGACACTAGTTGGACTGTAATTTCTTAGTGTCTTTGTAGAATTTGCTGTTGAACAGATCTTCCCAGTGTCTTTTTGTGACTTCAGGATTCTCCGAAAAACCTGTGAATATGTGCTTTGCCGATCCGTCCTTAAATTCCAAGAAGATCTGCGGGATCAGATAATCTTCAGCATCATCTCCATAGCTCTTCACAAGCTGATCAGCAATCTTAACGTCATCCTCTCGGTCAATGTCCAGGACGAGAAGTGGAATGTCAAGATCCTCAGCCATTCGTTTGGCGTTATCGACGGAGAGTGGATAGCAGTGGGGACACCACTTTGCAATGACGGCTGAAATCCTCACAATTCTTGATCCGTTAGAGTAACGAAAGGAGTTCGCCTCTGTCATGGTGCAGCGGAAAAGGTGACAGGTATTAAGATTTAACTCTTCGGAATAGATATGCTCTGGAATTCAGGCTAAATTTTTCCGAGGAAAACATTTGTTACGTAAAACAGCGTAATTTTGTTATCCACCTGATATTTGTCAAAAATTTCTTTGATTTCATTTTTCATGGACATGAATTGATCTTCCTCAGGTTGAGGCATATATGACGCTGAGGAAAGTCTTCCAATAAGACCTTCAAAATCTAAAGTCTGCTCATTTGGCAACAAATATTTCTCAAAGACCCAAGTAGGGAAGAATTTGCAAAGTGCGTCACCTTCGATTCTTTCCATTCGCGGTCGATTCCTAGAATATTTCCTAACTATTGACTCGTAGTTTTTCATGATTCCTGAATAATTTTCACTCTTTCTATCGTTATAGAGAACACAGAGCCATCCATTCTGATTCATGATTCTTCCGAACTCCTTCCATGATTTGACAGGATCAAACCAATGAAGTGCTTGGCCTATAGAGATAAGATCAACACTTCGATCTTTGAGTGATGTGTTCTCCGCAGTTCCATTCAAGCTGATGAAGTTTGGAAATCCAGCTAAACTAGACTCTGCCTTGTTTCTCATGTCCGCATTTGGCTCAACACCAAATACTCGGTTTCCATGTTCGAGAAACAGCTTCGATAGGATGCCTGTGCCTGATCCGATGTCAGCAACTACTTTGCTTGAATCAAAATGGATCTTTTCCTTCAGGATATCAAGAACGCCTTGTGGATATGTTGGTCGATATTTTGAGTATGCCTCAGCGCGACCAGTAAATCTCTGAGTATAATCCTCCAAGATTTTCTTAAGATAGTTTTGTCTTTATCGCTTTTGAATGAATCTATCAGAACGATTCATCCAGGTGGCGGACAGCAGAGTTTTCAGCGCTCGAAAAAGAAAATCGCCTTACATGTGCACTGATTAGAATTAGCGGTATAAGAGAGCATACCACAGTCATTGGCATGAGAAAGTAGTTCCAAAAGCCATCGTTCGGAAGAACAACCGAGGCTATTGCGCTAACCAGCGCAATCCCTATCAATATATTCCTCTTTGAATTCGAAAACAGAAAAGTCGCAATCGCTGTTGGTATGAGGAATATAGCGACGCGCAAATACGTGTCCATCTTAAACCCGCTGATCATATAGACAACGTGATAGAGACTCCAAATTCCATTTTGTTGCATAGGTCTAACAAATTGAAACAACATGATATCATATAGAAACCCCGAGGGAGAGTAAAGCAGAAATGGAAGAATTATCGCCGACGCTACTAAAATCGAGACCAAGATGGTTTTGAAATTACGATTTCTAAGGGAGTAGATCAGAATGACCGGGAAAACTAGCAGAACGAACTGATTAGTGGCGAGAGCTAGGCCCAGAAAGATTCCCGCGAGGAGCGATTTATCTTCTAAGAGAACTGCCAAAGCCACAATCAAAAACATCAGACCAATCATTTGGTTAGTTCCCATGACACTGGTAAGAAAAATCGATGCTGGCAGGATTGCATAGGCAATGGATCCCGTAAATGGAATCCATGAGCTGGCGTGACTTTTTTCCAATAACGACTTTCCAATAAAGTAAAGTGCAATAGTAATTATGACATCAGCGAAGACACTCCCATATCTAATGTCCGAACCGATAAGGACGAAAGGCGCAAAATACAGCGGAACGAAGGGAAGATATGCGAAAGTAACTATTCCCCCAAACCGGTTTGTATAATTTGAATAAACATAAGGATCACGAAACTCAAGAATGAGCTTGGCTGCCTCGTTGTCTACGTAATATACGTCAACAGGATTGACGTGCAAAACACTTGCGCAGGGAATCATGATTAGTCTTACAAGAAGAGCAACGAGTGAAATTGCAATTAGGGGAAAATAAGCGCGAATCTTCATCAAGACCATCTCCGCATAGCATAATGCTTTCTGCGATTTAGAATCGCGTTATCTAAAGTTAGAACACCCCTTTTTTAGAAGATCGGAAGAATAAATCAAATTGTAATCAGAAAAAAGCATTACAATTAGCAAGGTTCTGAGTCGTAAAGTCAGGCTAAGCTGTATCTTTAGTACGCACGTGTAAGCAGGAAAGCCGCTTCTGCTGCGAGCCAAGAAAGAAGCTCGATCAGATTCACGGGTATGGAATAGAAGTACTGTGTTGGACTGTTCAAATTCGACGAAACTGGAAAGCCAATTGCTACCCAAGTTAAAAAGAACAAGGCAGTAATACCAAAGAAAATTCCATCTCTTCTAGAAAAGCCCATCAATGATTGGTAAACGAACATTATCAGTGGAATCAGAATAAAGAAAGTAGACCTAGCGGTAAGCCACAGAATTGTCGCGAGGTTTCCCGCACTACTTTGATTGCCTTCAACCCAACTGGCAAGATAAGATGCATACCACAGCGCCTCATGTATTCCGATCATAAAAAAAATCGCAACCGCTGCCTTAAGGAGCGAGAGCAATCCCAGAGTGAACCTCAGTGCATAAACGTACGCGAAATACGCAAAAACAACAGAGAGGACAATGAGACAGTGGTTTCCCAATATCGAGCTTTGATTGACAACAGCACGCCACAAAATGAGATAAGAAAAAATGTTTCCTGATTTGTAGTGCCAGAAAAAGATCTGCCTTACAGCAATGGCTGCAAAATAAGAAGCGCTTGCATAGTTCAAGATTGCTTCGAAGGTACGTAGATTTGGATTGAAACTCTTTCGTAGCATATCCTTGTCTTTAGAAATGATTGTGTTACGGTGATTTCTCTTCGAAGGCAGAACATTTTGTAAAATTAGCATGATGGCACCTGCAGCTAACGCAGTTCCGGGCAATAGCAGATAATTGAACAATACTCCGGAGTCTGAGACATGGGTGCTCTCGGTCGGTGTAGTAAGGAGGACGAATGCCAAGTCTAGAGCGAAAAACATGCACCAGAGATAGCGAAGCCTCATGCTCTGTTATCGCTTCTACGTTGTTCGCCTATTTTTGGTGTTTTAGCTTGGGGTGGACGCGGCATTCTTGAATGTTTTTATGATAGTGACAAAAAGCAGGAGCGTCGAGACCATCGCAACACCGAAAACAAGAATCGCGTACGGCAGGGCAAAAGAGACTTCTGAATATAGAAAAATGAAGAGATAGGACACCAAAATGGCGGAACCAGCAGTAGGAACATAAGCTCTTAGCCGCTTTACGAGGCTTGAGGAAGCAAGAATATGAGTGTCCTGAATCCTACTAAGAAGGAAAGAGAAATCTAGCAAAACAATTATTGCAATCACAGAGAGGACTGTTTCAAACCCGCTGAAACCTTCTGCAAAGGCACCGAACAGAATAAAGAATACTGCAAAAGCAGATCTATCGATTGACACTAGGGCGCCTAGGTCAAAAACGGTACCCATGAGATCTAAAATCAAAAGAGCCAGATAAAGATAGGCGAAACTGGATTGTAGGACTATGCCTCCAAGAATCAAAGCAGCGAAAACTAGTACCGACCAAAGCTCAAAAGTTTCAAAATGCAGCTTGATCACGGTCTTTCGATTTGACAAAGCTTTCAATGAATCTCCGATTTACTCATCCCAAGCCAGGCCTGTGAGCCTGTCTTGACCAGACTCTAGCGCTGGTTTCAATAGCATTTTCCAACGGCTCCCTCACGTGCCAATCGATCACGAGCATATTCATCGATCGAAGAGCATCTACGGAGGATCGTCTAGACAGGGTTGCAATTGATTCTGCCAATTGAATTTGGGAACTCGCTCTTCCATGTTGTCCGGTTCTATGGATATACTCTTTCTCTATTTCTACTGGATTTGGAGATATGACCGCAACATCAAAGCCAGCTCTCTCAATGTCCATCGCAGCCCTGAGCGATTCCTCGTCCGCGAGCGAAGAAATCAAAATTACTTGAGAAATGTTTCGATAGAAAAAGCGGATATAGTTTGATAGATTTTCGATTGTCCAACTGTATCCTGCTTTCAAATTGATTAACGACAGCGTAATTCTGTCAAACTGACGCCTTCCATATCCAGGACGCACTGTCGTGAGATTTTCTCCAATGGTCATCAGACCTACTCTATCCCGGTCCTTTAGGAGCCTATCTGCAATCGAGATCGCGGCTTTTATTGAGAAAGACAGAGTCGAGTTAGGTTTTTCTCCCACGTCAGCAGTTGTCCTTGCATCAACAATTATCATTACTTCAGAGCCAAGTTCAGCCCTAAATTCATTTACAAAAAGATAATTCTGGTCGCTAGAGCGAGCAGAAGCTCTCCAATTTACTTTGCGAAGTGGCTCGCCCGGAATTATAGGCCTGATGCTGTTGTAATTTGCTCCTAATCCAATTTTTCTTGAAGGGGTCTCCCCTGGCCATGCCTTGGTCTTCCTCGGCCTCGCGGAAAAACTCGTAAGACGCGTGACCATCGTCGGTATAACTATCAGTTCAGACCTTTGGTCGAAAATCATGTGCCGTGAAAAAAATCCTATTGGGTCGCAAAGCTCCGCGACTATGGGTCCGAGAGTATATGATCCGAATGAGCTTGCATAGAGATTGTAAATTAGATCTTTTGTTTCTCCGGCTTTTAGAGAAAGTGTGAATCCATTCTGTGTATTCGTTCCCTCAAGTTTCGTAGGAACTAAGTCTCTTATCTGAAGAAAATCGATTTCCTTGCGGCCTGTGTTATGAACACGCATCCTGACTCTGCAGGTTTCTTTCTCGTACACCTGATATCTTTCGACTGTTCTCTGAATTGTGAGGGAGTCACTTGGCGTCTCAGAGGTAAGTAAAACGGCACCAAGAAATATAATAGGAACGGTTGCCCCAAATAGAAGATCTGCGCTCTTGACCAAGATCGCTAAAAAAAACAAAATCAGAGTAAAGCCGCCAAGAGCAAAAGCCTTTGGCGAAACAGAAGTACGAGTCCTCACCTTCTGGGAGGAAGAAAAACTACTATCCATGGAAGAAGTATCATTATTCGCTATTGTTTCGTCGTATTCGCTTCAGTCTTCCGCTCAGGAACTTTGGGAACGGGCGTGTTAGCCAGAATGTCTTCGACGACCGTGTTGGTTTTCAGTCCCCGCACCCAGCTATCAGCCGTAAGAATAAGCCTGTGTGAGAGCGCCTCCACTGCAACTGACTTAATATCATCAGGTACCACGTAATCTCTTCCATAAATCCAAGCATGTGCGCGCGACAATTTCAGGATTGCAAGAGAGCCTCGAGGGCTGGCTCCAACTTCCACAGCTTTATGTTCCCTAGTTTTCGTTACAATCTGCACAATGTATTGCTCGATCTCAGAATCGACATAGACACGCTCGGTCGCTTTTTGCATCTCCAAGATTTCACTTTTTGACACCACCTGATTGATTTGGACTTCATCTTTCCCCCTGTTTGCTCGTCTTTCTAGGATTTCCTTCTCCTCGAAAGGCTTTGGATATCCCATTGAAATTTTCATAATGAACCTATCAAGCTGAGCCTCAGGGAGGGGATATGTTCCCTCGTACTCGATTGGATTTTGAGTCGCGAGAACAATAAAGGGCTCATCGAGAACTAGGCTTTCATTTTCAATAGTAACTTGTCTTTCCTGCATTGCCTCAAGGAGCGCAGACTGGGTTCTCGGCGGAGCTCTGTTTATTTCATCAGCAAGCAAAATATTTGTGAAAATAGGACCCTTTCGGAGCTCGAAACTCCCCGTGCCTCTGTTAATTACGTAGCTTCCGGTGATATCGGCGGGAAGAAGATCTGAAGTAAACTGTATTCTCTTGAATTGGCAACCCACGCTTGAGGCAAAAGATCGTGCAGCCAACGTCTTTGCAAGGCCCGGTAGATCCTCGAAAAGCACGTGCCCATTTGAAAGAAATGCCAGAAGAATATTTTCAAGAACCTTCTCCTTGCCAATTATTGCCCTTGAAACTTCAGAAATTATTTTTGAAGGCTGTTCGCCAATAGTCGACAGACCGACAGCTTCTTCAACCAGAAGCCTTGGCTTTCCATCTCCTTGGTCAGCACCCTCTCTCTTTTGCATCGCGGACGCGCTCTGAGAAACGACTTTCATCTATTTCTTGGTTTTCTCTATTGGCTGATTTGAGACGAGGAATGGCTTGGTTTCATAATCCGAGAGTCTAGTTACTAACCGTTTCATGCTCTGTGAATAGGAACTCGAACTAAGGTGCGCGTTTTCGTGCTCCGCTTTTCCACCTGGAAGATACGCATACACTACGCTTTGAAAATCTCCTCTGAACTGCTCGTCTTTGCTCAGGAGGGCTAGAATTTCGGGTTTCAAAGTTTTTCTTCCGCTTGAGTCTCGTTCTCCAAATTTCTCAAACACAGTATCTGAGATAATCCTTGCAACTTCATGCCTTGAAAATTCAGAGCCTCGTACTGCGGATCTTAGAAATGTAGCTATAGGCGAGATCAGCCTTTGATTTGACACCAAAAGTTCTCCAAACTCGTGGTCATTGTTTCTATTTTTCGTCAGGTTATCTCCAAAAATGCTTTCTCTGCCAAAAAGGTAAATCGCACATAATATGCCTTCCAATATTACGAGCAGGTAAAGTATTACTACGAAGAGGATGCTGTGGTCGTTGATTAATCCCAGAACCACTATCAACACCCCGAGAGCGATCAGTAATTGAAGTGAAGCCGGTCTGACTTCTCCAGTTTTGCTCTGATCCTCATATCCTGTTGGAGCCAAATTGATCTCATCTGGTCTGTCATTGGTTATGAGATTTTAAAGGTGACTTTGCAACTTCCTTGCTTAGCTCTCTCAGGCAGTCAGCAGCGTCTAATGCCTGCTCTCTTGTAATTTCTCTCAGACTGTATCTTGCGAGCTCGAATAGCTTGGTTGCCTCCAATAAACGTTGGGAGTCGAACTCAAGCGCCACTGAGACTAAATCTTTGAATTCTCGCGCAGTCAAATTTGTTCCACTGATTGCAGATTTATCCTCCAGCAGCTCGAGTATCAATCGATAACACTCGAGAACTATCTCTCTGAACTTAGTGGAATCACGCCCTAAATTAACAGACGCAAATTCAAGTATAGCTGCTACCGCCTTTCGCCGCTCTTCTAGCGGATCAGCAAACTCTCCTCCTTGGTCAGCCTTGCGAGATCTTAATCCCACAATTGTGATGTGCCTAGCGAAGAAGATCCCTAGTAAAACGATAGCAACAACAGCGAGAATTTCTTCGATCAAGCGGATGTATGGGAAGTTGATGGTTGGAAAATTCAGACCTCCACTGCCACCGGTTGGAGGAGAAGTTATGCTTTCATTTGTAAAACTTGCACTTAGGGTAGTTGTTAAAGGTGGTAGCACAAGCGGAGTTGTAGTAATATTCTCAGCGGAGAACAAGGCAACGATCGCCACAAATGGGAAGACAAAAAAAGCGATAGCCGCGAAAAGTACCTGCCTTGAGCTTGCCACTGTGTGAACCCCGACTTATTGGGCTCCTATGCTGATTATAATGTTGCTCTCGTAAGAGTCCGTTCATATTGGATACCTCAAAGTTAAACCGAGTAGCCGAAAGAAAACCATTTCTCTTTTCAGCCAATTCGCTAAACAGGTCAGAGCAAATCTGGAGAACTAGTAGTAATGCGCATACGTGATGCTACGGTGTCCGACGCCCAAAAAATCTCTCAAGTTCACATCGATACTTGGAAGACCGCTTATCGAGGGATCGTTCCACAAGACTACCTTGACAATCTCTCATACAAAGAGAGGGAGGAGCGATGGACCAATATTTTGACTAATCTTGAAGCTGTCAAATCCAACAAGAGCTTCACTTTAGTTGCCGAAGTAGAGGATGAAAGGTTAGTCGGTTTTGCTAGCGCAGGAAAAGAACGCTCCCAAGATCCGGTTTATTCGGGCGAACTCTACGGAATCTATATCTTACAAGACTGGCAGAAGAAAAGGATTGGCACTGTGCTTGTAAAAGAAACAGTTCGACGTTTGATTAATGAGGGATTTTGTTCAATGCTAGTTTGGGTTCTCGCCGACAACCCGTCAAGGCTTTTCTATGAATCCCTAGGAGGAAAGCCGATTCGCACTCAACTAATAAAAATCGGTGGAGCAGATTTGAAAGAAGTGGCTTATGGATGGCAGCGCGTTTCTGCAATTCTGGAATAGGTATGTGCTATGGTTGAGAGATTGCTTTGCCCGATCTGCATGAAAACAGTCGATATCGAATTGATCCGCAAGCCAGATGTCGATGTGAAAATTTGCAAAAGTTGCGGAACTGCAATTTCAATTTTGTATAAGGGAATTTGAAAGTGAATTCACGCGTGTATGTCTGCCTTTTCTCTTGCTATTCGGAGGTTCAGAAGAGAATAGAAATGTTTAGTTCTGTTGAAAGGACTGAAAGTCCAAAATGAAGCGAGGCAGTGGAAGGTCTTCTTTGCGGGGAGGGAGCGAACGCGCTTCCTTGATTGCTCGTCTTATACCTTGGTTTGATAGTTACGTTGAGCTTTACACTGTAGACCCGGTTAGAATCGAGAGAGCTCTCAAGAATTACTCAGGAACGGATCTCGACCAAATCTGGAAGAGTGTTAGAGGTGATGTAGAGCAGCTAGTGGACCTGCCTGGAAAATCCCACGAAATAGAAAAGTACGCAAAGCGCTCTTCAAGGGCTAGAGTTCTTTCGATGATTATTGGTGTTTTCACTTTCGCGGCTTTAATCATCTATCTTCTTTTCCAAACCCAAATAAAATCTCTCGGCGGCCAGGATATTATCATAATAATTCCAGCAGTGATGATCGCCTTACTCTATGGATTTTTTATGCTGACGATTCTATCAACACGAGCTTTGAACAAAGCGATGAGGAGCTTTTATGATCAACACAGCGGGGAGCTTTCAAAACAAAAATTGCACATGCGCGACGCTACACAGCAGCTAATAGACCGCCTATCACGAGAAATCTATTCCCATGGATTTGAGCCGACTAGGTTCAAATTTCAGCTATTTCATTCCAATTACAAGAACATTGAGGTCGTCGGGAGAAGCGGTGGGAAATTCGTCTCCACTATTAAACCTAGAGCACAGGCTCAAAGAAAAATTGAGAAATGAGGCTAGCCATCTTATCATAGCATGAGTCTCTTTGCCTAGTCACCAGTCAAAACTTAGCTCTCCTGAGAATCGAAGTGAATCAAGCAAACCTTCCGCGTAGCCTATGCTAAGAATCGCGAGCTCTTCTTTCGCTTCGCTCAAAAATCTAAGCGCGTCTTGAGTATAGAGCTCAACATTTTCAAAGACCGTTTCGAAGTGGCTCCCTTTCTTTGTGGATTCTGATCTGGCGCGAGCGAGAGCTTCCAAGGTTTTCAGAGAATATTTGGCCACCATTCCTGAGGCGATTCGCTGGACATTTTTTGAATTGTCTCGGAAGAAGTCTTCAGGCTTTCTTGTAATAGCCGAGAGGGCTTCTATTTCCGTAAAATGCAGTTTGCCTGGAATGACCAGAGTTGTGGGTAGGTTGCCATAGTCTTGATTTTCTGCATCCGATACAGCGCAGGCAGTAATGTTCAGAGGACTATCCCCTGAGCCTATTGCGGAGATCGCGAGAAGAATAGTCCCATTTGCAATCGCTCCATATTTTAGATCTTTTTCCGCTTCAAGAATGCTTGCAATAGCGTCCTTCGGTGCAAGAAAAAATTTTGTTGCTTCGTCCCACTCGAGTAAAAGCGTCGTGTGTAGGCCTCGCAGAAGATTTTGATAAATTGTGTTGTACGCGGTGTATTGCATTGGAGTTCTTGTGACGGTTACCGTTTTCCCAAATGAATAGGAGGAGAGTCCAAGCTCTCCGCTCAAGGCAGATAGAATCGAGGAGCCATGAAGTATTTTGGTATCTATTCCCAGCTTGATCGCCCTCACTCTCAAATCTTGGTGCGTCGTTGCATTCATGGGATCTCCAGAAGAAAGAAGAGCCACACTTTCATTCCTTGCATAATCAAGGATCTCCCTCCCATCTTCTAGGAATCCTCTAGAGACCCTCTCAATATTCATCCCTCCAATCAAGTGGGCAAGATTTGAAGTTAGATCTGGGTTGATTACAGGCGAAGTGTAACTTTCGTAAAAGATCCTATCGCACTTTTTTAGAAGATCGACTGCATGGATAGTAGGTGATTGCTCAAGTCCTAATCCAACGAAAGCTAGCATTTCTTCAGAAACCCATTACTTTGTCGATTTGAATTTGCTATTAAGTTTGGGATAAAGGAATTAAAATATGTCCAGTTTTTGAATTTCAGCGAGAAGATACTGCGTGAAGAGCGCACAACTAATTTTTCTGCCCGCAAAAAGTACGATACTTATTTATGGCCGCCGAGCTCTACATATCCAGGCCCCGCGGTAGCTCAGCCTGGTAGAGCTTCCGACCTATTGGCCCAATTGGTGTGCCGAGTTTGCACTTGGTGCTCAAATTACAACCAGAGGGAAGATGCTGTAGTGATCTTGGCTCCGCAATGCGGCGCTGATCCCGCTCAGCTTATCAGGCTCCAAAATTCACAGTGACCGGAGTGTCGCAGGTTCAATTCCTGCCCGCGGGACTTTATTTTTCACTAATTGTTAGTTCCGGGTTCAGTCGTAGGTTTTGATATTGCTCTTTGTAGAACTCTATTCTCCGATCTGCAAGGGCATCATTCATTGAGGTAACTTTCTTCTTTCTCGCAAGTTCGAGATCTAGTCTAGCTAACTTGGCTACACTTTCGTTTGATTTGGCGGTAGCAAGTTTCTCCATCGTCGGGGAGACAATCTGACTCTTTCCTGTATAGCGGAACTTGTCCTCTGGACTACGATTTTCGACTCCGATCCTGTTTGCAGTAATGACAAACACCCTATTTTCAAAGGCTCGGACTAACATTCCTAGCTGAGCTTTGCCCGGAAGAACGAGGTTGGCTGGGTGGCATATGACATCCGCCCCAAGGATCGCCACCTCTCTCGAGGCTTCCGGAAAAAACCAATCAAAGCATATGATCGGGCCCACCTTGCAACCGACTTTTTCAAGCTCAAAGATTTTGAATCCCGTGTCCCCGGGTTCAAACCAAAGCTTCTCCCGATAGAAAAGATGGGTTTTTCGATAAACTCCGAGCGACTTTCCATTGTCAATGATGATTGCCGAATTGAAAACTTCGCCGTCTGAGGCCTCTGCCAGCCCTGCGACTAGGGCACATTCGTTCTTTTCGCTGAAAGATTGAAGCGCTTCTACTGAAGGACCAGTTTGAAGTGATTCTGATAGGGCTCTTGCTTCCTCTTTTGAAGTGAAGGCGTATCCAGTGTTGCAAAGCTCAGGAAAAACGTAAAGGTCCGCCTTTACTTTTGAGGCTAATTTTATTGCATGTTCAATATTTTCAAGATTCTTGCCGAACTTAGGTCTCGTCTGCACAAAAGCGCCGAGAATCGTTTTATTCGAGTTTGGCATGATCAGTCCGCCTAAACTGATCTTTCGTGTAATCTAAAGAATCTTGCCGTCAAATTTGCATTCGTTACTGTAACCTTCGAACGCATCTCCTCTAGAGTGCTTTTTCTGTAAGTGGGGCTTTGAAATCTTACTGCAAAGAAGAGCACTAATTCAGAAACATTGAGCTAAAATCATCGTGGATTCTTGAGATTTACTCGCATTTCCCAAGTTCTTTCCCATCCTAGCGCTTTGTACAAGTGGCGTCCCATCTTGGACGCATGAAGAGTCATCTGGGTGAATCCTCTCTTCCTGCTCCATTTCATTGTCTCTTTGACGAGGCAGGTGGCTAGACCTCGCCCTCGGAATTCCGGCAAGGTATAAACAGACATGAGATACGGCGTCTTTCGCGGCCTGGTTTTCCCCGGATGAGGTTGCACTTCTCTTAACCAAAGGCAGGCCCCCGCGACAGGAAGTCCATCCTTTGTTACCGCCAAGAATCCCACGAATCTCCTTTTTCGTATCATTTCTGGGACAAATTCCCGATATGCCTGATCTCCAATATGGTGTTCAGTGGGAGTCCTATGACGTAGATCTTCAAACATTTCGTGACGCTGTTCCACAAGAGCATCGAGATCTCGGAGAGAGGCTTGTCTGATTTGAAAACCGATTGCTTTCCCAAATCTTTTTCTCGTGCGAGGGCCTTTCATCGATTTATCTTGGATTGAATCTCATTTTTTGCAATATTAGAGACTTTGTCTTCGTCGAGTAACGCGGCTGCGGGGGTCCAGATGTCAACAGATCCGTGGCAATAGATTTAATGAGAGCCTATCTCTTCTAAGTTAATGAAAAGATAGATCTTAAACACTGACAACGGCAACTCCAAAAGCAAACGAAGATTCCATTTGGTCGTTCATTATGCTAGTGATTGAATTCGTCATTTTGCTCTTTTTAGGATCAATAGTGGCCGGAGCCATTGGCTCGTTAGTCGGTCTCGGAGGCGGATTAGTTGTGATTCCGATACTGACAATTTTCTTGGGGGTTGACATCCACTATGCGATCGGTGCCAGCATAATTTCGGTGATAGCAACCTCTAGCGGAGCCGCGGCAACTTACGTGAAAGATAAGATGACTAACTTGAGGATTGGCATGTTTCTAGAACTCGCCACGACTGCGGGAGCTGTAGTAGGAGCGGCAGTCGCAGCATATCTCAATTCGACGATACTCGAGATCATATTTGCAAGCATTCTCCTCGTCTCTTTGATACCCCTTGTAAGGAAGATTGGGGAAGAAATACCTCCTAGACAGGAGCTGAAAGGAATCGCAAAGACGC
Organism: Nitrososphaerales archaeon; assembly: GCA_030041355.1. GTDB lineage: Archaea > Thermoproteota > Nitrososphaeria > Nitrososphaerales > CADDZS01 > JASHOD01. The sequence goes on from JASHNZ010000038.1 coordinate 51,712, forward strand.
TCTCATTGACCGGCGAATACACGGAACGTGACGGTCGGACGATAAAGTACAACGCCACTAATACGAAGACCGGTCTTACTGGCATGTTCGCTGCGGGACTCCTTTCCGGCTTGCTTGGAATAGGAAGCGGTACGTTCAAGGTAATTTCTATGGACGTTGCCATGAAAATTCCGATGAAGGTTTCATCAACAACCTCGAATTTTATGATTGGAGTTACAGCAGCCGCCAGCGCGGGCATTTATTATCTGAGGGGAGATATAGATCCCTTCATAGCTGCTCCTGTGGCTCTCGGAATAGTGATAGGATCACTCTTTGGAACACGGCTCCTCCTGAGAGCCAAAAACGCAGCGGTAAGGAAGATCTTCGCCGTTGTCTTGGCTATTTCGGCGATTGAGATGATACTTCTGGCAGTGGGTTTCAAATAACAAGTGGATTTAGGCGATCAATACAATGAATCCGAAACCTCGCAGAGAAATGAGCGAGATATTGGGCGATGCGCTGAGACTAGGAGTGATCTTAGCGGCGGCCGTGATTGCGTTTGGCTTTTTGCTCTTTATGATTCTTAACTCTTCGGTCAGCGCTTCAATGTTCATACAATATAATCCGAACAAAGTGCCGCATGGGAATTTCAGTGTAAGCCTATCTGGTATCGCCGCAGGTCTGGGCTCCTTAAACCCTTACTCCATAATTGAGCTAGGGTTACTGATACTTCTTGCCACGCCTGTAACGAGAGTATTTCTGTCGATCATACTGTTTCAAGTTGAAGGTGACAGAAAATATGTCTACATCACCTTGGGAGTTCTGCTGATACTTCTTTTCAGTATGCTCGTAACGCCTTTCATACCAAGTTTTGGGGCCTAATACTCACTAGGCGAACTGAGCATGGAACCCGATTTGGGGAGTGAGCCTATCCGACTACCTGAGTAATTTGTTGAGCGATTCCTTTTTCAACGTGAGTGGTCCAAAGCATCTCCGGTACGTCCACGGCGAGAAATAGCCAACTTAGAAGAATCGCCTCTACAGCCACAACTGCGATATTCTGAATCCATTTACCAATTCCAATATGCACCGTGAAGTCGTTTGGGTCTCCAGCAACCACGATTGTGAAGGCTCTATCTGCAGTGATAATGTCACGCAGGATTCCTGCTTTCTGCGCCTGAATTATTGTTCCTAAAGGCGCCACCCTTGACTGAGTTTTGTATCCATCAGCTTGTAGCCGCTGAACTATCGCTTGCGATAATTGATTTAGATCTTTATTCTTTCCAGTGAAATGCAGTGTTTTTTCTGATGCCAAATTGATTTTACACGACATATCTGAGAATCATTCTCTCCTTTAAAGCGTTAGGTCGAATCTACGCGAACAATGTGAGCCTCTAAAATCGAGATCGAGCAAAAATGGGTTAGACTGCTATGTCGGAATTTCCAAAGTCTCTATTGAAATGATTTTTGTTTCAAGCTCAAGTCCTTCGTTAGCCAGGTCTTTTTTTGACTGTTCAACGCTTTGATAGAGCCTTTCCTTTTCTGTTCCATAACTTTCGAAAAATTCGCTCATCATTTTGGAATCGCTAGCATTGCTTAGAATCGAATAAAGTAGTGACACTTGCATTTTATCTTCATCGGCAAAAATTTGATGTTCGATATTCTTCACTCCACTAATAGCTATAGAGATCGAAGCACCTATTTCGATTTCTTCGGCGCATATTTCGAGTTTCTCTCTATTTTCGTGAGAATGAAGCTTTACAGGATCTCTCTCTGTCAGACGAATAGTAATCGAAATAAGATCCTTCGTATGTTCTGTCAATTTGGGGGAATCCTTCGATGCGGACTCGTTCCTTACCTGTACAGGACATGATTAGAAAGAACGTGTCACTAGCTTTTCTGTTAAATGGATTCAGAAACATTATCTTGGTAGTCTCAGAAATGGATCCAGACTCAGAATTCTCAGCGCATTTACTGAGATGAACAGAAGAGAAGAGTTATCTTGTTGTATTATCTCTCTCTTACCTATGATGAAACCGGCAAAAGGTCCAGCTGATCCACTGGAGCTCCTGCCCCTTTTTCAATCTGGCATCTTAATCGTAGAAGCGAATGGATTTCCAGTTCTGAAACTTGACAGCGGAGAGCGCTCGCTAGATCTCGAGACTCAAGGAATAAAGGAATGCGGCATAAAACTCTCAAAGCTCATAGAGGTGGAGGGTGAAGCTAAGGGAATTAGAGGGCTGCTTTCCGCCTCAGAATCAACGGCAAAACGTCTTTCCGACGACGGATGGTCATTAGCTCTCTACGATAAGGGCAGCAGAATTCTAAAAATGGGTCGGGGAGTCTCCCGACTCACCGGACACATTGAAGTGAATCTTTTGAAGTTGCGAAGTCTCTTGAAGAATTTGTGATCTCTTTCACTTGGAAGCCAAAGCTGCGACATTTTTCGCTGCAAAAGCATCTTTTTCTTGATCAGTCAACTCTCGCATATGAACAGACATTGTCAGAGTGCCATTCAACTCCACGCCTAGTTGTTGCATCCCTGGTATTCTTACGGTTACTCTCTGGAAGTTTAGATCGAGCTGTGAATGCTTGTCTGCGAGAGCCTCGATTAGACCTTCAAATAGATTCTTCTCTATATTGCCAGCATCACTGTCTCCAGTTTTTCTTAATGTGCTCATGCCATCAGCGAGCTATAACGGAAGTATTTAGTGTTTGAGGCCATGCTAAAAAGGAAAAATTGTAAAGATTCAGCTAAGTGCTTTCCCGGCCAAAGCTCTATTCAGCTTCATGTATGGGTAGGTTTTGGTAGCCAATAATTGGCAACTTCTTGAATTCATCTTTTCTTAATTTCAGTTTAAACCAGTTGCGAACGTCATAGAAGTATTCGTTCTCATATGGGCAAGAAGAGACGCAATCTCCCACCCCGATGCATTTGTGACTCTTAAATTCGCCCTTGCTAAGGAATTGGCTCGGTAGATCGGTCAGCCCGACTGGACAGGCTTTTGCACAATCCTTGGTGGCGCACTTTGCGCACACGTTAGGATCTTTTACCTTCAGTTTGAAAAAGCCCAATCTTCCGACAAGTTGGTTGAATGTGCCCCAGTGGCACCAACCCATGCTCACGCAGGCATACGTTCCGACAAAGGGAATTGTGAAGAAGATAATGTACCACAAGAAACTAAAGTAAAACGTGAATAGAAATACAGTGGGATCATTGCCGAAGAGCGAGATATTGAGAATGCCGATTGAATCAAGATAAGAGACTGCGATTGCGACGATCAGTGAGCCCCAGACAAGCGAGAAAGTCACTTTGTAGAGGCCCGAGAGCTTACTGGTCAGATATTTCCTGCCAATTTTTGATGATCTGTTGAAGGTTTTCATTTTGTCATAGAACGTTCCCTGGTACATTAGGGCGGCCGTGCAAAACACAGAACACGTCTGCCTGGATCCGAATAGCAAAGAAAGTACCCCCGACACAAGGTAAGTCGCCACGAGTGCAAAAAGGAGGGTGGGTGCCACCGGTCCCGCGGTCCCGACTCCCATGCTCCAGCCAACAAAAGGGGTCTTCGCCACAAGTGAAGAGGGAATTAGGAACGAGGGGAGTGCGATGCTGTAGACGCCATAAGCTACAATGACTAAGCTCAGTCTGATCTTTGTTTCTAGTTCTCGCACAGCTCCGATCCTAAACAACACCAAAGCACCCATCTCTGTGCCCATCATTATCAAAAACCATGGAGAAGTGGTCACTGTCCCGAAGAAAGATACGAAATTGTAAAGGGCCGCGCTAACAGTGTAAAGGGGCGCTCCAGAGAGTGAAGCGAATGCAGCCCTTTGAATCAAATTCTGGGGCCCATTGACTTGAGCGTCCAAGAGAGCGCCCATGAAAAATTCGGCTACGAATAAGGCGCTAAGAACACCAAAGGTCCATTTTGCATCAAGCAACCAAGATGTCTTTTGTGCGACAGAGGACTTTTTGGAATTTAGTATTAGGTTGAAGTAAATGGCCATTTCAAGAATGATCGAAATGGCAAAGAACAATTCATCACTATCAAGTTTCCATAGATAGAGCCCTCCCATCATTAGAGCATATGCCCCAAGAAGAGCAAGATAATAATTAGCGATAGTCTTATCGATCGAATTTTTCCTCGCTAGATACTCAAACATGGAGATAAATAACACAGTCATAAAACCTGCACTAAGGAAAACCCCGGCGCTTACCCAGAGCTTGGCAGCTATCGCTGTAGGAGAAAGAAGCATTACTGCAGCCTGTAGAGAAATCAAGAGTAACAGACTTCTCGGAAGCTCTTTCCTGAACGCGTAGATCGTAAAAGCCATCTCAAGCACCATTATGAAGATGAACCAATACGAACCTACAATGTAGCCGAAGGTCGTTAGAAGGGAAACGTCCAGAGGAGCAACAATGCCTGACGCCCTAACGAATACCCAGCCCATCAAAAATTCATTGAGCAAAATTAGTGAAATAATAATACCCCTACCGAAAGATAGTCTGCTCACATGGAACTCGACAGTTTTCTTCGCTGGCTTTCGTTTCGAAGCATCTCGGATAATCACTAGCACCCCCAGCATCGTGATAGCCAATCCTGTCCCAAGGGAGACCTCGATTCCTGTCCTCGTCGGGTTTAGGATGTACAACAGAAATACTACAATCATGCTCGCGAACATGCTGGTGAAAAAGACGGCGTATCCACGCGTGACACGCATCGCTTTTTCGAGACCAACATCATCGGATCCTATCTCTGGAGTGGTTTGTTCGATAACATCGCTGTTATCTTTAGCCCAATAGGTCAGTACGATCCAAACTCCCACGGTCATCACAGCCATGTTAACTACAAACGCCTCTATGAGCGCGGTTATGGTCTGAATCTGCAGATAGTACACCGCGCTTCCCAACATGGTTATCATCATAACGAGTAGAAAGATTCCGTAAGTATTGTCAATTGTAGTCCTTGCGCCAGTTGCCTTCTTTGCAATCCATGCCGTTGCTAGTGCCATGATCACTGCGATGATCCAGAGCACAGACAGGTCAAGGACATTCATTTAGGTCACCATGGCCTTCGTTGTAATTCTGTTTGAGATTTTATTTATCGAGCTCAAGTTGAGCGTAAGAGCAAGAGCAGTGATTGGCGGAAAAAGAAAGTACGTGACGTAATATGCCACTTGATAGCTGTAAGAGAGAGCGGCTGCAGGGGCAAAGAGGGTTATAAACAAAGGAAGGGATAAGCAACATGAAGCACCGCCAACTACGCCGAGTACTGGAAGCGCCACAAAGGCACTGGATTTTCTAAGACGAGAGCAGGCGTCTCTGAGCTCGATTGCCTTCTTAATGTTCGTTATCACGAGTACGCCTATGATAATTGCCATCACGATGCTGTAGAGGGAAAGAGAAGCACCCAGAAACGGCAATATTGTAAGCGTCACATTCGGATATACGAAGAAACCCAATAGAATACCCTCTGGTCCTATGGGTCTCAATGGCAAGGCGGAGATGCTGAGATACGGTTGAAGAGAGAAATTTACAACGGCGGGATAAAGACTTGCGACTATAGTCTCAAGAATGAATCCGTACACCACTAGATGGACACTTAAGTACGCAGTGAAAATTAAGAATCCACGCATCGATCTTACGTAGCCAGCAAACGACTTCACTATTGATCTAAGAGGAAATCGAAGCGCAAGCGCGAGGATAGCAGTCCAAAAGATAAAGGAAGCAAGCGCCTGAGACGAGTTAAATCCGGACAAGCTTTGAAAGAAATAAGAGACGTAGGATAGTGCAAAGCTCGCGACGAAACAGATAAGGGCCAACCCAAGAAATTGATATGCGCTGCCGGAGCTTTTTACAGACCTATTTTCAATCACACCAAATTTTACCCTCCTTTTCAAGGGTCTTTGTTTTAAGTTCGCGGATCACTTGAATCAATCGGCTGAACCTCCAAAATCATTCCGGCTCTGATTCCGGTAATTAGAGCAGTGCTTCCCTCTTGAAGAGAAGAAGAAGATTCTGCTGACCAGAGTTCCCAGCTATCTAGGCCTCGAGGATCGAAGATCTTTACAACACCCTTTTCTGCTCTGGAGATCTGTTTTAGAACTCTGCATGTTCTTCCCAAAAGTTGCTTTGTGGGTGGATGCTCCAATCTAATTGTTTCCAGTGACTCTACTGTGAGTATCGTTCCCAGAGTCACAACTGGCATTAGCGCAACATATTCAAAACCTGTTGCACAGAGGATTACAACCATGGCAACAAGTGCGGTGTAAATCACCATTGAATCGGGCTCGAATCTAGCAATAGTGAAAAAAGTGGAGGCACTGTTCTTTGCTTCGCGAAGACTTAGATCTCTCCCCAATTCTTCTCATCTATCTGCTTCTTTGTAGGTTATAAGTTAGTTTGAATCTACAACCGTCCACCTAATCTCCCTTATTCACCTTTTCATCTAAACAAAACCTATTTGGTGCGAACTTTATGGAGGTACCTGTGCAATGCGTCTAACGGTAGAAATAGAAATTGAGTTCCAAGGAAGGCCAGATAAGCTAGGGAGAAGCACAGGAGCCTTGCAAAATATGTGGACACAAGAGAAACTCGCATAGCCCAAGTGGAATCTGCTTTGAGCCCGATTGTGGTCGTACAGATTTCGACGAAGAGCACGGAAGAATTGCCTCTAGAAAACTACTAGTGAGGTGGGGATCAAGGAATCGCGTTAATCTTTTCCTGTGTTTCTTCTGAGCGTATGGGCTGGAGTTGTTCTGCAGTCAATAAATAGCCCGACTTACGATATGCGGGTTCAGTCCCACAAATGCCATTATGCTGTTCAGCAAACGGAAGCTGCGTTGAGCTCACAGAAAGAGAATACCAAATATGCGAAACGATATGTGCCAGCTCTCATTCGGTCTCCTTCTCAGAACTGAAACATTCATCCGATTTTCATCAGGAGATTCTCTCTCGGATTCTCAAGAGGTTGCAATTACATCAAGTAATTGAAAAGATGCGTGACGGAAAATATCGCAAGCCTTTAGCAATTGAATGCAGTCAATAATTAGATCATTCGCCCTTTACCCAAACAATAGAGGTGAAGATAGAAACTTTGGCTTTGGACTGTTGTGGAAGTGGATGTTGCTGTTGCTGCTGTTGTTGTTGCTGTGAAAGCGCATCTTCAAAAGAAACGACAAAAAGTGAGTAGAAAAGAGACCCAATCTCGTCAAGACTGTCTGAACTTCCTTTCCTTTTTTCTTGATCAAACTTACTTACGTACGGAAGTCTTCCATCCAAGTCAGAGCTAGTTCGAAAAGATCCTGATGAAACAGGAACAGCTTTTATATGAGAGGGCCAATTTCAACGGGCAAGTTGATAATTAACAAGCCCGGCTTTTCAATGAAAAAAGTCCAGATCTATCTTTTGTCTACATTCGTGATCTTGTGCTTCGGCCTTTACGGCGCCACAAGTCATATCTCATGGAGTGCCGCCTCACCGGCTCAGGATGCTCCTTCAACAGCAGCTTCATCCGCAGGCTCACCATTTCAAGCAATCCGCGTAAACGGAGGACCATTGCTCAACGAAGGTCCCGACTACTATCACTGGTATGCTGGTGCCGTTTTTACAGGAAGTACAACTAATTCAACGCAAATTAGAAGTAATATCACTGTGCCCAGCGGAGCACCGCCTAAATCAAATCAATTCTATTACGTGATTCTTTCCATTTGGGACAACACAGGCAGCTACGACCAAATTGGATTCACAGACGACAACGGACTCTGGGGATTGGCTATCTCTTACACCACGGGCTTTAACGTGACGACTTGTTCAGGCACTCTCCATTACCATTACGGGGCCGACTATGCCAACCTCACAGCTGGGACCCAATATTCGTTCTCCATAACTATCAAAAGCGGAACCGTTTATCTCCAAGCCTACACAGGTTCCACTTTTGTATATCAAATCAAAACTCACGACGGTGCGACTTCTTTTAGCGTAGCGAACTCGTTCTGTGGCTATTATGACTACACTGTCTATGAAGAGGCATACATGAATACGGCCACTGCGGTTCCAAACCACAACTTCTACTGGCCTTACAGCTACTACCAACCGGGAAAGAAAGCCCCTGACTGGAGTGGATTTAAAATCTCTGCGCCGTCCAAAGTCAGCGTGGTCATCAGCGGGCCGGGCAACGACAAGTGCTTGATAAAGAACTAGAGCATCATTCATCGCAACAATAGAGCGGGAAATCCCAAGATCTAAGGGACTTCCTTTTCTACAATTTTTAGCCTCTGATGCGGAGCCTCTTGCCCCAGCTCATTTTAGAACGGCATTCCTATTTTTTTATTAATTGAGCCTTCATTTCTAAAGAACCTGAATAGGAGGCCTCTGGCTCATCTTGTCCGCACCTGAGGGCGCTAAACAAGATAAGAGCGAACCAAGCTGGTTCTTGCAATATATCAATCGAAGCTATCTTGCCAAATGGGCAATCGTTGGCATCCTTATCGGGCTAGTTGCAGGTTTTGGGGCAACAGCATTCTACTATGCGATTGAGCTCGTCTCAAACACTATCCTTGGTGGGCTGACCGGATTTTTCCCTCCCAATCCAGCAGGAGAACCTTTGGCACACTTGAGCATCGCAAGTCCAAGATACTATCTGATTCCTCTTTCCACAATAATCGGGGGACTCCTTGCAGGTCTTCTAATTTACAGATTTGCTCCCGAAGCAGAGGGTCATGGAACAGACGCTGCGATAGACGCATTTCACAACAAGAACGGTGAGATAAGAAAAAGAGTTCCTATAGTCAAGACTATTGCCTCAGCTTTCACGATTGGTACGGGCGGAAGCGCTGGGAGAGAAGGTCCCACAGCCCAGATCGCCGCGGGTTTCGGATCCATAGTTGGAGGCTTATTCAAACTCCCTGCCAGAGATAGACGGATTGCTGTTGCCGCGGGAATTGGCGCTGGAATTGGATCGATATTCAAATCGCCTTTCGGCGGCGCAATACTCGCAGGAGAGATACTTTACAGCGGCGCCGACTTTGAGGCTGAAGCGCTCATTCCAGCTTTCATTGCTACCCCAATTGGCTATGTGATCTTCGGCTCCTTCACTGGCTTTACTCCAATTTTCGGCACCACGACAAGCTACACTTTCACAGATCCTAGAACTCTCGTAGTCTATGCTCTGCTTGGTGTTTTGTGCGCTGGCTTTGGCCGACTTTACACGTTCTCATTCTACGGACTGAAACGGCAATTTGATCGAATTAGGATTCCGAGGTATTTCAAACCGATGATCGGAGCAGGAATAGCTGGCACCGTAGCAGTGTTTTTTCCAGAAGTCACAGGACTCGGATATGGCTTTGTCCAGCTTTTAATCAGCAACAATAACAACTTTTCAACCATCACTACCAATTACTTCACTCTGAGCTCAATTCTGACTGTTTTACTCTTGATTATTTTCTTGAAAATCTTTGCCACTTCGGTCACTGTAGGGTCTGGTGGGAGCGGCGGCGTATTTGCGCCTGCGCTCGTGATTGGCGGATTCGCTGGGGCCTTTATGTGGGAGCTCTCAAAGATGTTTGCCCCAAATCTATTCCCTACGGCAGCACCGCTCGTTATAATCGGCATGATCGCTCTTTTTGGAGGCGTAGGCAGAGTCCCAATCGCGGTGATTTTGATGGTTACCGAGATGACAGGATCATTAGCGCTAGTTGCTCCTGCGATGGTAGCTGTCGTAATTTCATATTTTCTCGTTGGTCCAAAATACACTATTTATCACAACCAAGTGCCTTCAAGAGCTGATTCTCCAGCTCATAGAGGAGAATACAACATTCCGGTTATGTCCACCATCAAAGTGAGTGAAGCGATGGAAACGGATCCGGTCACCTTGGCTCCGGGGGACAGCGCTGACAAGGCTTTCACTTTAATGACGGAAAAGAAGTTCAGAGGAATTCCAATTACTGCAGAAAATAAACAGGTGGTAGGCATTGTCAGTATAAATGATATTTTGAGAGTTCCCAGCGATCAGCTAAAGGTAACGAAGCTGGAGAGCATCATGACTAAGAATGTCATTACCGTCTTTCCTGATGAAACGCTCCTTGACGCCCTTGGCAAATTTACGACTGGCGGGGTAGGCCGGCTTCCAGTGATAGATAGCCAGTCAAAACAACTGGTCGGCATCCTTACAATGACCGATCTTTACTCGACGTATCGCAATCATATTCAAGCATGAGATCGAAAAGAGAGATACTGCCAAAAGAGTACTAGATTTTCTTTATTGCTTTGATGTGCGAGCTAAAGTACGGGAAGGAATATTCTCCAATGTTTGTAGTAGAGACATGATCTATTGACACCTCCTTAAAGCCCGCAACTTGAAGTAACCTAACGTATTCAACATCAGTCAGAGCCCCAGCGATGCAAGCTGACCAGGAATCCAAGTCCTTTCTGGATATATCTGGAATTTCCTTTGGGAGGGTTATATCCGCAACCGCAAAGATTCCGTTATTCTTCAGCACTCGAAACGATTCCCTAAAAACAGCGAGCTTATCCGGTGAAAGATTGATCACACAATTTGAGATTACGTAATCAACGCTGTTTGAGGCGAGCGGAAGATGCTCAATCTCTCCCAACCTAAATTCTGTGTTGCGATATTTATCCCCATACTTTTCAGCAGTGTGTCTTGCTCGCCAGATCATTTCAGGAGTGGCGTCTATCCCAATCGCCTTGCCCTTTTCACCTATTATCTGGGAGGCTCGGAAAATGTCAATCCCGCCACCGCTTCCCAAATCAACAACGGAATCTCCTTCCTTCAGATTGATTAGTTGAAGAGGAGAACCGCAGCCGGCATATACAGAACTTGCCTCTACCGGTATTTGTTCTCCAATTTTGACCAGAGGAGATTCGCACGAAACGCCGCCGCAGCAATCTGATCCATTTGAGGTTGCAAGCTTAGAGTATCTGTCTCTGACCGCTCTCCGGATGTCAAGCTCTTCTGAGCTTTCAGTCATTCTTAGCACCTAGACAGAGAATTGGAACCGACTATTTATTGACGAGCTTCACATAGGGTACCGTTCGACCCAGCTTAGCGCATCATCGCAGCACGAGACAGTCGTTTTCCTTATCCTTCCTTCCTGAGTGGTCGAGAGGGCTTTCGGAGTTTGGCACTCCGAATGGTTTCCTGCCCTGCAATTCTCGCAAATCTGTCTTGGCTTTGACATTGAGATGACTTATCTTTTTTTCCGCACATAAGAGTTTATTCAAAAGTCCTTCGTGAAAGAAAGCCTCAAAATCGATTAATGAGAACACATTTTTGACAGGTTGCGAAGACTCTGACAGGCAACGATCAGAATATCGACATTTCTCTCGAACCGGTCATTCCTGAAGAAGGAGAAGGCGTAGTACAAGCCTCAAGCACAACAAAGTTGCCTATCTTTTCAATCATCAATTCGATAGATTTTTCGGATCATTTTGTTATCCTAGGTAATGTCGGGACTGGAAAAAGCACAGTAACTCCGATCCATGAATTTGAATTATGCAATAGAAATAGGCAGATCATAATCCGCGAACCTTCAAGGGCTTCTTGTAACGCTCTGTTTTACTCTTTGGAAGCACTACATCCCGAAGTCAAAAGCGAACTAGCAGTCATCACGAAAGACACGAAACTCAACATCAACGGCGCGATAAAGATTGTCACGGACGGAGTCTTGCTGAGGATGCTGGCGGAGAATTCAATCTCAGAATCTTCCATCTATTTTGACGAGAGTCATCAAATGTCTTCACAGCTGGAGCTCTGCATGTCCTTGGCAAAAAAAGAGAACGCCCATTCGAGAAATCTTTTCCGCATCATGAGCGCGACGATCGATCCTCAGGAATTTCTTACTTTCCTTGGAATCTCAAAACTATACTCTCTGAGCGGTAGAAGATTTCCCGTCAAGATAGAATTTGAATACGCAAAGGATCTTGATGAGATGTTCGACGTTCTTTCTCTTTATCTCTCTTCCCAACCAAGGGACGAATCTTGGCTGGTATTTCTTCCGACGAGGAGACTAGTCGAAAAGTACGCCGGAAGCTACGGGGGCGTCTATATTCACGGAGGACTCGAAGGCTCCGAAGTCAACAAAATCCAGCAGAGAGCCGAACTGGACAAGAACCTGCGGATCTTCGCCACGAACGTGATCGCCTCTTCCGTCAATATCTACGTTGACAACGTCCTGATTTTCAACGAAATGATCGAATCCAAAGACAAGCTCGGGCAAAAGAACTTGGAGTACAAGACAATCGACCACAATTCCCTTCTTCAGATGATCGGGAGAATTGGTCGTTTCAAACCCGGAAGAGCAGTAGTCATTTCGGATACGCCAATCCCCAAGAGAATCAATCCTATTTCAGTACGCAAAGCCCTTGAACAAGAAACGCCTTTTGACCTCGTTTTACTCATGTCAAAATATGGGTTGAAGTTTTCAGAACTAGAATTCATGTCAAGAGTAAAGCGCGATGAAGTGAGGTTTGCTGAGGAGTGGCTCTTTGAAATTGGCGCCATTGAGAAGGAGACGCACAAAATTACTCCTAAAGGGCTACTGATGAGCGAGATCCCTTACGAACCGGACTTTGCTCACATGATCTCCAGCGCTCTAATTTCCGGAGATTATGACATGGCCAGATTTCTTCTGGCAAGTGGATCTTTTGGAGATTCATTGAACCATGCATACAAATCCGAGATGGAAGCTCTTGCTCGCGAGTTTTTGTATGAGTTTGACAAATCAAACGAGCTAAACATCAAGGCTCATCTTCTAAGACGATACTCTGAGGACAGAGAAGGCTCTTTCATCTCGAGATTAGTGGCAAATGGAGTCTTTATCCGATTTGTGGAGGAAGCTTGGAAGAACCATGAAGCCGCAAGAGAGGCTTTGAATGATCTGCTCCTTTCTTGGAACAAGGACCCCATAGCTAAAGAGGTATTTGTGGATCCTAATGTATTCGAACTAAGACCCTATCTTGAGGACTGCTTGTCATTTGAAAAATTCGATCTCTACGAAAAAGCCGAGTACGATTTGCATGTATTGATCGAAGACGAATTTTTCGCAAGACGCGTAACGATGAATTATAGACCCATACTCTTTGATATTGTTGCAATGAACAAAGATCTAGAATGACTATCGGTATAAAGGGAAAACCATGAGCCTAGGTGGGCTAAAAAAAGCGAGAGTTGCGAGTCCTCGCAGATGCGACCGGCGAAGCACTAGACGCTCAAATCGAACACAACAAAACGAGAAAACATGTCAAGGCAACTTTACGAACTACGAGAGAGCGAGTCTAGCTTATTCTTTGGTCAAAGGTTATAAGCGCCATGCTTAATAAAGCGAAGTAAAGGAATTAGGGCGCTAATTGGATCAAAGGGCAGATTAGGCCTTTGTTTGCTGAACTTTCTTGATCCTTATTTTGGCTTTACCTTGTGACTGGGGTGGAGCTCTACTTAGTTCTCCGGTTTTGTCAACAAAACTCATCGGAAATTCCTTTGCGGACAAAAACTCTTCAAGCGGTTCTTTTCTGCTGCGAATTTTCTCTTGGTTTTCCTTGGATATAAGTTACCACGCAGGTTTAGTTGCCTGAGCCAGATATTCTAGGCTGTTTTTCCCGCTCTGCAGGATGTCTTGATCCAAATTGTATCAAGTTCCGATAGAATGATCCGATTGGGTAGGAGTTTGGCAAATGAAACAAGCAAATAGCTGATTCTGCGTATAGCTATTCACCATGAAATTTCTTCTATGCTATCAGAGCGAGGCGTAAGATCAAACAATTGCTATTTCGACATTCGTGTATGTAGAAGCTAGGAGAAGCTAGGTTACCTTAATGACCGTACTTAGAGTAAGGTGGGAAATGAACCAAACCAATTGCATGTAGCAATGGCTATTTCTGAAAATAGATAGCTCTGCCACCCGTTTTTTTATACGACCATGAAACAATGGAGTTAGGGCGCTTCAAACCATTGCAATTTGTATCGTATGTAGAAGCTAGGGGGAGGGGGTATAAATACAGCAGATTTAGGACAGCTCGTTTGGGGTGTAATTGGTGTGATCTGGTCACATATGTCTGAAGAGGAAATGGTGGAATTTACCTTCGCAGAAATTGGATGGGATGCGGGGAGCTTGGGCATTGGAGATGCAATTGATCTAACGCAACTT
>JASHNZ010000039.1 GCA_030041355.1 Nitrososphaerales archaeon
AAGTTTGCAGAGCGTTAAGGTAAGCGGGACTCTGATCAACTACGGGGACGGCTCCGCCAGCCTAGCTCAGGTTTATGTTTACTTGAACAAAACCGGCTCAAACACGTTGCTCGGTAATGCTTCCAGTTACATCGGAACTATCGGGCCAATCTCTTCATTTTCTTTCACAGGCATTTCAATAGATTATTTTGCCCCACCTTCGGCGGTTCCTGCGACGGTTACGTTGGTTTTCATCTACGTGAACAGCACTGATGCAACTCAGGAATTCAGAAACACTACATCTGTAACTTTACTATCCGCACCCTCCTTCGAGTCTCCCGGAATTTCAATGCCCCATCTTTCACAGAATGTTGTATATATTTCAGCAATCGTGTTGGTCGTGATAGTAGTCAGCGTTGCATCTTTTCTTTACTTGAGGAGTCGGCGCCAAGTCACGGAACAAGGCAATAACCTTTCGCAAACTCCGGAAACAGAACGAAGCTCTGGAAGCCCCTAGGCAGGAAAGGCTTCGTTCGCGTTGAGTGCGATTGGGCATTTAATTCTGCGCAGGACTACAGAATTTTTCATTTCTCTTCCATAATTTGGCAGCTTTCAATTTACTCAATTCTTTTTGGAGTGACTGAAAAGTGGCTAGTCGGCGTTTCTTACGAATAGATCTTTACCTATGGATCGCAATGCTGGCCTATGCGGTAATCGCCGTCGTAATTTTCTGGCCCTTGGTAACCCATCTTTCCAAAGACGTCCTGAAGCCTTATGTCCTCAAGACCGCTGCCGCGTCTTTACGATACGGCGCCCGTGATACGTATCACTTTTTGTGGAATTTTTGGTGGGTGAGAACATCTCTCGCGTCCGGTCAGAATATTTTGTACACCAAGATGTTTTTTTATCCTCAGGGAGTATCCTTAGCGCTTCAAACAATAGATTACGTTGACGCGTTTATTGCGATACCGATAACAGCCATTCTAGGACTAGTTGCCGCCTTCAATATCATCATGATAGCATCGTTCGTGCTGTCAGGCTTTACCATGTTTCTTTTGGCGAAGCACTTAACCGGCTCTTTTATCGCTTCATTTGGAGCAGGCCTCATATTTGCTTATGCTCCCCAGCATATCACGGAAGCATTTGCTGGTCATCCCAATCTCTCCAGCATACAATGGATCCCCGCATTCTTGCTTGCCCTAATCTTGCTGTTTGAGCGAAAGCAGCTCAGATACGCCCTAATAAGCGCGGTGTTGCTCGTCATCCTGACATATACTGAGCTAGAGCTCATGATCATAGCGCTAATCGCGGGGCTGATCTACATTGGTTACTTTCTGATCGCGACACAGTTTTCCCAAATAAAAAGAGTGTTTTACTTGGTCTGCCTAATGGTCGTAGTGTGGATCGCCCTGGCCTCTCCGTATCTCGTGCCGGCTTTTCAATCCTTAGGCGTCGTGCATGCCGCGCCTTCTTTGGGCAACGCGATCAAGAATGCCGCGAAGCCACAGTTGTTTCTAATTCCTCCCCCATCCACGGTTTTCTACGGCAACCTGTTCTTCTCTGCTTACAAAAATGCGGGTCTTTCTGGCGGACCTTCGCAGTGGGTTGTATTTGTGGGCTACGCGGCCCTTGCAATGGCAATCGTGGGATCTATTGTGTCCAAAGACCGCCGGCGGTTCGCTTTCATAATCATAGCTGTGTTAGCTTTTCTCTTCGCGCTCGGCCCTTCAAACAACCCGACTTCTTTATCCATTCAGACGCCGTACACAATTTTGTATGACAGTCTTTCAGTCCTGCACTACTTCAGAGATGAGTCGCGGTTTTCGATTCTGTTGATGCTAGGCCTTGCCGTCATGGCCGCTTACGGGATCGATGGAATCTCGAAATTAGCTGATGGTTACGTTAAGAAATCTGGAATTTCAAGAGGGACGATTTTAGGGCTAATCGTTTTGGCACTGATAATGATCGAGTTTGCTCCCACCGTAGTCATAGCACCGGTCCCTTCAAGCCCTGTTTTCCGCATGATTGCGCGAGACAACTCCCAGTTTTCGGTTCTTGAGCTTCCGGTCACTGGTGGGGCCACGGATCGGTACCTCTACGAGTCGACGCTATTTGACAAGCCTCTCATTAATGGCAAGATCTCACAGGTCGGTCAGGATGTTCCGACCTACGTGTATTATCAGGTTTTCCTCTGCGATTTAGTTTTTAGTTACTGTCCGGCGGACAATGTCATATCGCAACCCTATAATGTCTCTCAAATCGGGCCCGTCGTAATGACCTATTACAACATCAAATACGTTCTTATCAATGGTGTCCGGAACACTAAGAAATTGCTGTACGACTACAGCACCTTGAACAAAACCCTTGGGTCCCCCATTTATTCGGGTAGAACGATGGCGGCCTTCGAGCTGTCCAGTTTTACGAATGTTACCGCAATTGAACGTATGACAAAGACGACTCCCTTGACCCTTTTCGGTTCAGGATGGATCGTGCCTAAGAATACCTCTATAACGGATCAAATCAGCGTGAATGGTTCTGCTGATCTTGTCGTCTACACCGGGCAAGCCGGGCAATACACAATGTACATAAAATCGTCCCTTCCCTCAGCTTGCATTTCGAACATCGCGTATTCAAATGACACTTTCCAATGCGGAGACTATAACTTCCAAACAGGAGTCTCGAGCTATCCCATTTTCCTGGGTCTAGGTCAAAATGTCTTGAATGTTACGTCTGATGTGCTCACGAGTATGACTATGATCAGTTTTACTCAATCGTCTTAAGGAACACGAAAGAGAAGCTGCTTTACTGCTAATCGTACTGAAGCATCAGAGCTTTCATTACCTGATAAAGAGAGGCGCCACCGTAAGGTCCAGTCGAAGATGTAAAAACTTGCGTTGAATCCCAGTGAAAATCAGAAGCTGATTCCGCACTTACCCATTGATATATGGGATACATGTAGTGATAGGGAAAATTATATCCGAGACCATTAACTCCAGAATTGTTGTCCTGTTCTTGGGCCATAGTGGTAAAGATACCAGCTATCTGATCATTAGTATTGTTTTCAACTAACGTCTGCATGACTCCGGGAAAGTCAATTTGAACTTCAAATTCACCGTATCCGCCAATTTGTTGCAGCTGTTGCATGTGAGACCAAGGCGCTTGCCAGTTAGAAGACGAAGGAATGACCATCGCAAAGGTGGCAAATCCTTCCGGACCTGTAGCTCCGCCAGCTCCCCAACAAAGACCTTCCCATCCTATATCAAACAGACTATCAGCTAAGCTCAAAATCTTTGGGTTGGAACCTGAAGATGGTGGGTAATTATCGATCGATAGCATAGTTTGCGCAGGATTCAAGGAATCACAGAGATTGAAGATATCCTGAGCATCAGCAAGAAAAGCTGAACGCCCATCGTCTGCATAGTAAGTATAGGAAAGTCTTGGAATCATCGTCGTATTATTGGGATTCTGACAAGCATTGATCGATGCCTGTAAAAACTCTTGGACGGTCAAATTCTGGCTGCCAGGCAGGACCATCGTGGGATCCTGCGGCCCGGAAAAATACCGATTCAGCGTTGTTGGCTTCAAGTCATTTAGCCAACCGAGAACCGTGTCAGTAGTGTAGGATTGCATTTCATTTGTCCATGATTGGTCATCATTAAGAACCCGGATTCTGACTAGTCTGTTTCCTATTGGGTAATCATGAGCTAAACTCGCAGAGGAAGATGATGCTGATCTTGTTGTCTCAGCCGTAGAAGTGGACTTAGAAGTTGTTGTTGATTGAGTTATTTTCAGGATCTCATAAATGCCTAGAGCACTAGCCGCTACTGCGCCTGCTGTGCCCAGGGCAATGATCAAGAATTCGCGACGGTTCACTTTCAATCACTAATTTCATTTCAAAAGAGCCTTCAAAAGCTCTGACGGACTGTCTAATTTCAGACTTTGGGGCTAACAGGGATATTCAATTACGAACCTTTATACTAAGTGACCGCTAGAGAAGAAAATCCCCTATCAAGATCTCTTTACGATGATTTGCAAATTAAATTATGTAGGGGAGCTGTTAACCAGAGCTCTTCCACATAAAAACAAAACGTGCCTTATCAGAAGAGAGACCGGAGGGTACAATGTCCACAACACCGTGGTGTGTGTTCACAAACTTGTAGAGGACATTGGGGGCCGAAGTAAACATTCCTATGGGTTGCGTTTTCCCGTCTATTGTGGGATAACACGTTATAATGGCCCTTTGGAATCTTGGCGGTCCGCCAGGGCTCAACATATTGACATATGTCGCCGAGCATGCTGTCAGACTAGGATCCAAGCCGGTCGCTTTTTCGCTTGCAGTGAAGGTTTGATTGGTCGTAACATCTTCCAATTTGAACGTAACATTCCCAGAGGAGAGAAAGATGCTCCCCGCAAAGGCATCGTCGGGATGCACGGTAATGCTGCTTATGAGCCTCGCCGAGTTTGGCAAAATTGTGTAAAGTGCTTCATAGACTGGCGTGTCGGAGCCTTTCTTGCAAATTGCAGCCGTCTCTTCGGAGGCATGGATCTTGTACGGATTATTTGGAGGCGTGGCATTATAGAGTCCCAATCCGAAATTAACGCCTTGAGTCGCATGCGATGAAGAATCGCACTTCACCACTGGTTGAATCCAGTATGCAGTAATTCCGGTAATTGACCCGAGATGTTTATTTTGAACTCCCCAACCTGCGAAAGCGCCAGTATAAACAACAGAAGATGGCGAGGAGGATTGATAAGCAGACGTTGCGGGAATCACGGAAGGCATCAACGCGAATAGGAGAATGACAAAGATCGCAGAGACGACTAAAGGTTTCATAAGTCTTGTCATAATCTCCTTCATGTTATCACGAGGTTCGACTGCGAGTGAACATCGGCCTGCATATAAGCTAGTCTAACAGGCGCGCCCGTGAATTTAAAAGGCTCAGTAAATTGAGCCTATCGGAACTCGATATAGAACTGTCTTCAATGCTTCCACGATCCCATTCCAGATTTTTCACACGCTTAATCTACTCCTTCTGAACATTTCAAGGCCCATACTCTTTCGACACTTTGAACATATCTTCAAATCGCAAAGCTCTTCTTCTGCAAATCTAACTCTGCAACGATTGCAACGACGTTTCAATCTCTTTCCCATGAAATCTCTAATTATCGCAGATCGTATTTGCCTCACAGTTAGATCTCGAGTTTTGTTGACAAAACTCATGAAACGTTCCATCTCCTCTCTCGTGGCCCCTTCTTTTGGGGCGATCGATTCTAATTCTATGGCTGTTTGCACACTGTGAAATCCTGCCATTACTTCCTCTCGAAGGATCGCGTTATGGAAAACTCTCAATAAATTACTGAGCGTTGATTTCTCCTTCCCCAGCATTTTGGCTATCTCATTTTGGGAAATTTGGTGCTTTTTCATTATTTGATCGATATACCCTGCCAGGTCCATGGGAGACAGATCTTCTCTGGTGTTTTCAAGAAGGGCTATTCGCCAACTGTTTTCCTCTTCAACTTCCACAATTTCGCATTTGATCTCTCTCGACCCACATTCATTTGCTGCAAGAAATCTCCTGACTCCGCCTCCACTAACAATCTCGCATCGCTGTTTTTTTAACCTCCGAACGATCACTGGTTCGATTATACCTAATTCCACTTGATTCACAAAGTCTGCCGTAATCTTCGGATCCATGCGAACCTGTACTTCAGGAAGAGATATCTTACAAACTGGCAAATTCCGATATCCTATGACCCGCCACAACGCATGCTTAGTTTTCTGGTTTTCACACTCTTTGCCGTTCTGGCTTCTAGCGGTACTTGTCTCTTCTTCTTTTTCTATGGTTTGCACTGCTCTAAATTCCTCTCAAGTCTTTTCATTGACCGCCGGACTCAGTCTTGTTATCAAACTTTGAAGCGGGATAGAGCTGGGATGATGATTCTGGAGCTTTCACATGCTTTAGGGCGAGTTTTAATAGCTCGTATTCCTTCCTTGTTGTGGGTCTAAACTCCAGTCCGAATCGGTAATCTCTTCCATCCTCGTAGTCATCACAGAGCTTGGAACGTTCCACGTAACACAAGTGTTTGATGCATGCGTACATAATATCATAACTGCGAAGATACATGCAGTTCTGACAGCAAGGACCGATAACGAACTTCTCGCAGGGTCTATAATTTGGGGGAATAGGCATATGCCGCATCACACTATTTTTCCTTGGTCAAGCTTACGACTTCCGACCTCTCTTTTTCTATTTGATTTTCGATGGCTTCCGTAATGAACTTCGGAATGGATCGTGGGAAAGCTTTCCCTCTGTCCTTCACTTTCAAATGCTCCTGCACATGAGAGATAACTCTCTCCTTCAAACCTACATTCTTCCACCCTTTTTTTGCCAATTCTTTTTCTTCACCATTCACAGACCTTCAAATGCAACTATCGATTCCTTCACTAAGCTCTGGCCTTCTATTCTGCTCTCTCAATCAGATTCAGGAGCGCTACACCCTTCTTACTAATCGAGATTGCGGATTTCATAGGCGCAAACCCTCCTCCGAATTTTTCCTTCTGTCGACTTATGAATTTCATATCCTCGAGCAAGTCCAAATAGGACAATTGAACCTCATGTGAGCGAATTAAGCGTAGTGAATTTTGCAATTTGTTGGAACTAAGTGGACCAGAAACATGGAGCACATTCAGTATCTCAAGCATTCTAAAGAGGTTTAGCGCTGGAACTGAAATTTTTACTTCTTCTCCATGATGATGCATTATCCATGAAACCGCAACGCGTGCTTTGGAATATTCTACTTTACTGTAGGTAGGCAATTTTTGTCTTTTGTTACTGTAAAGTTACAGTAACTAAACGCCCAGAAATAAACATTATGGATATACAATCAGTGCAGGATCAGCCAGCCCAAGAGCATTATTGGACTAAGATTGGCTATATCAGCGTCAACTAGGTGTCTATCTGTAGTATCGCTCAAAGACTTTCAGATTGTAACCTGCCATCCCCTTAGATTACAGTAACGTTACAGTAATTCAAGCAACCTAAAGCGCATGGTCGGTTATATCCTAGAAGATATTTCTTTATTGTAACTAATGAATAAAGCGCAACGGCAAGCACTGGCTCAAACGATCAGCGAGGAATCCCTCCCGATTTCATGTTCAAAAACGTGCCAATGTTTCAATCTGTCTAGTAAATGCACTGCGCATATTGGTCCTTGCGCAATTGACATCTCAAGACGAAAGAACCACACTCATGTTATCCTCGAGAAAAATGTTGGCGAGCTTCAAAACGAGGCACTGGTGACTACGGTAAAACTCTGTGTCTCGCCAAAATGCATCGATCCTCAAGAGGAGGCTTCTCTGCAACGTTTTCCCGAGAGGTGTTGCTTGGTATGTTACGATGATTTGCTAAAGATCGAGCAGTTAGACAATCGCGAATCCGGACTTCTACTTTACAGATGGAGGATAAACCGTCCAGATCACGCCACCGGGAATTGTGGTTATTAAGAGAAATAGGTGTTTAGGGATGAACCCTGCTCAATGGATAGTTCAAAGGCTACATCGCCCTAAGATTGTTCAGGAAAATGCCATCATTGTTCCTCTGTATCGCGTTGCGACAGGAGAGTACCAGCCAGAATCCGTCCAAAGCGCGATCGAGGCTTATCTTCATGATACAGATATTTTCAACGCGGTAAATTTCATTTCGAACGCAGCACTCTCCGACGGGTTCTACGTCACCGGCGACGAAGACTACAAGAACGGTAAAGTGGTCGATCTCGTTGAGGAATTCAACAATTCGATCCGATGGGGGAACAGGCGGGGAGAGAAAGGCCTACCAGAGCTTTTGAGGATCGTAACCAAGGAGCTACTTTACGGCGGAAACACGTTCATCGAAATGCTCACTCCAGACAGGCTTTCCATGCTCAATCAAGTCGAATTGTCTTCCATTTACAAGATTTACAGGAATGAAGCAGGGGACATTTCCAAAATTCAACAGCTGATCGGCGGCCGCCTGAATGATTTGGATCCCGAGACGATCATCCATATTCCCTGGTTGCAGATCGACAGAGAACCCTTCGGCCGGGGACTAATTCAACCGCTGATCGC
>JASHNZ010000040.1 GCA_030041355.1 Nitrososphaerales archaeon
TACCCAGAATTTATTGACGTGAACATAAAGACTGGCGCAGTGTACGCAGCAAACAGGGAAACCTCCAGCGGTGACGGCTGCGTTGATGAAATCGTCGGAACCAAAGTTGTCAAAACAGCCTCACTCAGCTACTACGGTGTCGGAATCGGTGTGAACCAGGCGACCGGCAATGTTTACGTAAACCTCTTCGAGGAAACGAGCGTCTCCGAATTCTCCTCCTCACTGAAGTCAATCACCACTGTGACCGTAGGCGGCTACACATGGGGTGCCTGGAGCAACCAGAAAGAATCGACTGCCAATACTGCGAACTTCTACGAAGCCACAAGCATGTCTGCAATCTCTACGAAGAACAAAGTCACTACTGTGGATCTCCCCGAAGGGCCCGATAGCGGATATTCCGGCGGCACAAGTAAATATGCATCTGATAACTATGTACCAGCAGGTTCAGACGTCTACCTTATCTCCAAGTTGGATAAAATAATCCACACTGACGGAAGCCAACTATTCGGCTGTGCAACTTCCTAGAATGTGAGCAAAAAACCCTAAAATAGCAGATAGCCAAAAAAACTATCGGCTTTCCCCTTTCTTTAGATCATACTGCTCTGACTATTGTTTAGGGCACCTGCGTGTTATACATTATGAGAGAGTATGAATCAGAGAGAGCGAGAGAATGAGCGAGTAAGTGAATATGAAAGAGAGGAAGAGAGAAAGTGAGGACACACGAGGAAGGGGGGTTGCGAATATGGGCCCCCGCTCGTGTGCCTGCCTGCCTTTGTGCCTGTCTGTGTCTCTCCCCTTATGTGTATGAACGCGTGCCCTGAACGAAAATATAATTCATGTTTATGTAATTGTCATTTCTAAATTCCCCTAACTAATCCTATGTGCAATGAGCTTTCTCTTGTATCGTCGAACAAGTAGATTTCATGTCCTCTTTTAGTATAGTGTAAATCATACGAATAGTCAGTGAATGAGAGACGAAGGTGATAATCTGACAGAGGATCGTCGAGACTCACTAAATTCGAAAGTTCTCTACTAAGTGGTCTTTTCTCAATTGGGTTTGTATTTGACATCTTTTCCACTAAGCTTTTTTCTTCTCTCTTCTTTTCCATTATACTCTTTTCATTAAACAGATAGATACAAACTTCCGTTCTCAAACGCGATTTATGTTCGCTTATGGACATGTACTCTAAAGCTTGCTCTAGATATGGCCGAGTCATCCCTATCCTTTTGAACATCAAAGGCAATCGATCAAAGTGTTTTTCAAATTCCTTGCTTAATTTGAACAATTCAATCCGAACTCCGTTTTCCTCGAACAATCTTGTAGAGCTATCTTTGAAATCAATTTCTTTCATAGGGTTACACTTTGTCCTGCTGATGAAGCGCGATTCGTACTGATAATACTCATCCTAGAAATAAGAATTGTAAGACTTTTTGACTTTATGTCTCGAACAGTCGAAGAAGAAACCGAGGAAATACATGCAACGACGGTCGAGGAATACGCGATGATTAGAGCCGTTCTTGCTCGGATTTCTGGTTTGAGAATGCTGATCCTGGGCGTTGCTTTGCTCAACTATTCGTATGCTCTTTTACAAACTTATGTTAGGAGAGCTATCAGTTCAATCGGTTTAGACAATTCTATTCCCTTCCTTCACGATATGAGAAAGAATTACGGATTAGTCTATGACATGATGGAGCTCTGGCGTACGAATGGCGATTACTCAGTCCTCCAAACTTTAGAGCAGCTAAAGCGAACCAAGAATAAAACTCACCATCTAACTGATGGTTTCGAAGTAGTCCTAGACTCTGAAACGATTAAGCTACTATTCGAGAAACTTCGATTCAATCTGAGTTTAGAAGAGATAATTTTGAATTGCAGATTGCTTGCAAAATTCCTGCCCGGTAAGAGCGACAGTCTTTCATTCAACCTCAGAGCAGTTCAAGCGAAAGCTATTTTCGAAAATGAAGAGCTGATGAACAAAGTTCTCACAAAGTCCTATCGAGAGTTGGGAATGAACAAGAGTACTCATTGGTATCAAAAGAAGAGACTAGAGCGTTCAGGTTCTATTCGCATTTATAACATTACAAAGCATCATTTTGTTACCGTGGTAACGTAAGTGATGGTTGAAGTGTAGACTATTGTTGTGTTGTATGTAGATCCGTATAGATACTGTGTAGCTTGAGCATAAGTTGTTCCATTAGTGGCTCCTATGATAGTAGTAGTAGTCGAACCATAACAGCAAGTGTACGTTGAAAGTGTACTGGTTTCCAGAACTTGAGTTGTTATTGTCACAAGAGTAGTCTTCGGCTCAGATTCTACTGTTCCGAAATAAGCCACTATTCCTGTTATAGCGACGATTACAACAACTATCAAAGCTGCCCTAGTCACAGATATTGCATTAGAGTTAACGCCATTCATCTTGATTCCGTAAAGTAGTCTGGGTTATTGAAGATTAGATACAGATTATTACCAACTTTGACGTTCTTGCCTTACTCTTTCTTTTGACTTTGAATAAGGCCTTCTAGGAGGAGGAGTTGCGAATATGGGGTCGGCCGGATTTGAACCATTGGAAAAACTTGTAAATGGAATGATGCTATGATAATTGCTTCTTCGCAACCGTCAAGATGCTCCCACTTTTCTTGTCGAGGAACTTCGACCCGTTCATATCATACTGCTCCACCACATTGAACCCATTTCTATTTAGCATCGCCCTGAGTCCCTCTGCGGTATAGCCCTGGAGAGCATATCGTTGCGTGAAAATCTCTGGCTTATTAGAACCCTTCTGAACAGTGAAAACATCGTATGACCAGAGAAGGCCGGTGTTCCTATCAAGTTTGCAACGCTGAACCTTATGCAGCTCAATATTGCCAAAGTTTTTCGTTTCACTCCATGCGTCTGTCCAATTCTCCTTGCATTTTACGTTAAAAATGTCAAATACGTACAATCCGTTATTGTTCAAATTGTTGTATATGTTTCTCATCGCTTTCTCAAAGCCCTTTTTTGTGAGATAACCTACCGCATTGAATATTGTTATGATAGCATCGAAACTACCAACCTTGATATCGCGCATATCCCCGTGCAGAAACTTCATTTTCATTTTTTCTTTTCTTGCCTTGCTACTTGCTATTCTTACCAAGTCCAAGCTAATATCCGCTCCTGTTACTTCGTATCCGCGTTTTGCTAGGTAGAACGCTTGCGAGCCTGTTCCGCATGTAAGGTCAAGAACAGTTTTGACTTTATACTTTCTAAGTATCTGCTCTATGGAGCGATTTGTTCGAATAGCATGGGGGGATTCCCTTCCCGGCGTGTCAAAATATTCAGCCAGTTTGTTGAATTCGATCGAAAGCTTCATTCCTATCACATCATATTTAGGGGGCTCCACGAATCTCCTTGCTTCCTACCTTTATTCTCTCTTTGGAC
>JASHNZ010000041.1 GCA_030041355.1 Nitrososphaerales archaeon
ATAGATCCTCAGGACAATTGGAAGATTCACTTCTCAGACACAATAGTGGAGGGTCAGCAGCTCTCTAACTGGCGAATAGCCGAGATTTTTGCCAAAGAAGCTCCTGAACGCGTAATCGAGCTTGAATATTACGGTGCGTTGTTTGACCGAACCGAAGATGGAAAAATCATGCAGCGGCCCTTCGGGGCGCACTCCTATCGCAGATTATGCTACATCGGTGATCGCACTGGTCTTGAATTAATTCGCACTCTTGAGGATCAGGTTCTGAAAAGAAACATTCCGTACATGGATGAAACTGAGATAACTTGGATTTTCAAGGACACTGCGACTGGAGCTGTTTCAGGCGCTCTCGCGATAAAGATCACGACAGGCGAATTGCTTCTCATCAAATGCAAAGCCATCATTCTCGCGACTGGCGGTTGCGGCAAAGTGTACGCGGTCACGTCCAATTCTTGGGAGAGCACTGGAGATGGTATTGCGCTTGCGTACCGAGCTGGTGCTGAGCTCATGGACATGGAAATGATTCAGTTTCATCCAACCGGCATGATCTACCCGGCCGGCGTTAGAGGTATGCTGATCACAGAGGCGGTTCGCGGGGAGGGAGGAATTCTCACGAATGTCAAAGGCGAGCGGTTCATGGAAAAATACGATCCCAAGAGGCTCGAGCTATCTGCGAGAGATGTAGTCTCAAGATCCATTTACACTGAAATCCAAGAAGGCCGAGGAACTCCGAACGGCGCTGTATTTCTGGACATTCGACATAGAGGAGCCAAACACATCAAAGAAAAGTTGCCAAGTATGTACTACCAATTTCTAGAGTTCGCCGGGATTGATATTACAAAGGAAAAGATGGAAGTTGCACCTACCGTTCATTATCAAATGGGAGGCATACGAGTGGTCCCGGACACCTGCGAAACAAATATCCCGGGACTATATGCGGCAGGCGAGGTCGCCTGTGGATTGCATGGAGCGAACAGATTGGGAGGGAATTCGCTTTCAGACATTTTGGTTTTTGGGAGAAGAGCAGGGCTCGCTGCTTCCGAGTACATGAAGAATACAACTCAAGGCGAGGTGGCTGAACAAGATGTGAGCAGGGAGATCAAAAGGATACTTGCCCCGTTCAGAAATCTTAATGGTTCAAATCCTTTTGATTTGAAGGACAGGGTCGCGGCTACGATGTGGAAATACGTCGGAATAGTCCGAAACGAAACAGATCTGAGGAAAGGCCTCGAAGAGATTGGCTTGATAAAACTGGATTCAAAAAACTTGCAGGCAAAAGGCGCGAGAGCCTTCAACCAATCCTGGGCTGATTCTATGGCTGTCTGGAACATGGTGCTTGACTGCGAGGCAATTATTCGGTCTGCTCTTACGAGAAAAGAGAGCAGAGGCGCTCACACGAGATCTGACTATCCCAAGAAGGATGATGCAAATTGGATGGTGAATATAATAACAAAGCAGAATGAGGGCCAGATGGTTCAGGAGTTCGTTCCAGTTCCGAAAATGCCCCCTGAGTATGAGGCCCTAATCAATAGGGAAGAGATCCTCGCCTGGAAAAAGAATGTAAAGTAATAGGCTCGGGCAGATAACATGGAAAAGTCAGGAAATCAAAGAAAGCAAGTAACCCTGCGAATTTTCCGAGGCCTTGGCTCCGATCGCTCGAAGGACCGATACGAAGTGTTTAGCGTTCCCTTCGAGGATGGAATGGTTGTTCTTAACGCGGTTCACTACATTCAATCACACTTTGACTCCTCGCTTTCTGCAAGATGGAATTGCAAGGCCGGCCGTTGCGGATCCTGCTCTGCCGAGATCAATGGATTTCCCCGCCTTATGTGCAAGACGCCCGTAGCAATATTCGAGGGGGAGATTACTGTTGAACCAATGAGGGCTTTTCCTCTCTTAAGAGATCTTGTTACGGATGTTCAGGACAACTATGAAATTGCGAAGAATATTCCTGCTTTCACTCCAAAGGAGCCCACGGACCACACATGGATCTTTTTTCAGAGAGACGTCGAAAAGTCAAGAGAATTCAGAAAATGCATAGAATGCTTTCTCTGCCAGGACATATGTCACGTGGTCCGAGAACATAAGGCCGATTACATAGGCCCCAGGTTCGTGGTGAAAGCCGCATCGCTTGACATGCATCCCATGGATTCTCTAAATCGTTCCAGCTTCATGAAAAATTCCGCGGGGCTCGGCTACTGCAATATTACGAAATGCTGTCAGGAAGTTTGCCCAGAGCACATTATCATCACGGACAATGCAATAATTCCGGAGAAAGAGCGTGTCGTTGATCGAAACTATGACCCTCTTGTTTGGATTTATCGCAAGATCACTGGCAAGTCCTAGGTTTGCAGGATCAAAATCTCAAAACCGGTTCCTTCTAAAGTTGGAATATTTTCAATGGGAATACTTCTGCGACTGGCGAGACAGTGGATTGCAGGAGAGAACGCGCAACAAGGCATAGACCGAGTGAAGGCAGCAAACTCTAAGGGAATTCTTGGGCTGCTGAATTTGCTCGGTGAACATGTGGAGACGAGAGAGGATATCGAAGCCACAGTTCAGGAATATCTCAAACTGCTTGATCTGATCGACCAAGCGAAGGTGGGATCGCAAATCTCGATTAAACCGACGCAGCTCGGCCTCAACATTAATTTC
>JASHNZ010000042.1 GCA_030041355.1 Nitrososphaerales archaeon
CCATGTGTCAAATGGCGGGACTCTTCTCGAGTACTGTATTTCCAAGGGAAAAGAGGCCGTAGCTCTCAGGAAGCTTATCTCGGTGGGATTTGACACCATTGAACTGAGCGAAGGGGTGTTCGAGGTGCCCTATCTTGTAAAAAAGAAGATCGCAGAATTTGCTCATGAAAACAACCTGAGCTTGCACGTGGAGGTCGGACGAAAAAACCCCAGAAACCAACTCAGTCTCGAAGAAACCATAGCTAGGATCGAAGAATCATTAGAGTTTGAGCCAGACATGGTCATCATTGAGGGCAGAGAGAGTGGTCGGAGCGTGGGAATTTA
Source organism: Nitrososphaerales archaeon (assembly GCA_030041355.1). Taxonomy (GTDB): domain Archaea; phylum Thermoproteota; class Nitrososphaeria; order Nitrososphaerales; family CADDZS01; genus JASHOD01. The sequence goes on from JASHNZ010000042.1 coordinate 325, forward strand.
TGATGATTTGGGAGGAATCAAGTGGGACTGGGTCGAAAGGTTGGAAGAAATTAACGGCTCATCAAAATTGATGTTTGAAGCTCCTCAAGAGGTGCAGCAAACCGAATTGATAATTCACATCGGCCCCCAGGTGAGCCTCGGCAATGTAGGGATGCCCAGCCTTGGAGCCCTGGAGACCCAACGTCAGGGTTTGAGAGGAGACACGCTTGGGGTTTTAGGCGGTTCAAAAAAGATCAAAGGAGGGCCTGCGGCAAAATTCATCCACTTCGCAATATCTTCGAGTGGGGCGCTGGATCAAAGTAAACTCATGCGACTTACAGGGCTCAATCGTAGAACAGTCCAAGAGTCCTTGAAGGGACTCATAAGGCAGGGAGCAGTCAGAGAGAGTGTTGATCCCAATGATCTTCGAAAAAGAGTTTACAGCATCTAGTATACGAAATCTCGGATCAGCTGGTTGTTCGAGTATTCTGCCGAATTGAGTAATTTTGAATGCCCTCTTCAAGCGACTGGCCGTTGGACCACGTAGTCTTCGGATCTATTACTTGCTCCTTTTCCTTTATCCTATCCTTGAACGGCGTCAGATCTTCGAGCATCAGGCCCACTTCTTGTTCGAGACTTCTTGTCGGTTTGAAGCCCAAGTTTCGTAAGTGGCGTGCTTCGACTTTGTAGTGATGGTTCTCTGCCTCGTGCCTTGGATTTGGAACATGGGCAACCTCTACAGCTAGCCCATTTCTTCGGCCAACTTTTGCCACGATCTCGGCTAGCTCTGTTACATTATACACCTCGTCTATTTGGTTGAACACGCGGTACTCACCTTTTGCAGGAGGATTTTCGCAAATCAAAGTCAAGCATTGAATCGAGTCCACCAGTGCAAGAAAACCTCTCGTCTGCCCCCCTTTCCCGTATACGGTCAAAGAATGACCGATCACAGACTCAGCAGTGTACCTATTGATAGCCGTGCCAAATATCTCATCAAAGTCAAACCTCGTACAGAGATCAGGGTTTTCTGAAAGGTTGATCTCATTGGTCCTAGTACCATACACGACACCTTGCATAATATCGGTTGATCTTAATCCCCAGATTCTACATGCGAGCATTATATTGAAAGTATCATGCACTTTGCTCGCGTGATAGAAACTTCCAGGTTGTCGTGGAAACATCATGTTTGCTCTTCGGCCGTTGTATTCGACTTCAAAGAAGCCTTCAGGTATATCGAGCGGTGGGGTTCCATATTCACCCATAGTACCAAGTTTGACCAAGTGGGCATCAGGAGAAAAATTACGCATTGCAAATAACAAATTGAGGTTTCCGATTACATTGTTTTGCTGCGTGTAGACTGCGTGTGCTACGTCAATCATACTGTAGGGAGCCGAGGGTTGTTCGCCAAGGTGGACTATGGCATCTGGCTTGCAGGACTTGATTACATCTGACACAAACTTGTAATCGACAAGATCTCCCTCGTGGAATCTTATCCTTTCCTGATAGTTCGCTTTCGCAACTTGCATGCGCTTCTCCATGCTATGGATTGGAGTGGCAGACCAGCTGCCGATCTCTTCGACAGTTCTACGCCTGGAAAAATTGTCGATCCCGGTGACTCTGTTTCCTTTTTCTGCCAGATGTAGTGCTAGACTCCAGCCAATGTATCCATCCATGCCAAGAATTAGAATGTTCAATATGGTATCTTTCCCCATCGAATAGAGATAAGGTAATTAATCCTAGTCGAGTCGGAACCTAGATCATCAAACCGAAAGTCTAAGACATTCAAGCAAAGTGTGAAATTCAGTCATTTGAGAGAATTTAGATCTAGCTAATTGCTCAGCTTTTGACCCAGCTTTCTCACCTGTTTTTTGAGACAAATTGAACCTTCACCGACGAAGGTACCTTTGAGATTGAAGATTGTGTGGCGGCCTATCTGGACTTAATGCTATGGTTGCTCTAAATTGAGTTGTCTGCGCCTAGACGAAGAACCGTAGTCAATTTCATGTACCATTTTTCCCATTGTAAAAACTAGGCAGTCTCCGCACGCAATAGGTATTCATACCATTCAAAGACTTCGATAAACCGAAGAAGGTGCGACTACTACGGGGAATGTATTGGTCACAGGCGGATGCGGTTTCATAGGAAGTCATCTAGTTGATGCGCTAATAGCCGAAAAAAACACCGTCACGGTTTTCGATAATCTTTCTTCAGGAACTCTTGATAGCCTCGAGAGATGTAGAGATAGCCAAAGGCTTGCCATTTCAAGAAGGGATCTCAAGTGTCCTAACCTAAGATTAAACAAGGAATTTGAGATCATATATCACCTTGCCGCGAATCCCGAGGTGAGGGTCGGAACAACCAACCCAGAGGTTCATTTTCGGGAAAACGTCGAAGCGACCTACAATCTTCTTGAGGCTGCACGAAGACTGAAGAATCTCGAAACCTTCGTATTTCTATCAACCTCTACTGTATACGGAGAAGCAAAAATCCTTCCAACCCCCGAGAACTACGGACCCATGTTACCTATTTCCACTTATGGCGCCTCTAAGCTTGCCAGCGAATCCTTGGTATCCGCATATGCAAGTTCTTACGGTTTCAAAGCGGTAATCTTTCGTCTTGCCAACATTATAGGAGCGAGAAGCAATCATGGAATAATTCATGACATTATGCTCAAGCTTAAGAAAAATCAAAAGGAACTAGAGATTCTTGGAGACGGCACCCAGACGAAATCATACTTGCATGTTGCTGACTGCATAGCTGGTATCTTAATCGGAGTTGATAAATCAAAGGACCAAGTTGATGTCTTCAATGTAGGATCCGAGGACCAAATCAATGTGATGAAAATTGTGAGGATAATATGTAATAACTTGGATCTCCATAGAGTAAAATTCCTCTTCAATAAGGCAACTCCAGACGGAAGAGGGTGGATCGGCGATGTGAAATTCATGAGATTGGACATTTCAAAACTAAAATCCCTAGGGTGGAGGCCGAAAATGAGCTCAGAAGAAGCCGTTTTACGAACCGTGCGAGAATTGGTGAGTCAGGGAAAGAAGTAAAACTCGTTTATCCGCATCGATCTGGGCTCTGCAAAAAGAAAGGTTGCAAGACTGCGTTTTCAGCATGAACTCCAAATTGATCGCTTCTTGTTATAGAGCAAGCAAACGGGATTGCTCTTCGAATTGACTCATGCCCTAGACCAAAATTGTCCTCGGGATGCTTATAGTTCAACATACCGAGTCGAGTAATCCTACATGACCAAGACATTGACAATAAGATTTGAAGCAAACCAGAAACTCGTCTCTGTTAAGGGAAAGGATGAGAGCTTCAGCGAGCTTTTCGAAAGACTGGAAGAGCGTCAGTCTCCATCGGAGATTTTGGATACCCTCAGAGGAACAATCGAGCTAACAAGATAAGAGAAGAAAAAATTCTTGGCCGAGGCAGATCGCCGCAGAGAAGAGCGTCACGTATGGTCCTGCTGGATAATAACGTCTTAGTAGAAATCCAAAGACATCCGTAGGGAAATCAAAGACTTTGGTTGTCGTTTCGGAATAGCGCCAGGGTATAAGTCAACTAAATTTTGATCATTTGCACAGTATAATCGAGTGCGTTTTCAGCATTAAACTCCCAGGCAGACCTGTTCTTGTTATAGAG
>JASHNZ010000043.1 GCA_030041355.1 Nitrososphaerales archaeon
GGCGAGGAGGATTGATAAGCAGACGTTGCGGGAATCACGGAAGGCATCAACGCGAATAGGAGAATGACAAAGATCGCAGAGACGACTAAAGGTTTCATAAGTCTTGTCGGAATTTTGTACATGTTTTCGTGAAACTGATTTACGTATGAACGTGGGCCTGTATAAAAGCTAGTCTAACAGGTGCGCCAGCGAATTTAAAAGACAAAGGGGAAGCTCTTAGTCTTTTTTTACTACTGCCTCCATTTTCTACAACCGTGGAAACTGAGTCTATCGGAACACGATATAGAACTTTTTTATACTTCCCAACAGTGGCTTCGATAAAGTCGGTGATTTCTGCGTTTGAGATCAAACTTGGTTTTGATCAGCATTAGCACATTAATTCTCTTGATAGGCCCTTTCATGATCTTCTCATCAGGTTATTCTTTCGCAAATACTAGTTCTGCGCAAGCGACACCCTATTTGCGCACTTTACCTACGCCTGATGTACAGGCCTATGGGCATTTTGGTTCATCAGTTGGCACAAGCCCGGGTGACCTAATGCTCGTGGGCGCGGAGAATGAAACTGTTGACGGATATGTTGGAGCTGGCCGTGTATATGCTTTCCATATGAAATTCGCTACTCTATTCGACAATCTCACCAGTCCTTATCCACAAACTGACGGACACTTTGGTCAATCAGTCGCTATAAGCGCTGCATGCGTTGGAAATCCTTGTCATTCTTGGAGGAAGGGCTTTTGCCTAAACAATGCCTGTACAATTATTGTGGGAGCCGCTAACGAAACTGTTAATGGAAACGTAGGAGCTGGCCGTGCATACATCTTCAACTCCAATACAAGTGCTCTAGTGAGAACTCTAACCAGTCCAAATTCACAATATGAAGGCGAGTTTGGATGGTCTATGACAGCGGGTGGTAAGTTAGTAGTTGTCGGAGCTCCCAACGAAACCGTTAACGGACTTGTTGGGGCGGGCCGTGCGTACGTTTTTAATACGACTACGGGTAAGCTCATCACAACTCTTACTAGTCCCAACCCGCAAACTGACGGACACTTTGGTCGGTCTGCGAGCGTGAGCGATAATAACGTCAAAAGTGATGGATTGGAAGTAGTTGTCGGAGCTCCCAACGAAACCGTTAACGGACTTGTTGGGGCGGGCCGTGCGTACGTTTTCAAGACGAAAACGGGCAAGCTGATGTTTAGTCTCTATAGCCCAAACGCCCAAGAAGCTGGGCACTTTGGCTGGTCAGTCTCACTAAGTCACTACACAATCGCGGTTGGAGCTCCTTCAGAAAATTCCAATGGGTTAAGGGCAGCTGGTCTTGTTTACGGTTACAGTGACAAAACACATAAGCTGCTCTACAGCTTAGAGAGTCCAAACGCTCAAAGCGGTGGATACTTTGGCTGGTCAGTTTCCTTGAGCGAACAAACACTTGCAGTTGGAGCTCCAGATGAGACTGTTAGGGGGCACCTTGATGCAGGCCGCGCGTACACCTTCCTGGATCTAAATGGGTCTTTGATCAGAACATACGCTAGCATCAATGTTCAAACCAACGGATTTTTTGGCCTCTCAATCACAGTAGTACAAGGGCCAGGACCACGGTTTCCAGGTTACATCGTCGGCATTGGGGCTCCAGACGAAACGGTTTTCCGATATGTCGAGTCAGGACGTGTATACCTGTAATTGAAGTATGCAGTTTAAACTAGATTACCTGTGGGTTATTAATCAATACCTGCGAAAGAACAAACAGAACGGAGAGCGCTTACGACCCTAAAAGAGTTGAATGGTAAGATTGCCCTTATTTTGAATAATAGTCTCTCTGCATAATAGTCTCTGCTCTCGTGAAAATTTCATGGACAATACAGATCCTTGTAATCAATTATACTCGTTTATCAGCTGCTCCATCAGACCCAAAGTCCCGTCTTGCTGAGCATCATATTGTATTGAATGCTCACCAATTACGATTGGATAGATGAAAATGTAATCGTATTTAGTCTGATTCTCCGCAAGATTTGTAAGCGCAACCTCTCTTTGAGATTTCGTTAGGCATTCCGCAAATGCTTGCCCAGCGTAATCATATTTACCATCACAGTAAGCTGGGTTTCCCGCCATTAGCTGTGTTTCCAAACCTACGACGACACCGTTAAGATAAGGTTCCGATTTCTGTATTTGGCACACCAAAGGAAAATTTGGAAACACGTACGGATATGTTGTGTTTACCCAAAAGATTCCATTTCTGAAATACCCCGCATAGCCATAATCGTATTCATCGAAGGGCGCGGAACAACTGCCATAATTTCCAACTGGCTGACTACCAATGCCGTTCTGTTGTGGCATAAAATATCTCCAACCTTGAGCCTCTAAAGTTTGGAAGAACGTGTCAACTTCGCTTTGATTTGGTTTAACCGCGGCGTAATATGTATCCCAAGCCTCAAGCATAACATACCTATCCCCATCAGCTACCGCTGTCAATGTTAGTAAACTAGCTGATTCTTGAAAAAACCATTCTTCATGTTGTTGCTGAGAAGCGTTACCTGTATCACAACCAGCGTTTGCCCCATAATAAATAGTCATACCTGCGTCCGGAATAATTTGCCCTCCTGCCGCTTGTTGAATTGCAGTAGCGTAGGAATTTAAGGTTCCGTTCCAATTATAACCTGTCCCATTTATTTGAGATGCTGTTGCATTAGGATTAACAATTCCATCATAACATTCAGTTCTGATGAATCTAATTATATTGAAGTTACCAATTTGACTATGAATATTCTGAACTAGTGTAAGAAGTTGAGTTGCTGTATAATCAGCTCCGTCAATATAACTTGTGACAGTTTCAACTTGACCATTTTGTAGTATTTTACTCGAAACGTCAAACGCCTTTATCTCCACAAACTTTTGCCCGATATTGGGGTATTGAGTAGTCGTGTAAGAAGAAGTTGTTGTAGTACTAGTTATTGTCGTGCTAGTTGTTATGCCACTTGTTGTGCTCATTGAAGTACTGGAACTCGAATACGAGGATTTCAGATAAGTGTAGGCAATGTAAGAAGAAGCGCCTGCGATAACAAGAATAACTATAACAAACCAAGTGGCAGTCTTTCTAAAAATCTCTTTTATTCGGTCACTTTTCGACAAGACGCCTCATTCCTAAGTGCATTTTCAGAAAGCTTAGGCTAAAGCCAAAATATTCAAACTATTCCCTCTTGCTCGCTCGAGTTGACATTTAAACAAGTTCAACAGTTTTTCAAGATTTCCGTGGGTAGTGATAACACCATAGAAAGGGGCTCGCTGGTCACCTGTCGATAATTCTTTGTCCTTATGTGGCCGGTACCTGCAGAGGCTTATCGATGAATTTATCATCGGAGCCGTAAGGTCTCTTTTGCACGCTTCGAAATAGGCACTGAAAAGCACCGGCATAATGTAAAACATGAAGTCCAAGGAGCCTGTCGATCTCACAAATTCCAAAGCATCCGCTCCGGGGATGACTGGCGTTCAGTACCTGGACATTCTCCTCTCTTCGGCTGTCGCAGATGCGATTCTTCCCGTCTTTTACATTTTCATTCCGCTATTTGCAGTAACAATTGGAGCGAACGCCTTAGAGCTCGGGCTCGTCGGAGGAGCATCATACGCAGTTTATTCTTTCATGCCCTTCATTATGGGTCATTTTTCTGACCGCAGAGGCTCTCGAAAGTTCTTCATTGTTTCAGCATTTGTACTACTTTGCATTGTGTCCTTGCTCTATTCAATTACAATTAGCCCAGTCACTTTGATCGTAATTCGCCTCTTCGAAGGAACAGGATGGGCGATGCTTTGGCCTGCGATGGAAGCCTCCATAACTGAAGATGCTTTCCGAGAATCGAAAAAGTCCCTGAGCGTATTCAACTACACTTGGTCGGGAGGCGCAGCTCTTGGTCCGTTGATTGGAACTTTTCTCGTAACGGTTTATTCCTACAGGTTTGCATTCTTCGCAAGTGGCATACTCTTTGCAATTCTTATTGCACTCAACTTAGCGACTCTTTTCAGGAACAAAGCGCTACCCTCGCCGCCAAATTACAAAGCCAATGCGAAAATTCCTCGCACATCTTTAGCTTCATCCATTCGCGCGGTGCTCTTCTCCGCCGATAAAAAGAGAAACTTTCAAGTTTGGACCTGCCTTGTCGCAACTTCACTTTCCGCTCTAACTTCTGGAGTCTTTTTCACATTCTTTGGCCCTTATGCACATTCCCTCGGTCTCACAATAGTTTTGATCGGAGCCATCACCACCACATATGGCGTAGTGAGATTCTTCACTTACGTTGTTTTCGCAAGGCAGGCTATTAGAGAGAGAATCTTTGACCCCTCAAAGCGCAATCGGAATGTCTTGGTATTCGCGAGCCTTGCTAGCCTTTCGAGCCTAATTCTGATAATAAAGGATCCCAGCGGAATTGCGTACTTTATCTCTTTCGCGCTTTTTGCAATAGGATATTCGATTGTTTACGCAGTATCTCAGGGCACCCTGATTGCAGAGACCACTCAAGAAAAAATGGGTGCTGGCGCAGGACTCTTTGAGTCTTCGATAGGCATTGGGGCTGCAATCGGACCCACTGTGGCAGGAGCAATTTCGGCTAGCGCCCTTCGAATTTCGTTCATTGTTCCGGTCGTTGGACTCGTTTTTGCGCTGGCTTTGCTTTTTGTTTTTTCAAGAAGTTCGAGGAAGAGCCTCTGAGAGTTTCCTATCTCCGTTTGAAAACCTCAGTTTGAAGCAGCCATTGTCAGAAATGTGTTGACCGTCCTCCAGTTCCTCGTTGTGGCAACTGTTTTCAGTTTTTTCTCAAAGAAGGAATTCGAGAGCTTTGTCTTACCATATCCATTAGGGCAAAAAAGGTAAATCTCCTTCCCCTTTATTTCGAAATCCTCCGCCTTGTTCTTTATTCTTCTTACTTCTTCAACGGGGAAATCATCCGGTTCCTCAAGCAAAAAAGTAACGTGAAGCTTGGTAGGATCTTTCCCCGACAGAGGATTATTTTCGATTATCTTTCGAATTTCTTTGTCCGTTCTCATAATAATGGAGACATCGAATCCGAAGGCCCTTGCTATCTCCTTCTCAATCCTGTTGACTAACAGGTGAGCATCAGAATTTGACGATTCGAACAAGATATTTCCGCTCTGAATGTAACTTCGGACATTTCCTAAACTCAAGGATTCATACACGCGTCTCAGCTTCTCCATTTCCACTTTTTTCCCGCCAACATTTACTCCTCGAAGCATCGAGATGTACGTCACCACTTTCAGATCTAACCTCTGATCAAATAGTAGGACAATTCAAATTCCAGTTGAAGGTTGCCAAAGCTCTATTTGATTTCCTTCAGGATCCTCTAGATGCGTGAATCTTCCGATGCCTTCCGCGTCAGGCCCTTCAGATATTGGATCGACCTTGACTCTTCTTTTTTCAAGCCCTCGGACAAAACTCTCTAGATCGTCGACCCTATAATTTATCATCGCTTGGTTGCATTTGGAGTTTAGTTTTCCTTGGGCCGGCATTATCGCAAGGACAGTGTGAAGCTTCTTTCCCGGTCTTGATAGAGAACGATAATATACTTCAATGTAGTACATCTTTTCGCCAAGATATTTCAAAGGAATTCCCAGTATTCGCCTATACCAAGAGGCAAGTTTTCTCGGGTTACTTGAAAAAATGAACACCCCGCCTATTCCGTGTATCTTTGCCAAAGGATTCTTCGCTTTCGAGGAAAATAATTTCGATTATATTAGGATAGGCAATTAAAGCTGAGATTGAGCCTACAGCTCATGTCACACACTAGCTTGCTCTGAATTAACTGCAAGAGCACAAATTTGCTTGGTTCGGATAACTAAGGGTGCCTTATGCATGATTTACGTACAAATGAGAGCAGCTATGCGGGCCATATCCGCTTCCGATATACGAACCCCATCAAAAGTTCCCTCGTTATGAAATTAGCAAGGCTTATTGGGCCATGGAAGCTGGCTCCATACCAGAAATCAATATGGGAGCACGCTCCGCGGCGGTCATTGGAATCGCTGTACTTGCAACCTTGCTCGCGCTGGGTTTATTTCCGGTTATTTCAACTTCTGGCTCTGCATCAAAGTTAGGCGTACAACAGTGCAATGTAAGCTGGAATGCCCCTAGTGGACCCTACACTCCAGGGCAAGCAATCACCGCATCCTTGACAACAAATTGCAGTGGAAAAGGTGCGTGGTCAATCACAAACTCAACGACGAATGTAGTGGCATACGGTTTGTTCTCCTGTTTAGATAATTGTACGAACGCACAGCTGTTCAGCTTCACAGCGGGCAACGTACCGTTCGCCACACCTGGGACGTATAATTTTGTCGCAGATTTTAATGGATCCTCAGAAGTGAATATCTCTTTTGCCACCACCGATGGGAGCCAATCTACGACTACTACAAGCACCACTTCGACAACAACCACTTCGACAACAACCGCATCTTCATACGCTTCGTCCGCAACTACATCCATGTCCGCGTCCACATCGACCAGTTCGACCAGTTTGCAGTTCCCTCCGCCTACAACTACCTCGACCAGCTCCACGAGCTCTTCGACTAGCTCCGCCCATCCCACCATTCCACACACAGCTTCCTCTGATCTCTACATTATTTTGGCTGCTGTCGCGGCCAGCATAGCTGTTGGCGGTGTCTTTGCATGGCGGTACCCAAGTTTACGACGTAGAAAATTGAACCGAGCTCCCAGCTTTGAGTCTAACGTACCTAAACGTCAAAACGACTGACGCCAATTCTCTACACTGGCCGTTCTCTCATCTCGGACGCATTTTTTCACAATTCGAAGAACCTTTAGGCCGCATACTTCGCCTCCGAGAATATTTTCTGCATGTTACGATAAATCGCGCATCTAGGGAATTGCTCGAGAAAATTGTACTTGATTTTATGAAATAAAATTTGTCGCATCTATTCTGGGCTTATATCCTGTGCCTTCGTGCTCAGGAATCGAATTCGGGGCCTTGAGGTTGAACGCATGAATAGATCTAGCAGAGCTCTGTTGCAATATGTAAATAGATCAAGTGGGAAATTGTCATTATGCCAGCACAAAGCAGATCGGGGAAAGCCTTTGATTTTGTCAAAATAGATATGCCGCCTAAAAAACCGAGAAAAACTGGTATCATCGAATTTAGAGGCCCTTACTACACTTCCGTAAGCTACGGTTACCTCAAGGATTTACTCGAGGACTGGGGCGAATACGTGGATGGATACAAGTTTGCGGGAGGATCCATGCGCCTTCTCCCAAGGACGAGAGTGAAGCAAATCACAAGACTGTGTCACCGACACAAGGTCTACGTTTCAACCGGAGGTTTTGTCGAAAGGGTCATTGTCGAGGGTAGCGAAATCGTAGACAAGTATCTCAAAGAATGCAAGACCCTAGGTTTTGATGTGATCGAGGTATCTAGCGGACTGGCTCAAATTCCCCTGGAAGACAAGGTCGCAATTGTAAGGCAAGTGCAAAAGATCGGCCTGAAACCAAAGCCTGAGGTTTCGTTGATGATCGGTGCTGGAGCAGGTACTCACATCGCAGGTTACGAAGAGAGTATGAAAATGCGTAGTTTCGATGATTTTGCTTCCGAGGTCAGGGAGCATCAGAAAGCCGGAGCTGAAATAATAATGGTCGAGTCCGAAGGACTCACAGAAGATCTCCCGCCAGAAAAATGGAGGAAGGACGTCATCGAAAAGCTCGTAGACATGTTTGGCTATGAAACCTTCATGTTTGAGGCTTCAGATCCCCCAGTCTTCAAATGGTATCTCACTAAATTTGGGCGCGACGTAAATCTCTTCATAGATCACTCACAGATTGTGGAATTCACGGCCTGGAGAACGAAACTCTGGGGAGACAGCTCAATTTGGGAAGGCAGGGAACTACACTACAAACCCAGCTAAAAGTGCCTCCAAAGCATGACGATTGTAGAAGAACTGGCTGAGTTTGCAGCTTCGAGAACTTTCAAGGATCTCTCCGAATCCTCCGTTAAACAGCTGAAAATCAGAGTCCTTGATTCTCTAGGCTGTGGTATCGGGGCGCTCGATGCCCCGCCAATGAAATCTTTGCAAGCAATTCTAAGCGAATTCGGGGGAGCTCCGTACTGTACTCTGATCGGAGGAGGGAAGGCTGCTCCAGATAGGGCCACCTACCACAATGGCGCCTTGATCCGATATCTTGACTTTAACGACTCTTATCTTGCGAAAAATGAGACCTGCCATCCAAGCGATAATTTGGCTCCGATACTAGCCGCCACAGAATATGCCGGACTGTCAGGGCAGGATCTTCTCGTGGGCCTGGCCGTCGCATACGAGGTTCAGTGTAGGTTAAGCGAAGTCGCTCCTGTTCGAGCGAAAGGCTTCGATCACACGGTCCAGGGAAGCTATGCCGTTGCAGCCGGGGCTTCAAGAGCTCTGAGACTTGATCCGGAAAGAACAGCTAACGCCATCGCGATCAGCGGAACTGCCCTAAACGCCCTTAGAGTCACGAGAACGGGTAAGCTCTCTAATTGGAAGGGCCTCGCCTATCCCTTCATGGCTTCAGGCGCTATTCAAGCCACATTTCTTGCAAAAGATGGGGTAACGGGGCCTCTGGAAGTATTCGAAGGAAACAAGGGATTCATGGAGACAATCTCTGGTCCGTTCAAGGTAGACTGGCATTCAGAGGGTTTAGATCTCGTCAACAAGACCATACTGAAGAATTACAACGCAGAAATTCATTCCCAGTCTGCAATAAGCTGCATGTTGAAACTGAGGAACGGCCAGGGTCTTACTGCAGGCGATCTTGATTACGCCGAGGTTAGAATATTCGATGTTGCTTTCAATATAATTGGAGGCGGAGAAGAGGGACAGAAAAAGGAATCAATTGAAACAAAAGAGCAAGCTGACCACAGCCTTCCCTACATTCTCGCTGTTGCTCTGATTGATGGCAAAGTCATGCCAGAGGAGTATGAAGCAGAGAGGATAAATTCGCAGGACGTCCAAACTGTGTTGAGAAAAATACACATCAAATCTGACAAGGAATTCAGCGCCAAGTTTCCAGAGCAAATGCCTTGCGAGATCAGGGTCCACACTAAAAGCGGGAAGACTCTGGTCGAAAGTTCCGGCGACTATGATGGATTTTTCACGCGACCATTCAGCTGGCAGGAAGCGAGCCGGAAATTCGAAGCTCTGACTCTCCCATACATTGACGCAGATGTGCGATCGCAGATCGAGAAGACTGTTGCAGAATTAGATGCTCTAGACGTATCGGATCTCACGATAATTTTAGAGGAAACGAAAGGAAAGCCTGATTAGATAACCTTCGGAGATTTCTCAAAAACTCCCTGCGGTAAGCGAATATGAACTATAAGCAGCTTGGAAATACACAGGTAAAAATCTCGGAGATCGGTCAAGGAACCTGGCAGTACCGGGGAGGAGTCGAACCGTTGAAAGTGGGAATTTCTCTGGGCGCAACTCACATTGACACTGCAGAAATGTATGGGACAGAGGAAACAGTAGGCGAAGCTATAGCAAAAGAGAGAGGAAAGGTCTTTCTCGCAACCAAAGTCTCTCCCAGCCATATTCACCACGACGATCTAATCAAAGCGGCCGAGGGTAGCCTTCGTAGACTGGACACTGATACGTTGGATCTCTACATGATTCATTGGCCGAACCCAAGAATTCCCATCAAAGAAAGTATGAGTGCCATGGAAGAGCTGGTCAAACGTGGAAAGATCAAACACATTGGAGTCAGTAACTTCTCGGTGAACGAACTCAAGGAAGCCCAGAATGCTCTAAAATCCGAGAAGATAGTTTCAAATCAAGTTGAATACAACCTCCAAAATAGGGAGATCGAGGAAGAGCTCGTTCCGTATTGCAAGAAAGAGAAGATCACGGTTGTTGCTTATTCTCCGCTGGCTAGGGGCAATCTTCCTGATAATGAGCAGGTCCGAGTTTTGGACCGGATTGCTGAAAAAAATGGAAAGACCACGGCTCAGGTCATACTCAATTTTCTGACAAGAGAGGAAAACGTAGTCGCGATCCCAAAGGCAAACAGAACTGAACATACTCAGGAAAACTGCGGGGCTTCAGGATGGAGACTATCTAATGAAGACCTTCGCGAAATAGATGAAAGTTTCTAGAACAGTTATCTACTTAGGGCGCTCCCATACATTCTAATTTTGTTATTCGCCCTTTTCCAACGCCACACAAATATTTTGGAGAGGTCGCATATGGACGAATCTTTGTCCTTCATTGTTGAATTGCGATGCACTGGATGTGGACGAGCTTATGATCCAAACGTCGCTCAGACTGTTTGCACCTATTGTTTCGGAACACTGTTTGCGAGCTATGATATGGAAAAAGCAAAACAGAGATTTTCTAAAGAACTGTTGCCTAAACGAGTGGCTAGTCTCTGGAGATACAGGGAAATGTTGCCTGTTCGACAAGAAAGTAACATAGTCACGCTGGGAGAAGGATTCACGCCCATTACAAAGATTGAAAGTACACGAGAGCGTCTCGGGTTAAAACAGCTGTTCGTAAAAGATGACGGCATAATTCCCACGGGCACTTTCAAGAGCAGAGGCATGACAGTCGCGATCTCCAAGGCAAAGGAGCTTGGCATAAGGAAGGTAGCACTTGCCTCAGCCGGAAATGCAGGCGGAGCAGCAGCAACTTACTCGGCGAGGGCAGGTATCGAGTGTTTTGTTTTCATGCCTAACGACGCCCCAGAGTCCACGATGAAGGAATGCTATCAGATGGGTGCTCACTTGTATTTGGTTGATGGATTGATAAGCGACGCCGCGAAATTTGTAATCAATGGGAAGGAAAAGTCTGGTTGGTTTGAACTCTCGACGCTGAAGGAACCGTATCGAGTTGAAGGAAAGAAAACGATGGGCTATGAAATAGCCGAGCAATTTGATTGGGAGCTTCCCGATGTGATCATCTATCCCACCGGGGGCGGTACAGGCTTAGTAGGAATGTGGAAAGCCTTCAATGAGCTTGAGCAACTTGGATGGTTTGAAACAAGCGAAAGCAAAAAGCCCAGAATGGTCTCTGTTCAATCAACGGGCTGCGCACCGGTTGTAAGGGCGTTTCATGAAGGCAAGAAATCGATCGAACAACCTTTTGAGAATGCTAGAACAATTGCCGGCGGAATCCGAGTCCCTTTTCCCTATGCAAGCGAACAGATACTCAAGGTAATCAGAGAAAGCGGAGGGACCGCGGTTGACATCGAAGACTCTGCCATAATAAAATCGATGGAAATGCTTGGTAGAGACGATGGATTGTATGTCTGCCCCGAAGGTGCGGCAACGCTTGCAGGATTAGAAAAACTCATTGAAGACAAGTGGATAGAAAAAAGCGAAAAAGTTCTGATGTACAATACCGGTACTGGACTGAAATACGCTGAGCTGGTACGTCTCACAAAGTTGAAGACCTTTTCCAAGGAAGAGTCTTCCAACTTTGATCTTTAATGAGTGGCCAGTGCAACTAGAAACTTTTCTGCTGAAAGGGAAATTCACCGAAGGACAACGCTTACAAAGGAACTCATAGAGCCGACGAAGACTAAAAGAGCCGGTCGCACATCACCCTCCCCTGAAGGTATAACTTTAAAGTAAGACTTAATACCTTCCCTTAGTACATGTCATTTCATTATGAGATTGAAAGTTAAAGTGGGCCCCAAGGGACAGGCTGTCATTCCGAAGGAAGTTCGTGACATCTTGGGCATAGTACCAGGAGACGAAGTTGTCTTCGAAGTAGGGGATAAGCAAGCCATTGTAAAGCCAGCGGGGCGAAGTTCAACCGTGTCAGATTTCATAGAGACCATTCCAAAGAAGCACAAACTATCAAAGGAAGTCGATGTTAAGAAGCTCATCCTTTCAGAGACAGCGGAGAGGTATGGAATGTAGATGGCCTACTTGGATGCTAACGTTTTTGTTTATGCAGCAACTCATGACCCAGCCAAGAGCGGGAAGGCTAAGAAGTCCATCAGTATCCTTAGGGACGTAGAAGAGGGTCAAATAAGAGGGGTAACCTCGTTTCTCACTTGGGATGAAGTAGTTTGGGTTGTCTGGAAGCTGGGAGGACGAGAGGCAGCGATTATGGCTGGTGCCAGATTTTTGAAACTTCAGAACCTTTCTTTAGTCCCGGTGAACCTTTCGGTGATGGTAAGGGCGCAAGAACTAATAGAGAGATATCAACTGAAACCGCGAGATTCAATTCACGTCTCTACCGCTCTAATAGCAGGCGAGAGGGAAATAATCAGCGAAGACGCAGAATTAGATGTGATCAAGGAGATAAGAAGACAGTCGCTTTGAAAGAATCGCTCTAATTTACTGACAATGACTACGAGCAAATTAGGTTTTGACTAACGAAACAATCCTGTTGGAATATTACATTTTTCAAGCGTTCTCAAAACACTTCGAATTTAAGACTCAAGATTCCCAGCGCTCGCGTATATCAGAATTGTAAGGGCAGTGTAGTCATCCGCGGGTTCCGTGCTTGGCCACGCGATCACGTTGTCGAAATACCGGCCGCCGTGTCCGGTAAATTGTGCGTAGGGATCGCCTCCCCCGGGTGGACACTTTAGCATCCCTGTAACGTTTCCTAGTCCCTTAAAGGAGCTGGGTGAATTGGGCCCATCGACCGTGGCCCCGTACAAGAGTGGTGGTTTCCCATCATGAGACCCCACAAGATTAGCTACTTGATGTTGCAGGCAGTCGGGAAATGTCGATCCCACTCCGACGACAAAAGACACTCCCCATGCGTTATCGCCAAAAACCCAGTCGCGCTCCATCTCTCCAAATTGGGCGTATTTTGTGGAATTCGAAAGCTCATCGTAAAACGTCGCTTCCATTACGTAGCCGAGCGCGTGGGGAGTAGCGTCATCACCGTATGGCACTCCGACGCCAAAGGGATATTGTCCCGCCTGTTTTTCGCCCAGGTTCAGCTGGTATCCAATATCGTTCAGCAGCTGAGATTCTGTCACTTGAAGGCCTTTTGGGTTACCGGCTTGCTGGATGGCGTGATACAATTCGTAGTGCGCCCAGGCGCTGACATCGTAAAGATTGAGAGAGTCCTCGCCGTTCTCGGGGCCGGTGATGTATTCATGGGCCCAGTGCGCGGCTTGCTCAAGATAGTACGTACTGTTCGTGACGAGAAGTCCACTTGGACGGGGCCCAATTCCGTTCGTTGCGATGGCTAGCGCATAATACAGCTCGGTCGCCCCCAGCTCCAGGTCACCTTGCCACGAAGTCTGTGGATAGAAGTTATGCGGATCAGTTGTGAGCAGCTGGCAGTTGTGAGCTGCATTGCAGTTCGCCGGCAAAGTCGTGTTCGCAAGGGAAAATACCGTCTCTGCGCTCACTAGGCACTGTTTGGCGTAAGAGGGATCGCTGCGATAATATACCTGGTAGCACAGCGCGAAATCGGTGGCAACTCTCCCTGCCAGGTTCGGGCTGATCTCTGATCCAGGTGGCCCCGCCTCAAACACCGGTCGGTATTTTATGAAGTAATATTTGCTCCCGGCGCTAACATTCAGGGCGTCATCAGCTTGTGGTAGCCGCCAAATGTCGTGGTCGCCTAAAATACTAGAGTTCCCCTCGCCAATTCCTACCTGGTAGTAAAGTGTCTTTGTAGTCTGGTTCCACATTTCCTGCAACCAGTTCAGTCCGAATAGAGCTTCAGCAGAAAAGTTGTCATCCAACGTGTTTAGCAGCGTGGGATAAGACCGTAGTGCAAAAAGCATCACCGCGTCCGTGTAGCTGGCGGTCTCCACGAACTTGAGGTAGTCGCCTGCATCGAACCATCCGCCTGCTACATCTACCGGCCCGCCGATCGGAATCAAATCTCCCTTGAAATGAGCTCCTTGGTAAACCGGCGAATCGTAGACTGTGGCATTTTCGTCCGTCAAGTGAGAGGGCTGCCGATCCAACACCGAGGAGTTCACTATGGGCCCGTCCTGTTGTGCTTGATAAAAGAAAAGAGCGTCAGGGAGAAGACTCTGGTACAGGTTTGCGGCCGAACCAATCTGAAATGTCGGTGAAACGACACTCTGATTGTCAACTAGTCGAATGAAAAAATTTCCCGTTGAATTTAGGGCAGTAAAATTGATCGGAAACGTAAACGGGTAATTTGTATTCCACTCGCCCAGACTTGCTCCCACCTCTCCTTCAAAAACGACGGACCCCGAACTTGAATTCAAAACCTCGAACTGGGCGTTTTTCAAAGAATTGGAGCTGGAGATGAGTACGGCCGGCTTGTAGTCATTGGGGAGAAAACCCACTTGGTTGACTCGGATGAAGGCAGTAACAGATGCTGAACTACTCGCGAGGCTGAGTGAGCTATCAAGAGCCGTGGAAGCTGACGCACTCAGCACTAGGATGAAAAGTATAGCGACCACCGAACCTATGAGAGCAAGACCAGATCGCTTTTCAATTTTCAAGAGAGATGGTTGCGGTGGGCAGCAATGAAGCTATTTAGATGTTTGGAAGCTTGCCGACTCCAATTCTGCTAACCAATTTTACATTCCGCTTGCCATCAAACCGGCAATAGTTACCACTTCGGTCCTTCTTTAGAATCACATGTAACGTAAATATAATTGCAAAGCCTAGACTTTCTTTGATCTAAAAATGAAGCCACTGCCGGATTCTGTGAAGAAGCTTATTGAAGGAAAAGTTTACGCTAACGTTGCGACGCTGATGCCAGATGGGTCTCCTCAAGTCACGCAGACATGGGTTGACCACGACGGAGATACTGTTCTAATCAATACGTTTGAAGGAAGCCAGAAAACCAAGAACGCTCGCAGGAATCCCAAGATCGCCCTCGACATCGTGGATCCGACCAATGCGTACAATGTTGCGACAATTCGCGGACGGGTCGTAGAAGTGACTTTCGACGGCGCAGAGGAACACATAGACAGAATGGCGAAGAAATACTTGGGTCAGGACAAGTATCAAATGCGTCAGCCCGGAATGAAACGCGTTTTAATCAAGATTGAACCGGCGCATGTCACTGCCCCTTTTACTGACAGTTCTCGTTGGAGAGCGCGACAGGAACAAAAGTAGCTCAATGAACGATCTCACCTACTTGGCTAAAGCGCGATATGCAGTTTAGTGGACGACGTTAGAGATCTGCAAAGTGATCCCATGCTTTAAGTTTGAGCACAGATTTTTTGAAAGGCCTAAATAGCACAAAGCGTTTCCCGGAATTGGGTTGTAAAGTAAATTGCCTTGGGTAAATGTGGGAAAGGAGAACTCCGGAGAAATTCAACTATATTATGAGGACCATGGTTCGGGAAAGCCGGTCGTATTAATTCATGGATGGCCATTAAGCGGAGCTTCCTGGGAGAAACAGACTCCCGCTTTGCTGAATTCGGGGTTTCGAGTGATTACTTATGATAGGCGAGGTTTCGGCAACTCTGACAAGCCCTCATTGGGTTATTACTACGATACGTTCGCAGACGATCTCCGTAAGCTAGTGGACAAGCTTAATCTCCGTGATTTCACCTTGGTAGGCTTTTCGATGGGCGGAGGGGAGGTTGCGCGGTACCTGGGGAAATACGGAACAAAACACGTCAACAAAGCGGTCTTTATCTCTGCTGTTCCTCCGTTTCTGCTCAAAACGGATGATAATCCACAAGGTGCAGCTAAAGAAGTCTTCGACGGAATGAAGTTTGCCATAGCTCAAGACCGTCCAGCATTCCTTTCGAAATTCCTTTCGGACTTTTACAATGTCGATGTCCTCAAAGGCAAATCAATCAGCGACCACGCGGTTCAAGCAAGCTGGAATGTCGCGATCGGCGCTTCACCTCGGGGCACGATAGATTGTGTGACAGCCTTTGGCGGGACTGATTTCAGAAAGGATCTGGAGCGAATTGATATTCCGACTCTAGTTATTCATGGGACTGACGATCGGATTGTTCCTTTCGAGATCTCCGGTAAGCGCACCGCGGAGCTGGTCAAGGGAAGCAGACTGCTTACCATAGACGGTGCACCTCATGGCTTGATTTGGACTCACTCCGAACAGGTAAACAAAGAACTGCTCGACTTTCTCAGTCCTATGAAAGTTGAGCCAGCAACAGTTACGGCAAAGTAACGCTCTTGGGTTGAAAGGTCGAGCGGAAGAGCTGGGGATTCAGCTCTAGTTCGCTTTTTAGTGGTATGGCCTCTTCGGCGCATTACTAGCTGGAACATTATGCCGGAAAATCGGAAGTGGTTTTCCGGTGTTATTGTTTGCTTGCCTTGTTTTGTTTAGTGGAAATGCTCGGAGCTATCTTCTCGGTCTTCCAGATGTTGTTCTGAGCTCTAAAGCCCATCACGAGCAATGCTCCGCCGAGTGTCTCCATCAGGGAACCGAATGCAACATTGTATTGGGCAAGTCCTCCCATTCCGCTAAGTGCTTGCCCGGATCCAGTTTCAAGGAATAGCTGTCCAACAATGAAGAAAAAAACCGAGATTGAAATGAATTTCCACCCACTGCTCAGCAGACCACCTTTGAAGCCTTTAAGATTCTTTACTGCGTAGAATGCCATGGCGATAAAGACGCCAATTGTGGCTAGGCTGAAGATTGAGCCGAGAACCATAGTTGATATATTCATCATTGTCCTGAAATTCACCTCCGGGATTGATTGCGAGCTTCAACGATCGCTCGAGTTAGGCTGTCCGATAGTGTGACATCGCTCGGATGAAGTCGTTCCGAGATTACCGCAACTATTGATGCTTCGACATGAAAAGCCCTTTCGCCGAAGAAGGTTCTCAGACACTCCGAGAATAATTCTGGCTTTCTCACGATGTCCTTCCTGTCCTGATTGTATACAGTCTGAAACCTGTAATAGATCACGGTCTTCACTGAGGATCCAAAGACATCCAAACCTCTATCGATGCACTCGAGGATCCTTTCATCTCCAGGTACGGAAAGTTGCAGTGACAAACTCTTCCCTATTTTGACTGAAATATTCCTTATGACATACTATTTTGCCCCTGTGGAGGCAGGATACGAATTTGTAATCTTTTTGACAGTGGTAGGAGATCAATTCGCTGACGAAAGCAATCGACTCTCTGCTATGAGAGCATAGTTCTTTTCATAAGATGGTTTGAGATAACATTTGGAAACAAAAAAAACCAAATAACAAACCAACACATCATGATCAGTCCTCGAACATCGTCCGTAGCTTTGTTCACCAGTATGTCTCAGCTTCTGAACAAAGCGGGAAGAAGGGAGCAATTACCTTGCTCCTTCTGCATGGCACCGGTGGAAATGAAAACGATCTGATCCCTCTCGGTCGCAAGCTTGCACCAGACGCTCCTCTACTCAGCCCTAGAGGAAAAATCCTTGAATCAGGCATGCCCCGGTTTTTCAAAAGGCTCGCAGAGGGCGTATTTGATATTGATGATCTGAGGTTTAGGACAAACGAGCTCGCAGATTTTGTTGCAGCTGCCTCAAAAGAATACAGGTTTGATCCAAATTCCGTCATAGCCGTCGGCTTTTCGAACGGAGCCAATATTGCGGCAAGCATGCTTTTGCTTCGTACGGAGGCCCTGTGCGGCGCAGTTCTGTTTAGAGCGATGCTACCCCTAGTCCCAGAGAAACTTCCAAATCTTTCAGGCAAGTACATATTCTTGTCTGCAGGAAGATATGACCAAATTGTCACAATTGGTCAAGTAGAGAAACTACATCAACTCCTCACCGAGTCCGGAGCCAAAGTAACGATGAACTGGGCCCAATCGGATCATTCTCTAATCCAAGAAGAGATTCGAAAAGCAAGCAACTTCCTCCAAGCGCAGTTCTCCTAGCAAAGGAAACAAGACAACTTCTGCAAATTCTATTGAAATTAGTTGATAACGAACTTTTTCCATTCCTTAACGGATAAGCGAATCTCCCGTCTTAGATCTCGAGTGTCTTCTGTTCCAAGCTTCTTGTAAAGATCCTCAATTGTAGCGGTCTTTCGACCGAGGATCATCTTAGCAAACTCGTCTGGGTCTCTCGCTTTTTTGAAAGGAGTTCTCATTATGAAGTAATTACCCGAGATCTTCTTCCCCTTAATCGGATAATTCGGCCTCCTGTATAGTATCACCCGAGTTCCGGGTTTTGATTGTCTATTGATTCTTGCCATGATCTGCAATCCAATGTCAACTATGGAATAGATGATTGTAGCCTTTCTGTATGAAGCGAAGCTGAAATCAGAGTGTTTGATGAAAATATTCTTGTATCCTGACTTTTCGACGGCAAGTTTTGCTCGCTTGAACCTGTCAATGTGATTCTCATATCCAACGGCAAGTTTTACCCGCGGTGCAATCCAAACGCACGGACGACCGTAGCCGCAACCCAGATCATAGAAAACATCTTTTTTCTTGGAAAGTCTAATTCTATTCAGGAGGTTCATGAATTCGTCTCTCGATGTTGCAATTGGCGAGCCTCGCCAAAGAGCAGATTTTCTCAAAAAATTATTCGCTTTGTTCCAGAAAACTCATCAGATGCTTATTTGTAAAGGGCTTGAGTATCGGTTCTTAAACAGCCCGAATCAATAATAGAAACGGAAGTGGAACGAGAATATGATCCCTCAGGCAAATGAAAGGATTGTGAAGGAAGTTGAAAAGTGGGACGGAGTAACGGCTTCACCCCATCGTTTTGGAGGAACGGAGTTCAGGGTGGGCAGGCGAGAGATAGGTCATGTGCATGGCAATTACCAAGCTGATATTGCTTTTCCACTGGAAGTTAGAAATCAGCTCATAAGCGAAAAGAAAGCCGAGCCGCATCATATTCTACACAATAGCGGATGGATTACATTTCGATTCAGAAAAGAGAGCGATATAGAGCATGCCGTTGAACTATTCAAATTGTCGTACAGTCTCGCGAGAATGAAGCAAGAGGTTCAAAAACCATCAGGTGCGACAAAATGAATTGCGATGTTGCGATCTATAGTTAGTTTGGGTTGGAGACCAAGCACTGTTGATTGTGACATTTTGTTCTCATGGGTTTAACAAATTTCATTTTCTTTTAGGTGTACGATGAAATTACATTATCGGCAAAATCCTTCATCGATTCTCCATACTGATCTCTTGGAAATCCTACTATGAAGTATTCAATTCTGTTATTCTTTGCGTCAGAGACTTGTTTTGCCACCGTGCTGCGATCATATTTTTCTCTGTTGAATGAAAGTGAAGCAAATTGTATTTTTTCCTTGCGAGAATTCTTTTGTGCCGACTCTAGCACAATATTTTTCGCTTTTTCATACCCAATCTCCACCCACGGAGGAATAAGACAAATGTCGGCGTACTTGCCTGCCATTCGAAGCATTCGCGGGCTGAGGCCTCCGAATAGCAACGGAGGATGTGGTTTCTGAGCCGGTTTGGGTTCCAAGACCGCTCTCTTAGCTGAGTAATGTTGTCCCTTGTAGTCGACTTTGTCTTTTGCAGTCCATAGCTCCAGAATGAGCTTAAGACCTTCAAGGGTCTTGTCTACGCGAATTTTAGGCGGATCCCAGACACCGTAGCCTTCAAATTCGGTCTGCGACCACCCTGCTCCAACACCCAAGAAGGTCCTCCCCTTTGATATTACATCAAGCGTGGAGATCTGCTTTGCAAGCATTCCTGGCGGTCGAAGGGGGATCGGTGTAACCAGCGTTCCAAAGTGAAGTTTCTGCGTTTTTCCGGCGAGATATGTAAGCGTGATCCAAGTTTCAAGTGTAGAATCGCCTCAGCGATCTTCACCCCACATGTAATGATCAGGTAGCGCAAAACCCCAGTAGCCGATTTCGTCCGCTATAGGAACGTTCTTCGCAATCGAGTCCCAACCGCTATGCCAATTTCCTGATTGAAGTATGAATTCCAGAATAGCTCACTAGTCTAGCAAGGATAGAACTAGAACTAAAAGATATTCGGACCAGTAAAGGCAACGTCATTTAAGTGAGAGGCTGTTTACAGACATCATCTAGATTGTTTTGAAATCTGAGGTCCAGCTCCACTTGCGTTGTCTTGCACCGTGCTTCGTATAGATCTTGTGGATCTTGGAGCAAGCATTCTCCATGGCTGTAATCTCGGGTCGAATTAGTTTCGTTAGTTTCTCGACTTCATCTCCAAATGTCGTTTCGAGCTGCTCAATCGTCTCGCTGAGATAGATCGCCGAGAGAAAAAGATAGTATTCTTTTGAACGAAGATATTTTGGCTGGCTATTGTCTTCGCTCTTTTCCCCGTCGTTGGTTATTGCATCTAGCATTGTAGTTTTGCTTGATGTTTCATTAGCATCAGAGAATTCCTTCTGAACCTTTGGAAGCTCGATTTCATTTAACAGTTCTATTGGAAGGGTTTCTTGTTTTGTGGCGCAGGCCATGGTGGCGTCCGCCATGTACAGCGTTATAGTCTCGACTTGTTCTGGATAGAGCTGAAAGACAAGGGGTGCGAAAACTGCAGAAACTCTGCGTTGAGAGGCCCTGATCTGTTCTACGGCCTGCTGAAATGTCATAAGTGCTTTGGGAGTGAGGTCAACCTCTTGGGTTTCTCCAGAGTTGTCGGGCATAGTCATTCCGAGCTTAATAGTTGAATCAGCCAGGACCTTGATCAAAATCAGGTTTTTTTGAATTCGGACAAATATTTCGCGTTGTAATGACCTCTCGATTATCGTTGCAAGATGCAATTTTTCCTTCTGATTGGATGTGAGCGCGTCGGCTCTGTAAGCCGTTCCTTCCGTCAAAGCCTGCATAGAAAGGGCGTCGACCTTATGTCCAACAGGACCGTCCTCAATTCCGAACTGTTCTTGGATGGTTCTTGGAAGCAAGCTATGTTCCTCTAATTTTGTTTCACCATCTAGTTTCCTCGCAGATATATTCAGTATGGAGGCGAGATGTGGATTTGACCTGATATATCGGAAACCGCGGTTCCGTTCCATCTTCGGTTGGTGGGTGAAAATCTCATAGGTTATTCTCCACTCCATTAGACTTGCATGGTAACTTCATCGGATCGACTTTCAGGATTACAGTCGTCTTTTCTGGTTCCTGTACGATCGCTTCGCGAGTGTGATGGGCTACGGACTACCGATCTGTCGGGACTATCATCTTTTTCGTGGCTAGTTTTCAATATAGGATTTCGGAATCCACATCAGTTTAATATGAAAAAGAAGATAAAACGCTCCGCAGAATTCTTGTGAAAATTCCATCGAATAGCTCTTTACCCAATCAATGCAAAGACACAATGCGTCACAAGATGACGAGTTCATTTGGTTTCAAGGATTTCGAAGGTACCCCCGAAGAATCTGCGTTCTGGAATGTGGCAAGCGAGGACCAACGCGTGGCCATCAAGAAAAAGCACGTTGATACTGGCCAATGTCTGCTTTGCATGATTGATGAACTAATACCTCAGAAAGCGCCCGAGCCCAAGAAGGCCCGTGAGCTTGAGTCGAAGGCGATACGCAAGCAAACCATTTCCAAGAAAATTGCCGGTGGTATCATCAACAGAAGTCATGAGCAAGTGGAGGCTTTGTCACAAAACCTCAAGGTTTCCTGGGCATGGCACAATGAAGAACAAGGTATAGTTGCATGGACTTTGCAAAATAGCGGTTCGCAAGAGGTTACAGGCATCCTCTTTCGGAACTCCTATTACTTTGGAAACGCGTACTGGCCAGTCTATGTGAACAATCTTGGATTTGCAGTAGCTTTTGCGACAAAACTTGAACCACTCGCTGAAAAGTCTATTCAAAGCAACTCCCTTCCACTGGGGATAGTTTCATGGAAGCAGCCCGATGGTTCTTACAAGAGCATCATATCGTTCATATTTACTTTAGCCGTGGGTCAAACCTGGCAAGTGCTTGAAGGGGGCTACTCTCGCGTGATGCCGCCCAAAAATATCGGCGTCTACGAGGTAAACTTGATCTCAGAGTCTGATTTCTCCATTGTATATGATCAGCGCCATGTCGACGCATGGGACGAGCATACTGATACTTATGACCAAGGATACGCCCTAAATCCAAATACGTTTAGGACGGTGCAGGTCGTAGCGCCTCCTGAAGCACCATTCGCTCACTTGTTTGAAGACATAATACAACAAGGAACGTCGTTTCCAGCTGTTCCCAAGGGCGACGTAGAAGCAGAATCAGCAGCAGAAGAAGAAGGAGCCCCTATAGAACTAGAACCGGCAGCAAGCCCAGCCTCAGGAAATGAAAGCAGATTATGGGCGCTTCTCGCAAAGCACTCGGGATCACTTGGAAAAGACCGAGAATCTTGATTTTCTACGAACTTTTCCTTCAAACCCAAAGACTGCGTCCTTTCTGAATTCTCTGCGCAAAGTCGATTACTTTCCAAAATCATAGTGGCGGGCTCACGTTTTTCCCCTATGGTGAGGAAAACGTTCGCTTTTTTTGCTACGCTGAAAAACTAACCGGTCATCGAAACACTTGAGCCTATTTTTTCTTTTGAAATCTCTTTCGACAAATTTTGCCCGGCGTCTCCAAAGGCGAGTTACATATTCTTCGATTGAATGTTTCGAAGGTCTCCTTCCCTCGCTCAACATTCCTGGTCTTGATTTCCATCGCATGTCGAGCTTTGTTCTCCCGTTGGGTAGGTCCCTCAGCTTATAATCGAGGAATGACTCAGAATGATTGCCCAAGCCATAGGAGTGCCAACTGTTAGGAGGTTTTAAGGTGACTACGTGGCGTTCCCAGCCCCATCCCTTACCCACATCATAGAGGTTCTCAAAAACAACATGTTTTGAGTTACGTTTTAGGATTCGACGCTCGCCTTTTTCGCCTCCGTATCTGAAATCTTGAGGAGTATAGTTCGTACACCATTTGTAGACAAATGGAAGTGGGGCGCGAAAGCTCATGGTGACGTGAAATTTTCGAAATGACAGGCGAGGCATATTTTCAATGAATTTTGACCTATTCTGCCTCTATTAAAAACGAGGCTGTTTTTATACTGCGACACTCCCTGCTTTTCCTCTCCTGCCTTCTCTGTGTGCTCCACCAATTCCTCGTGCAGCGAAAGATAGATCGTCCTGCAGGCCCTCCTCCCTAGTTTTACCAAAGAGTAGACTAACGATAAATCATAGTTCAATGCTTTGTGAGCAAAGGTTAGAATCATGAGTTCAGAAAGTCTCGTAAAAGAAATTGTAATGTCGTATGTTAAGGCTTTGGATAGTCAAGACTACAAAGCTGCCAGAGAACTCTTGGGTGATAATGTTCGGGTCAAGGGGCCCTCAGGAGAGGCTTTCCGTAGCGCGAACGAATTCATCGAAATGCTACAAAAGCAGCGAGGAAAGTACGACTTGAAGAAGACGTTCGTCGACGGAGATGATGTTTGTCTACTTTATGATTTTGTTACTCCCCAAGTAAGAGCTTTCTTCTGCTCTTGGTATCAAGTCAAAGATGGAAGGATTGTTTCAATTCAAACAGTCTTTGACCCAAGACCCTTCGCTTAAGCCCCAGAGGAGAAATAGCAATACAAACGCACATGCAGGGGCGCCAGTACCATTTAATAGTATAGAATTTGCAAAAAATATTTCTACAGACTGCACGTCGTTATCTCTCTTCTTGGTGTATTAATTGGAATCTGAAAATAAAGCGTCGCTGCTATCCCCTCTCGGAGATTCTAAAAACTGGCTCTCGCAGAAATTAGATCTTCCTTTGTCAACGGAAAACTGGCGGCCGGCCCCGTTGGTGGGGCAAATTGTCTTGGTGACGACCTGCAACGAAGACGGCTCAACGAACATTGCTCCAAAATGTTGGGTCTCGATGATGGCTTCCGAGCCGCCTACGTTGGCATTCAACTGCAATCTTGAGCATTGGACAGCTCGGAACGTTCTCCGAAACAAGGAGTTCGTCGTGAACATTCCTGGAGTAGAACTCGCGCAAAAGGTTTGGAATTCCAATCGATTACCCCATCCGCGGCCCATCGAGGTGGCAGGATTGACGGCCATTGCGTCGATCCATGTCAAGCCCCCTCGTGTTGCTGAGTGTCGGGCTCATCTCGAATGCACTTTGAACCAGCATCTGATCTTTGGGAGTGAAGTTGTTCTATTTGGCCGGATTGTCGCGGCATCGGTCGACAAGGCGTTGGCAAAAGCGTCCGACCCATTCGCTGAAATGCAGTCATTTGTGTACCTTGAAGGAGGAACGTATGCAGTAATAGGCGGAGCCAATCATGTTCATTCGTCGCAATCAAGAAGCTCATTATCTGTCGATGCCCCTTACACAAACTAAGCTTTCAGCTCCTAAGAAAGAGATAGTCTGGTTTGAGAATTCAGCTCACATTCCATTTTTTGAGGAACTGGAGAGATTTGTGAATGAAGTGAAAAGAATAGCTACAGAAAACCAGAACTGAAAAGATCTATCCGTACCTCGCACGCTCTGGCCTGACACTCTGAATTCACCTCTTTCTCCATACGATATTCCTTCCGGTATAAACCGTGGCCCGAAGATAGAAGGTAATCTGATTTTAGCTAATCCTGATAATGGGCAATTCCGGAAACAATTCCTTCACACTACGGGCTTCTCCATCCTCAAAAACACTTTCCGGATACCATTTCGCTCCAAAAGAGATGAAACTCATGAGAATGGGTACCGTGTCTTTTCCTTTCTGTGTCAGAACCCACTGGACGAGTCTTGGTTTCTTTTGAAGGATTATTGGTTCAATAATTTGGTTCTTTTCGAGCTCATTTAATCTCATTATCAGAACTCTTGGAGTGAGTCCCGGCAACGAGCGAAGAATTTGATTAAACCTCTGAATCTTGAGAAATGCTATATCTCGTAAGATAAGCAGAGTCCATTTTTTGCCAAGGACCCCTAAGCTCGTTCTGATCGGACAGCTTTTGAATTCAATAGACGGCAGAAGAGGTCTCTCATCTCTTGGAGGATCGGGAAAGCTTTGCAAGTTATATAGCGCTATACTTTTGGTTCCTTCCATATTTATGTAGTATTCTTTGTATATCACCTATTGTGAGTAAAAGATGTCGTTACTTCAAAAACAAGGGAAGAATGTGGAGGACGCAAATCATGTGCAGATGTTTTTGTACAAGATTCCGAAGCAAAATCATGATGCAATGTTTCGTCTTCAACAGAAATTGACAAGGATTCTCAGAAAGAACGGAACGCTGTATTCGGAGTTCTATCAACTCAGCTACAACGAACCATTTCAAGGCTTCACAAATTTGGCAAGAACATTGTCCGCTAACATTGAGGAAGAAGAAGTTTGGGTGGAGATTGATCATTACAAAGACTTAGATCATCGCAACAAAGTCGTAGCGGTCGCGGGTGAAGATCCAGAAGCCCAGCCCCTCTTCGAAGAGATGGTGAACCTCGTCAGCAAGAGCAACTCTCTTGTAATGGGAGAACTAAAGCGTTTGGCAGTGTGATCGAAACTGAATGAGTCAAATCACTGACGACTACATGCAGAGCATGTTGAAGCTGCTTAAACCCTACACTGTCGTCCTACTTCGCGCTACTCCCAAGAGAAAGGAGCCCGGTGCAGATCAAATTGTTTGGGAGCACGGTCGAAGACTTTTCGAGCTACGCAGGGATCGTAAGTTATGCATTGTTTGTCCCACTTTTACTAGTAATACAAGCGGTGTAAGCGGCTTGATGATATTTAGGACTGATACAGAGGAAACTCGAAAGATTATGGATGACGATCCGACAATCAGGGCTGGAATCTACACCTACGACCTATTTCTCGTAGAAGGTTACCCGGGTGACAGTCTTGCGAAATAATTAATTGGAATCGGAATTTGAGGAACTAGCCAAACTAGAGATTATCGGAGAGCGGAGCTGAGAAAACTAAGTGTTTTTTTCAGAATGTCCTCAGTGCTGGACTGTCCAAGCTCAAATGGAGCACTGGCAGCTCTCATTTCATTCTCAATATGTGATTTGACGAATGATGCACCCTCTCCAAACATGCTATCGATTGTTTTCACAAAGAGATCAGGCCGATCACATATGTCCTCTCGCATCAGCCCATAATCTTGGTGAAATTTGAAATAAACAACTGATTTCACTGAAGGACCAAACTCATCTAGGCTCTTGTCCAAGTGGGTGAGGAATTTCTCAGATCCCGCACTGCGAACATGTTGCACTGTTCTTTGTCTGCGGAAATTAAACAACTTGGTGCCCCTCCACAGTGCGCAATAAGTTTGTTAGTTGCTCTAGTCCATCACGCATATCTGGAGTTCTTATCAATTCGATATTGATTTGTCTTAATATCTTGGCTAATGGTTCTCCTGCGTAACTGAGATCTCTTTCTGCTTCCATGCCGCTAGAACACAAGTGAATTATTATACTCTGGTATACTTGGGAGTCCCATCCCTTTGCGCGCATTTGAACTGCCGACGTCAAGATTTGCTCAGCGCTTTCGTCATCACTTGCACACGTGTCTAAGAGTGAGCTTCTGTAAGAGACAATATCTATCACAATGATTTCTTGCCCCTTTCTTGCCACTATGTCAAATTGATGCCTCATACCACTAATGCCCCGTAACTCTGAGTTGGTCTCGCAATCATAGTCAAGGCCCTCAAAAAGATCTACTAGTTCGCTAAGGTTGATTCCGTTAACTACGGCATCCTTCTTTGGCTTGGCATCGAATGCATTGGAAATTATTAATCTTGGGTCTTGCTTCAATTTGAAATCTCCCCCTGGCTAGAGAATACGATGGTCGTTTGAGGTTTCTCGAGAACCTTTGGTTTTTGCGAACGTGCTATACTCTCAAATATTCCAATGAGTTGAGCTGCGAGAGTTGTGCTTTCAAGTTTTATCGCACAACAAAAATTATCCGGATTCGCGGGGTCAACAATCTCGACACCGCAAGAGCGTCCGTCAACAACAACGAAGCTGTAATCAAATTTTTCTACTCGAATTATAGAGTCCGGTGCGTCAAGATATTTCAGAATCAGGTCTCTGTTTTTCGAATCGTGCACACTTGCAGCCCTTAGGCGTTCTTCGAAACCAACACCGCTCGGATTCTGGTCTAGCATATGTACGGCGACCCCTTCAGCAAACTTCGCAAGAATCTTACTCCCAATAGCAGGTTCGTAGTACCGAGGAGCAACGTAGATTTCTCGTTCTGCTGAAGAAATCATCTTAACCAATTCGCGAGCGAGATCCGGATATGTACTAATCACTTTTGTTGGAATCTCGCAATTCGACTGTTCCATGTGTTTCTCTGGCCTGATCTACTAGACATAAACTCCTCAACTCGCCTTATTACAGCCTATGAATTTCAAGTAACATATCGGGAAAAGATACATTAATGACTGATTTTACAGGCTGCGATTATGGGAACGAGGCCGAGTTTAGCTCTTTCGTTTCTCTTTACCAATCTTGGAAAACTGGTGCGTTCCCGCCTAAAGAAAGCCTCGATATTCACTTTCTCCACATTTGCCGGCATAATGATAGCTACCAGGGGAGACTTCAAACTAGAAGTACTAGCTCTTGCTCCTTTGAGCACTTTTCTGATTTCGCTTTCTGTTTACTTACTTAACGACGTGTTCGATCTAGATGTTGACAAAATAAATGCCCCATCGAGACCGCTCGCAATGAATACCGCCACGCGAAATCAGGCTTTCGCGCTAGTACTCTTGTTCAATGGATTTGGAGCTTCCATAGGATTCGTTCTAGGAAAATGGGCATTCGTAATTACCCTTCTAGAAGTCCTCTTAGGAATATTATACTCTGTGAAACCGTTCAACTTCAAAGATAGGTTCATAGTAAAGACTTTGAGCATCGGAGCTGGAGGAGTTTTGGCTAATCTTTACGGGGGAATAGCCTCTGGTGTCGTTAATTTGGACTTGTTGTTTTGTTCGGCGTTGTTTGTGGTGTTCATATTTTCCACCTCACCTCTAAACGATCTCGCGGACTATATCGGCGATAAATCCCAGAATCGAAAGACGATACCTATTGTGATTGGGGAAAAGAGGACAATCAAACTTTCCATTTTGGCTAGCATTGCGCTGCCGGTGTCAGCGCTGATTCTATTTGAAATCCTGAGCTTCAATCCGATTTCGATAGTACTTCTTTCTGTCACCGCTCTTTGGGCGCTACGATTATTGCTGCCACTCGACAGGTCGGAAGCGAATTTTGCAACAATCCGAAAGCAACAGGAGAAGTTAGTGTACTTGCACTTCCTGCTTCTAACTGCGCTCATTGTAGGATCTTTGTCGATCTGAGATTTCGTAAAGCCTACGCTTCTGACTCTTCCAAAACGTTCTAGATAATTTCACAGAATGATGTGCTAGGTCCAGATATACAGCGAGTCTCTTGGTCTTGAAACAATTTTTCGCGAAAAATGCTAGTCAATCTTTTGATCGGCCAGTGATTCGATTCCTTTTCGATCAAGCCTGTAATACTGCCATTGCTCCAGTCTTTTTGCGCCGAGATGTTCATAGAATCTCGTCGCATTCTTATTCCACTTCAGGACAGCCCACTCCATTCTTCCGCATTCGAGCCTTTTCGCTTCCCTCACAAGATTCAGAAACATTTTCTTTCCGATTTTCTTGCCCCTAAACTCCTCAAGCACGAAAATGTCCTCGAGGTACAATGTGGGCCGAGCGAGGAATGAGGAATAAGTGAAGAAATAGAGAGCATAAGCTACTGCCTTGTCATCCGAAAATGCAAGCAATAGGCTCAATTTCTTCGCGGAAACTGTATCCCGAATCAACCTTCTGGCTGCTGCCGGTGTTGGAGGGTCGAGTTTCTCAAATTTGGCAAGCGCCCTAACCAATCCAAGAAATGCCTTTGCATCTTTACGTTTAGCTTTACGAATTACAAGAGACATGTATCAGTTGGGAGACCTGCTCACATCTTCGATCGTTTATCTTGGTTCTCGAACGATGTCTTTGAAATGCTTGAAAATGTATCTTTAGCTCAGGAATCATCTAAGGTTGGATATTTCGTATCACGCGGTGATGATATATTTCCAAGCTATGAGATTTAGAGCCTGCCTATCTCTTCGAGTTCCTTTCGATGTCTGTGGATGAAGTCCTTGACATCATCATCAAACTTCGATTTAGGCTGTTTCTCGGAATCTTTTGAATACTTTGATCCCGTACTCTTTCAACCTATGTTTGAGCAGGAATATGTCGCTCAGGATAACCGGTGTAAATCTGTCTGGGCCTTGAGATCTTCTGTTCAGGGTCTAGGAGCATTTCCTGCCACTGCGCTAGCCAGCCGGACATCCTCGGAATGGCAAAAAGAACCGGAAAGATGTCAGTTGGGAAGCCCATGGCCTGATAAATCAGACCAGAGTAGAAGTCAACATTTGGATAAAGATGCTTTGAAATAAAATAGTCGTCAGAGAGCGCCACTTTCTCGAGTTCCAGGGCGATATCCAAAAGCTTGTTTCGTCCGGTGACCTCGAAAACTTGGTCGGCGATCCTCTTGATTATCTGGGCCCGTGGATCGTAGTTTTTGTACACTCTGTGTCCAAAGCCCATTAACAACCTCTTCTTATCTTTCACTTGCCTGATTATTTCGGGAACTTTGTCCTTTGATCCTATTTCCTCAAGCATCCGAAGCACTTCTTCATTAGCTCCCCCGTGAAGGGGACCGTACAGAGCGGCTGCGGCGGCAGCAGCGCAGCTATATGGATCTGCATGTGTGCTCCCCACGCTCCGCATCGCGCTCGTGCTCGCGTTTTGCTCGTGATCCGCGTGTAAGACGAATAGAACGTCGAGTGCTTTTGCTAGAACGGGATTGGCTTCGAAAGTAGAAGATGCGGGCGGCTTGTACATCATTGTGAGAAAATTCTCGGCGTAATCCAAATCGTTGTCGGGATAGACGTACGCCATGCCCATCGAATGTCGGTATGCAAAAGCGGCTATCGTAGGAGTTTTTCCAATTAACCGGTGAATTTGGAGCCTACGAGAGTTCTCATCAGAGAAATGTTTTGCATCTGGATAGAACGTTGAAAGGGCAGCCACTGCGCTAACAAGCATTCCCATAGGATGAGCATCATAACGAAATTCCTCGAGGAATTTTTTTACGTTCTCATGAACCATCGTGTGATAAGTGACGTTGTGCTTCCATTCTTCATACTGGTTCTTGCTAGGCAGTTCTCCGTGAACCAAGAGATACGCGACTTCCAGGTAATTGCATTTCTCTGCAAGCTCCTCAATTGGATAGCCTCTATAACGCAGTATGCCCCTGTCCCCGTCGATGTACGTGATGCTACTCCTGCATGACGCGGTATTCATGAAGGCGGGATCATAAGAGAGTAGTCCAAAATCAGAATCCGAGGTTTTGATCTGTCTTAGATCCATGGCTCGAATAGCATCATCCTGTATAGGGATCTCGTAAGATTTTCCCGTTCGATTATCCTTAATTGAGAGCGAATCTGGCAAAAGAAATTCACTTGTTCCTAGTTCAAAATATATGATCTGGGTCTAGGATAAAAGAAATGTCGTCTCTGATTGAATAAATCTCGAATGACTCGAGCTCCAGCGGTTGGATCTTATGCAAGAATACCACAATGACATCGTTTCTTCATGCTGTCGTAAGCAAACGCTTCTATCATTCTAGTTCCGCACCTTTCCTCCGCTACAATCCGTCGCATAGCTTCAATAAGAACAGAATCCGAGGGCTTGAAAAGTCGAGATGGGCAAAAAAAGAGCTTCGTTTTTGTCCCCAGAATGGGCATTCAGCTTATTTGATTCGCTGATTGAAAATCAAGCGTTCAGCCGGATACTTCTCGTTTCATCGATTGCGGGCCTTGCGATTTCGCTGTCCGTTGATTGGGGTTCATTTGCCGCTGTAATGGACAATTTCAAGGTAGCTGATCTTTACAAGATTTCCTTATTCGTGTCGGGGATCTCCCCTTACTCATCGGAAATCTGGTTAGCCCCTTATCCGCCGTTTTACTTTATCGCATGGGCGCCTCCTTACTTGTTATTCTCGAACCTTCTGCATCTTTCAGAGGATCAGATTTACTTTGCTTTCAGAGTGCTCTTAACGATGCTTTCAGCCTTGTGTGGAGTCTTGATTTACAAACAGCTGGTATTCCAAGGATTCTCAAAAGAAAAGTCGATCTCACTCTACTCGGTCTTCATTCTTTGCTCTCTCACTGGATTAATTCAGGTGACTGGAGATTTCCTCGGGCTGGCATTTCTCGCAATTGGATGTTTGTTTCTTCTCAAGAAAAACACGATTGCAGCGTTGGTTTTTGTTTCTGTTTCAGTAGCCTTTAAGCTACAACCCATCTTTGGATTGGTGGTCCTCCTCTTCTCTCTTACATTCTTCAATTGGAAGAATAACAAGAGGCGAAGGATCTTTGAGCAAACCGCGTCTGTAGCTGCTGTAGGTGCATTGATTGGGATCATCCCAATTTTCCTGATACCTGGTGCTTTCAGCTCGTTTGTCTTATACGATGCGTCGCGGCTGCAATACTACACTTTCAGCGTTTACAGCGGGCTCTATGATGTTCTGTTTAACACCCTCCCCTCGGCTTGGTCTGGTTCGATTCTTCATGCGGTAGATATCGCTTGGGTAATAGCGAGTGTGTCAGCCGTTCTTCTTCTTTTCAGAGTTTTGTGGAGAGAAAAGTTGCTTGGTTATGCAGACCCGATAGATCTAATGTCATTGGGAATAATGGTGTGGCTCATAGTTCTAAAGCAGACCATACCATATTACTTTCTTTGGGCTCTTCTCCCTTTACTTATCAAAGGAAGAACGAGAAGTGTGGCACTCCTTATGGCTGGAGAATTCTTTGGAACGTTGTTCTTCGGTCTTGGATATCTTTTCCCCATTCCAACACCTAACGTTGGCATTCCCGACCTTGATTCCTCCGTCTGCTTTCTAATCGGCGGCACCTTGTTTGCTTTCTTCTTGATTTTTTCTTTGAGCGAACTCCTGAAAGAAATGAGGAAGCAGAAACGAGACGCATATCTAGCTGGAACTAAGAGACTACTTCCAATTCGCCTTGCAAAAGGAGCTAGAGCTCATGATTTATTGTTCTCAGTGCGAGAACTTGATCAAGTGCTCTGAGATTGTTGCCCATTGGCAAGAAAAACACGGATACAAAATATACGGGCCAGCGGCTCACTAGGATACGTCGAATCAATGTTTAATGCTGAAGATTCGCTTCAACTATCTTAAATGGGGGAGCTAGAGGTAGTTTTGCAGTCTTGCCCAAGAAAACTACAGGAAGAACAAAGGGAACGAGAGGCGCAAGCTCCTCAAACGATCTAATTTCTGACCTTCGCGCGAGCCAAGTCTTGGATTCACGAGGCAATCCAACCGTTGAAGTCGATTTACTAACAAAGAGAGGTTTTCGGGGGAGAGCCATAGTTCCTTCTGGTGCATCGACAGGAATCCATGAAGCTCTCGAATTGAGAGATGGAAACAAAACAATCTACGACGGGAAAAGCGTCTTGAAGGCCGTAGCAAACGTTGACGAATTAATAAAACCAGAGCTTGTAGGACAGCGCTGTACCGCTCAGGAAAAAATAGACCAGATAATGGTCCAACTCGACGACACTCCAAACAAGTCTAAACTTGGCGCAAATGCGATCCTCGGGGTTTCGATGGCTCTTGCACGTGCCGCGGCCGCTTCGAGAGGCGAGTCTTTGTTCAGGTACCTTGCTTCCAGGGACAAGTACCGGCTCCCGGTTCCTATGATGAATGTCATTAACGGCGGGAAACACGCCGGAAACAAGCTCGCAATTCAGGAATTCATAATAGAGCCTATCGGCGCGGAGACCTTCGCCGAAGGTCTGAGATATGGCGTCGAAGTTTATCATTCCCTCAAGGCCGTGCTGACCGAAAAGTACGGCGTCTCGGCTATCAACGTTGGCGACGAAGGGGGATATGCGCCACCTCTAGAATCAACACGAGATGCTTTGGATGCTATTATTCTCGCAATTCAGAAAGCTGGATATAATGAAACTCAGATTCGCATGGGGCTCGACCCCGCGTCCTCTAGTTTCTACGACAGAGCCTCAGGGAAATATGCAATTGACGGAAAGAATCTTTCAGCAGGCGAGCTCGAGGATTTCTATTCCGATTTGATGAGCTCTTACCCTATTCTTACGATCGAAGATCCTTTCGACGAAGACTCTTTTTCTGATTTTGCGAGGTTCACCAAGAAGTTTGGAAGCAGGATCAAAATAATTGGCGATGATTTGTATGTCACAAACCGTGAAAGAATCTCCATAGGGATAAGAGAAAAAGCAACCAACGCGATCCTGATCAAGTTAAACCAGATCGGCTCAGTCACTGAAACGTTGGAAGCGATTTCAATGTCTAAAGAAGCTGGTTTTGAAATAGTCGTATCTCATAGATCTGGCGAAACAGAAGATGCCTTCATCGCGCACCTAGCCACAGCCGTAGAAAGTGCCTTTATCAAAGCTGGCGCACCCGCCCGTGGCGAGAGAACGGCGAAGTACAATGAATTGCTCAGGATCGAAGATGAGCTCGGAACAGCTGGCACCACGTATGCTGGACGCACAATTTCCTAAATCCTTCTGCGGCTGTGGCGGATTGTAAATGAGCGTCAAGAACACGCAGTCAACTATTGGCGATGTGAAATTCTTAATCTATGAAGTGAGGAAGGAGAAAAATTACGGTTTTATTGCGATAAACAGACCCGAAGTAATGAACGCTCTAAATATCGAAGTTCGCAAGGAACTTCTAAAAGTACTTGACTTCGCAGAGAAAGACGATTCTGTTAAGGCACTGGTGATAACGGGTGCGGGAGACCGCGCCTTCAGCGCTGGCGCAGATGTCCGAATGTTTCAATCAATGACTCCCTTTATGGCAAGAGAATACCTTAGAATTACGAAAGGGGCCGCGGAGAGAATTGAAAACTTTCCAAAGCCGGTCATTGCCGCGGTGAACGGTTACGCAATCGGAGGGGGCCTGGAAATTGCGATGGCCTGCGATATTATAATTGCTTCCGACGACGCAAAATTCGGGCAGGGCGAAATTAACGTCGGCATAATACCCGGAGTTGGAGGAACCCAAAAACTTCCGAGACATGTAGGAGTCAAAAAGGCCAAAGAAATGATTTTCACGGGCGACCTAATAGATGCAACGACGGCACTGAATATCGGTCTTGTAAACTCTGTCGTTGCAAAAAATGGTTTGATGAGTGCCGTCGAGAGCCTGGTGGCCAAAATTGTTTCCAAAAGTCCGCTCATTTTGAGGCTATCCAAGGAGGCGCTTAACCGATCAGTTGCAGGATTGAAAGATGGGCTCGATTACGAATCGGCGTTGTTTACATTGTGTTTTGCTTCAAATGATCAAAAAGAGGGAGCCAACGCATTCCTTGAGAAGCGAAAGCCCAGATTTCAGGGGAGTTAACCCCTAAGGTAGCGAAGAAAATCCCGCAGTTACTTTGTCCGAGGAATTATTCGAAACCTGCAGACCCCGGCTTCCTTTGCGGCGCATCTGATTTCCTGTGCTTTGTACTCAGATCTGAAGATTTCAGAGGCACCGCCACCGAGTACACCAGCCAAAAAGTGGCAAGTAAAGGGTCCAATGCCTTCCCGCCTAAGAATGAACGGTGAATTCTCTGCTATTGTATCGATGTCTTTTTCACTACTTATTTTGAATGTAATTTTTCCCCAGCCCGCCAAGTGAGAGAGTTTCTCAAAGGCTTCAAATAGCTCATCTTGAGGCAACTCCAGCTTAGCGACCCCTTTCACCAGTTTTCTACCATAACCCTCGCCCATCTTGTAAAGTATGATACTGGCTCCACTTTGAAATTGATCGTATAGAGAATCACACATCGAGCGATAAGCCGAACAGCTAAAAATGATCACACGGTGGTCTGAGAAGTTGTCTCGAAGGACCCCTTTCTCGTCTCTGTGGACAAGTCCAGCATCTTCAGAGAATTTTACAGTTCCCACTCGGAGAGTCTACCGAACGCAAAAAACAGACTGCCGACCCTCTTATTAAGCTACTTTCGGTCTTGGCTTAGCCCATATCTCAATTTCCGACCTGATTCAGTAATCAGCGGGATATGATCTAAACGACAGTGCAACACGCTAACTAGCTGCCTGAAATCCAAGCAAAGAACCTGCTCATAATTTTGATTGATGAGCTACTCGAGGATCAGGCTAGCATTCCATCGGAACGTCAGGGTCCCTTCCAATCAACCGGTTCGTGCTTGCTGCTCTTGCCGCTCAGATCCCATTGGAAACCGAATGCATTGATTTTTGAAGATCTTGCTTTGCCTGGGGTTATCGGGCCCGTTCCAGTTTCAATCACCGGAGCATATTGGATTTGGGTAATATTTCCTTTTGCATCCTTCACAGCTTCGGTCTCGACGTTTACCTTATCTCCGATGGAAACTCCCCAGCCATTCCTGTCATAATGAAAGCTGATTGGAGCGAACTCCAGCCCGACCATTTTCGAAATGAGGGAAGCTATCATTGCCGGAGCTCCTCCCGCTTGCCCTGTCATAATTGTTTGAAGCGCGTCCCTCTGGCTCGGATTTGCCTTTTCATCCATAATCACCCCCGCAGTCCACCCTCCTTTCCAGATGACTCCTTCGCCCAGATCTGCTACCAGAACGACGTTCAAGCCATCGAGCTTCGTATCACCGTACTTTCCATCGTTAACGTGAACAGCAACCAGACCCTGACAGTGATTGCCAGTCGGGATCGAATTGAAGTTGCACGGGCAGGAGACTTCGCATGTGCAGCTGTCGAAGAAGTCACCCTTCATGTGCCATTTTTGAATTTGGGACAATGAGGCTACCTTTCAGAAATTGTCCAAGGTGTGCTATTTTAACTTTCTTAAATTCCAATTTGTAATTAGAGCATCACGAGTAGTCTTGGGAAGAACCCAACGAGCACTCCGAGAACGATGAATCCGGCTCCCACAAGCCCATTGAACCAGACAGACCCTTTCACAATCACCTTCTCGATTGCAATGACTCCCGCCAACGCCGCCATCACGGGGATACTCATGAGACCGACAGCAAGCATTACTAGCATGAAAGCCCAGCAGCAACCTACGCAGTAAGCACCATGGCTAAGTCCCATACGAATACTCCCGAACAGACCTTTTCGCGAGTGAGCAGCGAAGAATCCCATCGGCGAAACGCAGTTAGAAAGACATCTATTTTTCAATGGAGTGAACTGGTATACACCCGTAATGATCAGAACAGCACTGGGCGCTATCACAGACAAAAGAGATAGGGCAGGGAAATTCATCGAAAGATTTAGGGCCTCGTAAATGCCAAGATAAGCCGCAACACCCAGAATGGCATACATAATCAAATATCCACTCAAAAAGAGCGGCGTTCCAACGACCCTCGCCAGTCGTGGATTTGATTCGAGCTTCGTGGCGAACTTGTTGTACAATAGGACTATCGGTATCATCGCGGGGAACATCATCGCCGCCATCCCGATCACCCAGATGACTAAGAAAATTGCGATGTTAGAAAGAGAAAGCGAAGATACAATTCCTGCTACTCCCATGGACATCATTCCTGATCCTGATGAGCTCATCATCAAGGGCATCAAATAATAGGACGCTATCCATGAGACGCCTGCAAAGGCAAGCAAGACAATTGCCACCGTAAGTGTTAGTCTGTCAGGAACAAAGAAAGGTTTTGAAGTCCGCTGTGATTCGGACATTCCTAATTCACAGCGAAACAAAAAAAACTGTCTAATAAATGTAAACTTACGCACTTGGTCTCGGAGCCTTCTTACAGGCGACGCTTCAGGAGTTTGAGTGTTCTCATTTCTGTGTCGCTTCTGGAATTCGACCTATGCGTAAAAGGCCAATGGCTGGAAAAATGCTTCTGAGTATAGAACGAATTATTCGAGAGTTGAATTGCACCCCGTAATTTGACAGGTGAAATTTTGAATGCTTAATTCGCGGGAAATTTGCGAATGTGAATCGTGATTCCTTGAGCTCCCTCATCTCTAGACTTACGAAGAGAAGAAGAAAGGCAATCATAATTGGGTCGATATTGATAGTTTGCATTATTCTAGTCTCTGTCTTGGTCAGCTTCTTGATGTCTAGCCTAAAGCCTGCAAAAGCTTCGATTACAGTCTCTTTGGGGGCAGTTATACAAGGAAACTACTATGACTCATTCTATCCCGACGCTCCTGCTGGAGACTACGTAGGAATCACTATAACTGCGACGGGCTTTCCACCTAACTCTCCGATCAGAGTTAGAGGCGCTTCCGATGTTCCAAGGGTTTGGCTCTCCTCCTGCAACTGCTCCAACGGCTGGAAGAACGCTGAGACGAATAGTTCGGGTGATTTTGTAGGGACCTCTTATTGCGGGGTTGGATCCAACAATCGGAATGCTTGTCTGACTGACACCGGTCAGGGAGCGACTTCCGCTCCTCCCGGAACATACAAGATTACCGTTATCGCAGGGGGTGTCAAGGCATCTTTCAAAATCACGATTAAAGCTGGAAACTCGAACATAACGGGCGAATCTGGACTTTTTAGTTTTCCGAGAAAAACCTCAGGAACAGCGGGAAGCAATCTTACTATCCTTTACGCTGAATGCAACAATATCATTGCTCCGAATCACTCGAATTCTACACTTTCTCCGGGATGTAGTGGCTTATTCCTCGCTAATGGGATGGTGTCGGGAAGCATGTGCGGAGTTTCGTTTCCAATAGCGAGCTCATCAACAACGTTTCCGTGGCCGCAGCCCTCCGAAACCAAGGTGGCTCTCAATAGCATAATATATCCGATACCCAGAGGTTGCACTGCTGGCAAAGATCAAGCGAATCTTACGATAGCTAGCGGAAGCGGCAATTCGGCAATCATGTTCACGTTCACGATCAAAGTTTCTTAGCTCGAAGTTCGCGCCGTCATTGTCAAATTCTGTTCTATCCTAGGTTCGAGAAAGCGCGCCCGATTGTTTTGAAAATGACTCCAATAATCCTTTTCACAGAGCCATAACTTACTGTGGTTACTGTTCTGTTTCAGCAGATGAAGCAAACAAATCTCGAGGGGACTCCTGACGTGCCAGAGAAGACAATTGGAAAAACTGAGATCAAGCTTACGAGGCTCGAGCTGGAGTATCTCCAAAACAAAAGGCTTGGGAGGCTCGCGACGGTAAGCAAATCAGGGCGACCACATGTCGTTCCTGTAATTTACTCAATAGGAAACCATGATCGAGTTGTAATTTCTGGCGCAGGTTTCGAAAAAAGCTTCAAATTTGAGAACATGAAAGAAAACCCCAACGTTGCATTTGTTGTTGACAGCGTGAAACTGTCGCCTTGGACACCTATGGGAATCGAACTTCGCGGGAAGGCTCACATAACTACCATGGGTAATGCACAGAAGGGAGTCGAAATAATTGCGACAAAAAAAGTGAGTTGGGGCTTGACGGAAGAGACTGTCGCGCCTCGATCACCCGCTCAAACGGATGCACAGGCCACTTGAAAACATCTTTTTGATCTTCATGTAAATCCTGAACTGAAAGATCTGAGCACAAATTAAGCCTCGGTCAGCCTAGCTTCCTGATTTGTAACTTAGCTCTTGGGTTTAAGTTCAAAGTTCCCCTTGTTTTTTGCAATGGGGTGGAGACCCATTTCGTGCGTTATCGAGATATTCCAGTCTTTTGCCTTTCAAGTCTATAGCGTGAAGTTACAGTCTTCAAGAAAATGATGCTCGTTCTCTTATTGTAAATGGTTTTATCTTTACAGGAAAGATGAAAGCGTTGACACTTTGGCCGAGATAATGCAGTCTCGAAGGCTAGCCGCAATAATGTTCACTGACATTGTGGGCTATACTGCTCTCACTCAATCCGATGAGTCACTTGCCCTAGATGTGCTTGATAGGCACAATAGGCTTCTCAGACCTTTCTTTCCAAAGTATCACGGACGAGAAGTTAAGACAATCGGAGACTCTTTTCTTGTTGAATTCGATAGTGCGTTAGATGCGTGCATGTGCGCTATCCAAATACAGAATTTTCTCCATGACTACAATCTTTCATCGAAAGACGAATGGAAAATCAAACTTCGAATTGGCATTCACCTAGGCGATGTAATCCACCGCAATAATGACGTGTTTGGAGACGCTGTTAACATTGCATCAAGAATTCAACCGCTTGCGAATCCAGAAGGCGTTTGCATATCTGAGCAGGTTTATGACCAGATACAAAACAAGATCAGTTACCCTTTACGACAGTTGGAAAAAACCGAGCTCAAGAACGTTAAGGCTTTGATTAATGTCTATACGATTGTATTGCCATGGGAAGCTAGACCAATTAATGAGCAACCTAACCTAAAGCTTAACCCGCGTCGAGTTGCAGTTCTCCCTTTTTCGAGTCTGAGCCCCGAGTCACAAGATGAGTACTTCGCCGACGGAATGACCGAGGAGGTTATTTCCACGATTTCCAAAATACAAGGCCTTGAGGTAATCTCCAGAACATCAGTCATGCAATACAAGAAAGCCCCGAAGACCATCAAAGAAGTTTCGAAAGACCTTGAAGTTGGGACAGTTTTGGAGGGAAGCGTGCGAAAAGTCGGAAATAAGCTGAGAGTAAGTGCGCAAATGATTGACGCGGAGCGAGATCGGCACCTATGGGCTGAAAGTTACGACAGAGAACTCCAAGATGTCTTTGTAATTCAGAGCGACATAGCAATGAAGGTTGCTGAAGCGTTACAAGCAAGGTTCCGTAAGAATATGAACGCTGCTGAGTCAACAGACAACATTGAAACTTACACGATTTATCTTAAGGCTATGCAAAGGTTCCACGAAAGCACGGAATCTAGCCTGAGAGAAGCTATTGCCCTGTTTGAAAAAGCCACATCGTCGGACAAGAAATTCGTACGTGCTCACACTGGGCTTGCCCACGCTTGGGGAAGAATGGCGCGAGGCGGATACGAAGACTTCATGGTTGCGGCAAGAAAGGCCGAAATCGAGGCCAAGAAAGCTCTTCAGCTAGCACGAGATTCGGCGGAAGCACACGCTGCCCTTGCCAACGCATACGTGTTCGTTGATAACTATCAGGAATCCATTTCAGAAGCCGAAAAGGCGATCGAGATCAATCCCAATCTGTCTGAAGCTCACATCTCGCTTGGAATTAATCGTTGTACGTTGGGAATGGCTGAAGATGGGATTGCAGAGCTGGAAAAGGGGTACAAGCTTGACCCACTCTCTTTCGATGCTGCTTCATATCTTGCGTATGCGTACATGGCGTCAGGGAAGACTTCCGAGGCTTTGGACGTGCTTTGGAAACTCAAAGACGTTAACCCGCATAATGCGAGCATTTACGCGATGTTGGCTGATTGTTACATGGAGAGGGAAGAATTCTCTGAGGCACAAAAAATGCTAGACAATTGTATTCGAATAAGCCCTGAGGAACCGCGAGGCAAGCTGGGTCAAGCGTTGTTGTATGCCTATACTGGAAAGATAAAGGAAGCCGAGAGGGTGTTGAATGACATATTGGACAGTGAGACCGAGGCTGTACGGCTGTGGGGCCAATTCTTCATCCAAGCTGCACTTGGAAATTTTGATGATGCATTCAAAGCTCTCATGAGGATGGCTGAAACGCATGCTTGGCCGTTTCAGATAAAGTTGATGCCAGAATTGAAAGAACTGCGAAAGGATCCGCGTTTCTTGGACTTCTGCAAAAAGGTCGGACTCCCCGCCAACTAAAGACAGAACAGAACCTAACTTAGCTCCATGAGTTGGGCATCCTTTCCTCTTCCATAATAGTTTGAGATTAATCGTATCTTGCGAAAACCAAACTTTAGGTAGAGAGCGATCGCTGACTCGTTATCGGTTCTCACTTCAAGTTCAATTACCTTGCACTCAGGATAGGAGTTCTTTGATTGAGAGATGGCAT
Organism: Nitrososphaerales archaeon; assembly: GCA_030041355.1. GTDB lineage: Archaea > Thermoproteota > Nitrososphaeria > Nitrososphaerales > CADDZS01 > JASHOD01. The sequence goes on from JASHNZ010000043.1 coordinate 40,724, forward strand.
CTTCCAGAAGTTTCGAGCCTATGCCCTTTCTCCTGGAAAGAGGGTCTACTGCTAGAGAAATAAGATGCGCCACTGTTTTTCCATTTCTAGTCTCGACTTTTGAAACAGAGTAGCCAACTATATTGTCTTGAACAAAAGCCGTTCGGAATATTGTGTCCCGACTCAAGTACAATCCCCAGAAGACCATGGGAGTGTAAGGATCATCGAAGGAGGCATTTTCGATCCGCTGAACAGCACGTAGATCTGTCACTTTACAATTTCTTATGGCGAGGTCTTCTGTATTCAATGGGTTCTGCTCCTATTCTCTGATCGAGAGTCAAATTTCTCTGATTTCTTTATTATGTCATAGAGGTTATCTATTAATTGAGAAATTACCCTTTCTGGAACCCAAGAAAGTGGAATCAAGAATTGCAAGCGGTCGATACAAGCGGAGTACCAAAAATAAAATGAAAAAACCTAATGCAACTTAAGCAAATTGACGTGCTTCACGAAACTTTAGGTAAGATGCCTTGAAAGAAGAAACAGGAATCCGGAAAGACGCACAAGCTTCTCATGATTCAAATGCGAGAAGACACACTCCAGGCGAAAAGCAGCTCTCATTTCTCTCTCAACTGATTCAACCGGGAGAGATCGGTAACATTTGCGTAAAAATAATTTCTATTACCTCCAGTCTAAGGTCGAGAAATGGTTGGCAGTATAGAAAATTAAGCGTTGAAGACAACTCGATGAAGGCAGATCTTCTCATCTCAGAAGCAAATTTCTCCCAATGGGGGATTCAAGCTGGTGACTATATTCTTGCTAGTGCAAGAAGCAATGGCATTGACAATGAGGGCAGATTGAGTTTTTTCTTCAATGATTTTGTGGGTCCTTTCGATTCAGCGGAGATGGTGTTTGCTTTGAACTCTGAATTGTGCAATATGAAGACGAACTCCAGCGAGAGAATGAAATCCAGCGAGACCGTCTACCAGATTTCAGCAAGAGAAGCAAAATCCTTGCTTGAATTGATAAGGCTCTGGACGGTAGAAGGAAAACCTCAGCACTATACTAAATGGTGTCAGATGCATCAGATAGTGGCTACGAACCTCTATTACATGGGGCTAGTGAAAAGGACTGCTTCCATGTCGGGTCACTACTATCCAACGACAGAGGCTTTGGAGTTCTTCGAGGGAAAAAGGGGGTTCCCCAAGAAGAAGGTCTTCATTAAGGACAAGGAGGGAAAGCATCAACCGACTGGCGAAGAGGGAGAGATCAGGTCTTTTGTCGAGTATCTGTCTGACCATGCCGACCGAGATTCAGCCCTTGCCGAATACAGAGAAGCTCTCGACTCCTACAGAAATAAAGCGAAATCGAGTCCAGGGTTGTTGCCCAAAGCAGACCACGCCTAAATTTTGGCTAGAATTGAGTTTCCTGACCAAAATTTACCCCTAATTCGTGCATAAATAACACGGTTTTTAAGCAAGGATTTTTCTGTTCTAACCGGACTTATAATGACCTCAGATTCAGGTATGGAAGAGCAAAGCACCATGGGTGAAGAAGAGACCCAGATGGGCGAAATGCAAGGTTCTATGGAAGCTCCGCAGGAAGAGCCTACGACATCCGAGGCACCTACACAAGAAGCTGCTCCAAGGAAAAAAGTTGGCGGCAGAAGAGCGGCTCTTAAGCTCGTCCGAGAAAACGTTGAGAGAGTCGGAAAGGATCTCACGAACTTTCGTAAATCACACGAAGCATCAACGAAGAGACTCGAAAAACAGATAGCGCAGCTGCGTACTGATATTTCAGCTCTCAAGAGCCATGTAGCCAAGGAAGCCAGCCGAGCCAGGGAAAAGCAGGATTCAATGACCAACAAAATCTTGCAAAAGCTGACTCAAAAGCCAAAGGCGGCGGCTCCAAAGAAGAAAGCAAGCTCTCCAAAGAAGAGCAAATCAAAAGGGAAAAAGTAGCACAAGCGCTTCTTCCCTCCAAATTTTTTCTGGGTTCTGTACCAATCGCGAAAGTGGAACAAGGAAAATCCAAAACGGGCTTCAATTCTCTTCGTCCTCGAAGAAGCTGTAAAGCCAACCGGGATGAATCACTTATTCCCTGAGAGTTTTAAAACGCATTGACGAAGTAGAATTTTATTAGCTAGTTGGAAGTATCGAGTCTAATATGGAATCCGGAGGAGCTGCGGTCTCTCATGAAGTGTTGGAAAGACTAAACCGTGGCTTGACTAAATTTGGGTGGGAACTGCAAAAGAGTACGCCCGGAGCTGCAACGGAGCAATGGGAAGAGGGTACAGTTATGAAATCCGAGCTACCCTCCGAGCTTGTTAACACTGCAGCTCTGCTTCAGGATCATCCAAATATCGATACAGAGAAGTTTCTTACCAAATGCAAGAGGTATTTCGGAAAAGTTCCTTGGAAAATAATCACCACGCAAAGTGGAGATGATCTAATTCTGAGCTCAGCGGAAAAATTTGGGCTAATTCGCTCAAAAGGCGACCCAGGAATGATTCTCAACCCTATTCCAACTAAGATACCAACACCTCTAGAAAAACTGACGATCAAACCCGTGTCAAATGAAAAGGAGCTGGCTGATTTCTTTGAAGTGATGGGCGTTTCTTTTGGGATTCCAACTTTCGCATTGAGGGCATCATACCCCAAAATTCCAGGAGATCCAATTTCTCTCTTTCTAGGTTACGCAGAAGGCGTTTCTGTTAGTTGCTCCGTTCTCGTATGTTTGGACGGAATCGGAGGAATCTTCACGGTCGGAACCCGTCCAGAAGCTCGAAGACGAGGATATGGTGAAGCGCTGACCTGGGCTTGCGTCGCGGAATCGAAAAAGAAAGGCTGCGAAATGAACTTCCTACAAGCTTCGGACATGGGAGCGCCTATTTACGAAAAAATGGGCTTTAGACAAGTGATAATGTATTCAGTGTGGAGAAAGAAGGCATCCATATTTAACAGACTGCGGGCGCTGATATATTGGATCAGATTATCGCGAAAATATAGATCCAAAAAATCTGAGGCGGGGTAAAACGAAAGCTCTTTTTGGGATTCACCAATGAATTGCAACAGTAGATCTTGAATTAACTGGTTGTTGCGTTTTGCTCTGAGCCGGGCTTCAGCTGCTCACTACAATGACGCGGTTAGAATCGAAGCAGGTCACATAAACTTCCTTGGAGGAAGAAGCATACGCTTCGGCGATAGTCAATCCTCCCAGAGTCAGCTTCCCAGTCACTTCATTGTTCTCGTTTACTATCCACAATTTGCCCGATTCGTGGAAATGCGTCACATAGACTTCTTCGTTTGCAGGATCGTAAATTATGTCGAACGGGCGGGAGCCCACGCTAACAGTTCCCAGTACCGCATTTGACGTGGCGTTAATCACCGATATGATATCGCTGTCTGCGCAATCGACATACATCTCATTGTTTGATGGGTCGTAGATTATCGAAACAGGCAAGTAGCCGACAGTCAAAATTTTTACCACCTTATTGTTTACGCTGCTTATTATGGAAACGCTGCTTCCTAATTCGTTGGCAACGTAGACGGTTCTGCTGGAAGGATCGTATGCGAGACTTTGCGGATTCGCGCCGACTGGAATAATAGCCACGACCTTGTTGGTCTTTGAGCTTATGACCGAGACGTTGTCCTGAGCCCAACCTGAAACGTACACATTTTTGTTGTAGGGATTGTAAAGAACCGACATCGGCCCGAAGTACTGGCCTAAGTAAATCGAAGCGACTATACCTATTGGCTTGCTGCTGCTTAACGCATCTACGTAATCAGTCCCGTAAACAGTAACAAAGACATCCTTGCTCTCCGGGTCGAAGGATCCACTGTTAGTGTATTCACCTGTTTGAACATTAGCGATGACCTTGTTCGTCGAACCGTCGATAACACTAACTGTTCCAGATGCGTAGTTGCACACGTAGATATCTCGATTAGCGGGGTCGTAAATCGGGCTGATGGGATATCCCCCGGTGGCAATTGTAGCCTCGAGTCGATTGTCTTTTGTGTTTATCACGGAGACTGTTCCGGACTTTTCATCTGTCACGTAGATATTCTTGTTCGCAGGATCGTAAACCAGATCCTCTGGAGCTTTCGCACTGCCAAGACTGAGGTTCTCGACTACTCTGATATTATCAATCGGCCCTACTTGTGCGTGAAACGATGGAGTCTCCGCCGAAGCGAGATGTAGAGATACAGGACTATCTGCCGAGAGGGAGAATAGAAGCAGGAAAAGA
>JASHNZ010000006.1 GCA_030041355.1 Nitrososphaerales archaeon
TACTTTGAGGATAAAGAGCAAAAACGCGACAAAGGATCAACTTGAGGATTTGGCGAAGCTTTGTGAAACTTCGTCACCGGTGGCGGACACCTTTGCTCGATCCGTCCCCATAGCGATGAAACTTGTCTTGGAGTAAGAGAGGTCTAGAGCTCTATTTTCTCAGGAACCATCGCGCCGATGGAAGGAATCGGAAGAAAGACTACGCTACTTCAAACAGTTTGAAGAACGGGAAAAATTACTACTCCTGTGGCGGTGCGCGGAAACCGCTTAATAAAGCAATTAAGCAATGGCAATTCGGATTAGGCGCGTGTAGAAATGAGGGTAGAGAGGGTCGTTAATGATTCTATTTGAACGAAGGCTTAGGGCATAAAGTCGAATAATGGCTTTTCCTCCCAGTGTATAGCGCGGGAAAAGGAGGGGTCCTTTATCCCAATTAGCCAATTCTTGAAATTACAGTAAAAATAATCCGAGGCATTTAGCCTTATATAACATATCTCCTATGTATAACTCATCATAGAAGACAAGCATCATGACTCCAGCAATAACCCGTGACGAGCGAGCAAAGAATCCTGCTATATTATCGGCCATTTTGCAGACAGTAAGGAGGCTTGGAAACGAAGGGAAAGAACCCACATTCAACACTATTCTCCAAGAGCTGTCAGCAGGAAGGATCCTCGAATTCCATCGCTCACTGCGCAAGTATCTGGACTTGATGGTTTACGCAAAACTTCTCACAGTCAGGCATGAGAGAACAACTCAACCAAACATTCGAGAAAAGCAAGTCTACCACATAGCTGCTCATCGTCCGATCGTCGAAGCCGGGGAGAAAGCGCTTCTCTTTCATGGGCTTAATTGGGACCTTCCGTCGCCCATGTCAGTTAGTGCCAGAACTGATCTTCAAGGTTTGGCACTGGCAACAATCTCAGATCACATAATCTACGCCTCTCTCGAAGATGCGATCGTTCAATCGCTAAAGGTCTTGCCGAAGCGATATCCTAGTCGGGCTCCAGAACTCATCGTATTCGCAACCGCACTGCTCGCAACCCAGAAAGTCGATTTTCAATACTTGCTCGGCCGGGCAAAGGAAGAAGGCATAATGAAAGAAATATTTGGGATTTTGCTTGAAATTGATGATACGCTTGCTTCAGCTCAACCTGACGTCGAGGACATTCGCACTCTCTACGAATTGCGGAATAATTACTACCATTTACGAAAACCACTTCTCAAGGCACTTGAATCCTTTCAGGTAAAGACCAATCGACGACAGCACATTGTGAGTGCGAATGAAGTAGTAGAATATGCTGGAAAGCAGCTCGGGATAAAAGGATAAAGAAGGCGAAAAGGCTCGTGCCTGACTTTAGACAAACTCGAAGCTCGGTAGCTCGTTGGAGGAAAATCCTAGTCCTGTCATATAGTAAGCTCATTGAACTCGGTGCTAGTAATGTATGGGTTTATGGTTCGCAGGCGATGAGCCTCTACATGAAAAGGCCGCTCGCCAGCAAGGACTTGGACTTGCTTGCCTCAGGTACTTCCATAGCTATGATCAAGAAGTTAAGTGAATTTCTAGCTCCGGTTTCTTCAAACCATAAGAAGCCAAGTTGGAATTATCTGGAACTTGAGCATGGAGATTTCACAAATCCAGTTTTCCAAATTTACTTGAACGCAGAAGGCGAGAAGCCCTTCGTCATAGAGTTATTTCAAACCTACAACGGACATAATTTACGCGAGCTTACTCCATATTCCACGTACGTAAGTCGATGGGAGAATGAGTTTCAAACACTAACAATCGAAGCAATCATTGGAACGCGATTAGCCTTCAGACCGCCGGAAAGAATCAGTGCGTTTAACGCTCAACGTTTGAATTCCTTCCTCCAGGCAGTGAAAGTCGACTGGACGCAAGTCGAACAGTTTGCGAGAACTTTTCATTTGGAGACAAGAATCAAGGAAAACCTGCGAGAGCTAGGCGGCCAGAAAATCAAGATCCGAGATTCTAATAAACTCTCATTTCTGTAACCAGCGGTGCGGAAGACGCAACCTTTCTCAGTCGTTACAAGTTGCAAACTTCCGCGAGCCTCTTTTTTGTCTCCACATTTCTATTTCGTTGATTTTCGATCTTGCCATTGTTAGGCCTTAACCGTTCGAAAAGCTGATTCTAGTGACCCTCTAGGGATCTTGGAAGACCCGCCTGAGGGTATTTTCAGATACAGTGATAAATAGACCCAGAGTCATGTTTATGTTGGCAGATATATGTCGAAGGAAGAAGCAGATCTGATAGTGGTCGATCCTGAGATATGCGCGGGAAAGCCTGTAATCAAAGGGACAAGAGTACCGGTCGAATACATTGTTCATCTTGCAAGGAAGGGGTTCTCTCAAAGGAAAATTGCGGAAGAGTTTGATCTCCCCGAAGACTTGATCAATAAGATCGTAAAGGTAATAGAAAGAACACCCACGATAAAATTTGCCTAATTCAATGCCTTCCTCTCTCTTATTGTTGGACGAGGGTGTTCCCAAATCTGTTCTAAGTGTTCTCCAACGGGCTGGATACGATACGAAAAGGGTTCAGGACTTGGGTCCTCGTGGTATCTCGAACGGAGAAGTGATGAGTCTTGCATCTTCCTCAAAGAGAATATTATTGACTAGGGATTCAGATTTTCTCAAGTTGAAAATCGGAATCGGGAGGACTCTCAAAATCGTTTATCTTGAAGCATACCGAGATGAGCCTGAAAAGCTTGCTTCTCATGTTGAAAACTTCATCGACCGGTGTTTAGAGCTATTATCCCAGTGCTCTCTTGTGGTTCTTGATGAGGAAGGACCAGAATGTGTAGGAAGGTCTCAATGACATCTCTTTGTGCCAATTAGACCGCTTGTTTGACTTGAAATGATAAGTTATTTCGAAGGTGGCAAAAGATGTGGAAGCAGGAAAAAACTGACAATAAACCACAGAATTCCTCTTTCTCAAGGTGGAGGAAACAATGCTTCAAACCTCCGGATCATATGTGAAACATGTCACAAGAAATTTCATGGCACTGACAAGAAGAAAAGAGATCTAAGGTGACTTTCTGAAGACTTGCAAGTTTCCACTTTCACTGCAGCTTGGACACATCAAGTGAGGAAGAGCAACACATGGAGAAATTGTTGTCAGCCTCCTGTCGGTTGCCCTTCCAGTCCTATTAGATTTAGAAATTCTTCGAAGATAAATAGCTGAAAAATTCCTTTCTCGTCTTGTCGTACATATGGACTCGTCTTTTCGCCGAAATCAATACGGAGTTAAAACCAAGACTCTTCGAGGCGAGACTGTCAAGAGTCAAGGCGAAAAGCAGATAGCTGATTACTTTCTCGAAAACAGAATCAAGTACACATACGAAGACCAAGCGAAAACTGAGGTTTCAGCTTTCAGAAGTGAAATCAGTCATCCCGATTTTTACCTTCCAGATTATCAGGTCTATGTTGAATTCTGGGGCTTGATCGACGTTGGAGAATCCAAAGATAGGGAGAGATATCGAAAGAACATGGATTGGAAAAAGGAACAGTATGCCAACAACGGTATCAAACTCATTTCATTATATCCTTGGAATCTGAACGATCTCGACGGATCCTTCAAAGCTGAATTCGAGAAGGTCCTGGGAAGGGAATTAGTAACTGGACCAGTCGGAGAAAAGTCTGTTTACGCACTCCCCATTTCCAAAGACTTCGAAAAATGGCTGCTGAACGACATACCGAGCAAATTAATGTCGAGGACGCTACAACTTGTGTACTTGCCGTACTTCTTTGTCGAGTACGATTGTTTCGCCCAGACTAGGTTCTTCTACGAAACAGTCAATCTGGAGAGTCATGGCATGCTTGTTATCGAAGGTCAGAACGGGGCAGTTGCTGACATAGCTCTTCATTCGGGCGTTTCACCCCAAATACAACAAACGGGGTGTTTCTCTGGATGTGCAGTAATACAGCAAAGAGAGCTCGAGAGATCAAAGATTGCTCAAATGGCTTCTTTCTCGAAGATTGAAGCGTTTCCCACAAAAATCAGCCGTTCTGACGCAGAAAGGATTGCGCGAGTTGAAATAGCAAAACATCTGCAGCAAACTTTTAGGAAACAATTGAAAAATCGAGTGGAGACCAAGACACTTCGTCCCTACGAAAACAATGTCCGAATAATTTCAGTTGATCTCATGCACGTTCCGCTTGTGACGGGAGTCTTTCAATACAAAAATAGAGTCTATCAGCGTATGATGCAATCAACCACTTGTCGCATTGTCGGAGACGATTTCGCCTATTGCAATGTCACGGAAAGGAATCACCCGACCGAATCTGTAATCTTGTGCGAAGAATGTGGTGGCCTAGCTTGCAAAGATCACGGAAAACAATGCGTAGATTGCGAAAAGAATCTGTGCGTTGAGCACATTCGCTCTAAAGGGCTCGTTTTGAAGAAGTATTACTGCCCGAGACACTATCCAAAATGAAGGAGTGTCTCTCTAAATACTGATCCCAGTGAAAATGAGTTCTTCTAGCGTCGAGGATGCCTGATATCTTCTCTGGC
>JASHNZ010000007.1 GCA_030041355.1 Nitrososphaerales archaeon
GAGAGACTCAACTTCAACGGCATATCAAAATCTTCCACCGAGAATATGCTAGGGTTTAACAGTTCTTTAACACTAGGATTTATGATCTATTTCGAACCTAGGCTGCCTACGCAGAAAGGAGCTTCCTGATGTATTCAGGCGTGAAGGGCATGTCTTTAATCTTAATTCCAAGGTGACTTAGAGCATCCGCGACGGCGTTAGCAACCGCGGGAGTCGCAGCAATTGTCCCAGCTTCTCCAACTCCCTTTACGCCCAGAGGATTTGTATAAGTCGAAGTTTCGGTCCGAAAGGTCCTGAAGGTAGGAACATCATTAGCCATTGGAATCTGGTAATCAAGTAGACTAGCCGTCAGCAGTTGACCATCAGAATCATATTTTACCTGCTCCAACATTGCCTGCCCTAACCCCTGAGTGATTCCCCCTTGAACTTGACCTTCCACTACTAGAGGGTTTAGAGCCTTACCGACGTCATCAACCGCAGTATATTCCACTACTTGCACCGCCCCTGTCTCCTTCTCTATGTCGACGACCGCTACATGAGTCCCGAAAGGGAAGGTATAGTTTGTAGGTGCGAAGGCGCTGAAGGCGAAAAGAACTGGTTCCATGCCTTTGGGGATCAATTCAGGGTTGTAGGCGTCTTTCGCAACTTTGGAAAAAGGAGCTCTCTTCCTCCCGTCTTTCATGGATTTTAGCTCGCCGCCGCTGAATTCAATCTCTTCCTTCGTGACACCAAGCGAGTGCGCTGCTATGTCAGCCATCTTTTCCCGAATCTTGTCTGCGCACATGTAAACCGCTGTGCCGCCGAGGGCGGCAGACCTGCTTCCAGCTGTAAATGTACCCCAGGCCAGCTGAGCCGTATCTCCGTATACTACACTAACATTATCAACGTCAATCCCAAACTTGTCTGCAACAATTTGGGCAAGAGGGGTTTCGTGACCTTGTCCGTGAGGTGAAGTGCCCGAAATAATCGTAACCATTCCGGATTTGCTTACAGTTATCGCAGCAGTCTGTGGAAATTCCGGTCCGAACGCGCAGATTTCCACATAGGTCGCAATCCCGATTCCTAGTAGTCTGCCCTGCTGCCTTGCTCTTTTTTGCTCCAGTCTCCAATCGTCGTATCCAGAGAGTTCCAGAGCCTTTCGAAGATTCATGGCATAATCGCCGGAGTCGTACTCGAGATCTCCCGCTGTCCTATAGGGAAAGTCTTCTTTGGGGATAAAATTGTGGATGCGAATTTCTGAAGGATCCATTCCGAGCTCTCTAGCAAGTTCATCCATCGCTCTTTCAATGAGGAATGTCGCCTCGGGCCGCGAGGCACCTCTGTAGGCATCATGCGGGACCTTGTTCGTAAGAACGACTGCAGTTTCTCCCGAATAGGCGGGTATGATGTAGCAGCCGGGCGCCATCCGAAGAGTGAACGCTGAATCAGAAGAGCCTTCAGTGAGATGAGCCCCAGCATCGCCTATAATTTTCACCTTCAGGCCTAAAATTCTACCTTTCTCTGAGGCGGCAATTTCCACATGCTGGTTTTGTCCTCGGCCACATGTCATTGAAAGAAAATTCTCCGACCTACTCTCGATCCATTTTACAGGTTGCCCTAATTGCGTCGACGCGAGGGATGCCAGCACTTCCTCTGAATAAAGCGACAGCTTCGCCCCAAACCCTCCTCCGACCTCGGGTGCAATTACTCTGACCTTATTCTCGGGAAGATTGAGAATTGTGGAGATGTCTGACCTTACTTGAAAGGGCGCTTGTGTAGAAATCCAGAGCGTTAACATCCCTGTGCCAGGGTCAAAATAGGCGACGCATCCTCTTGTTTCAAGCGGAGTCGGAGCGACACGCTGATTGACAAGATCGAGCTTTACGATCTTCGGTGCTTTTTCAAATGCAGCACGAACGTCCCCGTAATCCCTCTTTTCAATCAGGACTACGTTTGACTCTAGCCCGGTTCTAGCTTTAGGACTAGTGTTCTCCCACGCGTATTCAGGATCCACTACGGCCGGCAGTTCAGCGTACTCCACATCAATTAACTCAAGAGCGTCCTCCGCACCATCTCGAGTCGTCGCTACTAGAAATACAAGGGGCTCTCCCACATACGTCGCTTCGTCTTTGCAAAGTAGAGGCCGCTTAATCTCTTCCCCGGCCTGTGTTTTTCCTGAGGATAGAACGTTCTCGATGCCTCGAGGCAGATTCTCGGAAGTGAAGATCAGTCTGATGTCGCTGGATTCGACTGCCCGTGAAATGTTGATCCGTTTTATTCTTGCGTGAGCATAAGAGCTTCGGAGTACTACGCCGTAAAGCATGTCGGGAAACTTGAGATCGTCAACATATTTGCTTCTGCCCGTGATGAGTCTAGGATCTTCTTTTCTCTTTAAGGCACGACCCACTTGTGGAGCGCTAGATTCCTTTTCAATCTCTACATAGACTTGTGCCTGCTCGTTTGATGGTGCAGCGATCTGTTGTGACACGGAAACATCAAACAGTGTTCGAAATTTATGCTTTTTTTGAAGGCAGAGTTAAAGGGTTTGTCATGAAATTGGATTAGTGTTGGTTGTGTGAAGAAATCCACGTGTCATAGAGCCGCTACTAGCTACAGCCTTACTTCATTTTTTGAGCGGGGTAAAGCCAGCGCAAATCATTCCAAAATACGTCGGAACTTGATACGAAAAGAGCTTTGCGCTCATTGGAAGCTTCGTTAGAATTCCTTGGAGGATCGCAAGCTGCCAAAGGCTGTCGGGTTTTGCATCTTCCACAAATCCTGAGTCCAATCTTAGCAACGGAGATAAGTTTCCATTTCTTATGGCGGTAACCGCGAATTCGTCAAATTGCTTTGCTGAGGCATGAAACCCATAAGGACCATCCCTTCTGTGAACGTGTGCCTGGTCCGCGCTAGCGACAAACGCAATTCGACTGCTCTTTCGGCTCTCCGCTAATTTTGCTATAGTCTTTCCGAATTCAATATTCTGGGCCATTGGAATCTCCCTCGAAGGTGTTACAATGACAATCATCGGCTTGTTGATCCGCTTTCCTTTGTGTTTCTCTCCATTCAAAAAGAACCAGAGAGGTATGAACGTCCCCCAGTCCATAGGAAGATCTGATAAGAGACCTTCGAAAGTTCCATAGTTGGCTCCTACCACTGGAAGTTTTCTCTTTATCGCGTTTGAGAAAAGCTCGCGTGCGAATTTCGTATCGCATTTGACAGACAGATTGATTCTCAGCTTGCTCTTTGAATCACTTAGAAGATAGCCCGAGGAGTTTTCCGAAAAAACGATTCCGATCTTCTTCCAAAGTCTCAGGTTGTGAGGACTTGCAATGACAATCGTATCCGGATTTGCCTTTTTCATCTCATTGGCAAGACGGGCCATTCCAGATCTTGTTTCAGAAAAGAGACGTGCCGTTTTCTGATCCCTTGCAAGTTCGGAGACAATTTCTCCACCGTGTGGCGCGATGCAAGCATAAACCAGAGTCATTTGAACTCGACCCCATCAGCCGAATTCCGAATCTAATATTGATATTCCGTTCAAATGCTCTTCGTCCTTTATTACGTCAGGTCGCTACCCAAGCATGACGAGGTTGGGATTAATTCTCTTTGCCATTTCGGCACTATGTTTCGCATCCGCTTGAGCTGTTTTTCCAAATGTATTATAATAAAAGGTCAGAACGTAAACCATGACGACAACACGATCAACAGAACTCGCGGACCCAGCTCGAACAAAAAAGATCGAGTATACCCTGAAATAAGTCGCTAAAAGATCAGAAGCCTTGGTTAGGGCATTACCAAGATTTCTGGCTTTCGCAAATACGAAAAGCGCATATTTTCATTCCAACGGATCTTATTGGTGGCTTTCCGCAGAGACGACAGAGTTGGCAGTCATAGCCAAAGGTTCTGACATTGGTTCGTGGCTCTCAAAAGAATCAGAAGGAGTCGATGGTTGCTCGGCCATGGTCGCTTTCTTGGCTTGAGATGCGTTTTGTTTAATTTCTTGACCGTAAAGCTTCAACATCTCTCTCACGACTTTGTCGGTCATTTCCTTGTATTCCTCTTTGTTTCTCGTGCCCAAAAGATCCACAAATCCTTCGGCGACGAAAGTCATCAAAGTCAAATCCCTGTAGGTTCCAGGAATCGTCGCAAGCTGAGAAATATGAGGATGCGAAAGATTCAATATTATTGAATCTGAAGTCGTGAGAACTGGCAGATCTGAAGGACTAAGCTGAGCCTCCTTCACCGTTCCAAACTTGGTTTTCGCAGCCCTGACTTCTCGTGGGAGTCTCGGCGTACCTGTTATGATTTTGATTTGTTTGATCTTTTCCTTTACTTTCTTCGGTAGATCGGCTTGGAAGGGAGCCTCAGCGAGTTGTTGCTCGTTCAAAATCTTGTACTCAGCTGGAAGAGGTATATCGACCGTTGAAAGCGCCTTCTCTAGAACTCGGGCCAGTTTGTTTAGTGATTTCTGAACCAAAACATTCGAGTAATGAGGGCTGTCGGGTATGCCTTCCACGAAGGAATCAAGCGCCTTCTTGAACTTGTGGTAGAGATCGTCTTCCACGTATGCTCCCCTGCCGGTTACAAGCGTAAGGTCTGTATTGACATAGCCAGTCAGCGTTGGTCTTCGGGCAATTACCTCTCTCTTCACCAAAACTCCCCTGTTGTAAAATCGGACAGGCTTTCTATCTTCGACTTTGTAGGGATCCACCAACGCGATTTGATAGCCTTCTCCGGATTTCTCATGCAATATTCCCGAGGGGAGCTCCGGAGCGATCGCCTCGTTTCCATTTACAAGTATCCTAAATTGCCAAGTAAGAATAGGCGAAAATGCCACGCAAACGTATTCGTAGAGTTTTGCAATGCTAAAAGATTTCTTAAGCTTACGCAAATAAATTCGGGTTCCGTAAGTGAGAAAATCGCCAGCGTCCTCAATGGGTATAGGAACACCATTGTCAATGGAATTTCTGATTATCTCGTCCGTTAGCTGGACGTGCCATGTTTGCGGTCCCGGACGCGAGTAGACATCCACCTCCCTTGCAATTTTGAACACTGAAAGAAATCCTAGGCCTTTCTCTCCAATTAGGGCACGTCCTGATTCCGAAGTTCCTTGCTTCGTCCGTTTTTCCGTCATTCCCTTGGTAAGAAATGAGTTGAAATCGGAAATTCCGTAACCATCGTCGTCAACGTAACAGCTATGCTCATCTTCGATTTCAATTCTCACTTTGTAAGCGTTGGCATCGTAACTGTTCGCGATCAGTTCGCGAAAGGGATCATAGACACTGACGTAAGCTTTGTCCATAAGCTCCTCCATAATACCGGAGCTAAGTCTGACTCGAACCTCTTGTCTTTCCTTAATGATGATCGAATCGTTATTCGAATTTGTTATCGGTTTTGTATTGCTGGCATATTTTGATGCTTGCATTTTCTTTCTTGACCGTCGGTGAATCTTTAGCGGTTTCATCATTTCACTTCTTTTAGCAGACAAAGTTGAAAGCAATTCACATCAAGCTCAGCTTAATTGACGAAAAGTAGTCGCTCACTAAGAGTAATGATTTCGCCAGTCTGATTCACGCGAATTTTCATTATAAAATAGTATTATTCTGAGTATATTATGAAATATTTTCAAGGAGCTGGAGGCAATTTTCCAATTGCCAAAAGCGGCCGATCGCGCGTTCAAGTTTTATTAGACCACAACAATTGCATTTTTTCTAATATAAATGCAACTGTTCGAATACGCCCGAAGAGTCGGAAAACCTACAATTCCAAAGCCTGTTTGAGACCCTCGCTCGAGTACGCCGGCAATCTGCAAACATTGCCGCTACAAACATAGACCTTCGCCTGATCGGCTGGACCTGCGATTCTCCCTTCGGCCAGCGGCGATAGTTTTGCCATCTCGTCCTCGGCTATTAGGGTCACGCCGTTTGGAACGAACTCTGACCTATAGTCCCGTAGCAAGGAACGCAACTGAGGTGAATCCTTGTCTCCCGAAAAGACTACCTCCTTAGGACCAGATACGGTGAATGCAAGAGCGGATAGCATGAAGGTAAAGGCAGATGGTTGTCTTTCAATTTTGGATGAGAATGCCCGTATAGTCTCCCGCGCTTTATGTCGGAATTTTTCGTTTCCAGCAAATTCCGCCAGTCTGAACAGGGCGAGAACTGCCATTGAATTACCCGAAGGAACTACCCCGTCGTATCCCTCTTTTGCCCTTGCGATGAGGTCCGATGCATTTTTCTCCGTGAAGTAAAATCCACCCTTGTTTTCATCATAGAACTTTTCGATCATTACCTCAGCAAGTTCGATTGCTTCCTTCAAAAAATTCGGATCAAAATCAGACTCATACAGATCTATCAAGCCATTTACGAAGTACGCATAATCGTCAAGCAAACCATCAACTTTTGCGTCGCCCTCTCTGAATCTATGAATGAGGCCTACGCACTCCCCGTTTTTCTTTTTGCAAAGATTGGTCAAAACAAAATTTGCAGAGCTTCTTGCCGCAAACATGAACTTCTCCTCTTCAAATGCCTGATATGCCTTTGACATCGCGGAAATCATTAGTCCATTCCAGCTTGTCAATATCTTATCGTCAGTTGCGGGCTTCGAGCGCTTGATCCGAAACTTGTACATTGAAATTTTTGCCTCGCCTATAATGGAATTTATTTCGCTCGGGCTCATCGAATAATCTCCGGAAATCCCCCGCACTACATCCTCTGTCGTGCTTAGAAGGGACCTGCCTTGTTCAAAATTTCCTGCCTGACTGATCCCAAAGTATCGGCAAATAATTTCCGCATATCTTTCCAATATTTTGCAATCGAAGTCTCCAGCCTGAGTAAGCGCCTTGAGAACATCATCTCTGTTCCAAGCATAGTACGACCCTTCGCCATCCGAGCTGTCAGCATCTTGGGCTGAGAAGAAGCCTCCGTTCTCAGAATGCATTTCACGCAAGACCCACTCGAGTGTGTCCATAGTAATTCTCTTGTAATGCACGTCCTTCGTGACTAGATAGCCTTCGGTGTACACTAAAGACAAGAGAGCATTATCGTAGAGCATCTTTTCGAAATGAGGGATTAGCCATTCTCTATCTGTGGAGTATCGGTGAAATCCGCCTCCCACATGATCGTATATCCCACCACAAGCCATCTGATCTAAGGTTCTTCTAACCATCAAGAGAGGGGCTTTGGACCTATCTCTAATGTAGTATCTCAGGAGGAAGAAGAGATAAGGGGGCATTGGAAATTTAGGCGCACTACCAAATCCTCCATATTTCTCATCGAATATTGAGGCGAGTTCGTTGAAACAAGCGTCAAAAGCGGAATCACCAAGATCAGCTACAGCTAAATCACTCGTACTATACACTTCAGCGAGAGCCAGTTTCATTTGCGAGGCTGACTGGAGAATATTTTCTCTATCCGAATTCCATGCGTCAGAAACTCCTTTCAGGATCGTGAAGAAGGCAGGTAACGCACCCCGAGACACAGGAGGAAAATAGGTACCGCCGTATATTGGCTCGAGCGTGGGAGTCAGAAATACGTTCAGCGGCCATCCTCCCGATCCAGTCATTGAAGTTACAGCTTTCATGTAAATCTCATCGATGTCGGGCCTTTCCTCACGGTCGACCTTAATCGAGACAAAATTCGAATTAAGAAATTGTGCTATGCCCGGATCCTCTAATGACTCCCTTCGAAAAACATGGCACCAGTGGCATGAAGAGTAACCAATACTCAAGAAGATCGGCTTATTCTCTCTCTTTGCTCTTTGAAATGCCTCGTCGCCCCATGGATACCAATCGACGGGATTGTAAGCATGTTCAAGCAAGTAGGGACTCTTTTCGTTGATCAGTCTGTTGGGTCTTCCCTCATTTTGCTTTGAACGTTCCATAGCGAGTCTTCAACACCGGAAAGACTATCGATTTTCATCCCGAGCGTCTCTGCACTAAGCCGCAACCCGCGAAGAGTATCGAGCGATGTTTTTCTTTTCACGCTCACGTAAGATCGGTCCGACACTCTGCAGCCACTGCTCGCCATCTTCAGTTCGCCACTGATTTAGAAAAGCCTGAGCTTTTTCATCGGATTCCAGATTCGACACCTCAAGTTTCATAAAGAATGGGCAATCAAACATCAGCAGAAGCACTTCAGTCCCATCCTCTTCAGCAGCAAGCACCCTTCCCGTTTCGCGGGCGTGGCAAAATGGGCAATAAAGTGGCAAAGCCTAGTGCTAAAAGATTCAGATTTGCTTGAAAAGAATATCGATGCCGAGAAAAATCAAAGGAAATTCCGAATTCATGGAAAAGCTTGCATAATGCAAACGACACCAAGTTATTCGAAGGTCTTAATGCCAGTTCAGTACACTGTCTCAATGAATTTTCCGGAAACACATTATTTTAACGTTGAGATGATCATCCCCGGCACAACTTCTTCGCGTGAAAGACTCCGCGTCGTAATGCCTGTGTGGACCCCCGGCTCTTATCTCGTCAGAGAATTTGCAAGAAATGTCCTTGAATTCAAAGCGCATTATGCCGACACAGACTCTGAGATAGGTTCCTATAAGGACTCGAAAAACAGCTGGGTCGTTGAAAGTTCTTCCGGTAGATCGGTAAGGATTACTTATCGCGTTTATGCCTTTGAGTATACGGTTGACACAAGCTATCTGGACAATCGTCATGGAATAATCAATGGGGCTAGCGTGTTCATGTTTGCCGAAGGTTATGAGAATGAGCCAGTCTTGCTTACTGTAATTCCATCTCATGAGTGGAAGGTAGTTTCCACTTCTCTCGATCACAATGAAGGTACGAATGAGACAAATTCCTGGTCTTTTAGAGCGCCTAATTTTGACATTATGGTCGATTCCCCCATAGAAATCGGAAACCAAGAAGTGCGTTCCTTTGTAGTGGAAGGCATAACTCATGACGTCTCGATGTTCGGCCCCAAACCTATTGACGCGCAATCATTTGTCTCCGACCTCAAAGGAATAGTTGAATCTACTTGGACGATCTTTGGCGTTATCCCATACTCGAAATATGTGTTCTTAGTTGACTTTGCTGGATTCAATCTAGGGGGAAAAGGCGGCGGGCTGGAGCACCTTAGCAGCACCCATTGCATAATCCCACGTCTCAGGCTCATGCCACGGCAGGAATACGCACGTTCAATGGGGCTTTTCAGTCACGAATTTTTCCATGCGTGGAATGTTAAACGAATGCGACCCAGAGGCCTCGGTCCTTTCGACTATTCGAGTGAGACCTATACAAAGTCGCTTTGGATTGCTGAGGGAATAACAAGTTACTATGATGACCTGATACTTCGCAGATGCGGAATATACTCAACGGCAGAGTATATGGATGCGTTTTGTGTGAACATTGACCAGCTGAGCTCTCTCCCCGGTCCAAAGTATGAGAGCGCCGAGGAATCGAGTTTTGATACGTGGATCAAGCACTATCACCCTAATGAGAATTCGCCCAATACTCACAGCTCTTACTACTTCCAAGGTGCCGTAATTGCCTGGATGATCGATATGGAGATCCGGAAGTCCACCAAGAACGAGAGAAGCTTAGATGATGCAATGAGGAAATTGTACAACGAAAGTTTCGTCAAAGAGCATAGAGGTTACACGGATGGAGAATTTGAGAGGATATGTAACGAGATGTGTAGCAAGAATCTTTCCGCGGAAATCTTCGATAAGAGAGTAAGGGGCCACGAGGGAGTGGACTTTGGTTCCTATCTGGGTTATGCCGGTCTCAGGCTAGGTCCAAGGAATAAGAGTACATCTGGGAAAGGGTATCTTGGAATTAAAGTGAAAACAGAAGCAGGGAAGATCCTCATTGCCTCAAAGCTGTTCTCCACTCCGGCAGACAAGGCGGGATTGGCCGCGGGTGATGAAATCATTGCGGTGGACAACCTTAGAATGGACTTCATGACCCTTCCCTTCTACATTGGGAACAGGGAACCTGGTGATTCAGCGTCGATACTCATTGCAAGAGATGGCTATCTTGAAACCCGCGAGGCTTGCCTAGTAGAGATGCCCCAAATAGAGACCAGAATCTACAAAAAGGGGACAGCAACCGAAGAAGAGAAAACTCTCTACAGCCACTGGATGCTGGAAGAGTGGGATCTACCGCTCGAATATTCCGAATATGTCCCATCGCCTCAGAGGCCAAAGCTCCTAGATTACTTCTGAATATGAGACCCTAGCCAGAGGATAAACGGATTTAATACGAGGAAATCCTATCTTTAATACGCAGTCTCACTCTAAATTGGGCAAATGGAACCTAAGAGTCATTTTCATCATCGCATTAATTGTGATAGTGCTATCCCTAACAACGACCGTCTTAATTATTTCAAAAAGCACAAAGACCTCAAGCACGACTGCAAGTACGACTAGCCCTGCGCACTGTAATTCACTCGCTTACCCCGAGTATACCATCAATTCACTTCCCGCTAGCTGGAGTTATGAATCATGCATCTTAGGTGCCAATCCGAGTACTACGCCAGAGATGTACTACACAATCTCGGGCCCTTACGGTTCAAATTTCATCGTTGACGCTACAATCAGTGCTCCGTACGCCATAAGTATTCAACTGGTTCATTCGGATTCGCTGGAACCAGAGGATGGGACTGCACTGCCCATGAACTCTAACAATACCGATTGGAAGGTTAGCATCACACCCTGTTATGGTACCGTTACTTGCTCAATCGACGT
>JASHNZ010000044.1 GCA_030041355.1 Nitrososphaerales archaeon
TTTCTTCCCTTTTTGTTCAAAGGATCATCGAGCAGACCAGCGTTAATGTCTGATTCGTTTGAAGTTGTCTCTCCATGCCTAGCTAGGAAAATATAGCCCATGAGTATTTCCGTTAGTCTTCCGAGTTAAGAATGCATCCATCTTGTCTTGCTGCTCCGTTTACTTTAGAAATACACCTAAGCTTCTTCTTTCACCCATAGAAGAAACAAAACCGGTTTTTCTGACGTATTTATACCCCCTCCCCCTAGCTTCTACATACGATCCAAAATTGCAATGGTTTGAAGCGCTCTAACTCCATTGTTTCATGGTCGTATAAAAAAAACGGTGGCAGAGCTATCTATTTTCAGAAATAGCCATTGCTACATGCAATTGGTTTGGTTCATTTCCCACCTTACTCTAAGTACGGTCATTAAGGTAACCTAGCTTCTCCTAGCTTCTACATACACGAGTGTCGAAATAGCAATTGTTTAGAAAATTGCGCCTAATCTTACAATAGCTCGTTTCATGGTTGCAAAGGAAATTCGCTCATTCCGCCACAAACATGCTTAACTAAACGGAACATTGTTTTGCATGAAATTGTTATAACTACTAGGGTGTGCCCTAGTTGAACATTTACGATTTTGTGGAATTGAATGAAGGCCATGTCAGCGAGAGCGTGTTCAACGACTCACTGACCTATCTCACGAAATATGGATTGGTAATCAAAAATGCAAATTCTGATGCCTATGCGATTCCAGATCCCATTACTGCAGAATACGCGAAGAAACTGTGATATTCGAAAATACCTTCAAAATAGAAAAGAGAGCTTAAAATCTCAAGATAAAACAATCAAGCCGTTTTTAGTACCTCGGAAAGGACGCGCCTCTCCGCTTTTCTCCTGTGTTTTATGAAATCCGAGCTTCCGATCTTGAGCTTCTCGGAAAGTTGCCTGGAATCGATCTTTCTTGGCAGGTCGTAGTAGCCATAGTTGTACGCCGCGGTCAAAACCTTCCGCTGTTTCTCGGTCAGCTGACTCAAAGGGGAGTCCGGTGAAGAATTCGCATCGGCAAGCTGAAGCACCTTGTAGCTGATCCCGGTCGCTTTTAGCAATGAAGGTATGATTCGCATCTGCTTTGCGCTCCCTAGAAAACTCATTTTGAGCTTGCCATTTTTGATTTCGAGAGGCGTCAACATGTAGCCCCCCATAGCCCAGAACTCGGATGCTAGAATCTGTCCGGTAGGATCGTTTTGAGGCTTGCTCTTCGAGAGGATAAGGTATTTTCCTTCTTTGCTATGATCTAGCACTTGCAACAGCGAGTCTTTTTCGTTGAAAACCTCATCAAGCTTTGTCGACGGATCTTTGAATTCTACGCTTGCGATGATTATCATTTCCTCCTTGTCCTGTTTTATAAAATGCAGGACTTCGAGAGACTTGATCTTCTCAATCACCCGATCTCCTGACATTTTGGCAAAATCGACAACATCAACTTCAATGACTATTCTTTGCATGAGGTCACTTGCATTAGAGGTGAAAGGCATGTAATACATATTTTGAGGCGTAGGTGAGCTAAAGCACCCTAAGGCTAATCAGCCCTTGAGAAACGTCAAATAACTGAGAACGTTGCAGGACATCATAACCGTTGAAGACCTCGTCGTGATTTATCCTGACGGGACGCGCGCTGTTGACGGTATTTCCTTTCGCGTGAAGGAAGGCGAGTTCTTCGGCTTTCTCGGTCCGAACGGGGCGGGAAAAAGCACCACAATCAAGACGCTGACCACGCTTTTGAGAAAAACTTCGGGCCGGGTCTCTGTCGCCGGTTACGATTTGGAAAAATCCCAAAGAGAAATTCGGCGATCCATCGGCGTGTTGAGCCAGGAGACGAGTCTTGATGTTGACTTGAATGGCTGGGAGAACCTGCGTCTCCAAGGCCGTTTGCAACAGCTGCACGGCTCCGTGCTTGAAAATCGCATAGAAGAGCTGCTGAAACTGGTGCAACTAGATGAAGTTGCAAGGAAACCTGCGGGCCGTTACTCTGGCGGGATGAGGAAGAGGCTCGACTTGGCTTCTGCCCTAATCCACAAGCCCAAGCTCC
The DNA here is from genome assembly GCA_030041355.1 of Nitrososphaerales archaeon. Classification (GTDB taxonomy): domain Archaea; phylum Thermoproteota; class Nitrososphaeria; order Nitrososphaerales; family CADDZS01; genus JASHOD01. The sequence goes on from JASHNZ010000044.1 coordinate 2,073, forward strand.
TGTTCTTGGACGAGCCGACCACGGGGCTAGACACTCAATCACGCGTCGCGATTTGGGAATACTTGGAAGCTCTGAACAAGGAGGAAAAGATCACGATCTTCTTGACAACGCAGTATCTCGAGGAGGCTGACCGGCTGTGCCGGGAGCTTTCCATAATCGATCACGGGAAGCTCATCGCAAAGGGTTCTCCTTCGGAGCTCAAAGCTGCGCTGGGCGGCGACACGATCACTCTAACTTTAGAAGACGCACTCCTGAGAGCGAAGACCAAGGAGCTTCTCAGGACGATCGGGGGAGTCACGAACATCCTCGATTCAGAAAGTGGCGTTATAGCCTACGCGAAGAACGCGGGCCAGATCATCGCAGACATTGTTACCACTCTCGATAAAAACAGCATTCGACCCTCTTTTCTCAGCATTTCCTCCCCGACTTTGGACGATGTGTTTCTCCGCCAGACTGGTCGGCGCATCCGATCAGAGGAGCTTTCGAGAAAGGAAACCGAGCCGTTTCTCATGTGAGTTGATAAGTTGGCCATATTTTACGACACGCAATCCCTTCTGGAAAGATATCTGATCAAACTCGTAAGGAATCCCACGCTGCTTGCGACAAATCTGGTCACACCCTTGCTCTTTCTGTTGCTCTTCTCGCAGCTTCTCCAAAAGTTCAGCATTTTTCTCCCGGGCGTGTCGGGGGGCTACCTGGCATATCTGACGCCGGGTGTTGTAATGCTGAACGCGATGATCAGTGCCCCTCAAGGCGGAGTCTCGATCGCGAACGATCTGAATTCAGGGTTCCTCTCGAAGATGCTGCTCACTCAGGTTAGGAGGCCTGCGATTCTCCTAGGCCGATTGTTGACGGATATGCTCGTAGTCGTGGGCCAGTCGATCATCACGATCATCGTTGCGATTGCACTGGGCGTGAAAATCTCCTCTGGACTGCCCGGAATCTTGCTCATTCTCTTGACCACTGCGTTTTTTGAGCTTGCGCTGTCGGGGATCTTCCTTACCGTTGGGATAAGGACGAGGAAGACCGAGACGATTTCCGCGATCTCTGGGGTGCTATTTTTTCCCCTCATCTTTGTGAGCAGCGCGATGTTTCCTATTTCGTTTTTCCCCTCTTGGGCGCAGACCGTCTCCAAGTATAATCCGGTGAGCTATGCTGCGGACGTGACGCGCGACCTGGTACTGGGCGGCTTGACTTTCAGTACGCTTGCGTGGGCCTATACTTTGATCGGGGTAATCGCTCTCGTGACATTCGCGGCGACGCTGTATCAATTCAGAAAGGTAATCAGCTAAGAAACTGAAGCCAAAGTGAACGAACTCTCAACGATCTAGAAGTCTAGTCAGAGAAGCGCTGTCTCAATTGAACTAACTGATAGTCGTAAGGCTTACTCATTTTGATTTACAGACCATCATTGATTGATGCGCGATTATCAGTCGTCCGCCAGATGTATAGCTTAGCACTCGTTCAATTTCAATTTCACAAATTGTATGAGTTGGCATCACTTCGTAAATTGCATATCCGAATATATTGACGAGTAGAATAACGAAAGTGAGAACCATTATCAAACAAATTCGGTTGAATTGCTTTTCGTTCATTTAATTTGAATCCCCTTTCCTCAAATTACTGCTATCTCATTGGTGAAAGCAGCGCCGTTAAAGTAGCTGATAACTTTTGCATTCTCTATTCGTAAAGCGAGAGGCCGAAGTGAATTTGCGCCTTGTTCCATCTCGCATATCAGGTATGGATATATAGAAAGTTATAGAGCAAGGTCGTAGAGTTTCGAAAAAGACGCCGAGTCTTGCCTTCAAGCTCAGTAGAACAATTGTGACACTAATAGTAGGGATCGATGCAAAATCAATCAGCCATTGCTATCCTTTTTTGGAATTGCGGAAAAATTATGTGAGAATACTTTTATGTAGAATTGGTACAGACCATGTGTTTATAGCCGTTGGGAATCATTAACGGGCTTGAAAGTGCCTCTTCAAATCAGGGAATGCAGGCAGGAGCCGCAGGGCGACGGCCCGGAAAATTTCGGTACGCACTGACGAAGAGACCGCTTCAGGCAACCATAATCGTCTTCGTGATCGCTGCCGTCGTTTTCGTTGGCGGATTATATGTCTGGCAGGTTTATGGCACTTACGCTTTTCCTGTGGGCTACTGTGGCATAAACTCGGGCTGTCATAACACTTTCAACACGATGTCGGATTGTACGACTTATGTCAGTCAAAACAGCCTATCTCCGGCCCAGTGTGTTAGAGTGGCGCAGGATGCTAGAGGATTTGATGCCTTGCTCATAGGCCTGGCTGTTTTCGCGGTTTCAGGCATAACTGGTCTTGTAATTATTGCGACAACTACAGTCCCTCTCGACGCCTTGGTAAAGACCTCGCTATGAGTTCGAGGAAGTTGGATATTTCATGATCAGAAGAGTTTTCCTCGCCGTTGCGATCCTTTCTTTGATCGTATTCTCAGGACTAGTCGTTGAGTTGAATTCGACCTACTCTTCGAAAACTCCTACCTTCTCCTCAGCGTATACAGGCCTGTACCTCGCAGGTTATGGATGGGGAACCTGCCAGTGTGGGAGCGCGATTCCTGGAGATGTAAATGCGCTATACAGTGTGACTATTCAAAACAACAACCCGGGGAAGATCTATGGCATAGAGGAGCAGATCAACCTCACGGGGACAGACATGGTGAACAGCACAGTCACGGACGGAACCCTTGCTTCTTCAGTGGTGTCCGGACAGCTGGGTCCAGGTGATACTGGTACCGCGACATTTTCCATATCGGTATTACAAGAAAGTTACATGCAATACTACGACGTTCCTATCTTTATCTCTTACAGCAATGCGACGGGTCAAGGGGGAGAATTCAATCAGACGCTAACATTCGACATCGCAATAACCACTCCCTTGCAGCTGTCGTTTATTGGAAGCAGTTGGACGACTTCAAAGGGAAATCCTGGGGGCTTCCAAGGAGATCAAAATGATACTCTCAGTCTTAAATTTGAAAATCCCAATCCGTTTGCCGTCACTGACCTGTCGAGCACTCTTTACTTGCCCAATTCCACGATTATCTCAGGCAACGAGGGCGCGGAGGCTACCGACTTTTCTGCCAGCCCTTCGACTGTTCCCTCGGGTGGAACTGGCACTCTGAGTTTCTCTCTGAATATTGCGTACGGTGCGCCGGTGGGACTGGTTTCGACTTCGATCTCTGTGTCGTATCAAGATAACGATGGCGCGGCCCTGAACACGAGCCTGACCTTACCAGACAGCGCCTGTCCAACCTGCATTTCGATTTACGCCGCTCCAGCGGTCTCAATAAGCCAACTTACCACTGCAGTACAGATCCAAGGCACCTCGACTTTTACCCTCCGAGTGAATAATGTAGGAGACGCGGCAATCTTTTCGCCCTCGGTGGATCTCAGCCTGCCCAGCGGTCTTTTGGTGACAGGGAACTTCACCCAACCTTCGTCGATCCCGTCCATAGCCGCACAAAGCAGTGCGTTATTTTATTACAACGTTACTGCCTCTTCGGGAGCAACTCTGGGTAAGTTCACCGGATCTGCGACTATCAATTACATCAACCAGTTCGGGACTCCAAAGAGCGCCAGTTTTCCTCTGGCGATCGATGTGGTGGGCACTATAGATCTCGCAGTCCAGGCTGTCAAAGTCGCTCAAAGTTTGCAGAGCGTTAAGGTAAGCGGGACTCTGATCAACTACGGGGACGGCTCCGCCAGCCTAGCTCAGGTTTATGTTTACTTGAACAAAACCGGCTCAAACACGGTGCTCGGTAATGCTTCCCTTTACATCGGAGATATCGGGGCAATCTCTTCAATTCCTTTCACAGGCATTCCAATCGATTATTTTGCCCCACCTTCGGCGGTTCCTGCGACGGTTACATTGGTTTTGATCTACGTGAACAGTACTGATGCAACTCAGGAATTCAGAAACACCACATCTGTATTGTTACTATCCGCAGCCTCCTTCGAGTCTCCCGGATATTCAATGCCCCATCTTTCGCAGAATGTTGTATATATTTCAGCAATCGTGTTGGTCGTGATAGTAGTCAGCGTTGCATCTTTTCTTTACTTGAGGAGTCGGCGCCAAATCAAGGAACAAGGCAATAACCTTTCGCAAACTCCGGAAACAGAACGAAGCTCTGGAAGCCCCTAGGCAGGAAAGGCTTCGTTCGCGTTGAGTGCGATTGGGCATTTAATTCTGCGCAGGACTACAGAATTTTTCATTTCTCTTCCATAATTTGGCAGCTTTCAATTTACTCAATTCTTTTTGGAGTGACTGAAAAGTG
>JASHNZ010000045.1 GCA_030041355.1 Nitrososphaerales archaeon
GTATCTTCTTGCAGTCGTTTCGTCTCCGTAACAGGCATCGGTGGAAATGGCCCATGTCCCGGCGGTAGGTCGATCCTGAACTGAGGAATAACTCTCTTGATCGTGTCCACTAGTTCTAGATTTGGAGTAACTTTTTCAGGACAAACATTGTAGACGTTGTAATGGAGCTTTTCAACGGTCTGTAGCAATGCGATAGCACGCGCCATGTCTTTGATGTAAAGGAGAGGCCAAGCATCTTCCGCATTTGCAGAAAATAGGTTTTCAAGGTCGGGAGGTTTCCCGTGTACTGCCGCATGGACCAGTCGTGTAACAAGCGAGAATTGGTCAGGATCCTGGGCGGGTCCAAACATCCCTCCTAGGCGAACACAAATAGAACTTACGCCACTCACCTTCGCGAACTCATTGCTTGCCACTTCGACGATCTTATGATATCCGAGTAAAGGAAAGGGACTCTCGAGAGAGAAGGGCTGCTCTTCATTGACTAGTCCAGGAATTCCAAAATACAATCCGACTGTGCTGGAAAATAGGACTCGTTTAACTTTCCATTCTCGCGCGATCTGGAAAGTACCGTTAAGCATGTTAAGATATCCTATCAGACCCGCGATGGCGCCTTGATTTCCTGCTTTGAATCCTCCGGCAACATTCACGATGCCATCTATCTTATGTTTCTCCCCGACTTTGCGCAAATCTGCGATCGAGGTTGCGTCCGCTTGCTCAACGAACACCCGATGTTGATCGATATACTTCTGAAGGAAGCTAGGGACTTCCGCGTTCTCATGGCGTGTGACCACGCAGTCATAGCCTAGTTCCACCAATGCTTCCGTAGTGTTTGATCCTACAAAACCGTTCAGGCCGCCTACGACTAGGATCATAGCGACCATTCTCTTATGGATGGGTGAGACACGAGTCTAGGTAAGTCAGCGTCCCGAACTTGCAAAAAAGATATTTCAGCCTGCGTGTTAAGAACTCCTCAATCGAATCTCTTGCGCAGGTGCAATTCATGGTCTTCTGGGATTGCGGCATTCTTAGGGCTACATAAGTTCAGCGCACATGAATTGGCGCGAATAACTTCTAAAAACTGAGGGCGGAACGGTGGGATTTGAGCAATAATTCACTAGTAAAAAGTCAAAAGCGGAGCGTGGGAGATTAGGTTGCCGAAGAAGCGAGAAACGAAGAGGAGAAACGAGAAAATCAAGGGAAAGAGAACCCCGGGGATCAGAACCTTCGAAATAGAGGAGGGCATAGGAATGACCGAAGCTGAAGCTCTGGAATTCCTAGCTGAATCCACATGCGTACTCAAACTCGGCACAGTCGACGCCAAAGGTGATCCGTACGTTCATCCGGTGTGGTACCTATTCGAACAGAGTGTAGCAAAGCTCTACATCTTCACAGAAAAACAATCGAAAAAGCTCCAGAACATCAAAAAAAGACCCAGGGTCTACTTCGATGTGGATGACGTTGTGTGGCCTTACAAGGGTGTAAAAGGCAAAGGGTTCGCGAGAGAAGTCACCGGGAAGAAAGAGACAGTTACACTAGTTGATAAGATACTGACCAAATACATCAAGAGCAGAAACCGCACGAACTTCACCGGACACTTGGATGGTGCTAGGAAAGGAGTCTACAGCGTAATCGAGATAACTCCCACATACTTCTCAACTTGGGATTACGGTAAGCTAGCGTCTAAATACCGTGACATGACCCTGAAATAATTTTCGGACTATGGACTTTGATAAAAGATGCGAGCCTACGCCTGTTCTCACTCGTAGGCCCACTCCCACTTGCTTGTGTGCTCTTGTGTTTGCTTGACTCTGAGTCATTGACTGACCGAACACCGACTGACAACACATACCATAGGATAGAGAGAGAGAAAGGAATGCGAAGCGGAGCTAGGCGTAAGAATATGTTATTGTGACGGTGGCCGAGTCGCTTTTACAACAGTTATCGTTATCCATAAACAACATTAAAGTTCCAGCCAAGACTGGGAGCGTCAAACCAGTTTCTGTCTCTGAACTTGGTGTGGAGATCGAGGTTAAACCGTACGTGTAAGTCCAATGGACACTGGTAGTGGACACATAACTAACATTCAGATAACCATCTATAGGAATATTGTAGGTAAAGGAAATGGAAGGGTCGCCAGAGGGGATTACTTCTTTTGCAGACGTAAGAAAAGTTCGACTTCCACTTTGTGTAACATATTGTGTGACAGTGCTGTGAACTGAGTAAGCATAGATTCCAACACCTGCTAGTGCAACAACTAACACAACTATTACAACGGCTAGGGTTGACGAAATACTACGTCTAGGAGATGCTTCTAGAAATCTCATAGACATGAGTAGGTCTTTTTGATTATTTTAGCCTTCAACGGTATGGCAATACAACTCAACACCGTTAGGCAATCTGTTTGATACACGTGGTGCGTTAAGCATTTTTTACGACATTCTAAAGAGAGCGCTCTATCTCGATTATGTGATTCGGACCAAATCTAGCATCGATTAGCGGATCTGATATTTCTCTGCTCAATTAGTGTTGATGGATCAGACAAAGCAGTATTTTTTAGGTGTGCAAATTTGCGAAGGTGTTACTATCTTCGGCGTGGTTTGCGACTTCAGTTGTTGCGGTCTGTAAGCTCCGTCTAGAAAATTCTACACGATTGTTTAAATTGCTCTAACACTGGTCTGTGTTTAAGGTTGGTTTATAGAGAAAATAAGTCATTGAGACAGGAGATCCATTACCGATATCACTCTGTTAATCGCATATTATTTTGGTTTCGTGGAAGTTGGAGATACATTATGTAACCTGTCTCTCTGTTTGAGTGTGTGTATCTACATAGAGAAATAGGGTTCTGTTACCTCTCCGAGGGATTCACTGTACACACGAATTTTCGAAGGCATGTTTTTAATTCCTTTACGCTTAGTGCGCTTTGATGAAACGCTCGGTCCTCTCGGCAATCTTTGTTATTCTCATTATCTTGAGTGGTGCCGCAGGTTATTTTGCGGGACTTTATACGCCACGAACAGCAATACATCAAGCGAGCGTCACGACAACGAGCTCCACGAGTTGCGTAGTGACCGGCCCGACGGAGGGTGTGATCATTCAGGTGTTGCAAGATTCTGCCGAAGTAACTCCGGTTGTTGGCGCTAAAATTGGAGGCGAGGATTTAGGCTATTGCAACAATTCACTGCAAACAATGATTTTGAATTCGACAACTACGAACTCGACTGGTTGGGCGAGACTGATTGACGGAGGCTTTGGAATCTACTATCTAAACATCATCGCCTTCAACAACAATTACACGTTATCCGTTCCAATGCAACCGGTCTCTGTGACTTTTGTAACTTACAACATTTCAAGCGGAAATGTCACAACTCATTATTGCGAGTTTTGCAATACCTAGAAGGAAGCCCGACGTGTTTTACCGAGGCAAAGTTTTCTATTCCAAATTTCTTTGTTTAATGATTCGACTTAATCCCTCAAAGAGGTAACGGAACCAGAAATATAGACACATGCGTATACATACGGTGATAAGAGCGATAGCGGGTATCAGAAAAACTGAGGAGGGTCAAAAAATGTGCGAGCCTCCATGCTTATTCGCATGTATCC
>JASHNZ010000046.1 GCA_030041355.1 Nitrososphaerales archaeon
GACAACTTTCGAGAATTCGTATGCTCTCGAACCAGAGGCTCCAGCACCTACTTTTTCTCTTACCTCTTTCTCGGTTGCACTAAATACAACTGCGGACCGCGTATTCAGTGGCGGTAACGCAACAGTTTACTACTTTTTGTAGTATTCTCGAGTTGACACGAAAAGCCCCATGGTACCAATGACAGGGGTTGAACTTACAACGAAGGCCCAGAGAAATCGTTTTCTTCGTTAAATCAAAAAGATCGAGACTTGAAAAATGAATGCGAGAAACAAAATTATTTCGATGATCCAGATGATCCTGCCCTTAGACCTGAATATCAGAGAACTACCAAGATACGCAACTGTGAGCACACTAGTGTAAGCTATCAATTTGCTTTCCTGTATTGCCGCAAGTGAAATCACTCCAACAAACAATGATGCCGCGAGGCTAAAAAGAAAGAGATTTTGACGCTCCAATAGATGTTCTACCCTACTTGGAATCTTGTGACGGTCCGCCTTTCCGCGGTTTCTTCATCAAGTATCCGTACTTTCTGGTTTCGGACAGTTGCAATAACGCATGCTGCGAGACTTGACGGTATGCTCCCCAGAGTTTCGGAATACTCTTTCCCTTCGGTGATAATCTTAATGTTACTGAACTCTACTATCACAATAGATTCGAGTTCAGATACGCGAATTGAGCTGCAGATCTCGGCTGATTGAATCAAGACGAAGTTTAGAGCGTTCTCGAGCGACGTTCCCCTTAGTTCTTGAGCTCGTCCTAGTGCTGCGCCTATCGGAAATATGCTTAGGCCTTTTCCTCCGTCAAGAGGCGAGCCTGGATTTTGGTCCTGCTGCACTAGATTTTCTGATGCGAAATCTTGGTCGAGTGGGACGTAAGCAGAAATTAACCCGTTCTCTGAGGGAGGAAGATAGACAACTTTGCTTCTGAAGTTCGACCGATTCTCGGAGTCAGAATTGGCCTCCAAGTCCGACAGACTCATTCCACTTTGACCATCTTTCACTGAGACCTCCGAGACTTTATTTTTCGAGAAACGAGATTCTTTCAGTATTTTTTCGGTGTTTATTAACGCACTTTCAAAGAGCACTTTCATAATTCCGCTCCCGCTCAGCTCTTCCGGAATCAACGCAGAAGTCAGAGCCAAAATCAAGCACGCGAGACCGAGTGCGTCTAGAGGAAGGCTATTCAAAATGAGGAATGATATTCCTGTTATTATAATCCCGACGATTCCGAGAAAAGCGGCGAGTATTTTGTATGTTCTTTTCAAAATTCATACCAGTGCGGTTAAAGCCGTTTTTATACTGTGACTCTTACGTCAGACCACAGAAAGTTTCTGATCCTCCATGAAGTCTCTATCCTCAAACCAATCGAGCTTGTGTTCCCCGAAACCCGATTCGCCTGATACTATTTATAGCGATTCGTGCGTAATAAAGTATCCATTACTTCGGTAGTGTTTCCCCATCGCGCCAAAAGTTGGACGCAAATCCTTGAAAGGCAGACAAGGACGGTCTGGGACTATGATCCGCATTTAGCAGTCCAAACTCCAATCCCTGTTCGGATGGCCCGAACAAATTCCACCAGTAAACTCCTCTTGAGTAAGTAAAATTGGACAAGAGGGCGAACGATTGCCTCAAAAACAAGGCCTGCTTTTCTGATGAATTATTCAGATGAGCAACGGGCGGAATTCCATTATTAATGGGCATCCCGGTTTCAGTAAACCAAATTGGCTTTCCTGTCAACTCATAATATGTCTGAATCATAGAAGCCCAAATCTCTCCCAAAGTAAGTTTCGAAAAAAGACCTTTCGGATCTGAAGGATACTCATTAGGTAGCCAGCGCTTTCCAGAATAAGGATGTAATGATATTCCATCGCAAAACTGGTTTGCACCGTAAGACCATATCGATGATGCCCATTGGAAATATTTCTCTTGTCGAAACTTTGCCTGATTAAAAAGCCAAATTTCCCAATCCTGAAAAGTTGGATTACCTCCCAAAGCTAATACGAGGTTTTCGTTGTTCTTCTTTTTTATAATATCGTAAGCATCTCGCAATATTTCGAAGTAAGCTTTCGGATCGCCGTGTGACAGATGCCCTGTCCAATTTAGTGATGCTGCGTTCCAAGATTCATTTGTTACTTCCCATATTCTGACTTCTGGATTCGCATTGACCATCATCCCGACATATTCGCGCCAATTTTCCAATGTCCAATTTTGCCCAAATGCATTTAATACTCCACCATTGATCGCAAGTACCAATATCATTTCTTGCCGTGCACAATCTCGCTTCAATTCTTCAAATATCGGACCTAGCTCGACACCTGTGGATCCAAATAATCGAAACTGGCCTATTCCAAAGCTATTTAGCTCTTCTGCAACAGGTCCTCCTCGTATTCTAGGATGAAGGTTGACTCCGAATCTGCAAGTTGGTTTTGGAAATTGTCCGCCTGACATACAGAATACGTCAGATTTTCTCGAAATAAAAGAGGGTTGCTGCTTGCATTGCGACTTGAAGCCATTCACGTAAATATGCAAGATACAACCAAGTTTTAGTATGTGATGTGCGCGTCTTCGAAAAGTTCTCTTATTCTTGATACAAATTGACGAGAATGGAAGCTAGCAACGAGGCTAATATTTCACCCCTTAACCGTTCATGGGATTCAATGCTAATTCTCGACGCGTGTAGATATGATTACTTTGAAAGAATACATGGAGAATATTTACGAGGAAATCTAGAAAAGCACATTTCACCGGCTACTTGTACTCCAGATTATCTTAACAAAGTCTTTACGGATGTCTATGATGATATAGTATACGTTTCAGCAAACCCATTTGTAACTAACCGGCTAGTATCTAGAGTACATTTCGACGCCTCTCAACATTTTCATCGTGTTGTTGAAGTCTGGAGAGATGGATGGGATGAAAATTTAGGTACTGTTCCCCCAAAGGCTGTAAACGAAGCAGCAATAGAAGTCGCTAAGAAATTTCCAGACAAAAGGCTAATAGTTCACTACCAACAACCTCATTACCCGTATGTATGCCTTGGCAATTCTATTATCCGAAAAAAAATTAGTCATAGATTGACATGGTTCATTAGATTAAGGATCGTCAGTCTTTTTGGATGGAAAATTGGAAATCAAATCGCTGCAAGGATTGCCCCTAATGATGAGGAATTCGTCGCTAGGAAAGTTGGGATCGATGGCTTAAGAAACGCCTACGAGCAAAATGTTAGACTAGTATTAGACTATGCAGCTAAGTTGGTAGGTGAACTAGGCGGAAATATTATAATTACTTCGGATCACGGCGAGCTCTTGGGAGAGGAAGGTTTGTGCGGCCACCCATGTGGATTAAGGTATTCGAAACTTGTCGAAGTCCCATGGTTTGAGGTTTCTGGTCCTAAGAAGAATCTCGGTGCATTTCCTTCCAAAATAGAAGAGATTCGTGATGGAGCTCTTTCAAAGGAAGAGGAGCAACTGATACAAAAGCGACTGAGTGTCTTAGGGTACTGAATGTCAATGCATTGAAAATTAACGAAAAGAAAGTTCTCTGATAGATCCACACCCATGAGGTCAAAGCTGCTTGTATGCTCTGGCTGTTTCATCAGACCCCAGAAAGCTTTTGATCCACCATAATGTTGTTTTCCGCCAACTAATTGAGCTCTCATTCTTCCAGACCATTGTCGGTTCTCCATTCACATCCTTCACACTGCTCTTCACGATACCAACTAGCTCCGCGTAATTCAGTCCTTGGAGTGCCTCTTCGAGAGTAATATTCTCCTTTGTTTGATCTTTATAGCTAGCGACAATTGCTTCCACCGTTGGCGGATTTCCTCTGTTCGCGAGTTGAAGGGAAGTGATGATCGTAACGAGTCCCTTATCACGCTGCGACATTTTAGCTAGTAGTTTTTTCGCAGATCTCTTCCTAGAAAGACTTGTGAAATATGCGTTTCCACCGTAAGCCATAGCCGGCAGGACTGCCAATAGACCCAATGGCGTCGCCCATTGACTTATCACTACTTGGGTTGTCGAAGTGCTGCCCAGCGGTTTCCAATAGCTTGCTATATCCTTAGCTAATGGCAAAAGTAGAGCTTTTAGCGTCGAAAAATCGGTTGAATTATGAATTACTCCGATTTGAGCCAAGTATGAAGTATCTCCAATGTAAAGTTGAAATTGGATATTTCTCGTATCATAGAAAGAGCCTAAGTTGAAACCTGTCTGAGTTGTCCAGTACAAATTAGCTTGCGTGTTTCCTTGGTAAATATAAGCGAAAAACGTCCCTTCTATTATGGGATTGTTCAAAATTCGTATCCCACCATCCTGAAGCTGGGTTGCTAAGGGGGTTCCAAAAACCCGTGCATACAGGATAAGTGAAGTTTCGGGAGTGTGTTGAGTATCGGACACGATGATATTTGTAGCGACGGAAAATGAAGGATTAGCATCATTTACGTAAAGATAGCTCAAAACGGCATCAGCTTCTAGCTGGTCCTGAGTCTGGTTGTCCCGCCCTGCGAAAGTCAGGTTCCATCCCGGAATTGTCGGTAACAGCCTTGTTGCTGGAGGATCGCTTGTGGCGGAAATTGTTCTAATATCTGCGTTTGTGGGATTGCTTGTCTGAGCAAAGGCTGGAACTAGAGACGCCAAGAAGATAAGTGCTATCAACGCTAATGCAGTAAAGATAATGACATCCTTCGATGCAATTCTGGTAGGAAAACTCTTTAGAAATCTACCACAATTAGAGCAAAAGGCTTTTCCTGCATGTGCTTCCGCTTCGCAGTAAATGCATGATTTCCTCCTCAGGAAAGTTGGGATAATTTGAATGTTGAAGACTCTCTCACCAATTACCAAGAGAACAAAAGTTACGATGGCTACAAGCACGATCCCAGAACTGAAGTGAAAAACATTGAAAGCCGCAATTCCCCACCAATTTGCAACAGCAACAAGGATTATCTCTCTTAGTATATTGATAGCCAAAAGAAGCGGGAAAGCAGTAACGAAGAGAAGTACTCGTTTCCATAGTGGCCCTCGTGAAATATAAGCAATGAACACAGCAAATAAGGCAAAACCAATGACCGAATAGATTCCAGAACTCGCTACACCAACAACGAAAGGTATCGCTTGCGCATGAGGAGGACTGAGCACTATTGTAGGAGCGTTAGCATCAACCGTCACAGTGAATGAAACGGGGAAGCCAAGCTCTTTGAGTACCTTGAATGCTGGAAGTGCGCTAGCCCAAGACATTCCGAGCCAAAAGCTCAGTCCTAGATTTACTGCCGAAGGTAAAGCAGCTGAGACTAGAATAATTGGTACCGCAAGAAGTTTCAGTGTCTGTCTGTTAAAGAGCAGAAGTATAGAGCTCCCGGTGAAGATCTGGAGCGCAATCAGGTGATAGTCGAGTGCGTTCGGAGTTCCTGAGCCGTACAAGTAGATGACTAAGGCCAGCGCTATTGCCGAGAATCCAACTACTTGATTTAGATATCCACGATCCTTGAGCGGCATTACCGCGCTAAGCATCTTTCTTTTGGTATAGACGAGATAGGCAATAAAAAAGGGAATTACTAATATGTAGTTGTAGTAATCGCTGACGAGCGCCTCAGAACCCATGATGTAGATATCTTGAAAGAAAATCAATAGCACAAAAATTGAGATTAAAGCAAGCTTGATTTGAAGCCCTAAATCAGTGGAAAACAAATTGACCAAACGGGAAGAAGAATCCCTATTGT
>JASHNZ010000047.1 GCA_030041355.1 Nitrososphaerales archaeon
AAGTTTCAAGAAAGACGCAGCGGAGTGGGCTGGTTTGTTCGCCGCGACTGGCCTCGACATCGTTCTTATTGCTCATTGGTGTAGCAGAGCTTGAGATCCGTTTTAAAATGTTGCAAAAAATTGCAAAATAGTGCTTTTCGATTAGATCGTGTGATTTATGGCTTCAGTAATTAAAGCCACTCGAAGTAGCGAGAGCCTAATCTTTCAGAATAGGACCAAGTTAGGCTTTAGCACTTACTATGTCATCATCCGCCGAAGAATAGGCGGACGCACCAAGAACGGCGAGACCCCGAAACTCATATCCGCTGGCTAAAATCTTCGCGGTTCCACCAGTATTTGGTACGGACATTAACTCCTCGTTACCGCCGTCTGCAAAGAGAACGCTTGATTTGTAGGCGGCCACTCCTCCGTAAAAGGAGCTTAGAGTGCTGGTCAGAACCTTGAAGTTAGCTCCTGAAGTAGTGACAGCAAAAACCGAATTGTTCCACACGCCTCCAATGTCAAAATTAAAAGTCCAATACACATGCGTGCCGACCACGGTGAGAGGTTCTATGCCATTGTAAATCTTGGTACTGGCAGGGGAGAATGCCGGTGAGAGCAAGTTCGCAGATCCTCCATCCTGAGATACTTTGCCGATTTGGCCCGTGTAAAGATCATACCAGTAAACATAGCCTCCGGAATACAAAACCTGCCAGGGAATTGGAGAAGGATCTGTGGCTAGAGTAATGAGATCCGAGCCAGTCAAGGACATTCTTTCGATGAAATATCCTCTAGGAGATAATTCATTTGCGATGAAGAAGATGTACTTGGTACTGGCGGTCAACCCATAATTCACGAAATTCGAGCCTCCATTTTCTATCACCGTCGTAGCTCCGGTCTTGATATTGGTCTTCTGCACGGTTGCACCAAAGGTGGTGTAGACATAGTTGCCTACGAGCGCAAGTCCGTAGACGGTCCCATCGCCGGGATTGAATGTTGCAATGGTATCTACTTTTCCTCCGCTTTCATTGACTCGATTTAGCTGACCGTTTCCTAGGTTGTACCAATAGACGTATCCGCCGGATAGAGCCATGGGCTGAGCAACCTCTTGACCCCTCGCCAGCACTCTAACCGATCCATTAGACGAAACTTGGCGGCCGAGATTGAGTTCGTTGATCGACAGGAGCCCAGTCGCAGAGGCTGTTGTGACTACATAAGAGGTTGATTTGGAAGGCAAGACTTCTCTCCTCATAGCTGATACACTTGGAAAAGCTACTGACGAGAATACAAACAGGAAAATCGTGATTATTATTACAGGGACTATTTTCTTGTTGTTCAACGAGCTTCAGCTCTAGCCTAGGGGTATTTATGGCGGAAATTAAGTGTTACTATCTTCATAGTAACAGCTTGAATCACATGTGCATCACTTAACGCTCAATAGGCGGCTTAGCATTCGGTTATGAGGGAATTGTTTCCTTGAAATTCGACAAAGGCACAATATTTGCGGGCTTGCTTTGTGTTTCACGAAGGTGTTCCTCCCTTGAAGAACCTCGAAACAAGAGACACGAGAGCGGTTTTGCAATTCAATTATACTGATGATGCTCTCTGAAGACCAATGGAATCTTTTCAAAGCATGCGGATTAGCCTGAAAGTGTTACCTCCTTCCTTGGATCATTGCCCCAGTTCGAGATTGAAGAATCAGATGAAGTGGGATTCCACACGAAGAAGACTTGTCGCAGAACTAGGGAAAGCAAACCCCTTTATTCGCAACATGGAATCAATGGCATAGCCTCTGATTTCGACGGGAAAAATCTCCCTAATTTTCAAAGCCAATGATTGAAGATTGGAATGCAAGCTTTTTTGAGACAAAGCTCGAATTCAGTGAAAGATATTTTGAGTCAAAAGCGACTAGAAGGGCCATCCCATTGCAAGCTTTTGTGAGAAATCGCGCACGATCTTTAGCATTTCAGTGCAAGAATTTTCGAGAAGCGACAGGAATCCATCAAAAAACTTGGATTACTGTGTCCGGGCTGGGCTCGTCGTTCATGGATGGCAGTTGCTTTGTGAAGGGATTCCTGAATGATAACGCGAGCAAAATTGCTCCAACAATTATAATTGCGATCCCGATTGAAGGGATTACAGGTGGAACATTTCCGCATGGAACTTTATCATTATAATACTCAGAAGGACAAATAGCTCCCAAGGGATACGGATTATAAATTACAAGACCGTAAAATACGATCAGTAATCCAATGACGATGAATACTACTCCCGCGACTGCGAGATTTTTCAGAGTTACCACCGTAATGGGAATTTGATTACCCATTCACATATTGATTATACTGATTGTACTATCGTTAAAGAACTCCATGTTTTGTATCTGCTTTGTTACTAGGTCTACATTGGTTACGATGTACGCCGAATCCCCCGGTGCAAACAGAATGACACGTTCTGACGGATCTATACCTTGCCCGGTTGTGTATCCGAAACTGGAGTAGGGCTCAATGTGATAGGGCAATCCCCCGGAGAGATGCGTAAACTCAGCTGTTTTCATTATTGTGACCGCCAAAGCATTCCCAGTGGAAGAAAGATTTGAAAAGCTAGGAAAAGCTTGAGCCAAAGCTGGTGGCACAGATTGTGCTGAATATGCGAGAGATTCGTTTGACTGCCTACTTGCGGCTGGCAAGACCGTCATGGAGAAAACAATCATCAAAGTGCACAAGCATATAATTCTAGGAGTGTTAAGTCGCTTATCCATAGGCTAGGCATCAAGCAGCAACAATAAAGAACGTTGCGTTTTTGACAGCTATTCTCCCTTATCGGTTTATTGATCGCAATTCTGATAACTAGAGTGCTTTGAAAGATGATTTGTCAAAGTCCAGCACCGCCACGGCCACCACGTATCAGCGAAAATAGCAATTAATATTACGAAACAAAGTATGCCACCGCCTATGAATATCCAGCATATTTCGCTAGCTACACCCGTCATCATAGTTAGAATGTATATTCCCAGCTTCTCCACAAACCGATCCCACTCGGCATATTTCGTAAAGATCGAGCCGATGAGAGCATTAACTTAACGCGACGACGATTTGACGATTGATAAAGCTTCAATTAGGGCAGGCATGCCAAGACGTCTGGCGCAGCGGTATTCCTTGGATCTTGAAGAATGGATCCTGTATCACAGAGACTCCCCGTTATATAATCAGAGCAAGCGCGAAATCATTTTCGTACGGGAACGAGAAAATGGAAAGCGAATCTGAAACATTTGAGAGGCGTCTGATGGAGTTTGAAAAATTGAGAGTCGATGTCAGTAGCTGGATTTTTCATTTCCCCGCTGTCTGCTTCGCACCCTCGATTAACCGATCTGTAAATGTGGCTGATGGCTGAAGGGCCTAGTAGAGCAATTTTTGCAGAGATGAAACGTGAAAAGGTTAAAGAAGCCGAGAGCGGACCCACAAGCGTCCGGAATATATGAAATCAACCCGCTTCATAACAACTGGTTGCCTGCTAGTACTCTTTACCGTGCTGTCGCTAGTTCCTTCGTCGTTTGCATATGCTCCTAACAGCAGCTCCAATCCGATAACTGTGCTAGCAAAGAATCAAAATTCGCATGAGATTCAGCTTAATGGCAGTTACGTGTATTGGAATAATAATGAAACGCAAATTCGGCGTGTCTCTGAGACAGGCGGAGCGGTTCAGACCATATTTAGCGCCGCCGAGATTTCCAGTTTCGCAATTTCCGGCAACTACCTTTACTGGGGCTCGCAAGACTCCTTGGACAAAACTGAGCTCTCAACCCTCAAAACTACAGTCCTCTGCACGCAAAATACCAGCGAATATTGCTTCTTCCCCTACTCGATCCTAGTCACGGGGAACTATGTTTTCTTTGCGTCCCTACTTGGCGCAATAATCAGAATAAACACCAACGGTTCTGGCTTGAGAGTCATAAGTCCATCCAATCTCCATGTCTGTGTATCAGGGATGACGCTTTCCGCGGGTTACCTGTACTGGAATAACTGTACTGGGCAAGTGGGAAAAGTCGCTATCTCGGGCAAAAACGCTCACTATATCTCTCCGAACATTTGTGCTGAGGAATGCACCTCTGTGTTCTACTTTGGCATTCATTCAATTACTGTAGCGAACTCCTCTGTCTATTGGACCTACAACGTCTATTATCAAAACAACTCGTACTTCCAGCTGGTGAATTCCGTCTCAACGACTGGAAAGCACTTTACGACTCTGTTCAAAGGAAAGGGCTCTTCGGGCTTCTTGAGCACTATTGCCTACTACAGCGGGTCTGTGATCTTTCCATATGAAAGTAGTTCTGGTGGCAAAATATATTCTGTTCCTGCAAGCGGGGGCAAGGCGACAGTCATCGCCAAGACTTTTGCGATCGATTCAGAGGTCAGTGGTAATTACCTGTATTTTTCGACGGGTCCAGAAATTGCCAAAGTCGAAGTTTGACGCTCTAGTTTACTACCTGCGTCCAGAAACAGACGGGCCGTTTGCTCATCTCTAGAAATGAAATTCTATAATGTATCAAACAAGACTCCTGCTCTCCTTGCTCTGGCAAAGGTGGCATAGGCAAGCACTGGCGCTTCATCGTCTAGCCTTTGAAGTGCTGAGGTCACTTTTTTCGTTAGAGCTTCAGCCCAGATATGTTCTCCTCTCTTTTTTTATTTACTCGAATCTATCCGAACGAAAACTTGTAGGGGCATATGGGCCAAAACCGATAAAACAGATATAATGCCCTAACTTTTCTTACTGCGTGTTCTACCGTTCGAGGGACGAGGGTTCCGTATCAATTTGAAATCTGAACGTCTAAGTCTATTGGGTTCTCCACGAATGAAAAAAAACCTGTCATGCACAAGGCGATACTAACAGGGAGAACCACAAGAATTTGAATTGAGATGTAGACAGTTTATGGACTATTATTTTTTTCCCGCAGAGATAACATGACAATCATCAAGATAGACGATAGCGGCATCGATGAAGGAAAATGATTCAGGCAGGAGCCAAGTCTCAAGACCACCGCGACATCATGTCGCTCTACTTTCGATCCTCACCAATTGCCGCGCTACCATCTAGTATCACGAACTTGGCCTGGTCCTTTCTCACCTTGTTGATTCGGAGCACATACTCTACAAGGCTCATTTTACGCAGTTGCCCAAAAAACCGGATAGCGCGGTTTAAGAACTATTCAGAGCAAAAGAGAGATGATAGAAATGGTATGCGGAAGCTCAACTAATTCTTCAAGTTCTTCACTAGTTCCCCCAACCCTCCGCATCACACAAAGCTCCTTCATGAGTATTATGTTTGGGGAGCAAGCTGACGAATCTAAAAACCCGGAGAGCTGAGAGCTAATGTTTGGAAATCGTGAAGAAGTTGAGCGGATGATGGAAAAACAGAGGATTCAAGGCAGAATACTGTTCGAGCGAATAAAGGATCTTGAAAAGAAGTTCAAGGACGAAACTCTAGTCGAGGACGCCTCTGAATCAGCGGAAGTGTCAATTGAAGCTCGGAACCGAAAACTTCCTACAATGCTTACGATTCCAAAAGAACGCAAGACCTTGTCAGCCGCCATTATTATCCTTCACGATGTGCAAGGAGTAACAAGCCATATCAGATTACTCTCCAAAAGGTTGGCGCTGGCAGGATACGTTACTGCGATTCCTACGATCAACCTTCGCGAAAGTGATGTCTCCTGGCAGGGTCTCGAACCTGCCTCTGAGGATCTTGAATCTGTTCTAAATTATCTCAGGAACCGCCCGGACATTGACAGATATCTTGTAGGATGCTTGGGTTTTGGCGTTGGAGGTACTCTCTGTTTGAAGCTGGCTGCAAAGTCTCAGTATGTTCGAGCATGTTTTACTTTGCACGCAGATCCTCCGCCCATGGAGAAGCTCCAGACAAAGAATATGCGAGCACTCTTGAACTTTCAACATTCATCAGAAGATCTTGTCGAACTTGAACATTTGAAAGCCCTTGAAGATGCTCGTCGCCGTACCTTTGTCACAACCGGGCCCAACCGCAATCTGAACTTTGGTGGCGGAGGGGTTACAGATGCCCGGCATAACTATTTTGATTTCGAATCTCCAAACTATGACGAAAAAGCAGCAAATATCACTCAGAGCAATATTCTTCTCTTCTTCGATCAGGAGCTTTTGATCGATCGCAGCCATCTTCCGGAAAACTATGGCCAAATTGGGATCTACTTTTCGAGGCTATCAAGCACAGAAAAACAACAATATTTCAAAAGAATGCATGACGATCGAAAGCTCGCGGAAGAAGTGGGCGGATCCTTCTTTGTTTCGCTCTACAAGCAACTTGATGAAGACATTGCCGCCTTTGAAGAACTCGCAAAAACAAACAAGGGTGTCGCAAAGGGGAGAGCGAGCGCCATAGCTGCTAACTTTTCGAGTTATTCGCCAAGCGAAAAGCAGACGTTTCTGACGGATTTACGGGAAAAGGAGGAGTCGAGCGGCACCTTTCTCGAAAGGGTAATCCCCACCGTGTT
This sequence comes from Nitrososphaerales archaeon, assembly GCA_030041355.1. Classification (GTDB taxonomy): domain Archaea; phylum Thermoproteota; class Nitrososphaeria; order Nitrososphaerales; family CADDZS01; genus JASHOD01. Next base: position 6,500 of record JASHNZ010000047.1, read on the forward strand.
GGAGAACGGCAAGAACCGGTTTTCAAATGAAGAAAGGAAGAGAATTTTCGATCTTGCCCTGTCTTCTTCTGCAAATATGAGGTCCTTCGCTTTTGGGAGAGGGAATAACTTCTCCACCCTCTCAGAAGCGGATCGAAAAAACACTCTTGCCTTTGCCTCGGAGACAGGCCTTGAGTCCTTTGAAAACCATGATCCTAAAGAAATACCGCATAATTTGAAAAAGGAATTCAGAACAGGCTTGGCTTTGGGAATTACAGCTCATTACTTGGAGCTGAGCCCGGAAGACCAGGCTTCAGTTAGAAGACTGTTTAACGAAAATACAGAGTTTGCTGAAGGATTGATGAGCAGCTTCTATTTGGCATACCAAAAGGCAAGAGAGGAAGACATGATGAAAGATTTTTGGAAATTTGCCAAGATTCCCAAGTTCGGAGAGATGTTAGGAGTTTCCTTTGGTATGGGCTTCGGAAACGTGCCTCATGCAGAAAGAGCGATCTTTCTAGATTTTGCGAGACAGAGCAGAGAATTTGCCAGATACTTCGGCTTCGGAGCAGGAATAGTCTCGAAAAGATTGTCCTTGGGGAATCAAGAAGTTGTCAAAACCTTGCTTGAAGAAAATCCAGAATTCAAGATGGGCTACGAGGAAGCAACAAGAAGTGCCCTATATCCTCAGTAAGCGACTATCGCGTGAAGCGTGAGACAAGTCACACTTTCTTGGTATCTATTACATTCTTGAATGACTTTCAAATCGATTCGAAAACAATGCTTGGAAGATAGGATTTTTTGAAGCGGACTCTCTGGCCCACTGGAGATCCGAAGCTTTTGAGATGAAGGGAATCCAGCCTGTAATCTTACTCGCCTAATTTTACGATCGCCCAGGCGCAAGGAACTTCGTTCATGAACTGTTCAGAAGCGACAATTGGGTCTTTGTTGAGAAAAATGAATTGCCAGAAATGCCGCTCAAAAATGGAATACATCAAAGAGCGAAGTAATCCAAGAAAGAAACGGCTCTGTTTCCATTGCGTAAAGTGCAGGAGATTTATGTACACTTTCGAGTTTGAATGTGGCGACACTTTGCAGTTATTCTTAGAATGTATCGATGCGAAAGATTTCCTTCCGTCAGACTTAGAAAGACAAAGTGTCGAAGGTCAGAAAAACGATTATCCCTCATCTAGCCTCACGAATAAGAGTTTAACTATTTTCAAAAGAGCAGATGACCAAGTCAAATCCCTTCTAGTCGATGATATTCGTGCTTGAGAAGCGGAATCGCTTTATCAAGTGCAGATAATAGATGAAACCCGTGTTCCTTGCTTATGTAGACTCCTCAGGTCGGCCGACATTTGAAGATTCTGAAAACTTTGTGCTAGCCTCGGTTATCACGCAGGAATCTAATTGGCAATACATAGACAATGGAGTCAAGAAAATCAAGATCAAGCATTTCCCAAGTTTGCCAGATGATGACGTGGAGATTCACGCGAAAGATATGATCAAGCATCAAAGAGTTTTCACGTCGCTAACGCCAAAAGAATGCTATGCGGTCTTTACAGATGTCTTTGATTTTATAGCTGACAAAGACACTAACGTCACTATCATAGCTGTCTTGATTGATAAATCTAAACTCTACAGAGACAGAGATATTGAGACTTGGGCGTACAGATTGCTTTTCGAACGTATCAATAAATTCATAGAGCGCCGAAACAACGAGCTTCTAAAAGCGCAATTCAGCCGGGAGTATGGAATACTAATAATGGATTCTGAAGGTACTACAAAAGATAACAATCTAAGAAGAAAGCTTTTCCTGATGCTCAGACAAGGTACATTGTACTCTCAGCTAGGTTGTTTAATTGAAGATCCGCTTTTTACAGATTCGAAATGGAGAAATCTATCGCAATTGGTTGATTGTGTAGCCTATTGCATCAGAAAGAAGTATAGAACTAACACGCCGTCAGATTTTACGACTCTCTGGGAAGGCTATTACACAAAAATCGAAAGCAAGTTTGATACTGTTTCCGGAAATTACCTAGGCTATGGACTGAAAATATTTCCATGAAAAGGAAAAGGAAATGGAAAGAGAGGTTAGGGGAGAAATCTCCGCATCGCCTCTCCGTGTAGCCGTTAGGCTACCACTCAAGCTTAGGTACACTTCGGCCCTATATAAAAGGGTGGCTGGAATGGGATTCTGTAATATTACAGCACTCGTTATAAGCAGGCTGGCCGGGCCCCCACTTTCATATGAGCCAAGGAAAGAAATACCCACTCTGCACTGTCTGCAAAGGAAAAGGAAGATTGTATCGGACTGGATGGCATTATGAAAGCACGATTATCATTCCACACCATCTTTCTTAGGATCCCGAAATAATAGTACCAGTTTGTCGCCCTTGCCACGGATGGCTCGTCCAATCTGGACATCATTTCAAAGCTCCTAAGGATGGCCAAGGATGAAACTTCTCCCGCTTATTTAGAATTCTACGCGATCATTCCAAAGAAAGAGCTACCTAGGTTCGATGATAGCGTGATCAATGACAGAGGCGTTAGAAATTACGTCAAGCCCTAACATCTTAACATTCTTAGAGACATCCTACTTTGCCAGGGTTCCGGCTTGTCCCAAAAAGCGATATCTGTTGTCTGCGAGAAGCTCGGATGTAGCTTTGAAGCCGGATGATGCTGCAGTAATGAGGCCAATGTTTCCTCCATTTCTCATGATCTGCGGAAATACACGCAATGCAAATCCGCCAAGCTGGGCCGAAGGCCAAGTGTAATTCGGAAATTTTGACACAATATTTCTATTGCTTTCACGTAAAGAACGCCTAAATAAAAGAGGTCGGGCATGCTTTTGCAAAGAGTCCATTGATGAGGCATTTAGATGGTCGCAATTAGAACCGCACAACTGGATAAACAACTGGATGAGTAGCCTAACCAATGCTCTCCGTCTCTGACAAACAAGCAGTATTTCCCATGCTAAGAGACATTCCGCTCTTTTCTTCATTAGACGTGAAAGGGTTGGACAACGTCGCAAACTCTGCCGAGAGACGAGACTACGAAGCAGGGACAATCATCGCCAAGGAAGGCGAAAGAGCCCTAATTTTCTTTTTGATTTTGAACGGAGCTGTAGAAGTAAGGCGAGGAGGGAGAGTACTTGCAAATTTGGAGCCCGGACGTTTCTTCGGAGAAATGTCTCTTTTTGACAATCAGGCCAGATCGGCGGATGTCGTGGCCACCGAGGATACTTCTTGTATTTTGCTCACCAGCCGGTCGCTTGCGAGAGTAAT
>JASHNZ010000048.1 GCA_030041355.1 Nitrososphaerales archaeon
CCCGAACACCTACTCTGGGACCGTGACGGCGCTCGGTAGCTAGAGCAGCTGGAAAAAATACACGACATCAACGAAGAATCAAAAAGAAACGCACGTGAGTGAGATCCCGCGCGGCCGGCTGGAAAACTGGTCCCTACTTGTTTCTGTGAAACATGTCAGGCCTTTTGATAGGGCCCTTGTAGTGGGCGTTCCGCGGACAGTGTGGACCGCATTTTTGGTCGACCGAATGGTTGTGTCCCTTTACCAGATCCTTGACTTCATCCTTCTTCCTATATGCGGCCAAACCTGATTCTTGAGATTTCGCTAGGCCAGCCTCCAATAAACATCTTTCGTTTTTTAGTGTAATGAGACAGCAGGAAAATCGTCTTGAAATTTGCGGAAGCGTGCAGCTGTGTTGCTAGATTAAAAGCCACACTCGATTTGGATTCATTAGCGTCAAAAACGGAGTATTCGCACGCAAAGACAATTTGGGATAGCCTAATGGGGATCCTTAATGACTGAATGTAAAGCCATGACTGATCAGAGAAAGTTTGATTGGCGAATTGTTTAGGGCAAGCTAACAATGGCTATTTCGTTCTAGCCATCTACTTGGCAGTAAACATTGAGCCAGATTCCTTCATAGGCTTTAACATGAGCCCATTTGAATTGTCCCATTTGAGTTGGTCCTATCTTCACCGGGTAGCCTGCCTGATCCAACTTCTTCAGAAAAGAATCGAAATCTTCCGCATAGATCCCAAGATGATCTAGTTGGTCTCCTTCCACAAATTCTGTGTAGTGTTGAGAATCTTTGGCATACCAGCTCAGTTCCAAAGCATGTTTATCCTTTTCATAGTGCAAAGTAGCAAATTTGCCTTTGTTCCAAGGCGTCTCAACTGTCTCCCCAAGTTTCATACCCAGTATATTCGTAAAGAATTCAATTGCTTTGTCGAGATCCCTTACTCTGAGGCCAGTGTAGCCAAATTGCCTGTTTGATGCAGGTTCCATTCAAGAAATCATCACGCCTCAGGTTCACTGGTTGTGATTTATCATTTTCTGAAAAGCAATCGTTTTCAGTTAAAACTTGCTGGCTTGTTCTTGTCCGCGCATTGAATCCGGAAATGACCAGCTTCAAAAGCTTCTGCAACAATAGCCGTAATTTAGATCTGCGGCATTACACAAGCTTTTTAACGAATATCGTATGATATGATATGATATGGCTCAATTGCTGATCCACGTAGATGAAGATTTAGCTAAAGAGATCAGGCGGATAGTGAGAGAGAAGTATGGGGGAAGAAGAGGAGCTCTCAGTCTCGTGGTAGAAGAAGCTCTAAAGCAGGCTATTTCTCCGCCAGCCGAGATCTCGACATCGACATTGCTTGAGATAATTGATTATGTTTCGCGAGCCTCAAAAGAAGATCAGCCCAAGGATCAGATTCTCACCAATGTCTTCCTGATGCTGGACAGGGAGTTTGAGCAGAGCATCATACGTGGAATGCAGGATATGAAGAAAGGCAGGGTGCATGAAGTCCCCAAAGGCAAAGACCCGATAGAATTTCTTGAAAAACTAGCTGAGAGGACCTGATGCCCTGGCAATTCAGCTATTCAGATGAATTCATAGGAAAATTCCGCGAGCTAGGTTATGGTCAAAGAATCCTTGTAGAGAGCTCCATAAGGGAGCTGATTTCATTGGAGGATCCAACAGCTTTTGCTCATCATCTGGAAAGGAAAAGTTACTACTGCAGTTGGAGTCATAGGGTGCGAGCTAACCTGATTATAGTTTTCAAAGTCTCAAAGAGGACAATTGTGTTCATCTCAACTGGAAGTCACACGCAGGCCTATCGGCCACGACCCTGAATACTTCACCCAAGCAATGGCTTGTCACGGTCTAACTCAGAAGGAGCATTATCGTGCAGCTGCTCAACGCGTGCTCATACAACAACCAATTTAGCTTTCAACTAAATGACCCCGACAGACTGTAAGTCGTATTCGAGGATTCCGAATTTGTCAAAGTTATTGTGAGGGTTTGTCCTGAACTAAACGAACCTGAGATCGTGATGCTTGTTCCTGTCTTACTCATACTAAATGCTCCGCTTGTAGTGACTTTGACTGACTGTGAAGCAGTTACGGTTATGGACATTGAGCCCGAATATCCAAAAATCAAGGGTGATTGCTGCTGTTGATTCCCTGAAAGCGAACACGAATTCGGAGACCCGTTAACACTCATTGGGCCATTAATCGTAGTATTGCCTTGCCCGAGACATGGATTATTGTTATTGCCGCCGCCGGTAGTTGAATTCGTCATAGTCTGAGTCTGATTTGAATTACAATTTTGGCAGGTCTGATTCCCATTGTTGCAATTATTACAGTTGTTTCCGCCATTGTTTCCGCCGTTATTATTATTCGAACCGTCAAAGTCTTTCTCCAAGCCACTTATAATCTGCTGTCCAAACGAAGTATGTTGCAGCAACGGTGCAGTCATTGGAAAGGTCGCTAATGCGCCGTATCCGCCTAGTCCCATCCCAACCAGAAACATTGTCGCTATGAGGGCGACAGCCAATTTAATTTTCATTCTTATTCAGGTCCTAGCAATCGCTCTAACACTTTGAAGATTGACATAAAGCGGTTTGGTATTCAGAATCGGTATATGAAATTCAAAGTAATGAAAGTCTTCATAGGAATAACAGCAGTTCATTCGTTCGCGCTTGTCTGTTTTTCTGTAGCTTCCCGCTGGTAGAGGGGGCAAGACACGCATCCCATAGCTTCCATTTCCTTCAAGCTCTGAAAGCTTATGACGTGTGATACGTCCTTGCCCAACTCTTTTCCTAGCTCTTCCAGAGTTTCTTCGTAGATCTTCCAGATTTCTTGGGAAGAGGTTATAGTTTGTCCATCTCTCAGACCCAGCTTGATCTCTACTTTTTCAAGGAGTACGCTTGCAACTTGCTCGCCGAAGATTTGAACTACAGCCTCTTTTAGGCAGATTGGGAAGCCTTCATTTTTACAGGCTTTGATTCTGTCTAGTGTTGCTCGGTCGAGTAGCAAAAAAGTTACAACGGTGAATCAAAAAATCCTCAATATGTGCTAACTGAATCTTTGGTACGTACTGATAGGCGATTCATTCATCCGTTGGTTTCATTTGAGATCAAAGTCAGATGTGATTACTTCTTTTCAGCCACTGGGTTTACGGCACTGACCCAAGGGATCTCGCTAAAATCTTTGGTGTTCTTCGTATAAAGGAGCGTCACTCCTGTGTCCTTCATAGTTTCGGCAATTAAAAGATCCCAAAAAGGGACGTTCAGATTATGCACGTCATCCAGAACTTTTCTAATAGTTGAATGATCGTAAGTCACTTTTTTCCATTTCTGGGAGTCGATGAGCCCGCGAACTATCGTGCTCGCCTTTTCCTTTGAAAGGGGTTTCGCAACTTTCTTGGTGAGGACTAGAAAGAGCTCTCCTAAGATTTGGTTTGAAACATACGCATTTGACTCACCCTCAAATGCGGTTCTTACTAGTTCTGAACAGATCCTGCGTTTTCTCTTCTCGCTTTGATCATATGCGTAAGCAAGTATATTGGTGTCAACGAAGAAATGCGCGGCCTGGGTTGAGCTTTGTTTGCTTTCTGTGCTCCGTTCTTTTTCTTCTTGGTCATCGTCCAGCTCTTGCTCAACGGCGTTCATGTAATTCATCCCGATGCTTGTATTTCAGACCGCCGAGGTCCACTCCTTCATCTAGTAACTGGAGCGCAGCTGCGACAGAATCGCTATGTTCTTTATCCTTGGTCCACTGATCCATGGCTTCAGTTAAAGCTCTGCCAAGATATCCCTTCTTCTTTCCGTGCAAGGCTTTAGCCACCTTTCTGAACCTTTTCTCCACGTTCAGATCCACGCTGACCGTCAGTGTTTTGGAGTTAGCCATGAGAACTGTATTTAGAAGGCTGAATATTTAATTATCTTGCAGTTACAACACATTGTCCCCTATCTCATTGTCAAGAAAGAAGCGAAGATCACGCTGCAACAAGATATGAGGACGCAGGACTTTTTGGCAAATCTGTTTGGGAGCGCCCGAAGCATAGGCATTAGATCAAAGCCTGCACCTCTCACCGTTTCGGCTATTAGGGCGCTTGAAGCCAACAATTGCTTTAGAGAATTATAGTATGTCAGCACCCAATTTTTTTTTTACGACCATGAAAGAAGCTCGAAAACAAAGCAATGGCTTGATTGGAAACTAGGCAATAGCTATTTGGAATAGGCGTGTGCGGAAATGAAAGAGGTGGGGTCCTTAATGACTGGATATAAAGCCACAATTCATTAGTGAAAGTTCAAATATTCTTCATTATCATCAGCAAAACGTGGTCGTCCTCTATTGAATTTACTTCGTTCAATAATTATTGTCTCGTTTGTTCTCACCGTGCTTCTATTGCCTACTTTATTCGCAAACTCTTCGACCGCCTTTAGTGGCCCGAATGCGTCGGCCGTACAAATGTATGTTTCTAACGAGGGATCAGAGGTAGTATCTGTTATCCAAGGTACAAGAGTTATCGCAAATGTGAGCGTAACTGGCGGTGGGTGTTGCAAAATGGCATACGACCCTACGAACAAAAAATTATTCGTGCCTCTTAATGATGAATATGTCGCGGTAATTGATGTTACTACAAACAAGGTTATTGACACAATCAATCTGGGCGAAGATGCCGCCAATGTAGCTCAATACGTTCCATCGAACGGAGAAGTCTACGTGGCAGGCACAGAGTATTATCCATGCCTGAATGTGATCAATGCGAGCAACGACCGAGTTATTGGTTGTATAGGACTTGACCACTCGGGCAGATGGCCGATTTCACTCGGCTACAGTCCGGCTAACGATGAGCTTTACGTCGGTTCGCAGGGTCAGAACTCTGAGAGTCGTTTGCTATTTGTGATCAATCCGATGACAAACAAGATAGTGAAAATAATCAAGTTACCGGCGCTTTATCCTGCGAGCATGGAATTTGATCCTGCAAACACAGACATGTACGTTGTCTCTTGCAGGTATGGTGTCGCTGTGTATAATTCAAAAAACAAGCTGGTCGCCAACATAACAGATGTAGGTCTGAGCTGCGTGAACCAAGAGCTTGCATACAATCCCGTTAATCAAGACATGTATTTGACCGCAGGGCATAGCTTGACAACGGTCTATTTGATCAGCAGTACTAACAATACGGTCATAGGTGCGATCAAGGGATTTTCTTCGCCAGAAGGAATCGCTTATGATCCAAGCGACCGCTTGATGTATGTAGTAAACAATGGTAACGGAACCGTCCAAACAATAAGCGGGACTGTTGTGGAAAATACAATCGTGTTGGGTACGAATTCACCTAACGATATTGTCGGCGCGTAGCAGTTTAGATGCCGGTTTTCAAAGCGAATATTACGCTTCGAAAATGATAAATTCAACCGGAAGGTCGCGATGAAACAACAGATAGATTCTCTTGAGGGCAAGGCTCACGAGATTCTCAATGAGATGGTTGCCTTCTGAACACTTCACGAAAGCCAAAATATGATTCTCCGAATTCTAACAATACGCAAGCCAAAAACAAAAATCCAAAACCCCTTTTGATTCATGTCAAGTACAGGGGATTTCGTTGGCCCCTATTTTTTGATGTATTTTATTGCGGTGATCGTCAAGGCTACTAACACGCCAGAGGCGACGGCAATCCCAACATAATCACGTACTAGCCCTGCGAGCGGCAAGTTTTCGCCCACAAGAAGGACCAAGATCGAGGTTAGAACTGTCAGTAGAGTTTTGTTTTCTTTAAGAGTACGGGGATGTCTGTAGAGCATGGCTTGGCGAACCCACTTGGCACAGGATCATACCAAGATGAAGAAGGAGGGAATGTCCGAATATAAAACCCCATCACGATTCTCAAGTTTGGCCCCTAGTGATTTGGCAAATGCACACAACACGAACTTTAGTTTTCAAAGAACCCTTCATAACAGTGAACGAAGGTCTCCAAAATCAAATATTGAATAATCTTTGGTTGGCGAATAGAACAGAATCAGCTCCGCCAATGCTTGATCGCGAGATAGAGTGAGGAGACTGTGAGGATCGCAAGACAACCCACAAACAGATTATAGTTCGTTAACCAGGATAAACGCACATAGGGGTTTTGGGTAAAAGCCTCCAATTTTCCCTGCTCCAAATAATAGATCAGAAGGGGTAAGGGAATCAGAGACAAAGAAATAACCAAGAACGTTTTTGCCACGGATTTGAATTCTAGGGCGGCCAGGATTCCCACGATAAACAATAGAATGAGATAGAAGGCAGCTCCAGTCTTGTACGTCAGGATTTCCACCGCGTCTGAAAAGATGAAACGCGCGAAAAAGCTGAGGCCGCTGTTGTTCAGAGCCCAAGCTACGAAGCCGAATTCAAGGACTCCGATCAGGGAGTACAGCGCGAGCGAAAGGGTGGCCCCTGAAACAAACACAAAGGCCACAAACAAAAAAAATATACCCAGCCCAATGTAAAATTCCGTGTTGGGGATTAACGTCAATCTCCAGATCCTGTATTGGAACCACTGGTTATAGTGATCTAAACTGTACTCCAGCATGGAAACGGTATAGGGACTCGGCGAGGTCAGATAGCGCACGAAAAAATAAAGCGCGGTCGCAAACCAGATTATTCCGGTCCAGAGAAAAGCAAGGGAAAAATATTTCTCCGGTTTGCCAACAGGAAGCTTTGCTCGCGCCATAACCAAATTTTGGCCGGTCTAACTTTGGCTTTCGGACTTGCTACCTTTATGCGCATTTCCTATATGGAATTCTCGAAATATTGAGATTAGAGCCAGCCCATCCAAACAAAACTACCGCGCGCAAAAAGGGTGCCTGCTTTCGAATAAGCGCCTAAAAAAGGGTTCAAATTGCGCATGTTTTCTGGAATTGCGAACAACAGGCTTGATTTCTTTCTCTTGGCTCTTCGCGTAGTGCTTCGCTGTGGCCACTTGTAGCCAATTTTTGAGCCAGGCCTCCCTGTTGTTCAGCTAGAAAAGAGCACCTTGGATCAAAGGGCAAGATAGGCCTTTGTTCGCTAACCTTTATTGATCCTGTCTGGGCGGTACTTTGTGACTGCGTTAATTCTCCATCTAATTTCCAGTTTTGTCGACAAAACTCTTGAAAGGGTTCCACGTGCGCCGGAAGTCAGACCGGAACGTTCTTTGTAGTTCCTTGGATAAAAGTTACCATGCAGCTTTAGCTGCCTGAATCAGACCTCTCTAACTGAGTTCTCGTGCTCTCCAGTAGCTCTGAAAGAGTTTTTTGTATCGAGCTCCGAAAAGTGAGCGGCTTGTTCAGAACGTTCCGGGACGAAGTAATCCATAGACAATGTCTACTGGTACCTCTCTCAACCTGAAATTCTACACGACAATAAGCAAAAGCTCAAAAAATCAAACAATGGCAATTTGGATTTGGAGTGTGTGGAACGTTAGAGGGGTTATAGTCCTTAAATGATGGTATTTAGAGTAATTAGGGCACTAGCCTAGCAATGGCTATTTTCTAACTGGTGTATGTAGAGCT
>JASHNZ010000049.1 GCA_030041355.1 Nitrososphaerales archaeon
TAGTTTAGCACTTTGCATCTATCATAGGCTTTCATGATGCATTCTCGGATTACCACAGGGAGTACTGCGTGCTTGTACTCGCTTGAACCGTGGATTGAGGGAAGTAGGTCTGTCTTAGATAGCGTGGACTGGACTGCATCGAAGATAATTTGCTCACGAGGCATTAGGCCTGTAAGCTTCTTTTCAAGCTCCAAAGCTCGGAAAGGCGTACGCTTCACCCCACCTAAGAAAATTCGTATTGATTTGATTTTCTCGTGGGATTGATCGGGAGTAAGAGAGACTGCGCAGTTAATGAGATTGAAATCATAAGCCGTTCTTCCAAACTTGACAAAACCTGAGCTGGATTTAGTTGTTTGACCACCTTGTTTTGGAAGAGTGACTTCCTTGACCAACTCTCCGTATCTGAGCCTAGTAAGAAATGCATCGATGTAAAAGTCCTCAAGTTTCATCACGTTCTCCCGATTTTCACTTATAATTCGTACTGATGCGTCACAAGCAAGAAGAGCTGTTGGCAGATCAACGATAGGAACAGAGATGCACACTTCTCCGCCTATAGTTGCCACGTTCCTCACTTGAACTGGTCGAATTTCCCTCAATGCGTCTTCAATTGCTTCGAGACCGGCCTGTTTTCCGACGTTTGATTCAAGGAGCTGTCGCAGCGTCGTGGTGGCGCCAATAACCAAGTCCTTTTGATTTTCATTGATGTAGGATAGCCCTAATTGCATTATAGAAACTACGGTTTTCACTTCAGGAATATAGCCACGCTTTGCCAGCTCGTAAAATCCAGTACCTCCAGCAATTACATGACCTCTTTTTCCTTCTGATTTGAGTCTGCTCAGAACTTCCTCCCTGTTATTGGAAAGAATAAATTCTTGAGGTCTGAATAGCGCCAAAGTGTCCGATTGCCCTTTTCTCGACTTCCATTAGAAAAGTCTTCATGTCAATCTGTTGCCGTTTTTGAGAATGGATGAATGTCCCTTGATTACACGTCCTGCTCGGTTTTCCATTCTTAAATATCGGGCGAAGGCGGAGTGTTGCAACTGGTCTTTGGAATTTGAGTAAGGCATCTGTAGCTGTTATCGGTTCAGGGCTTATGGGTCGCGGGATAGGGCTTGCCTTTGCGATAGGTGGTCATGATGTGGTGATGGTCGACCTCGATCTCGGCCTCCTGACTAAATCCTTAGAGCAGATTAACTCAATACTTGAAGTCATGCAGGAAGCAGGTTTGACTAGTGAATCTTCGGACAGGATTACTTCGAGGATCTCGCTTGAACCCAATTCTGAAAAAGCCGTTTCCAACTCAGATTTCGTCGTAGAAGCGATCTTTGAGAACCTTGATCTGAAAAGAGAAACTTTTCGAAAGCTCGATGCAGCTTCGAAAACTGACACTATACTTGCAAGTAATACATCCAGTCTTCCGATAACATCCATTGCTTCCGAGACATTGCATCCGGAAAGAGTGGTCGGTACTCATTTTTGGAACCCTCCTCACCTTATGCCTGCGGTTGAGGTAGTCTATGGAGAAAAAACAAATGATGCAACCGTTTCAGAGACTGTAAGCATACTGCGGGCAATAGGCAAGAAACCCGCCGTTGTGCGAAAGGATGTTCCAGGTCAGATTGGGATTAGGATACTTTATTCTATGATCAGGGAAGCGACTCATCTTGTCGAAGCGGGCGTAGCTTCCCCTGAAGATGTTGATACGATAGTAAAGGAAGCTTTAGGCACAAGGCTTGAGGTTTTAGGGCCACTAGAGCTAGCAGACCTTTCAGGCGTTGATCTCGTGAGTAATGTAGCCAAAGGGCTGTACAAGACCCTTGATGACTCTGTTGAGCCGCAGAAGATTATCAAGGACATGGTTGCAAATGGGCAGCTTGGGATCAAGAGCGGAAAAGGGTTTTACGATTGGAAGACTGGTTCAAAGAATGCTGACCAAGTTCTGAAAAGAAGAGATGCACATCTAATCAAGATCCTAAAGGAGAGAAGGAAGAATTCTGAATAGATCAGCTACTAGCCATTTTCCCTTCATTTTTAATTTTATTTAGTACTGCCTCAGGTTTCAGAGGTAATTCTGTTATCTTTCGCCCAAGAGAAACTAAGGCGTCCTCGATCGCATTCGCCACAGCTGCAGGAGCCACAATTGTCCCTCCTTCTCCCAATCCTTTGGTCTGTGACGGATTCTGCTCTGAGAAAGTTTCGATGTGAGCAACCTCGATGTTCGGCACATCTGCGGCCGATGGGATCAAATAATCCAGAAAGTTTCCACCTTGGATTTGTCCGTCTTCTGTGTAGGAGATTTCTTCGAAGATAGCTCCTCCAAGGCCCTCAACTATTCCTCCATGCACCTGCCCTTCGACTACCATAGGGTTGATCATCTTCCCGCAATCTTCGACCACGAAGAATTGCAAAATTTTGAACTTGCCAGAGTCTAGGTCAAGCTCGACTTCGCAGAAAGTCATTGCGTTGCTCCATGTTGCGGGAACTTCGGGCTCAAAGTAACTTGTCGCTTCTAACCCGGGTTCGATTTCTTTTGGAAGTTTGTCCGGTCTTCTCAGTGCTGTAACCGCAATTTCAGACAATGAAACTGACTTCGATGTTCTGACTGATGCGGGTAATCCCTTGACGGAGAATCTTCCATCCGCAAACATCTGGATATCTTCGGGATTTGCCTCAAGCATACTTGCTGCAATTTTCATGGCTTTTTGCTTTGTTTTTGTTGCAGCTAACATTGCAGCACTCGTTCCAAGGGGGGCTCCTCGGCTACCCCACGTACCCATTCCGTAGGGAATCTCGTCAGTGTCTCCCCAGATTACTCGCACTCTGTCTAGGGGTAGGGCAAATTCGTCTGCGACAGCTTGAGCTAGTGTTGTCTCTGAGCTTTGTCCGTGTGGGGCGAGTCCAGTAAAGACTTTGACAGACCCGTCAGGTTCCACTCTAACACTCGCAACCTCATAACCCAGCGTAACAGATCCTGACGGACCGAGAATTGCTGAACCAATCCCGCCTATCTCTATCAAAGAAGCCATGCCGATGCCCCGGTAGATTCCCTTCTTTCGGAGCTCTTCATGCTCTTTTCGTAGATCCTTGTATTTCACTAGCTCTGATCCTAGCTTCAAAGATTCAATGAGGCTGCACTTGTCGTAAACTATTCCACTAGCAGAAGTGAAAGGAAACTCATCGGGTCGAATCAAGTTACGCATCCTTACATCATACGGATCCAGGCCGAGTTTGTGCGCTAGGAGATCTACGGCGCGTTCCATTACGAAATTTGCTGAAAACATACCTGGGCCTCGCACCGATCCCATAGGGGTCTTGTTAGTCAGGACAGCTCTATGTTCAAAAAAATAATTCTTGAAACGATACGGACCAGGTAGAAACCCACCCGTTAGGGTCGTAGTAAAGGTGAGCCCTCCCCATGGAGATGCGCCGTACGCACCAATGTCAGCAATCAATCTGTCCTTGACGCCTAAAATTGTGCCATCTTTTCTTGCTGCAATTTCGATGTGGTGAATTTGCTCTCTCTCTTGAACCGAGAAGGAGATGTCTTCTGTTCTCTTTTCAACCCACTTGATCGAAGTGTCCGGGATCGATCGCGCCGCGACGCATATTGCGACATCTTCGGGAAATACATGCCCTTTCAATCCAAATGAGCCCCCGACATCTGGCATCCTGAAATGCACTTTGTCTTCTCCCATTCCCAGAATTTTCGCAAATAGAGTTCGTCCTACGTGCGGAAATTGAATCTGGCTCAAAACATCCAATTTACCTGAAAGCGAGTCAAATCTTGCTATGATACCACGATTTTCAATTGGTGCCGCTGTATGTCTGTGTGTCTTGATACCTTCCTTGAGTACAATTTCAGCTTCACCAAAGGCTTTCTCAATGTCGCCACCCTTAATCTCCATGTACTTTAGCAGATTATCCTTCCAATCCTCATACAATTTAGGCGCAGTACTCTCTAGAGCCTTTTCGGGGTCAACAACAACGGGTAAGGGGTCGTATTCTACTTCTACTAGTGAAACGAGATCTTCGGCGACGTATCTTTCCGTGGCGATTATTAGAGCAACCGGTTCTCCGACCCATCTTACTTTATTCTTCGCAAGAGGCCAGATGGGCGGAATAGGCGCTTGGTGCTCTTCTGGGATTGGAAGAGGATTTACTTTTCCTTCGAAATCGCTTGCAGTGAAACACGCCACAAATCCTTCTTTTCCGACTAGTTGTGAAGTGTCTATTTTCTTGATATGGGCATGAGCATAAGTGCTTCTCACGAATTCTGCGAATACGAGATTAGGGGGGTGAACATCTTCAATGTAAGAGCCCTTCCCCGCTAAGAGGCGCGGATCTTCAATTCGCTTTACCGATTGACCTACTAGTTTCATTGACAATTAGATCGCGCCATGTCCAGATGGAATGAAACAGTCGATGAACCATGCTCTATTAAATTCTCTTGTGATGGATGATAGAAAGTTTGACTACCTTTCTGAAAGAATTCAATTCCAATGTAGTTGAGGGAGTTTTTCGAAACTTTCCGTATTACACTAATATACAAAAAGCTCGGACTTGATTTCTGTTTACTTTGGCATATTTCGATGTCATTGTTGTGGGAGCTGGTCACAATGGTCTCGTGGCTGCTGCCTACCTTGCGCTGGAAGGCTTGAGCGTTGCTGTAGTTGAGAAATCATGTCTGCCAGGAGGTTGCGTGAGGACTGATGAGTTGTTTCCCGGATACAAAGTGAACATGTACAGTTTGGAACAATACCTCATACACAGTACGCCAATAATTCAGGAGCTCGGCCTTTCACAATATGGACTGCGGTACTACGATATCGATCCGACAATTTTCTCGCCATTTAGAGACGGCAGGTACATGGTATTCTACAAAGATGTGGAAAAGACAATTCGCCATATCGAGAGTTTTTCCACTCATGATGCGAAAGCGTACCGGAAGTTTGTAGAAGATTTTGACCCTCTGAACGAGCTGCTCGGCGGACTGGCGATGGCGCCGCCAATATCGATGTTAGACCTTGCAACAGATTTGCAGGGCACACAGTCAGAAAAACTATTCCAAGTTCTTTTTACAAGTGCCAAGGAAATTCTGGATGAGACATTTGAAACAGAGTACTTGAAAGTGCCAATTGCATTCCTCGGGCCGGCGGCAATCGGGCTACAGCCCTCTCAGAAAGGTACTGGGTGGACGGTAGCCTGGCATCTATCTGCGAGAAAACTCTCGCGCCCTTATGGAGGCTCCGGTGCCCTAATAGACGCTCTTGTTAGAATGCTGCAGGCCCATGGTTGCACGATACTTTTGAATTCAGAAGTCGAGAAAATTACGATTTCTCAAGGTAGAACTACTGGCGTCGAGCTCGTGGGTGGCACTAGACTGGAATCGAAATTCGTTCTTTCAGCATGCGACCCCAAGCAGACCTTTCTTAGGCTGGTCGGTGCAGACAACCTTGACTCAGATTTTGTTTCAGATGTTAGGAAGATCAAAATCTCAAATGGAATTGCTATGAAGGCCGACTACGCCCTAAGCGGATTGCCAAACTACTCTTGCGAGCCTACAAAAAATTTGGTCAATGAATGTCACCGTGCTGCGGGGTTCATTTCAGAATCGCTTGAAGACTTGGAAAGGGCTTACGACGAATACAAGTATGGGCGCAATCCGAAAGAACCCGGCTTGATGGTGGCACTTCCCAGTTCGGTAGATCCGTCCCTAGCTCCGGAAGGAATGCATGTTCTTTCGCTGGAGACGCGATACACTCCTTTCAAATTAGAAACCGGCGAAGATTGGGACGAAATCAAATACGAGGTTGCAGATCAACTCATGGACATTTACTCTGAGTATGCCCCCAATGTGAAAGAACTAGTGGTAGGAAAATATGCCGGCTCACCTCTCGACTGGCAGAGAGACCTGAATCTACCAAACGGTAACTTCTTCCACGTAGACATGTCGCTAGATCAGATGTTCAGTTTGCGTCCTCTTCCGGGCTTTTCTGGATACAAGACTCCAATAGCGGGCCTATATGTGACGGGCGCGGGAACACATCCAGGCGGTGGCGTGAGTGGTCTCCCTGGACACAATGCTTCACAGGTTCTGCTTAGAGACCATTTGCAAAAACCTTAATTCGCTAATCCCGAGAGAGAGATTTCTTCGTGAATTGATCGATTGGCGGATCTTGCCATTTAAGATATAAATATGAGAAACCCATGACGGGCAATCCGTGGACAGCAAGCCAGCACTAAAACCCGCTGTATTCAGTAGAAACGCGACTGGACTAGTAAGAGAGCTTTCAGCCTTTGCGGTATTCGCCTGGTCTATTGTTTATTTTCCTTGGCTAAGTAGCTGGGCCGGCATATTCTGGGTCACACCTGATTCTTATCAAAATGTAAACTATTACGAGAGCCTCGGCGTCTGGGCAATTATCGCAGTCGTCATCGTTGTTCTATATTGGCAAATGACCATACGAATGCCGAGATCTGGGGGAGACTATGTGTTTGTTTCAAGGACATTGAATCCACTCCTAGGCGTCATAGCTGCTGTTTTCTTCTTTGTCG
>JASHNZ010000050.1 GCA_030041355.1 Nitrososphaerales archaeon
TATGACATTCATTTTTACAACATCTCCCTCCGAGATCCCCGCTTGCTCGCGGATCTCTTTTGGTATTGTGACCTGTGAATGTCTCGTTACGATTGCAGACGCCATAATTATTAGTATCATTTCCTAGTAATTAACTATTACTACACTTATATAGTCAAAGGCGAGGTGGATATCAAGTCCTAATCTCTGTCGAAACCACACGTTCTCTATCTGCTAGTACGATAGAGAATAGTCTGTCAAGATCAACGCCCTTCCATCTCCCTGCAAACTCAAGCAAGCACCTTTTGAGTTTCTTGAGAGTACCATATGCTTTTTCGGAGAGCGAAATCATTTTTGTCATTTTACAACATACTTTGACCACTTGTCTGATTCGGGCATCTTTGAGCAGATCAAGTCTAAGATTCCTGTCTCCAGAAATAAAGTAATCAGGGCGAGCGAGTATAACTGAGACAAGAATCGCAGTGTCTTTCTCATCTTTCACGAGCTTGGAATATCTTGGGCTCGCTGCGAGAATGCTGTCTAAAAATAGTGACTCAAATTTGATCTTGTGCAAAAAGACATCTAATAATCCTTCAAAGCCAAGAAATTTAGTTTGCAGAATTTCTTTGGTCTCATCATAATGGGGTCAGGAATAACAAGAGAAATTTCGCTATTTTCAACCAAGCGCAGGATCTTGTGGATTTTCCCGTTTGTAAAAACAAGCCCGGAAATCAGTATATTCGTGTCAAGGATAACTCTTGGCTTGACCATAACGTTTCTTCCACAATTTCTTTCTTGTGGCCCCTGAATTCTTTTCTAGAATCAACTTGCTCAGCCCTCTGTCCCTTGCCACCTCTTGGAGAACTCTTGAGATTTCATCCAAACTTAGATCATTGACTTTTTTCATAATCACAAAATCTCCGACAGACTTCATGTAGATCTGACTTCCCTGTCGTAGATTCGATTCCGCACGAATCTTTGCCGGGATGGTGAGTTGACCCTTCGATGTCACTTTGACAATCTCTTGGCTCATTTCGAACCTGATCTGAGTAAGGAAAGCTTACTTATATGATTCTTACAGCCGAACTGATCCGGAAACCCTCCAGTGGATGATAAAGGAGGCCAGTCTTTTTGTCCAAGCCTTGGGTTTACGTCAACTAGCCCCTGACATAGTGCTGGATGCTAATCATGCCCTAGCTACCCAGACGTTACTCGTATAGTCGCCCATGAAACTTCCCACCAAGCCATCATTGTCAGGATTCGAAGGTTTTGAAGCAACTTTGACATTAATCTAGGATAGTATTCGACACACGAAATCCAAAACTTGATCCAGAGTCCATACGAATTATCTCACCAGCAAGTAAAGAAACTTTCTTGCAATGCGCACGGCGCAAAGAAAATTTCTGAAAGAGGCCAGCGCGAGCTTGGGCGGTCTAATTCTACTATCTCTTGTTTTGTTTATCGTTTGCATCAACCCTCTGATAGCTCGGGAGCAAGTTAAGTCCGAGGCAAGTCCACCAAGTGATCATTTTCTGTCCAATCCATCGGTGAATGTATCTCAAAGCAATGATACTTCCAACGACAACTACTGGTATGTGGGAGCTTCGTCAAACGATCCTTCTGCTGAATCAAATCAGGGAGTTAGCTCGTTAATTCAAGTCAGGAGCCAAAATATCAGCGGAGTCCTGTCTTTCTGGGTCAGCGAATCCTTTCCCAGCAATCTCTGGGCGCAGGTCGGCTATTACTTGCAAAATGCTTCACCGCCGATAGCGTTCTATCAGGTTTGGAATTTGACTGACAGAGCAGAACTTGTCACCGGGACCGAAGCCGTTTCAACAGGAACCCATGTTTTCTCGATCCTGCTTACTCAGTCAAACATCTGGAGCTTCGCAGTCGACGGGGCGTCTTTCGGGAATTATGACATGAAAGCTAACGTATCGAGCTCTCTGGCTCCGATTTACGCAATGTCCGAAGAAGGATACGTCGCTCAACCCTTTGAATTCCAGCAGGTCGTCTTTCTATCTGCAATACAGGCCTTGAAAAGCGGCGCTTGGACCAGTGTTTCTTACGCGAACTCGTTCGGTGACGCTTGGGGTATAGGCGGCCATGCGCAAAACTCCCTACTGGGTCAAGACGAACTAGTCGTAGGAGAAGGAGCTGGGGCCCTTGCTGATAATTCTAGTCTTTGGGATTAACTTCATCCGAGTTTAGAGAAACTAGTAAAGCTACCTAGTTACTTCAGATAAACGTCGTCCTCCTCATCTTCAAAGTCATTTTCAAAATAGAATTCGTGCTGTTCTGCTTCGATTTCTTCCTTTTTGGGAAGGCTCCCTCTCTGTGTCCTAACGACGGCGGGCTTGGACACACGGCTCGTCGGTTTCGTCTCTTCCTTCAGAACCACCGAGCTTGGGGTAGGCATTCTTGGCACTTCTGGTAGGGTGCTCTCCAGGAGGGGAGTTTGGAGAGTTGAAATAGAAGGTGCTACCTGCGGTGTCCCTCCAAGCATCTGAGCCAGCTGGACTCCGATGGGAAGAGTGTCGTCACCGATGTGAATTATCGAAATCCCGTAGGTTCTCGAAAGGGCCTCGACTTCCCCAGAAGATTGAGTGTATGTCACTACGAAGGATTTTGCGTCAGGATTGATATCATATCTTTTCGCAAAGGCGGCAACAATAACTTGGCTGTCGGCAGATAGGGCAAAATCACCTAAAAGCAGATCCTTCTTGGTCCCAGCGCTTGCAACAAGATCAAACTTGTGCTTGGCTCCTGATTTCCCCGTAATCTCTTTCGGCATCTCTACTTCGAACCCCTCATTTCTGAGCCAGTCAGCCGCAGGACCCAAGGACAAGAGCCCCGAAGAAAAAATCTCTTTTGCCTTTGAAGAGACTGTATATTCGTATACAGGCACATAATTTGCTTCCCTGTACGTGAACATAGTCCCGCAGTTCTCACATTTGTGCACCACAGGCGGCTTGTCAAAATGGCTGAGACAGGAGGCGCACTCGAAAGTTTTACCGAGCGCTCTGTAATCCTCCTTTCGCAGAATCTTCTGTTTGCACTTCGGGCAAGTTAGGGCGCCAACTTCTTTATCCGAAGTCAAAGAAGTGAATCCTGACTTGGCGCCGATGTACCCACAGAGCAAATGCTCGATAATTTCAATGTCTGAGATGTCAAAGGACTTGCACCTTTCGCAGCGGTATTTTGAATAGACTTCCACGCCGCCGCAGGAAGGACACGCAACCAGACGATCTACGAGCTCTGCATCAAGTAGCTTTGCAGTCGCCAGCTTTGCTAGAAAAGAGGCAACCTCCGAGTCGTTCTTGTCGGGCAAAAGAGTTGCGGCTTCTGGATAAGCCACTCCTTTCTCGAAACTTGTGACAGGGCTCAGGGCTTGGATCGATTTCTCTAGCATCATCCGAATAAAGGATCTGACGCCGGAAGATTCCAGAATGGCAGAATCGTCCTCTTTCTCTGAGACCTGACTGTCTGCCATACACTGCGAGACAGGCCCGCATTAGATTAATCTTTGGTACAGAGATAGGAATGAATGGCATGGAAGAAATTGCTCACTCATTCCCTTCCAGACCGCTTAAACTTGATCCTGAACGGAGGTTTAATTTTTCAGTCCGTGAAATCTCTGCAGGTGCACTTTGTACATCTGCTCATCTTTCTCGGACAGTGGCTCTTCAGCCCTTACCAGGTCGCAGAGAGGACAAGAATAGGTTTTCGATCTGATCAGTTTTGAGAATTGCGTCGAATTCAAAATTTGAGACAGACGCCTGCTCCGGAGTACGCAATCTATCAAGATAAAAGGATTTTTCATTGGTGACTTGGAAGAGATCACCTGAACTTTCGAGCAGGTGAGGACTCCATAAGCGTTCGTATGAAATAGAGTTGTGTCGAGTTTCGATATACTGCGGACTCCGAGCTCTGTATAAGTGTTCCATTATGCTTAAACGAAAGTAGATTTCGCATACGTACCTGAGATTCGTAGCTTGGATCCATTTAACGATGTGAAACATATCTCCAGGCCGCGGCGAAGGAGTTAGGGCGGTAACTCCCTTTGTCCTGGCAGAGCACTTTCGTCTTCCTAAAGAGTCGTCTGGTTTCCAAGTCTTTTTTGGCCCTCTTTGTCACCGCAACCGGCTTGTACATTTTTGATGCGTCTGTAGAAGCATACGCACAAAGTACTCACTCTCCAGTGTTGCAAGCGGCGGTGTTTCAAATCTTTGGACAGGGCATGCTCACGATTATTTATTTGGCCGCTATCCTGGAAGCCCTGGGTCTTTCAATGATGATTGGGTACGGAGCCTCTAGGCTGAAGAAATCCAGAAGCCAAAGTTGATCCAAAAGCAGAATTCCAAGTGCCTTTTTTTAAGGGTTCAAGACCTCACGATAACTATGCTCAGTTTCGGTCGCAGGCCTCGGCGATTTCATCTGACCAAGCTCTGCACCTTGAGTCTGCCAAGCGAGTTTAAAAAAACAGCCGCTGAATAAACTAAAAAAAGCTAGCGCAGACCTATGTGCCTTTGTGTCACTTGCTGTGACATTAAGAAATACTATCAGTAACATTTAAGGCGCCGGAGAGGCAGTTTTGTTCCATGGCGCGAGTGCTCGTAAAGACACGTAAGGTCGGCGGATCTATTATTGTAAGCATCCCAAAGGAAGCAACAGAGCAAGAAGGGATCAGAGAAGGAGAGTTATTAGAGTTAGATATACGAAAAGTAAGAAAGGACTGGTTCGGTGCCACAAGGGGGGTCGGACGCTTCACAAAGGAAGATGAACTAGACACCCATGACTGACCTTGTTGTTGACTCATGGGCTTGGATCGAGTACCTCGAGGGAAGCGAACTGGGGGGAAAAGTTCGCGATGTCATGATGGATGAACGAAATAAGCTCCATACCCACATTGTTTCCATTGCCGAGATCATATCAAAAGAAAAAAGAAGAAACAAGGACCCGGAAATAGCTTGGAAGGCTATCACAAACCTCACACACATTTTGCCAATGGACGAATCAGACTCGAAAGCCGTGGGTCTACTTCACGCAGAGCTAAAGTCGAAGAAAAAGAACCTTGGGTTAGCAGATTCCTTTGTTTTGTATGCAGCTAGAAAGATTGGCGGCCGCGTATTGACTGGCGATCCTGACTTTAGAGGCATCAGCGACGTTATGCTACTGCAATAGTAGTAAAGATTACAAGCAATATTCTTTAATACTGCGCCGCGGCAGAGCGCGGACATGAAGATCACTTCTAAAATAATTGTAGCTTCAATGGTCATTGCTGTCTTAATTTCACTCTCCGCTATTCTAGTTCCTCTGCCGTCGACATCAGCCTTGACTCAGCCGAGTTCGTTTGCAATGTCAAACTTTACTCCAAGCTCAAATCCCGCGCCGAACATAGGATCATACACTTGCAGCAAAACTAACTCTTGTCCCATGGGAATTGCGGATTATGGGGTGAACCACAAGACAGATTACACTTACTATGCCTCAGTGTTCGAGTCTTGGGCTAACTTCACGAAACTCTCAATTGCCTCTCCTAGTGCAATTTCGATACAACAAAATCTCGTATCCTTCAACACCACCTCTGGCAAGACGGTGGGCGAATACTGGCCACAAAACGTTCCCTTTGTCACACAAGATGGGAGCACATACACGATAAATGAGGTCGATAACATTTGGAACTTTTCTTACAGCAGCATATGCGAGAACTATCCCACGAACAATGATGGATGCATGGTCGATATGGCCGGCAACCTATTAGGGCAATGTAGTTCCTTTGGAGGAGCCCCGGAGTATTATTACTGCGAGAGTTCGCAGCAATTCAGCACGACTCTTCCTTTCGAAATCTTCATGAACACCACGATCTTCGTGATGCCTTCTGGATCTTATGCGGGCCACGCGGCCGTGGAGTTTGGTATCTGGGTCTATCATAAAGGCAAGCTGGTCAACGGCGAGTGGTACGATCTTGTTGCCTGGTCAGGAAAGACCAGCCTCACGCCGGTGATCAAAGTCGGCGGTATGAATCCTCTCGGCCTATACAACGACGCTGAGACCGTACTCTGCGGACCCGGCGGCGGCAGCAGGGCGACGATTACGGCCATAAAGGCAACCCTGTCCGAAGCTTACATGGCTCCGGGCTCGTCAACTCTCATCACGATCCCCCACGCTTGGTCAGCTGGAACCGACACCGCCGAAACAGTCTTGGGCGTTCACATGACGGCTTCTAGCGAAACTGGTATCGCTTCGAGCGGAGCCGATAACAACAAGCAACTGTGGTAACCACACCCTTCTTTGACTTGGAGAGAGATCACACTCTCTCTTCCAAAGAGGAACATGTGTTAGGGCGACGTTGGGCGTTACATACGAGTCCTCTAAGATGACTTATTCTTGAAAAGAAGTCATCGTGTAAGTGAGATTTGTATACGCGAAAAGCGTGCTAACGAGCGAAATGGATCCCCTTTCCAAGAGCCCAGTGGTTTCATTGTAATTCAAAGACCAAGTAATGTAAGCACCCACTTGACTTTTACTCCCAGAGTAGTATCGAAGAGAAATTTGCATTTGCCCCGATCTTGTAATTATGCTGTAGTTTATAGGGACCGGTACAGCTCCCGCGCTTGTGGCAACGGTTGCAGTTCCATTTCCCTCTGACAAACTATTCGAAACAAAAAGCGGAAGAGCAGATCCTGCAGTATATGATTCCGAGTTAGTAGGATCAAATGCTATTGAATAATTGTCTTGACTTGAAGAAGTGGTAGTGTTTGTACTCACGGTCTGCAAATATGTGAAATAGACTTTGCTCCCATCTATGCGCGTAACGGACACTGTGAATTTGTTGAGGTCTGTAACTGCCCCAACCTCTGTGACGTAATCATAATCAGCTGAGAATCCGGATCTCGCGTTGGTTCCAGGAGGAGGTGCGACAGGCTGAAAAAATCCCAAGTAATTCAAAATCAAAACTGAAGCTACAAGTATGCCTATTACGATGACTGTAACCATAAGGACTTGTCTATTTTTCCGTCTCAATTACCATTACCTGTTATCCATTATCTTAGCAAGAAAAATTACGCTTGTCCAGTTAATTTTTTTGAAATTAGTCATGTTGCGAAGACATCCTAATTATCTTTGTTACCGGTGATGTCATGTATGCACATTTCAAACTTTATAAAGTCAAACCCATTTATTTCTGGGTTGTGGGATTCAGGGGCTTTCTCTTAAGACGACTGGTCACTATGGCGATAGTGCTCATCGCCGTCGCAACTATCAATTTCTTACTTTTTCAGGTAATGCCCTTCACTGTCCTAAAAATAAATCCTGGACAGTGGTTTCTGCCGATAGTAAATCCTTCAGCTCGCCAAAATGCCGCCTATATCGAGGCGGAGCGAGCAAAGATCATCGCTACCTTGGGTCTAAATCTTCCTCTACAGGAGAGGTATTTTGTCTATCTGAAAGCAATGTTCACCTTCAATTTCGGCTATAATGTTGGAAGCGCACTCACAGGTCCAGTTTCCGCAACAATCCTCAGGTTCGCACCGTACACAATACTTTTGCTTGGAAGTTCAACGATAGCGGCGTTTGTGATTGGTATCTTTCTCGGAGTTTATTCTGCTGGGCGAAGAGGCAAGTGGCAGGATAAGACGTCTTTTGTCACATCATTGTTTTTCTTCGCAATGCCGTCCTTCTGGATCGGCACGATTCTAATTTTGTTATTTGCATATGACTTGAAACTATTTCCCCCTGACGCGGCTGTATCGTTTTCTAGCTACACTGGAGTCGCGTACATCAGTCACGTACTTTACGCTATGATTCTGCCTTTCTGCTCGCTTACGTTGATCAGTGTTGGAGGAGTGTATCTCATTATGAGAAGCACATCGATAGATGTTACAACTGAAGACTACATTTTCATGGCGCGTGCAAAGGGACTCAAAGAACGTGTAATTCTGTACAAGCACATTTTGCGCAACGCAATTTTGCCTCAGGTAACCAATTTCGCCTTATCCATAGCTTTTATCTTATCGGGAGCAATCATTACCGAGACAATTTTTGGATGGCCGGGCCTAGGTTATTGGAGTTATCAAGCGGTTGTTTCATTGGATTATCCTTTAGAGCAAGGATTGTTCTTTGTTATAGCAGTCATGGTTGTCGTGGCAAATTTCACGGCAGACATTTTGTACGGCTTTTTCGACCCGAGAATTAGGTCAGGCTAGGGACGTAAATGCAATCTGCCTACAAAAGAAAGAGACTAGGTTGGTTGCGTTCGATCCTAACTGATAAAATGGGTGTCATTGGAATAGCCATCATAGTTTTCTTTTCTGCTCTGGCTGTGCTGGCGCCCTTTGTGGCTCCAGTAGCACCAAACACCAAATTAGCCGCAGGTCCTTGGGCTGTTCCGTCTTGGGCAACAGTTTTTCCAGAGTATGCCAACCTTCCTCCGAATACTGAAGCGCTAAATCCATCGATTGGCAGTTGGACTGTTCAAACTATAGGTACCGGGGTCGTATCCAAAGTGCTCAGCGTGAGTGTTCCGACTCCAACTGAGTCTAGGTATGGTTCGTCTACTAACACGGCTCTTGAAATAAATGCCACGGTAGGTGCTTCATCATTTCCATCCTTTATTCCCATTGTGAACCTGACTCAATCCTTTTCTTACCACTACAGGGCCCCTTACAATTTTCAATTCGGACTGACAAACTTTCCAGTAGTTGTTAGCAACCTGACGGATTACTACTATTTGATGTCCATCACTCAGCCAAATGGGAAGACTTTCACGCTGACCTCGTACAGAATTATGGCATCTTCCCCCGTCGAGAAGATTAGCTACAAAAATGGTTTTCACACGGGATATTGGACTTCTTCCGATCTTTCTACGTCAGATCCTGACGTGACAAACGTCGCATTTCAAACAACTACTGTAATTGCAAACCCAGGATTAAGCTTATTGAGCGAACAGGGGACTTACAAGTTCCAAATTACACTATACGCCGTTACTTCGACCCAAGCGGGGCACTTGGTCGTTCAAATCGCCGAACCTTATCTTTTCGTCCTGGGGCGCCAGTACGGTCTGCTGGGTACTGATAATTATGGTCAGGATTTATGGTCGCAATTCGCCTTTGGGTCACGCATCTCAATAGAGGTCGGACTCGTTGCATCCATCATAACGGTTTTCGCTGGTATGCTTATCGGATTAATCGCTGGGATATTCGCTGGAATAACTGACGAGGTTCTGATGAGATTAGCGGACATTGTTTTGACCATTCCGTTTGTGCCACTCGCGATAGTCGTAATTTTCGTACTCACTCAGAGCCCCACTCTAGCCGCAAGTCTCTATTTCTGGTTAGTCATACTGTTTTTCCTTCTTTCGTGGCCTGGGCTTGCACGCATAATTAGGGCACAAACTCTATCTCTTAAGGAGAGGGGATTTATAGAATCCGCGGTTGCCCTTGGTGGTGGCAGGTTTTACATAATCAGGAGGCATTTGATGCCAAATGTCATGGGGCTAGTTTATGCGACTCTCGCGCTAAGCGTTCCAGGTTTCATACTAACTGAAGCCGCGCTGGACTTTTTATTCCCCGCAGCTTCAAACATACCAACTTGGGGAAGAATAGTTTCCCTAGCATACGATAATGCTTCATCTGCCTCTTTGTACGGCTTTGGTTGGTGGTGGTTTATTCCCGCGGGATTAGCGATTGTTGTTCTTTCCTTAGCGTTTGTCCTATTGGGATATGCATTGGATTCGACATTCAATCCGAAGCTTAGGAAGCGTTGACCGGCAGAAAGCTGCAACAATTTACTTGTCGAAAGTACAAGAAATTAGACCTCAAGAGAAATGAGAGGACATTTCATACTCTGTCCATGATTATCATCACGCATTTTTACGGTAACAACGTTTTTATAACGTGGGCCTCGGCCAAACCATCATGAAATCGTTTTCACTAAAAATACTGGCTTACGTAGTTATTGCGCTCTTTATCGGATCGGCTTACGGAATAGTTCATCCAGCTTTTGCGTCATCTAGTCCATCTTCTACCGTTATACCATCGGGATCAATTTCCGATCACGGTCCTCTGATCAACGACTTGGTGCTGGAGTACGAATCGGATTCATCATCCTTCCTGTCGGTTCAATCTGGTACAGTTCCCGCGATGGAATGGTCATTGAGTCTGGCAAACTACGCTACCGCGGAATCTAATAACAAATTATACGCAAACTCTACTTTGAGCTATGATTTTGACGGGATTGCGTTCAACTTCCTCCAGTATCCCTACAACAACACTTACTTCCGGCAAGCGATGGCCGACCTGATGGATTACGCCACGATCCAAAACCAACTGGGTCCCACGATTCAAGCGGGAAACAACATTTACAACCCTAATCTCTTTCCTTTGTATAACACGGGCGTTGTGACCGATCCCTACAGCTACAATGCCACAGCAGCTTTTGCCCTAATGCAAAAAGTCCCAGGAATGACTTATTCGAATTCAACGGGGTGGATGCTGAATGGGGCGCCCTTCTCTCCACAAATTTACTCTAGAGGTGACGATCCGGTGATCCGAGAACCTATCGCTCAGCTTCTGGGTACGGATATGAAAAACGATATCAACATGACTCTGAACAACCAGCAAATCACTGATGAAGATGCGGGCGCAGATGTTTATGGGCCCGCAGGTGCGGCTACCATAAGCCAAGGAGTAATGGGCTCTAACTATCAGACGGTCCAACCACCGGTCGTGAACTGGACTTATGTTGATTCAGGAGGAGACAGCTGGGGCATGTACACGTTCGGCTGGATAGTTAGCTTCAATCCTACCTACACTTGGGCATTCTTTAATTCCGCATTGTTCGGAATTGACGACTTTGGCGACTATTACAATTCGAGTATGGATTATGCTACAAACATCCTAGATTATGCAAACTCTTCCACAGTAGCTCAAAATGCCGCAGAATCACTGCAGCAGATATACTACCAACAGCTTCCATACATCGTATTTGGCTGGCAGAATACGCTGTTCGCGGTAAACCCGAGCTCTGGATCTGGATGGACTGGGTTTACAAATCTTCCAACTTTGGGGCCATCAGAGTCCACAGGGCTATTCTACACTGCCTTGAACGTACACCCTGCGAGCTCTGCGACCGGAGGGACTTACGTTGAGACTCTTCACTCGGCTGCAAGCTCGTTAGATCCTCTGTATGCAACAAACTGGATCTGGGATGTTGATGCCTGGCAGTTTATATATGATTCCCCGCTTGGGACTGTTCCTACTAACGCAGGTGTGCTCAATGGCGAGCTGGAGCCCTGGATGGGTACCGTAAGTACTTCGAACAACAATAATACTGCAATAGGTTCTGGGCCTGGATGGTATAGCCCATTTGGAGCGAAGAATTTGGTCAACGGCCAAGTGTTCACTATCAATTTCTACGCCAATGACACGTGGGACGATGGTGTCCCATTAACCGCTCAAGACTATAATGAGTCATTATACATCGAAAACGTGATGGGGAATTCTCCAACCGATACCCCCTTCGCCTATGATTTGGCACCGCCACTTGGCATTGTTGCAACTTACATACCTCCAACTGATCCGATGCAAATCCAAATCTTTGTCAACTCGACCACAGTATGGAATATCTACAGCATCAACATACCGGTACTTCCTTGGCACATTTTCCAGTACTTCAATGCCAGTGACATTGCTACTTCAACGCCCTCTGCGATAGATCTGACGGTTCCATTTGACACGACTGACAAGGGTGACCTCAACAGCCAATACACTTCGGCGATACCGCAGTTCCTCCAGTGGCTACCCAATCTAGAAGTCGGAAGCAGTGCCTTTGACTTCCAAACTTGGAACACTGTAACCAACGTCATCAACATGACAAGAAACCCCATGTGGCAAAGATCTGACTGGCAAGCATTCAGCTCTACTGTCACCCCGGGGAGCCCGTATAGTTTCAGCACGACCCTTACTCAGGAAATTTACAACCCGACAACGTCAACCTTCGACGGAGTTGCAGCTGGGGCAACGGGCAATATTCCTGTCACAAATGCTACTGGTAACGTGATTGTGATGAACGCTAACGGAGGTACGGTTGAAAGCGTTGCGTTGGCCGCCGGAACTAACGGCGCATATACTGCTTCAATTCCGACCACCAGCCTCACTAGTGGAGCTAGCTACGAGCTAATGACCAATCTGACATACACACTCTTTGGACTGCAAAGAGTCTCTCACCAATATACAGGCCTGACTATCGGGGTGTCTACCACCTCAACCTCGACCTCGACGTCGTCGACAACTTCGACGTCAACAACCACTACCACTACTGCGCCTCCATCGGTCTCAACGACAGAGATCGCCGCAATCGTTGTGGTCGTTGCGGTTGTGGTCGTAGCTGCAGCCGTCCTGTTCCTGAGACGAAGGCCAGCTGCTCCCGCCGCTCCCCCTGCACCCTCAACAACGTAGACTCGTCGGAAACTAAAGGCTCCATGATGAGACAAGTGGAGCCGCGCGCTATTTTTTTCAATTGCTTGCCCGCTCGAGTTTGCTTACTTCAAAAACACTCTTAAGCAAATTTGGTTCACACATGTGGGGAATATAACAAAACACAAGGTTGCGTTTCGGACATTGAACCATCGGCTTGCAAGAAATCTCGCAGGGAAAAATTAGCAAAATGCCGCTGCTCGAAGTTAAAGATCTTCAGATGTATTTTTCGACAAAGGAAGGTCCAGTGCACGCTGTAGATTCAATCTCGTTCAGTTTAGAGAAGGGCGAGGTCATTGGTCTAGCGGGCGAATCCGGGAGTGGAAAAACAAGCATTGCGATCACGCTGCTCGGTCTGTTACCAGCAAACGGTAAGATCATAGGTGGAAATGTTCTCGTCGAAAATAAAGATATCACAAAACTGTCGGAAGCAGAGCTATCGAAAGAAATTAGGTGGAAGCGAATCTCACTAGTTTCTCAGGGAGCCATGAATTCCCTGAATCCTGTATTCCGGGTCGGAGACCAAATCAAAGAATCCATACTTGCACATGAGTCGATGGACAAATCGAGGGCCGAGGATATCGTCAAGCATCTTTTGGTCGAAGTTGGGATACCAGTGGATCGATACAATTCATTCCCTCACGAGTTATCAGGCGGTATGAAGCAGCGCTCGATCATAGCCATGGCCCTTGCTCTTGATCCGGAGATCGTAATTGCAGACGAGCCCACCACAGCGCTCGATGTCATCGTTCAAGCGCAAATACTCGTTCTTCTTCGCAACCTTCAGAAATCAAAAAACATGGCCATGATACTCATCACCCATGACCTTTCTTTGGTCGCCGAGATGTGCAACAAAGTTGCAATCATTTACGCGGGACAAATAGTTGAATATGGTCCGGCTTCAAGGATTTTTCATAATCCAAAGCATCCCTACACTATCGGCTTAATCAAAGCCTTTCCTAACATCGAGGGAAAGAGAACTAGATTGCTGTCGATTTCTGGATCTCCACCAGATCTGATCCATCCGCCTCAGGGCTGCAGATTCGCGCCCAGGTGTCCATACGCGACCGCAAAGTGTACCTCTGAAATGCCCCTATTAGAGTCCGCGGAACCTAATCACGACGCCAGGTGCTGGTACGCGAGTGAAATGCACTTATGACAGAAGCACTATTGACTGAAGAGACACCGGTTTCATCCTCGGACAATGTAATTCTCTCCATAGTCGATCTAAAGAAGGTATTCATTGCGAAGCTAGGATTTTTTGCTTCTCTCAGGCGTTCACCCAATAGAATTAGGGCAGTAGATGGCGTGAGCTTTGAGATCAGAAGAGGAGAGATCTTTGGACTTGCTGGGGAAAGCGGTTGTGGCAAAACCACAGTCGCTAGAACAGCTCTGCGACTTGTTGAACCTACATCAGGTCAGATAATTTTCAAAGGTAAAGACGTTACTCATGTGTCGAGAAATGAAGAGGCAAGGCTACGTCCTAAAATGCAGATCGTATTTCAGGATCCATATGAATCGATAAATTCTCGATTCAGCGTCTTCGACGTGGTAGCAGAAGGAATCAGAATTAACAAAGGACTGCTAGATGTAAGATCTGACGCTCAAATTTCAGATATGGTTGAGAAAGCGATGAACGTAGTGCAGCTTATTCCTCCATCGCAATTCATGCCACGGTTTCCACATGAGCTTTCTGGAGGTCAGAGACAGCGAGTCGCAATCGCGCGAGCTCTGATTTTGCAACCTGAACTGATCATTATGGATGAGCCCGTGTCAATGTTGGATGTTTCGATTAGGGCAGAAGTTTTAAACGTGATGATAAAGTTGAGTCAGGAGTTTGGAATCTCTATTCTCTTCATTACGCACGATTTGGCTCTGGCAAAGCACGTCACGGATCGGCTGGCAATAATGTACCTGGGGAAAATAGTCGAGATGGGACAGTCAGCCGAGTTAATTGACAACCCGCTGCATCCCTACGCTCAAGCGCTGATAGCTGCTATTCCCGTTCCTGACCCAGATGGGCGCAAAGTCAAAGTTTTCGCTGGCGGAGAGGTCCCAAGCGCAATTAGTATTCCCCCGGGCTGCAGGTTTCACACCAGATGTCCTTACGTAAAGGAATTGTGCAAGACTGCAGAACCTGAGCTAAGACTCATTTCGGGAGAGCATTATGTAGCGTGCCACTATTATGAAGAAGCTTCGGCGGCTTACAAGAACTCCCGATACTCTTCAAATTGAAAAATACTCCCTAGTGTCTAGAGAAATCAGTTTATTCTTTAGCATACTAGGCCATTTGTCGAAAACCATAACTGAGTGCAATTGCCGAGGGCGATGTGATGACTAAGGCAAGAACTCTTGCACCTTTGATATTATTTGTAATCACATTATTGGTTGCATCCTCTATTGGGCTGGCTTGCATTCAAGTAAGTTCTGGAACTTCTCCGGCTATGAGTGTCTTGCCTCCACAGGACTTGTCGATGCACGGACCGCTGATCAATTCTTTGCTATTCCAGTATGAGGATGAAGACACAGCATTTCAGAATTTAGTCTCAGGAAGGATTCCCGCCATGGAATCAACTCTAAGCTTAGCTCAGTACACGCAAGCTCAAGAGAACTCGAGTCTCTACACCAATTCTACTGGGAATTACGATTTTGATGGAATAGCTTTCAATTTCCTACAGTATCCCTACAACAACACTTATTTCCGACAGGCCATCGCTGAGTTGATGAATTTCGCAGAGCTGCAGAGCAATCTTGGCCCGGTCATTCAGGCGGGGAACCAGATTTACAACCCGTCACTCTTTCCCAGATACTACAACGGCAATGTGAGGAATCCCTACTCGTACAACACAACTGAGGCAATGGCCTTGCTGGAAAAAGTTCCCGGAATGAGCTACGACGCGCATACCGGGATTTGGTCGATAAATTACAACGGCTTTCGCGAGAGTCCGTTCATGCCTCAGATCTATTATAGATTCGACGACCCAGAGATCAGAACTCCTGCGGAACAACTGCTCGCAGAGGACGCTTCGAGCATTAATCTCACGCTGGCAGCAACTGGAATAACAGACTCACAGGTGGACGCCTACATCTTCGGACCGGCAAGTGAGGCAGTGATCAGCCAGGGGGTGATGGGGTCTAACTACCAAACGATCAAGCCTCCTGTATTCAATTGGACTTATGTTGACGACGGAGGAGACAACTGGGGCATGTACACGTTCGGTTGGATAGTTAATTTCAACCCTACTTTTACTTGGGCCTTTTTCAATTCCCAAATGGTTGGAATCGATAATTTCGGTAATTACTACAATTTTACGATGGACTACTCGACGAATATACTAAACTTTGCCAATTCTACTCACATCGCTCAGGAAGCCGCAACGAGGGTCCAGCAGTACTATTACCAGAATCTTCCTTACGTTGTCTTTGGTTGGGAGAATAGTCTCTATGCCGTGAACCCCACTTCCTCGCCGGGATGGACGGGGTTTGCCAACATTCCCTCCGCCGGACCATCTACCGAGAGTGGGTTATACTACACAGCGCTCAACGTTCACCCTGCAAACAAACCCAATGGTGGTACGTTTACTGAAGCATTAGAACAGGTCCCGAGCTCGCTTGATCCTCTCTATGTGGTAAATTGGGTCTGGCAGGAGGACGTTTGGCAAGAAACCTATGATTCTCCGCTTTTGACTCCTCCGACAGGTGTGCTGAATGGAACTTTGGCGAACGAGATCGCTAGCTACAAGGTTGCAGGCGATCTCACGAAGCCCATCGGCTCCGGCCCTGGTTGGTACAATCCTTTCGATGCGTCGGAAATAAAGAACGGAGAAATAGTCACGCTCAACTTCTGGAAGAATGCCACTTGGAATGATGGGATACCTCTGAACGCATATGATTACAATGCATCTCTGTATCTCTGGAATATCCAGGGAAACTCTCCAACAGATACTCCGTTGTCTTATGAATCTGCTCCTCCATCAGGTTTGCTTGCTACGTACATCCCACCCAAGAACCCTGACCAGATACAGCTCTATATCAACTCGACAATAATATGGAACATTTACAATATCAATATTCCAGTTCTTCCGTGGCATCTTTTCCAGCTATTCAACGCGTCGCTCATTGCAACATATAACTCGGCAATCGATCTCACTCAGCACTACTCAAGTGCTCTAAATGGCTACTTGAACAAACAATACCAAGCCAATCCCCCTGAGTATCTTTTGTACATGCCCAATCTCGAAATTGGGAGCGGACCATTTCTATTCCAAAGTTGGAATACTGAGACTAACGTCATAAACCTGACTAGAAACACGAACTTTTACAGGAGCGCTTGGGAGTCCTTCTCCAAGAATGTCACGGAAGGAAACAAGTACGATTTCAGCACAAATATTCAGCTAGAGTTCTACAATGCAGGTACTAAGACAATCGGCAAGGTGCCTCCGGGGCAAACCGGATATCTCCCCATCAAGAATGCTACTGGAACATTGAGCGTGCTTTATCCCAATGGAGATCTCGTCGCGACTTACAGACTGATTAATGAGGGCAATGGGAAATACGGCGCATCGATTAAGACGGGTTCGCTCAAACCGGGAATGTATGAGCTGGTTACCCAAGCAAACTACTCAGCGTTCGGACTGAGCCGCGTGTGGTATTCATACAATGGAGTAGACATTCAAGCAAAGGGATCGCCAGGTGGGTCGTTGCTGAATGTTTTTTATGGGTATTTCTCAAATAGCGGAATCCTTTCCACGAATCTTGTAACTACAGCCCTCAATACACAACGGCTCCTCACATGGGGAATCTCTTCTCTTCCTTGGACAATTGAGCCAACCTAACTTTGATCTTCACGATGATCAGGGTGAAGAATAGTCTAGTGTGGAAAGCTACGCACGCGTCTCCTTAGAATCCAGAACCACAGGTTACCGATTGCCCCTGCCACCGCAACGAAGGATACTATCCAGATTAGCTCCATAGTGTAATTCGTTTGCGCGGGGAAAATCGCGGTGAAAGTGTCAATCTCTCCCGAGGCAAGAGCCATCTCGGAGGATTTCTTCGCATGACCTCCACTTTGGACTGTAATTGTGTAGTCTCCTGGAGGAACCAGGACCACGGCATTGCCACTTGAGCCCGTCGAGGTTGTGAGGGAAACCTCCAAACTATTGGAGTAAATGGTCACTGTCGCTCCAGATATCCCTCTACCAGTCTGATTAGCTGCCACTGAAAGTTCGCCCAGTCCGATTCCATCACTTTGATCAGAGTACGCAGACGTCAAATTCACCGTCTGGGTCGCAAAGGGTTTGCCCGAAAACAAGAACGAAATTGCAATCGAAGCAGGGTACCCGGTGCTGATCGCGTACACTACCCCGCCGCTCTCAACATCAAGGTCCTGAATATTCTTAGATTCACTCCAAACCTGGGATAGCTGGATGTCTGATGGAAATGGACCAAGGAAACCGCTTATGTAAAATTCCACTCTATTAATGGGTAAATTCAGAGAGAAATTCGCAAAACTGTCTATCCCTGGATACACTTGATACATGAGAAAGAGATACCTTGGCCAATCTCCTGAAGAGCTCGAAAGATTGCTTCGGGAAGAAACGGAGTAGCCCGATCCGGTGCTGAGCTCTTGACAGGCTCCTAGCCAGAACCAAGAGGAAGCATTGCCTGACTCGATCAGAAGAGGAGTGTCAACGATGGAAACACCTCCTGCGTTTTGGAAGGTTGCAACAAGGAGATACCTTCCGCTTCTGAAGGGAGCCAATTGCGATAGTGGAAGGCTTTGAATTCCAATTGAACTATTAGTTGGGCTCATTACAATAGAGGGGAAGCTCGCTACTTCAACCTCGCTGGTTCGATATCCAGTTCCGTTGCTCTGAGAAAGCGCGTAAGTATAATTTGTAAGCAACTCAAATGAAAATAGGAAAGTCTTTGATGGACTAGCGTTCCCGAACAAAAGTTCAAAGCTTGTGGTATTCGGATCGCCGACTATCCCCAACGCTCCACTCCCGAATGAGCTGGGGATTCCGACTACAGCTTCATTTGCACTTGATACGTTGGTCATACACTCTTCGATGTTAGGCATCAAATTAGCATTGCTTGGTTGAATAGAGTAAGAAGAAGAGAGAGCGGCTGCATTAATCGAGTACCGACTAATAATCGAACTTATGTAAGTTGAGGAAGCGTTTACGAATTGGATGGGAACTGAGGAAGAAAAACAATTCTGGACACAGGAACTCGTGGTCGATACTTCAAGAGTAAGGTTGGAAGAAGAGAAGCTTGAGGGAAAGCCGTACAGTCGCAATATAGTTCCTGAGCCAATTGATTGGGACGCTAGGGTTTGTCCTTGGGCCCCTAGTAGCTGAGCCTGAATTGTGAAATTGTAATTTGAACCTATCCAGAGCTGATCATTTACGGTGTATATCGGAATCTCATAATTAATTGAAGTGAGCGAGCTAGGCCCATATCCCAGTTCCAAGGGGCTTAGCTCAGTCAAGTTGAACTGAGATGAGGAAAGCAGTTTGGAATCGAAGCTGGGCGAATTTAGGGTTTTTCTCCCTAGGGTTTCAGAAGCAAAACTGGGGGTAATCAGGAGCATCAGAATGGCGATGCAGCCGATCGTGACGACAAGTCTCCGTCTAGCCACGTGTCAACACCCACAAAATTATTGGGATCAAAGCTGCCGGCACGCTGAAAATCTCAAAAATATCTCCGGAAAATAGATGAAAGGTGGAAATTGCCCACAAATACGAAACAACTATTCCAACAAGGAGCAAGGCAAGCGCGTAGTGATATTTCGGCACCCCCGCCATTTTAGTAATGGATTGATTCATCGAAATTGCAATGTAAACTGTGAGTGAAACAGAAAATAAAACAGCTGCGCTCGTAATTATAAAACTTGATCCTAGCTGAGTGCCAGCTCCTAGATCCGGCTGCCCCTTCAAAGAATTTATGACCGAAACCCCCAAGCCGCTCAGTCCACCTTGGAAAGTTGCATGGGCAGAGAAACTTGCCAAAAACATTCCTATTGCGAGCAAGGGTGCCGCGGAAACTGCAAGTGACATAAGGCTAGTTCCCGCATCCATCATTCGAGCCAGTTCGTAAATTGAATAAGGTGTTAGAATGAGAATTGTTGCTCCGATCCAAGATGTCAGCACAACTGCAATTAGCGTGTTGTATGCTGAGTTTCCAGTGAGAACAATTATCAGTATAAGGAAACACAAGACAAAGTCTTCAAATGAAACAATTATGATCTTAGTGGATGTTTGGAGCCTTCTTAGAAATGGGACGAATAGCAAACCTAGCACACGGAGTAACATTGTGTAGAAAATTGCAGATTCGATTGGATCCCAAGGGCCAAAGATTGATGTCCCCGCGATCTGAATCAGAAAATACAGGAACAATGTCATGAGCGCAAGAGCTACGAAAATTGCCAGAGATCGTTTAACCAGTCCTCCTTGTTTGTCTCTTGACTGACTCATGCTACTACTTCTCCAATACTCTTGAGACAAGTTTTCGCACGTCCTCTATGCCAGTGTAGATCAGAGTTTGTTCTCCAACAACTAGCGGAGATGACTTAGCTTCAGCAACTGCCAAGGTTGGTTTCCTCGATATTACGGATGAGAGAACCTGATCTTCCAGTTCGCGCATTCCACAAATCACAATGTCTGCCTTCTGAAGGACCTCGGAGAAATCCTCAAGCTGGGAACTTGAATTAGGCGCGTTCGAAACGCTCATCAACGCATCTGCGAGTTGAGAAAAATCTTTGACCTCGTTAACAGCGATCGTTGGACTTTCGTTCGAACAATGGATGACATCGAGTTCACATCCCGCAGCTATGAGCATATTTGCTATCATTCCCGCTCCTTCGCAAGCTAAATCCATGAAATTCAGTTCTTGACTTCGGTCTCGCTTTGCCTTTTCTAAGAATCCTATGCGGATAACCTTTGGAATGCTCGAATCCCTGACTCTAACGATCAGTCTCTCATCAGGCATCCCAGCTACTCTTTTCCAGAGAATGTCTTTAGTTTCGCTGAAAGGGACATAATCTTTGAGGGCGTATAACTCTAGGCTGGAACCTGAAGACATTCCCGATCTTTCGCCCAAGGCCAATGGCACAGGCCTTGTATGAGGTATCGGATAAAGTATTGATAGTGGTAGGGAGTCAAAGACAAAATTCGCCTGAATCGTCTCAATCCTGTTGGAGAAGAGATTTAGGACATCAGTGATTTCGATTCGAATTGTGAGTCCTGAGAGGCGCCCTGCATATTTTGATTTCATGGAAATTCTGGTAACATTATTTCCCTTTGGTTCAGATTTCGCTTCCAAACCAAAGGGAGCTTGAATCAAAGAAGGATTGACCGCGATCCATCTGGCACGTTTAAAAATAAGAACAATGTTTGCAGAGAGCTCATCTCCCTTGAAGCCTCGCACGGCGGGTGGGTCTATCAGAACTTTTGTGTTATAAGTCGAAATTGATTTTACTATCCCAAAACATATAGCTGCCACGATTGCAAGAGTGAGCGCCACGACGAGCAATATCGCAATATCAAATAAGGATGCGATTAAGGTGAGAACGATTACGGCCTTGAGATAATCGCTACCCTTCGACGTTAATTTTATCGTGGCGGATTCACGAGACCTAATAATTCTTTGACAACTGACTCAGAAGTTCCTGCAAGCCCTTTGAGTACTGCGGCACGATCCACTCTAATCCTGTGCGACAAGACGTGACTTGCGAGCAGTTTGATATCTTCTGGAATTACATAGTTTCTTTCATCCAGTACCGCGTTTGCCCTAGCGACGTGAACAAGTTGCACCAAAGCTCTTGGGGAGGCACCTAGACCTATTCTAGAGTCACTGCGACTGTTTTCTCCCAATTCTACAACATAATGCAATATGTCCTTTGACACGCGAACTTCTTTCGTTTTCTCGAAGAGATCGTTCAATTCAGCGCTCGTAATTACCGGTGAGATTTGTTCCAGGTCCAGCTCGGAGAGGTTTCTCTCAAGTATGTCGGACTCAGTTTTTGAAGTGGGATATCCAAAATTGATTTTCATCATGAATCTGTCAAGTTCGCTTTCAGGTAGAGGATAGACGCCTTCAAAATCGAGAGGGTTTTGAGTCGCGATCACCATGAAAGGAAATGGTAGTTTTGATGTATTGCCCTCTACGGTGACTTGGATCTCTTGCATAGCTTCAAGGAGCGCGCTCTGAACTTTGGGGGCAGCGCGATTAATCTCATCCGCCAAGAGGATGTTTGTAAAAATAGGCCCCTCTTTGAATTCAAATTCCCTGTTTTTCAAATTGAAGATATAACCGCCGATAATATCGAGAGGAAGCATATCAGGCGTAAACTGGACCCTCTTGAATTTTAAATCAAGACATTTGGAGAAGGACTTGGCAAGCAAGGTTTTCGATATGCCAGGGACGCCCTCCAGTAGAACGTGCCCTCTGGCGAGAAGACACACTAGGAGCAGATTTACTTCGGCAGCTCTACCTACAACTACCTTGCTTACCTCGTCGACGAGTTTTCTCCTTAACCGTCCTTCTGTTTCGGTTTCTATATTTTGAGTTTCCAAGATCTCCATCTCTAGGCCCTCTTACGTAATGCAAGCGCAAGGTTCAGAATGGGTTGCGCATCGACATCCTGTGCAGCAATATTCCCGTATCTATAGGCTTCGTACTGTCGCACCGACCTTTGGACACTTTGCCATTCGAACATTCGTAATCTCACGATCCCACTCGCTTTGGCGGCTGCCTCTCCCCATGTGAAAGTTCGATCTTCAGGAAAAACTGACTTGTACGTCTTTTCAAAAAAAGCAAACGCTTCTTGGGAGGTCAGGGATTTGGGTGTCTTCATCGCGCGTCTATATCTTACAAAACCCTCCAGCAAAAGCACGTAAAGCGCTACATTCGCCACAGTAAGACCGTATAACACCAGATCTAGGTTAAGTGCCATTAGCTTCTAACTCAGCTACGTCGAATTACTCATTGAGTACTCTCTTGTGCTGTAGGATGAAACAACAGTTAGGAAATCAACGTTTGAAAAGTTGGCAAGATTGACCATTGAGTTTGGTTCTACTTGCAGCCAAACCGAACCCTGCGAAGTGCCAAATGTGTTTACTACATGGACACCTATTTGCTCGGAGAATATTAGAATGATTATGGTGTTGTTCCGATCATTAGTCACGACAAATCCATTATTCGTGAGAAACATCAAATAATCGGCCACGTTCGTATCGTTGATTGTCTGCGGATTTGAGCTCAGCCTCAAAAGTACGTTTTCCCAAGGCAAAATAAAGTTCGGAGATGCGGTATTTTCGATTACGAATGACGTGGCGGAATAGGAGGTCTCATTTGCCAAAATATCTAGCTCCGTGGTATTGCCGGATTGAGTGACAACGGAGGCTGTGAGATTTGCAATACTGCTATTCATCGATACTATGTAGTTGCCAGCTGGAATACCAAGATAGAGTTTCCCCAAGTAATTTGTCGTATTAGAGGCGACGAAGATCTCGGGGACAGATGCTGTGTAAACGTTAATCGTAGCGTAACTTATCGGTTCTTCAGTAGGGGGCCCCGTGCCGTTAAGAAAAAACTCGCTCAATACATAGGCACTTGCTGATACAAATAGCGTCGAGTTCCCTGGATGTGGGGTGGGATTTGGATGAGGTACTAAATTCTTCACTACTTTGGGCACAGGCCATTGCGTTTCGCTCGTCTGAATTGCTGCGATGGCAGAGAACAGGATCAGTCCCACAATCAAGATCGCGGCCGACATCCTCGGCCGTCTGGACGAGATCTTTCCGGGATCTGACATTCTTTCAACTTGGCCTATCATTGCAATTTTAGAAATACATTATCCTAACATTGAGAGACATTTACGACTTGTTCATAGTCGCTAGTTCTCTAGTCGCGAGTTTTCGTTAATAGCGATTTAACTTTAGCTACCAATCAGCAATTGCAGGTAAAGGATTCTAGTAGTATTCAGCACTAATTTGAATCGAATCGATTACGCTCTTGGGAGATTGTATGCTGCCAAGCAAGCGCATTCCGATGGTTTCGGGGTTAAGAGAGTTAACACACATAGCAAATTTTGCTTTTCGCAAATTATTTCGTGATGTTCTTCTTACTCAAGAAAAAGCAGTGGAAACAACGAAGTAACAATAGTCAGTAAGATATACGTCAGTAAGTTCGCTTTCCTCCTGATGTGGCAGAGCACAAACTACGTGTTTCTTCTAAAGGTGAGATTGTGATCCCAGAAGCAATACGGATAAAGTACGGCCCCCCCAGCGGAACGGAGCTTCTGCTCAAGCCATTGGACGAGAATAGGTTGATCATAGAAAAGATTCCAAAACTTCCCCGCACTTTTTGCAAGGGATCTGAAAATTGGCTAGAGACAATCACATATCACAAGCTGATCTGCTTTGCGCGAAATCAGAATTATCTAAGGATCTCGAAAGGCTGACCAGATCTCGGCAGAAGGAGTACATAAAAGCAGCCGAAGTCTACGAGGGAATCTCAAAAATGGCGAAAATTGGCTCTCTCAAAGGAGCTTAGTGTCCGAATAGCAATCAAAAAATCTGACGCAATCTCTTCTCATCTTCTCATTAACAAACTCACAGACGCTTATTACTTGTAAGCCGTTACTCGTCTATCATACCGTAAAGCACCAGACCTATACTCATTTATTTCTTGATTACGCTTACTAGTGTGTAAGCGGATTTTTGCCAGTCGCCAAGCAATCATTTGATATTACTTCTTCCGAAATCTCAGAGCAGAAGGAAGAAGAATTCGCAGTAATATCTACAGAGCTCTCAAAGGACTACGGAAAGAAGAGAGCCCTAAATCGTCTGAATCTAAAAATAGACAAAGGGCAAATACTCGTACTTCTGGGGCCCAATGGATCGGGTAAGACAACCTTTCTTCATCTGATCTCGACGGTCCTAAAGCCGACCGAGGGAACAGCCTTGGTGATGGGTTATGATATTCGGAGGGAGCCTCTCAAAGTAAGACAGGTATCCGCGATCTCCTTTCAGGATCCGAGGGGCTTTTGGAGGCACAAACCAGCCCAGATTCTGTCATTCCACGCCTCCATGTATGGGGTCAGCGGCGAGGAACGAAAGAGAAAGGTTGAGGAGACACTGAAGGATTTTGAATTATGGGAATCGCGTAGCACAAAGTTCATGCACCTCTCGGGGGGTCAGTCAAAGCGCCTCGAAGTTGCAAAGCTGTTTGTTCATCGGCCGAAGCTTGCAATTTTTGACGAGCCGACAACTATGGTAGATCTCGATGGCAAGCGGATGATGTGGGACAAGATCAGGCAGCTGAAGGAGGAAGGGAGTACCGTCATCGTCGCGACCAATGAAGTGAGAGAAGCAGAATACCTCGCGGACAAGATAACCATACTGGCAAACGGAGAGCATCTTGTGACTGATTCTCTTGAGCGCCTCAAAGATAGCGTGAAAGGAGGAGATATAGTCGATCTAGAATTTGCGCTCCCCATTGAGGATAATTTGCTCAAACTCGTCCAAAATATCCAGGGAACGGCCGAGTCAAAACTGGTCTCAGAAAGCCGCTTGAGAATTCGAGTAAACAGGTCTGAAGACTGGTTGCCCATCATGACAGACAAGATGCATGAGGTCGGATCAAACAGGATAACATCGATCAAAGTAGCTGAACCCTCACTTGATGATGTCTTTCTGGAATACACAGAGAAAACCGCCTAAATTCTAACTACCAAAAAAGACGTTCGTCTAGGTAGGCCTTCAAGATTGGGAAGATCACAGCTCACCTCGCTTCTGAAATTTGACCTCAGGGAAGCTTTTGACTCCGTAGCATTCACCGTGTATGATTGGTTCTTCTTTGGGTTCCAGTTCTTCATCTACGGGGAAATACTATCGAAGCTCGTGATTACATTGCCTAACTATCTGTTCTATTATGGTACGGGCCTATTGATCCTAATGTCCTTCAATGTGGCGTCGTGGAGCGGTAGGAGATTTGTCGAAAGTGCGCACGAAGGAAGGCTGCGGTATCTTCTTTCTCTTCCGATTACGCGAGGAGAGATGTTTCTTGAACAGCTATTGATTGGGGTGATCATCAACCTCACAAGAGTTCTTCCCCCGCTTGTTGTGATCCTTTTGCTCTCCGGGCTATACACTCCCTACACCCTGGCGCTTTCCCTTGTGGTACTCACGCTTTGCACGATTGGAATTATGGGTCTCATGGTATCGCTTTCGGTGATCGCTTTCAAGTCCTTTGACATCTACAGTGCCATTGTTGCTTCTCTCAGCGCAATCCTGATCAGGTTCAGCACCGTCAACTATCCGATTTCTTCTATGCCCAGTGGCTACGCTGACGCTTCGCTGTCAAACCCCGTGACGTACGGGGCTGATCTTCTGAGAGCTGCAGTTGGAATAAACACCTCGGTGTTGCTTGATCCCGCTTTCGCCGCGACAGTGGTAATCGCTTTGTGCATCGGAACCGTATTCCTCGGGATGTTCTTCCTCTCAACGGTCGTCGAGGGAGTCAAGTCCTCATGAGTACAGAACAGACGGTCGTCACAATCAGGGAGAGGCAGGCCATGTTTCGAGTGCTCCAAGTGGATCTGTCGTATTTCTTTCGCACAAAGTGGCTGATCGGAACCCTCGTCGCCCTGAATATCTCGGATATGCTTGTTGCGGGACTTGTGTATACGAATATGATGAGTATCAATTATTTTTACTTCTTTGTGCCCGGCGTGATCGTTTCGGGAATGTTTGCGGCTGCCTTAGATGTCGGAAGACGCGTGAATTTGGGCCTCAACGAAGGGGTAACACAGTATTATCTCAGCCTACCTGTCAGTCTAAATGGACTGTCTTTTGCACACATTGTTTCGGCAGGGCTAGGGGGCACGATTTACGGATCGATTCTTCTAGGAGTAGCAGTCATATTTGTGCCAAAACTAGCTTCACCGATTACACTCGCAATAGTCCCTTTGTTTTTCATAGTGTCCATGGGACTCGGAGGAATAGCCGCGATCCTGAACCTCGTATCGAAAGGGGGCGATCGCTACTGGGTGTTCGCACAGGGGGTGCAAATGATTCTGTTGGGCATGAGCACAGTATTTTATCCGATCTCGGAAATTGGAGCGTTCTTTCCAAGTTTAGTCACAAACGCAATCTCCTTGAATCCTTTGAGCCAAGTGGCAGGCACTCTTCGAAATGTGGCGAACTCTGAACCAATTTCCCTAACTGGTTTTGGACTTGTCTTTGCAACCTCGATCATTTTGTTCCTCGTTGGTATGATCTGTTATCGGTATGTTTTCCAAAAAGTGTGGGAAGTTGGAAAATTCTGAGACATCTGGTTGGTAAAGAGCCTTTGGAAAAAATCATACACTAGGCATACAGCAAAGAGAATCGAGTCAGAACGGAACTTTCCAATCGGTGCCTAGTTTCAATCCTTTCAAGATATTCCTAGACTTGTGGCCAGAAACTGCTTAATGTCGGGACAATGGGGCATGATATATCGAATCCTGATACACTTCCTTTATGAAAAATGCTATCCTTTTCTACATCATCTCAGAGGGGATCTCT
Source organism: Nitrososphaerales archaeon (assembly GCA_030041355.1). Classification (GTDB taxonomy): domain Archaea; phylum Thermoproteota; class Nitrososphaeria; order Nitrososphaerales; family CADDZS01; genus JASHOD01. The sequence goes on from JASHNZ010000050.1 coordinate 27,029, forward strand.
ATCTTACAAAGGAAAGAACTGGATGGCAATCAAGAATGTTATCTAGCAATCGCGCAGATTTCAACTACACATTGATGGACGACGAAAAGAAGGCACTCGCTTGCATAGAAAAGATAGAAAGACAACAGGAAACGAAAAAGACAAGAGCAGTTGGGAGAAGGAGCTAGTGGCTGACATCTAAAAGCAAAGGCTAATATAACTCGCATCTATGAGACCGCAACGATCTGAATCATAGATTGACTCTCAAACTGACCTATGCCCTTATCGCGATCTCGCTTGTTTGTATAATGTCCATGCCTTCTTTGTTGGCTGTTGCAGCTTCTTCTGCGTACAGTGCGTCCGCGAACTCCTCAAATCAAGCGACTAGTTCGGGGGCGGTAGCTCCAGACTATACAACAGTTCATTGCCTCGACTGTTGGGCGGGTTGGGGCATAAAGGTTCCATTGCACGCTGTAAGTGCGGTATATGGATCGTGGATTCTTCCAACGGTTACTTGCAGTTCAACTGTATATACTCAGGTAGATTTTCTCGCTGGGATCGACAAAGCTCCTCCTGGGGCCTCTTCTCCGGATTTTGAATACGCGGGAGTAGCCGCAGTTTGTCCAGCAGGCGGTGTGGTTTCTTTCTATGGACTTGAGGGCAACAATTCCATTTCAAGCGGGTCTTCGCTCACCCCTGTTGTAGGCGATGTCATTTACGCAAGCATAGTATTGTCTAGTGGTATGTTTACTTATACTGTAAAAGATATTACGCATCCGGCATCAGTAACCTTCTCCACCTCGGCAAGCGGAGCGACTCGCGACTATGCTGAATGTATTGTCACTATGGCGCTTACTACGATTCCTCTGGCCAAGTTTGGCGTTACTTCATTTGGCCAGTACTATACTGACCAAAAGGCGACCTGCTATGCGAAGGTGGGCACGTTATTAAAGCCGATAGGAGGTTTTGGGGCGCACGTCATAAAATACATCTTGTACAACAGCGCCAACGCTGTAGTGCTCGCAACACCCTCCCTTATCGGACCACCAGCGGACAAGTCAAGCTTCAAGATCAAATGGTTAGCATCTGGGCCTTGATGAAAGAGCTCCTCTAACCACTCGGGAATCGCGACTTTAGGAATAGACGGTTTGATGCCAGTGCGGCCCGTCTCAATCCATGATCTATAAGCTCAAGAATTTAGTCGGGTTCGCAGAAAATCCAAGGAAACTACATTGAAGACTCGATTAAAGAAAACTTTCTGATTACTTTTTGTTTCCAGACTTTGAGCTCTGCTTTTTCGAGGCATCATGTTTTCCGGCGCTGTTACCAGAGTTGTGCTTTGAATTATCCTGGTGATTGCCAGAATTTCTTGCTGCGCTATTGTGGGATTTCGTAGTCGTTAAGGATGTTTGCAAGGAGGGACCCTTTGTAGCGTAAGCGTAGGTGACCAAGAGAGAAAGCGAGACGACAACCAAAATCAAGGAGATTATCACGGCTTTGTAGACTACATTGCTTTTCAACAACACGATTGTTCGAAATATCGGAAGCGGAGATGCGTTAAATTCACTTACGCATGCTAGCTCTAGATTTGGGGGCCATAACGGTCTCCGAAATCATCAGCATCTTTCGAGATCTTCCCATTTTTTGGGCGGGTGGGTGCAAAAGAAAAGAAAATCGTTCTCTCAGAGCGAGCTGATATTCCTCTTCGAAATAAAATGCCCTCTTGCGACTTCTGAACGTGATCCTGAAGTTAAGAACAGACAAACCAAGAATAGCACAGAACTTCCTGTCTTCAAATAGAGTCCTTATTACTCTAAACCGGGTTGATGAGCTTGCGATCAGTCCATTAACTCTCGTCAACCAAATACATCAATTCTTCAGGGTTCATCGAAAGATCTGCCGCTATCTTCCGGAAGAGGCTTCGATCTATTTCCTCTGAAGGGTGTACGGGTACAGTTGTAGTGCGACCATCCACGTGTCTTAACAGAACGTGCGAACCTTTTGAGTGCCTCGCCGCAAAACCCATCTTTGTAAGTGCTTTCAGAATCTTCTTAGCTTTTACGGGGTGGAGAGGCTTTCTCCTCGCGCTCAAACCTTGACCTTCTTGACGGCAATGAATTCGGGTAACGTAGTGCTATCAATGCCCTCCGCCTCCAAGTAGACTTGGATCGCTTCCTTGATGCGTTTGTCGAGCTCCTTCAGGTTTTTCGCCTGAGTGTGACATCCGGGAAGTTCGATGGTAGTTGCGATATAGTAACCATCCTCACCTTTCTCTATGACCACATGGAACTGCTTTTGCGTAGTAGTAGCCAATTTTCTTTTTCTCAGCATCGTGTCTTATCGATTGCAAATAAATAGTTTGAGTGCACGCATGAATTTCTGTGTTTCAAGAGTGCCGAGAATTTGAAGACTGAACTCGAGTTCCTGTGTTTCTTTGCTACCATTTTTTCACTGACATAAAACCTACCCATTGTGTAATGCTGTAGTGCAACGGAAGATTATTCGCTGATACGAAAACTAGCTCGCGGGTCCTCGAAGGGCAGGTAATTATTCACGAAAATCAGAAGAAAGCGCGACCTATCTAAAAGGGGACTCATAAAGGAAAGAGAGGCAAGATCATTATGAGCCGGCCAATGCGTTCGAAGAATCGTTCGGAGACGGAGGAGATGCGGCAAGACAAGCCGTGATAGAAATATCGATTGATAGAAGAAAAGGAGTCTAATCTGAACACAAGAAGATGATTGGAAGCTTGCCTTCAAGTGCTCTAAACTCCCGGCGTCGATACTGCATAAAAAATATGGCTTACCTTCCTCACATGTCGGATCCTGACTATATCAGTCGCTGAAGCTATTGCCCTTCGATAAATTTCGGTTGAGTATCGGCTTTGGATATTCAATCTAGTGAAGACCGAGGGTTCCAAATTATCTCATTGCGACGAAGGAGGATACATCTGCAGAGAATTGGGCTTTGGATCCAGACTATGATCTTACTCATAAAACAACTAAAATACTCGCTCGCATGAGCTTAGTGCCGAATTGAGTAGCAAGATGCAAAAAGACTTCGGGCGGGAAGGAATATCCAAGGGACTCACCATCTTGGCCGTAGCCATAGTCATAGTAATAGCCGTTTCCGGGTTTATCGTGGTTTATCGTGGCACGCTTACCAGTTCAATTACTCGTTCAAGTACTCGCACTAATTCTTCCACTACGACCTCGACAACGACTACAAGAGATGGATCTTCTATCTCTTCCTCTTCCACAACCTCATCTAGCTCATCCAGTAGTCAAATGACGAGTTGTTCCTCCGGTAATGAAACGACAACTAGCTCTACTTCTGAAACAACATCCTCCTCGTCATCTTCGCAGAACGGCAACCAAATCTTGGGACAATATCCTACGGGCTCTGGGCCCTACGGCGTAGGATACGACGGTGCTCCCAATGGACAGGGACCAAGTTATGGGAACACTTTTGAGTATATCGCTAATAGCGGCTCGAATACTGTTTCAGTGTATAATGGCACTAGTTTGGTCACGACGATTCCTGTCGGACTCTGTCCCACCGCAATAGCTTGGGATTATCCATCGAACTTCCCCAACAATTATCTGATTCTCGTGACAAATTCTGGTTCCGGAACGGTTTCAGTGATTAATGACACTTCTAACACGGTGATGAAGAACATAACTGTTGGAAAAAATCCCACTGCCATAGTAGCAGACATAGACAACGATTACAGCTACGTTGTCAATTCCGGCTCCAATACAGTAAGCTGGATCGATGACAGTACGCTAACAGTCAATGCGACCATACCCGTTGGAAGCGACCCCGTTGGAGCAGCTTGGGATGACTTGGATGGTTCTCTGCCAGGGTATATTTTCATCGCGAACAATAAAGGAAATTCCGTTAGCGTGATAGACGAATCAACAAATACAGTAATAGCCAATGTGACAGGTGTTAGCTCGCCTTACGGCTTGGCTTATGGAGGCGATGTGGCTTCCCCCAACGATACACTCTATGTCACTTCCAATGGAACAAGTTCGAATACTGTATACGCAGTAGCAATTAACACGACAAACTCGATCCCAACCTTTCAAGTTACAAATATTACAGTCGGCTATGGTCCGCTCGGAATAACGGTAGGAACGGTCGGAAATTCCAGCCTCCCCATGGCGTATGTTGCGGATTACGCAAACGATAGTGTGACTGTGATTAACTTGAATGACAACACGATAAACTGTACGTTAACGGGCATAGACAACCCGTTTAGTATCTCTTTCAACGACGATTACAGCTATGTCTATGTGACCAACTATCCTGGTAATACTGTCACAATAATATCGGTCCCAAGCTCAGGTTCTGGCGTACGGCCAGGCTAGAGAGGGCAATAGGAATTCAGGCTTGGAAGGGAATATGACTCCCCATCTATCGGATTAGTGTTCCTGTCAAGCTCGCACTTTTTCAAAAGGAAGTTAGGGCACAACAGTAAATAGCTTCAAGCATACAGTAACGATTCGTAAGTTGAGAGTTTCGGCTTCGGTCGAAGTTTTGCCTGGAGAGCCACTTTCTTTAGTTCTTCATCACTCGTCGAATCCATTTTTTTGTAGAACTCTTCAGGACCAGAGCAATGCCACAGATATTCGCAGATGTAGGTTATCTCGTCGTGAGTTAGAAGCACACCAGTCCGCTCCATGATTGCCTTGATCTTTCCGAAGCAAGAATGTTCTCTTCCAGCCTCGTTGGGATTGTAAGCCGAGCTAAACGGGTCACTCATGTCGATGCACCCTGGCCACGGCCGAGATCTTTTTGTTACTTGGCTGTATACGCCGTTCTTCTTTAGCAATCGCGGCTATCTGAGAGTTTTTTCCGTCTGAGGCGGAGCGTGGTGTCTGGCTTGGAGTTGCACCTTCTTTTTTCTCCTCAGTTTGTTTTTGCAAAAGAGCTTTTGCTCGTTTTTCCTCTTGCTCTTTTATTGAATTGGTTTCAGATGTCTTCTCGTTCTTAATGAACTCGTGTTGTTTTTCTCGCATGTCAGCGAAGAAATAATGGATGATATCCTCGCTCGAAGCTCGCAAGATCTTTGCTTCTTCAGGATATCGCCTCTGAATACGCTTCGCCATCCGCGATAAGGCTTCTGATAACTGCCATATGCGCATGATCGGCTCCGCCATCGAGTTGATTTCCCATGCTTTGAAATCTGAGTGTGAACCTGTCTCAACCGGTACTTCAGGAGAAGTGGAAGACATTTTGATGGGAATACTTCTTTTCTTCTATCGGAGACAGTATTGTCTCAAGCTTGGCACTTAATACGTGTGAACCCAGCCTTAGTACAGGGAATTCGTACACCCTGATAACACTCATGACAAACGAGGCTCAAAAACTCTGGGTCTGGTGTGTGGCCTGGCTGGATTTGTTTTCAAGCCATCGATTTAGAAACTGGTCAAGCTGGCCGCAACAACCAAAACATTCAGAAATACGACAGCTTCTCAACTATGGACATAGCTTACGCTGAGATCGGGAGAGTTGTTTGGAAGAGCGCGATGATATTCAAGGAAGCAAGCCACTGATCCAATTCGCGAAGCCCAGAGGCAAGCATCAGAATTCATTTCAGATAACTGTAACGTTGTTTCGAGCAAAGAAATTCTAAATGAAGCGTTTGAACTAGGAACAAAACACAAAATACAAATCTATGGTTCCTTGTTCCTGAGTTTGGCCAGACAGCTTCAGACAAAGTTCTAACGACCGACGAAAGATTGCACGACAAGCTCAGTGATATTAAGGAGCTTCGGGGAATTGCAGTTCTCCCATGACATTTTCATACGCTCAAGATTTATTCCTTCTCCGGAGATATGGAGGAGTACTTTTTCCTTTTCGGTACTATCTTGTAAATTCAGAGGTACTCTTCCGCACTTAAGGCCTAATTCTTGAGAACGCGTTTGATTTCGACAAACTCCCCGACGAAATTCGAACAACGATGAATAAAATGCAAAGTGTCTATTAAAGCCACGCTTGGATTATCGTCTATTTTCTCACTAACAATTCTTATATAATTCTCCTCCATCTGACGCAGTGAGGTTCTTCTTCAAAAATGAACAAACACAAAATAAGGTACTATGTTCTCTCGGTACTAGTCGCATTCGTCTTCCTCGGAATAGGAACATCGCCTTTCGTTGTCGCAGGCGCTTCCAATTCGACGCAGGCAAGTTCATCTCATGGACTGATCACAACCACTCTCCCCGGAGGTAGGGTAGTTCTTTCCAACTCGATGAATTCTGGCAGCTCTCCTGATGGCATGCTCAAGGTGCTAGCCAGCGGGCAATCAGACGCGCAGCCAATGGTTCTCTCCGGTGGATACGTCTACTGGTATAACTATGGCAACGGACAGCTTAATCGAGTCAAAGAGACGGGCGGAGCAGTGGACACCATAACTACGTTCAGCACCTCGGATGGAATTTCCTTTGGGATTGCTGTCCAAGGTGCCTATGTGTACACTTCGTTCGACAACTATACTTACGGTTTAACTGCCATACTCAAGACCAAGATCTCAAACGGAGCAACCAGTACAATTGAAAGTAGTACTGTATATGTCAACTACGGCGTAACCACCAGTAGCAAGTACGTCTTCTTTGTACAAACGAATGGAGATATCGAGCGAATGTCATTTACAGGCTCTGGCCTTACAACCATAGCTACAGATCCTTCCACTCTTCCATGGCAAGTATTGTATTCCAGCAGTTACGTCTACTGGTACGATCTGTGCACTGGTCAAATCGGCAAGGTCTCTCAAAATGGCGGAAAGACCACGTTGCTCTCACCTGCGCTGGCAGACTGCGGAACTGCCATCTCGACAGGAATTGAACCAATGACCATAGTCGGGACACACGTCTACTGGACGTTCAACTTTGTCAATAGCGCGGATGTGTACAATAATTCCGTCGACGCGGTCTCCACTTCGGGAACAGGCTTCAAGATCCTATACAGCACTACCAGCTCATTCTTCGGCGGAGTAGATTCCTACAAAACGAGTGTGCTCTTCTCAAATGAAGCTACATCAGACATGTACTCTGTACCCAACACTGGCGGAACTCCAAAACTTCTCTACAGCGGATACACCTTCCTCGCACTCGGTGTAGTTGGGACAAACGTCTATGCGACAGCCGAGACATATGTTGTAACAGGGAAAGCGTAGCTTACCTGATTGAGGGCCAAAGCCCTCTCCCCTTTCTTTTTTCAAGCTCCTAGATTTTTGTAGCCCTAACTAATTTTCGTAGCCTTATCTCTAATTACTAGAGTGTGCACTCGTGTGAAATTAATCGGCCTAGATGAAAGACAACCTAACGGTATTCAGAAAAAAACGGACTTGCAAAAATTATCTCGGATAAAAAGAGAAAGAATTGGTACCGGGAGGTCGCCCTTTGGGCTATTCCTCGGTACCTTTTTTCTTGAAATGATCCGGTCTATTGAGTCCAAATCACTTAGGTAGCAGCCGCGCCGAGAGGACCTGCAAAGCCATCAATTGTCGTGACGACTGTATCTTTCGAATTAATAACCGAGACCGTATTGGAATTGAGGTTGCTGACATACATCTCCTTGTTCGCGCTGTCGTAGGCGGCGCTAACAGGTTCTGAATTTACGGCAATTGTCGTCACAACCTTGTTCTTCGTGTTGATTACGGTGACCGAGTCGCTGCCGTCGTTCGTGACAAAGATCTGTTTGTTCGCAGCGTCGTAGCCCACTCCCCACGGCCCCGAGCCTGTACTGATCGTCGCTACAACCTTATTCGTGCTCGTGTCTATGGCCGAAGCAGTGTTCGATTCATAGTTTGCAACATAGACCTGCTTGTTATTGGCATTGTACGCAATGCCAATCGGGATGGATCCAACTGATATAGTTGCCACAACCGTATTTGTCGAGCTACTAATCGCGCTAACGGCGTTCAGTCCAAAATCCGCAACATAGACTTCTTTGTTCGAGGAAGCGTAAGTAACACCTTGGGGCACAGAGCCGCTGATAGATATGGTTGCAACAACGGAATTATTCTTCGTCGCTATCGCATACACTGCATTTGCACTCTGGCACGCAATGTACACTTCTTGATTTGCAGGGTCGTAGACCGCACCACGTGGATCGTCACCCACAGTAATCGTGGCAACGACCTTGTTTGTCTTTGTGTTAATAGCTGACACTGTGTCGGTACCTCCATTCCCGACGTAGACTTCCTTGTTGTTCGGAGCGTATGTGACAGGCCACGGACCGGATCCGACGGCGACTGTCGTAACTATTTTGTTCGTAGAAGCGCTCACGACGGCAAGATTGTTTTCTGCGTTGTCAGCTACGTAGATGTACGATGCTTTGCTCTTATCAGGACTCGACACTGTTGACGAGGGCGAGCTATACGCGGCCGTCCCAAGCAAGTATGTCGGAGAGATGAAGAGAGCGATGACTACGATTGCAGCAAATGCAGGAAGAATTAACTTTCTAGTAAATGGTTTCATGTCTTGTGTGGAAAAAAGTGGACAGATATAAGCCTTCGGCAATATTGGAAGGAGGCCAGCAAGCGGCCATCTGAGTAAACCGCATTCTCCCATATATCGAATTTCAATACATGCCACATTGCGGGCTCCGAAGCTTGAACGCTCAAGGAGGGGGAGACTTCGGTTCAGTCACCCTAAACGACAGAATGTCTGCCGTTAAGTCAGTATTCTGCCTGCACGGCAGAAAGGTCGTGGTGGGAGCTTTCGGCAGGCTGGTTTCCTATTACGACCAAGCCGATCACGCCTATAGAAGTCTGTAAGACCAAGCCATCGATGTAGGAACATGGTCAGCTGGCTGGCCACAAAATTTCCTTTGCATGCAATCAATTTCAGCTCGAACAGGAATAAATAATTGGTTTTGTTTACTATTTTGTATACAAGGTTTATAAGAGGAATCGGATCTAGAAGGAATTATGTCAAGTGTCTACAGCATCAGGGTGCCGAAGAAACTCAAAGAGGAAATTGAGCGACTTGATAACGTGGACTGGCAGAACGAAACTAGAAGCTTTTTGGAGGAGAGAGTTCGAAAGGAGCGGATTGATCGGCAGATCGAAGCTGCTAACAAAAACAAAAAGCGCATGAAAATTACGCTTAATGTGGCTGAACTCATAAGAGAAGACAGGGAGCACGGCCATTGACGACCTCAGAAAAGGATGCTTCTTCGTCTTCGTCCTCCGTTGTTCATCCTAATAATCACCAGTACCGTTCTTCTGCCTCTACTCTCATCCTAGACTCCTCGGCTATCGCTTCTATCTTCTTTCCTGATAAATTTGAGAAACTAGTTGCAGAAAACATTCAGAAATACGACAATTTCTCAACGATGGACATAGCTTACGCAGAGATCGGGAGCGTTGCTTGGAAGAGCGCGGTGATATTCAAGCAAGATATCGATCCAATTCGCGAAGCTCTGAGGCAAGCATCAGAATTCATTTCGGATAACTGTAACGTCGTATCGAGCAAAGAAATTCTAAATGAAGCGTTTGAACTGGGAACAAAACACAAAGTACAAATCTATGACTCCTTATTCCTGAGTTTGGCCAGACAGCTTAAGACCAAAGTTCTGACAACGGACGAAAGATTGCACAACAAGCTCAATGGTATTAAGGAGCTCCGAGGAATTACGCTTCTTCCATAAAAAACTGTAATGAGTGTTAGCCACAAGTTCTTGACATTGGGTAGATCGTCAACGAATCTGTGGCAAAGTATGGCTTTGACAGGCTTGTCCCTTGCTCGCTTGATTATAAAGTAAGGTCAACAAACTCCGTGGAAGAATAGGCAGTGTAATACTTGCAAGATTATAACGAATTTCGCAGCTTCCCATAAGTGAGAATTCCGATTTCGCTTGCCGTAGCTCATTTTGATCATAAGAGGGCATTATCAAATGTGGGAATTTGCGAAAGGTTTTTCTCTCAGTAGACATTTCAGCGCAAGCGGTGAACAAATTGCAAAAAATGAATTCGCTATCACTAATCTCTGTCAGTGTCGTACTCCTCTTATTTGTCGTACCTATGCTTACAACAAGTGCGGCAACAAGTGCGACATTCTCTCCCAGCAAAGCGACTGCCGAAGCTTATGTGGTGAACGATGAATCAGACACGGTCTCTGTGATCAAAGGATCTACAGTAGTTACCACAATTTCCATAGGAAGTGATGCAGAACAAGCCGCTTATGACCCTACGACACATCAAATCTTTGTAACCAATGGCGGAAGCGGTACAGTTTCGGTGATCGACACGTCAAATAATTCTGTGGTCAATACGATCAGTGGCTTGAGCTATCCCACAGGCGTAGTGTATGCCCCGAGCAATCACAAGATCTACATTGCCGAATTCACAGGCAATGACGTTGCAGTAGTGAATCCCAAGAATGATCAAATCGTCACAACCATTGACGTAGGCTCTGCTCCACAGTACCTAGTCTATAGTACTGCAAACAAAGAAGTGTATGTGAGCAATGTCGGGTCAGATACTGTTTCTGCAATCAAGACCTCAACCAACACAGTCGTTGCTACGATCACTGTGGGCACAAATCCCAGAGGAATTACTTTCAGCTCTGCCAGCAACGACGTCTATGTGACAAACTACGATTCAGCCACTGTCTCCGTAATTAACAAGGCAAACGCCGTTGTAACCACAATATCTGGTTTCACCGATCCGTGGGACGCAGCTTACAATCCCTCTAACAAAGACGTCTACGTCGTGGATCGAGGCACCAACGATGTCTATCTGGTCAACTCTACAAACTCAATCGTTGCGACGATCACAGGCATGAGTACTCCGTTTGGAGTCGCGTACTATCCCTATCATCACGAGATGCTGGTTACAAACTGGGGCTATTCGGCAGTCTCTGTAATCAAAGGAACCACGGTAGTCGGATCGATCGATGTGGGATCAGATCCTTGGGGAATTGGCGTGAGTTAACGTCTCCTCCCTTCCCTCTTTTTTTAACAGAGAATGCGCTGTCCCGAGCAGTTTTGATGCTCGAGAAAGACTGGTCAGAGTACCCAACGAATTCCTATTATCAGAACCCAGTATAACCTATCAAGAAGTCTGAGGAACTCTCGCTATTGCAACTAGTCATAAGTTTCGGATGAATGATTTCGTCGACCTGTTCCTTCGTGGATCTTCCTGCTAGCTTGGCACTAATAGCATTCATATTCCTCGGAATAGGAACGTCGCCTTTCTTTGTTGCAGGAGCGTCCAATACACACTCTCCAAGTTCATCTCATGTACTAATCGAAACCGCCCCCCGGAGGTAAGATTGTTCTCTCCAAGTCGTTCGCCGCGCGACTTTCCTAGGCCCAAGTCGCACCGGCATTTGAGCTAACTAACTTTGATTTCGAAATTGTACGTAAGTGCTGTAGTCCCGCTCCCCTTGGCGATGCTGAGCGTTGCCTTTTGCATGCCCGAAGAACAAGAACTGGGAACCTTGTACATTACGCTGTTTGGAGACGCCTTGGTGACGTCAATGTTGGACACCGGCCAGGGTAGAGTCGTGGAGGAGCTAGCGATAGTGAACGCAGAGCCGCACATTTTACCCGTCACTTTGCCGCTCGCAGTATAAACAGCGCTGCAACCGCCGATAAGAACCTGATCTCCGCTATACAACGTGACGTAATTGCATTCGTAGTAATTGACTGCGACGCTCCCGCCCGGTTTTATCGCTTTACTCGAACCTAGAAAACTGAACAACCCGGCCTCATTCTTAAGTTTGGAGTTTCCTTTTTCGACTGTGATCTTGAACGAAGCACTGACGCTGCCGGCTGTCAGAGTGATAGTGTAGGTTCCCGCAGCGGGAGTAGTCGCGGCTCCATCTCCGCTCCCCGAATCGCAAGCATTTGGATTGTTCGATCCAAACCCGCAGTAAGAAGTTCCCGCAAAGCCACCCGAGCTGTTTGTCTCGGCGTTCGCCCAGCCGTTAGAGCAATCGCACGCTGAAGTCCATGCGCTCGGGACGCCTGAACTACCCTTCACAGTGATTGCAGAATCTGTCGGAAAGCCGCTAGCACTGATGCTGATCCCCGCGTATGCGCCTGTAGGGGCGTACGGTTCAAATGAATCGTAGTAATGCCCCTGCGCCACAGCTCCAATCGTGACCGTGATCGAAGCTTTCGAACTACTCGCAGATGATGCAGGAAATACTGAGGCCACAGAAAGAGAGAGAAGAAGCAGAACAATCACAGAAATTAGACCAATCACAGGGAAGAGCTTTCTCACGCTTTTACTCAGAAAGGCTGTCATCCAAATTATCACAGGTTGGTTTTCGTGCATCTGCTATGATTTATCAGTTTTCTTTTTCCGATAGAGAGGTCCTCTGAGGCTAGAGCCAGAATCAGCGGCAAGAGTAGATATTTCGCATTCTACGACTCGACTGTAGCTGTGCAACCGAACAGGTCGGTTCCATCAGTCTGTATGTCCTTGACGACTTGATTATTCTTGATCAAAGCCACCACTCCACCGCTTGAATAGAAAGGTACGTAATTTGCTTTGCCTAAGCCACAACCCGTGTCACCGCCGCCTACAGGAATGGGAGCGCCTACTGTGTTGTTTTTGTATATTGGATAGACCCCAGGGGCCACGTATACCGTCTGAAGCCTGTCGTTAGACCAACTGCCCCAAACGTAGGATCCGATCTTGAGTGTCGTTACTTTTTTTAGAGCAGATGAGAAAACATAAACACATTCACACAGCTCGCCATTCACGTACACTTCTTTGTTTCCGGAATTCACGGCGACTCCAATTGCATAGTCATCGCTTAATCTGGCAGTTGCAACAATCTTGTTGGTTATTGGATTTATGGCATTGACGCAGCCATAGCTGCTTGACGATTCTAATGATGCAAAATATACGTTGCCTTTGTTCAGTTGATCACCGAACTCCGGATAGTAACCACAAGCAGAGATGGCAGTCACTATCTTGTTTGTCGATGGATCGATGACCATATAGTACCCTGGGTCACTGTATGTTGCTGCATAGATCATTTTACTTGTTGTTGAGTACACGACAGCGGAGGCTGGACCATAGGAGCTAATGTTTATCGATGCTGAGACCACCTCTGTCTTTGCGTTGATTACATAGACACATTCACAGCTATATCCTCCGACATAGACCATCTCGTTGTTGGGATCATAAGCTGCGCCTATCGTAACGCCGGAGATACTGATTTCGCCAACGAACCTTGAGCCTTGGATCACTTGTAGATCATCCGACGAGAGGTCTGTAACATAAACGCAGTATGGAACTTTCGTGCAGTCTACCGTGGTTGGAGCGGACGCGATAGTCATGGAATGAGCTCCAATTCGAACGGGAGCCAAGTTTGGAATTACAGTCTTGTTTGAAGAAGTTCCTGAAGCGACAACTGCTAGAGATGATAAAAGGAATAACGAAACAAAAAACACGGCGCAGATCATAACTTTCTTACTGCTCATCATGCGAAAATCACACAAAAAGACGACAAACACCGTGGGAAAAACGTTTCGAAATTTTTGCTTACCAAAGACATAGCATAGCTGAAGTTTGCTGGAAGCATTATAGCTTGACTTCTGCATGCAAGTAAGCTAGGTGTGAAAAAAGATCGTTGGAGGATAGACCAGAACGAGTCTATCCTCGTACCGACATCATTTAGGCGTTTAAGCCCGTCATGAGTGACTAGTAGTCGAGAGTTACAGAACTCCCGCTGTTAACGACTACTTTCAAGCCGCAACCAGAGACCCAATTGTATGCTGTCCAATCACTTTTTGAGAGAGTCTTCCCGTTGACGGTGATCCCGCTGAACGTCGTGTGGCCGCTCGCAGGGTATTCGCTGCATTCGGTTACGCTGTATTGCTCCAGCGTGATAAAGGCGACTTGTTGCTCAATGATCGCGCCATGACTCTTCAATACCGTCTTTGTATTTTTGGTAGCATCTTTTCCGGTTATTGTCCAGTTACAAGTGTACTGACTGTTGCATTTGCTCGCCGTTAGAGTTCCTACGAGCGTATTTCCCGAACTGACTTTGATAGGGGTGCTGTAGTAAACAACACCGTTGCTGTCTACATACCAGGAAGCAACCACATAGTAATTACCACCGAATGCGCCGTTATCACCCCATTGGAGAACTGGCTGGATGATCAGAACAAAGTTGCCGCAATTTGAGAAGCAATTCTGAGTAGCTGGAAACATGTATATGATTTGGTCGCTCTGAGTCTTTGGTGCCGTTGGTACCGTGAAGTTTGCCGCCAATGCTTTGATGGGGCTCACATCGGCATACGCGGTCTCATCCCACGTCAGCGTTGACATTTGCTTAACACAGCTTCGGTAAATCGCTGTATCACCATTCGAATAGGTGACGAGTTCCCTACTCCCTGGTAGATTCACAATTGAAGCTATTCCAGATCCAATTGGATGGACGCAGCCTGAAGGGACTGTGCCCATTGGCGTGTGAACCTCTGCTGCTACGCTAGATACCGCCGTCGAAAAAACTGGCGCTCCTATGCCCACTGAGGAGCTAGCGACGAATAGTGCGATTGCAACCAGTGCGCACCAGACTTTAGCTGATCCGAATCGTTTCATATTTAATTCCATTTGAAGTTTCTAAACCTCATCCTGCGAGCGGCCCACGCTCCTAATATGGATTTCAAACGTCTTACTTGGACAACTCTTTGGCATGGGAATGATAGTGTTAACATTCTCGCTAGCTATGACTCTGCTTCCTTCCATTTATCATTCGATTATGAACTGGATCATGAAGAATTCAGCTGATGAAAAGGATCCGATTATAAGCTATATCGCTAGTCGATATTCGAAGGAATGTGTCAGACTCCCCCAGATCGGTTGCTATGACCATGACAAAAGAAAAGTTGTTATCACGGTTTCATTTCTGGACAGTCCATGTCAAAGTCTCTATTACTTCGAACAGGACGTGAGAAGCTAGTCGTGCTTTCTCTCGTAGGATTCCTATTTCTCTTCACGGGGCTGTCGCCTAGTCTTCAGGCAAGCGCATCTCAAAGTACGAACAACTCGACAATAGCCGCAAACGTTTGTGGTTCTGGGTACGTGCCCACCCCCGATGGGTGTGCTCCTGCCTCATGCGTCTATGCCCTAAACAGTGGGGCAATTAATACGCTCTCCAACGGTGTTACAATCGTCACCTATCCAGACGGCTCTCAGCAGTCTTTCGCTCCCTGCAAGAGCGTCGGGCCCAAAATAGACACGAATGGATGGGTCGAGGATGGTCAGAATGAAATTCACACAACAAAGTTGTCAAGCGACTGGACGGTACCAAAGGCTCCAAGTTCAAATGATGGACAAATAATCTACATGTTTGACGGGACGCAAAACTGCATCTGTGGCAATGCTTTCATCTTACAGCCCGTCATACAGTGGGGCTACAATGGTGCATTCGGAGGCGCTTACTGGGTATACGCATCTTGGTATTGCGACTCGAATTGTTTCTACAGCACACCGATCCATATAGCGGTGGGAAACTCGTTGTCTGGCACTGTAGTTTCCAGCAAGTGCAAGAGCGGTTATTGCGACTATAAGATTACCGGAAAAGATGATACGACTGGCAAATCGACGATCCTAAAGTTGGATCACTATGCTGTACAGGAATACTCCTTTGCAACTCTTGAAGTCTACAATGTTGTTAGCTGCAGCGACTATCCTGCGAGTGGATCGACAACCTTCACACATGTTCTAGTCAACGGAAAGACCTCATCAAAGTGGAGCGGGAATGTTCTCATAAATGACGGATGCGGAGAGAATGTCGTAATATCGGGCCAAGGTTCCAACATAACTTTGGACTACTAGACAACAGGATTTCATCACTAATCGAAACGCCCTGCTCTAGATTTTAGTGGGCAGGGGTTCCCTTCTTTTTTCCGGCGTAAACCTATGCTTCTAGAGGAGAACTTCTTAATGTCGGAACACCTTACAACTAGGTTGGTCCATATCGGTTTCCGATAGGCAGACCTGGATTCCGATTTGGAATCCATAAATATTCGATGTTAATGTCGGCTACTTCATGACTCACCGAAATGTCTTCTTAGTTTCTTTTGCTGCATTATTGATAGTGGTGCTGTTTGCACTCTCCTCGGCCGTAGTAACCTCGACGTACGGGGCATCTGTGGGAGTCTCATCGTCTCCAGCTTCTTCCTACGGAGTTGTGCCCACAGCTATCATTTCGCAGGTCGCTGATCAGCCCACCTGCTCTCCATCGGGCTTATGCCCTTCGATGATGGACAACGCGTATGGTTTTAACGTTCTTCAAAGACAAGGAATTAACGGGACGGGCCAAACAATTGTGATTGACGACGCATGCGGTGATCCGAATATCCAAAGTGACCTCCAAGCTTTCGATTCGCAGTTCGGTTTGCCTAACCCCAAGCTGACTGTCATTTATCCAGAGGGTCAGAAGAACCTATGTACGCCCGATGGATGGTCTGTGGAAACATCTCTGGATGTTGAATGGTCGCACGTCGTTGCACCAGGCGCAGCAATTGATCTGCTCGTGGCAAATCAACCCAGTGCTCCAGATATGTACAAGAATTGGGTTTATGCCCTAAATCACAATCTGGGAAACCAGATCTCTAACAGCTATGGTGGTGGAGGTTGCGACGTAATGTGCAACAACACGATTGGTCAGGGGATTGGACCTTGTGACCTAACAAATGGAACCCAGGGCTTTAATGTTCAAAAAGTACTCGATGAAGCAGAAGCTAAAAATGTGACTATTCTCGCTTCGGCTGGCGACTCTGGTGCATGGGGCATTGGCAAGGCTGAAGAGCCGATTCCTTCAGACTGCACGGGAGTCCTCACAGTCGGAGGGACGACTCTCACAGTGAGCTCCGCCGGAAACTACACCAGCGAATCAGCTTGGTCTGGAACTGGCGGTGGATATGTCACAAAGCCAGCTGAGCCAGCGTACCAAAAATTTGCAGAAATCAAAGATCCTTACGGGACCTTGGCGAAGCCTGACGTAGCTGCGGACGCGAACCCCGACACAGGCGTATGGTTCTACAACAGCGGGTGGGGTGTCGTCGGAGGCACTAGCCTTTCATCGCCTCTATGGACAGGCTTTATGGCTCTGGTGAACCAGATAAGGGCGAGCAACGGCTTCCATGCCGCGGGCTTTGTCAGTCCATTCCTCTACCAGAGTGTATATGGAAAAGATGGTAGCTCGGGGATATACGCTAAAGACTTCCATGACATTAAGACAGGCAATAACGGATATCCGGCTGGAAAGGGTTGGGATCCGGACACGGGTCTCGGGTCCTTCAGAGCACAGACGCTAGCCGAAACACTTGGCTCAAATGAAACCGCGTAATTCCCACCGATAGAAGAGTTTATGACGCGAGGAAGTTCTGGCCAGGAGCTCTACTGGCTTCCCTCTTTCGGTTTTTATAGGAATTTAAGAGCGTCTTCGGGCGACAAAGAAACCAGTCTCTTGACTAAATTCTTCGACCTAATGAAGCTGCTGACTTTCAAAAGAACAGAGCTTCAAGATTAGGTAGGTAAAAAAAAGAAGCGGTAGGAACAAAAACCAATCCTAACAAACTCGATTGTTAGGGTGGTCTTTGTCCCAAGGGGTTGCTAATATTTAGGGCCCTTCATTCTTCCATGTGAGGGTGAAGCTTGTCTTGTCCGTTGAGATCTTCGAGGGCTGCATTATTGTTATAGTGCAGGACGAATAGTTGCAGGCCGTAAGTTCCCAGGTGTTGCTTCCATAGCTGCCTATCGGTTTAGTTTTTCCGTGAATTGTGGCAGAACAGGTGGTTGTGACTTTCGTGTAGTCCATTCCCCACTTGGAAGTGCCGAAGTCAGGGATCAGGAAGAAGCCATAGGAGCCTGAGGGAGTCTCCGTTATGCATTCAGCGGAAGTCCTCTCACCGGAAAACCCGCTAGGTTGAGTCTTGGAGAAGTGTGCGCCAGTCGTTACATCGACGAGAGTAACCTTGAAACTTGTGTCGCTACTTCCGATTATTGTGCCGTGGAATACGTCTCCTGGAGTAACTTTCATCGAGGTTGTTATGATATCTTGTGCTGGGTAGAATTCATACCACGCGTAATACTCCGGAGTAGTTTGGCCCTGCACACAGTAAGCAAGCGTGCCAGTTTGCTCCACTGTCCCTGAGGTCAGCCCGTCGATCCCCACCCAGAACACGACTGCTTGGTCCTCTGGTGCGGACGAATTGCACTTCACAGCAGGTTCGATCCAAGATCCTTGTGCCTCTGTCACGGGAGCCGAGGTTGTGGTGCTAACAGCGTACCCGGCCCAGTTATAGTAAGTATGTTTCGTTATGGCCGGACTTATGAGAACTGAGTTAAGACTAGAGGCCTTTGGGCTAGCCGTTGCAAAGCTCGATGGAACTAAAGTGCCCACAGCGAGGAAGATTGCAACGCAGATAGTTAGAATTCCGATCATCTTTTTGTTCGTTTTCATTTGAGACATCATCGATAGCTCAGCAAGGCTCGGCCTTCAAAATAAGCTTTTGCTGAGATTCGGGAACGAGTGTTCAAAAAGGTTAACCAAGCCTTAAAAAATGGAAAAAGTGGCAAGCTTGGCCTCAAACCTTGCTTTTTGGAGGCATTTTTTGACGTCGCAGTAGGCTTGAGTTGAGATAGCACTCTCTTGCTCTGCATCGCCGGCTAATCTGCTCCATTTAGAGCAGAAATAAGCCTTTAAGGAGGCTAATTATTCTCCCAATATGCGCCTAAAAAATTATAGAAACAGGGTCCATGATACTTTTTGAGAGCCAATAGCAAAAGGTATTATATGAGCAAAGTTCAGCAGGTTGCAACAGCTGAGGGCTGTAGAAAGAGAGTGAGTGACTTGAAGAGCGATAACGCAGCAACGCACCTGATTGACGTAGAGATTTTGTATTTGCTCAGGAAAGGGTCGCAGACGCTTTACTCGATTCGAAGGGATTTGTCCAATGTTTTCGCAGAAGACAGAAGCTTTGGCACAATACATCCTCATCTGGTGAAGCTCGAAGAGAAAGGATTGATCAAGGGCCATGAAACACACCCTAGTGAGAATGGTCCTTACAAACGCCCATATGTGATAACAAGAAAGGGACGGCATGCGCAAGAAAGACAGCTAAACTCGCTAGCCAAAGTGATTTTGAAAATGACTGCGTGACACTGTTTAAGCCCGGATTTCTCATAGCTACTACTGCTTTAGGAATAGCCTTCCTTGAGCACATTTAGCCCAAAAAAAGTCGATACTGAGCAGGAGTAATACGTAGAGGCTCGAAGCCTTCGTGCTTTATTCGACTGCTAGGGCGGCGTGACCGGATCCAATTTTCATGTCTAGCTAACCATCTGGTCGAAGCTGGTTGACATACCGCTGATTTATGCTCTTATGCTGAAGACGCGATTATGGTCGCCGTGCAAAACAAAAGGACGAGGGGAAAGAGCAGGAAGAAGAATAACAAGGGCGAAAACGACATGATTTTGATTACTAAGAGAAAGAATGGTTCTGATTGCACAGTCGCTCGACAGGATTTACGAGCAAATTCCCGGCCCAAACTTGGAACCCCAATCTTCTCGGAGCGCCCAGCTCAATTACTTCATCTCGGGCCCAAACCCCCTGCACTTGCTGAGATCTCTGCCCTCGCTGGCTGAGTCTGTGCCCGCATCAGATTTTGCTCAATTGTCTTGAGATCAGATATAACTAGGGCATACTGCCTTGCTGGAGTTCTGGCAAAATATGAGCTTAGATTCATTGTCAATGATCTTATCGTGTTTAGGGCAGTCGAAAGAGAATCTCAGCTCTATATTTGAGCATAAGAATTAGGATTGAAGCGCAATAGTGAAATCAGGAAAATTAGAAGAGCTAAAAAGGAAAGGCCTCCTTGCAGAGCACTCGCCCGATCCTTAGCAAAAACGACAATCGGACTTCGTATGGGTGAAACTGCACTTTCCCCTGCTCGATCGGTAGAGCTGGCCTTTCTCAACTAGTCTAATCAAAAGCTGCATCAAAGTTCGGCGCTCGATCTTTGAGGGTTCTTATCTGGTTGGCATCGAATCTCAGCTCGCAGCAATCAGTAGACTAAAGGAGACATGAGAGGTTAAAGCTAGGCTCAGGACAGTTAATCAGGAGAACCAGACGAGCTAACAAGAAAGTTCGGGCGCACAGACTAGATCATCGTGCACAGGCTTAATGAGTGCACTGAAGTCATGATAGCTAACGGGTAAAAAAAGGGGAAACCCCAAGCTAGACTCTAGCGAGGGCCGGATAGGGTTTCCGCCGTATCGGTTCCAGCAGACCAAGCGTGCGGTACTAGAGTTTCCGGCTTGTAATTTCATGAGTCGGTTGATCGCAAAAAATTCTTGATCGGAGTCGAACAGAATAGTCCAACACTCTTAGAAACGACATACAGAGGAGTGCTTTGTTACGAAATCCGCGAAAAAGAAAACTAGCTATCGGAAACCGATACAAAGCTCTAAGTACTAATTGCAGCTATAGATTCAGAATCCATAAATAACTGCTTATCTTCTGTGCGACTTGACGTATAATATGTCAAACTATCCTAAAGTAAAGAAACTTTCAATCGCTTCAATCGCAGTCGTCTTTGTGGCGCTGTTTCTCTTTACAGCTCCATC
>JASHNZ010000051.1 GCA_030041355.1 Nitrososphaerales archaeon
GAGGTTTTTTCTAACACCCAAGCTTTTTCTTCTTTTCGTACAAAGGGCATATCTTGCAAAGCGTGAACTCCATTTCGTTCAAGGTTTCAAACTCAATGACTTTGGCAATGTCATTTCCTAAGCGTTTTGCGATTCTATCCAAGTATTCTTCTTGTAATTTCCGAATATCGCTTGAAAGCGAAGATTCTTGAAAGTCCTTATCCATGATCATCTTGTCGAGGATTTCCTTGCCCTTCTCTCCAAACATCTTCAGCAAAGTCATACTCAAGCATTGAGGAAATTTTGCCCTATTGCACGCTTTCATCTGCTCAAGCGTCTGTTCATCGAAAAGAGAACCTAGTGTCAAATAGTCTAACTAAATGAAAGTATTCCTTTTTGACAAAATAAACACTTATGGATTTGTAATTCATAATCAGACTAACTATTTCCAACACCGAGAACCGAACACCTAAGGAAAACACCCAATGAATGAACAAAACCCATTCGAGGACATAGCGATCCTCATGTTGTCGCGCAGGACAAAGAAAGTGTCCAAAGTTTCGTAATTCTTGAATGAGCGGCAGAACTTAATACGATCCCTCCTTCTCGATGAAGTCGATAATCATTTTCAGAGATTTTGATTTTTCCAAGCCCTGATGCAAGTAACTATCCCGGCAATAGAAATTGGAAAGAACAAAAAGTCTGAGAAGTCCGGTGCCTTAAAGAGACCAGTCGCAAAACCTAGGATTGCTCCAACTACTCCGAACAGGGCCCAAACTGCTCCTGCCAACAAGCCCATCCCTTTTCCCCTCCAAGTCAGTAGCAGTACGGCTAGCCAGATGACAGCAAAAACTGAATAGAGCGAGATTGTTGAGAGATTGGCAGGCGATTCTCCTGGTATATATTCGGAGATGGATTTTGGGAAGGCACTCACTGCGTAATACCAGAGAGCCAGCATGACGTAGAAGAACACCATGAAGCCCTGAAACAAGAACGCTGCGGGCCAAGCTGCTAGCTTCGGAGTCGAAGCTTCTCTTGGACGTGGTTCAGTTTTCGAGATAGCAATTCAGCTCTGTGTTGATTGAAGGCGACTTGTCGAAGTCGGAGTGTCAGTCCGTACTTGCTCTGGGCTCATTCCGATCTGGTCAGGTCGCAGGCCTATCTGAGCAAAAAATCGAAAATTGTCCCAATACCAGCTCCAGTAGGAAATCAGACCGTCCGAGTTCACTTTAAAGAACCAAGCTGTAGAAAGCTTGACGCTCCTACGGGTTGGTGGAAGATTCCACTCTTTGCCGTTGGCGAACCATTTCCCTCCCCTGAAGATGCCGGTGAAAAACCCATCGAAACATGCCCAGTCGCCATTGGCCACAACATGCGAGGGCTCAAGCTTGGCTTCATCAAAGACCTTGTACGCGCTGAGTAGCCCTTTTTGCATCCGCTCCCATCCCTCTTCGGGTTCCAAGGCGCCTGGATCTAACCAAGTGTTGTCTCTGCTGAACAATTGCATGACTGACCCATCGTGTCGGTTGAACCCCTCCACGAATTTCTTAACAACATCTTCAGAATTCACGCTCATCTTGCCCTCTTGCATCATGATCTAAGATCAGATTGCTCAAATAAGATATCGCGAATTTAATCCATTCACTCTTACCTTGCGGTTTTAAGACAAATTTATCTAATTTTTGTCCATTTCACCCACTCCGTGGCTCAACTCACCGATGAATTGGACAGGGGTATTGTGAAGGAGATCATTAGTCCTGGATCTCTGAGATGGGATGTCAGGGAGCCCTATTCGAACATAGCCAAACGGCTAGCCGTTGACGAGGAAACCGTCCGCAGAAGAGTTGCGCGAATGCGCAAAACCGGAGTGATTGGAAAGTATGTGCTGTTTCTGAATCCGACTTTGCTTGATCGTAAGGATGCTATGGTGTATTTGGAGTCAAAAAATTATGCCTCAATCGCGCAAGCGATTCCAAAGCTCAAGCTCGTGGATGGAATAATATCGCTCACGCTTTTACACGTGGCAGGGTTGCTTGTCGGTATATACTATCAAAGTGAGAGCGCACTAGCAAGACAAGTCGACCTAATTGAATCTATTTGTAAGGCAAAGACTGCAATGGTCTGGACGGCCCCCTATCCCAAGTTCGAAGGCAAGCTGACAAAAACGGACTGGACTATCCTTCAAGCGTTGCGAAAAGATCCTAGAAGAAAAGTCTCGGAACTTGCCTCAGACCTAGGGATCAGCGCGCGAACAATCAACAGAAGGGCAAAGCGGATGAATGAAGGTAATGCCATTTTCTTGTTTTTGGAGTTCGATCTTACCAAGGTTGAAGGCTTGCGTTATCTCTTGATCGTTCATTGCAAGGATAAAGAGAGAAAAATCGATATGGACAACACGATTCGGTCACGGCTTCGAAATTTAATCTACGAAGAAACTTGGAGCCCGAGCCATTCAATGTTTGCTTTCGCTTGCGCGAATATTTTAGAGGCCGAACGCATATCGGATTGGGTAAGGAAAATACGGGGAGTAAGCGAAATGAAACTTGGCATAATAAAAAAGCGAATCCATAACTTGGATTGGGTCGATGAGGAAATTCAAACACGCTTGGCTGGTTTCTAGAGAGATCTTTTTTTGGATTGACTTTCGAATCGGTGCTCTTCACTAAAATGTCAGCAATCGCCCATTTACGAATACTTTTGCTGAAGCTCAGTTCTCGCTCCTTTGTGCCCTAAAAGCTCAAAATCCCGAGAGATCGAAGTATGTGGAGCTCATCACACACAAACAATGGCCATTTGGAACCGGTGTATGTAGAGTAGACGGGGGAGGGGGATTATATGCGGTACAAAAACCGAGTCTGTTTCATCTTTAGTTGTTTTCCTTAAGTGTTTCATTTGGGTTGTTGCCACGCAATTTGAAACTTGAATAACTGTGGCGCTGATCAGCTCCTAAGCTTTACCGCGTGGTCCATAGATGAGAGCGCAGGCAAGGTATTCCGTTGCAGGAAAACCGATGTAGACGGGAACAGGTCGCGAGAGTAAGGAGATACATATTGCTTGTTTCCATTTTCACATGTTTTCCCTGCTTAGCATACCGGTTCTATGATCCTTTCAGCCGTTCTAATGTTCAGAACACAGGGTTCTTTCGTCTCCAAAATCGTAGACTAAAATACGTCCGATCCGAAGTGTAGCGCATGATGAGCACAAAAAGAGTGGCGCTTATTTCCGCGGCTTTCGCAATTGTAATTGTGATTTCAGTCGTATTACTTGTCCCTGGAATCGAGACTGTCTCAAATTCTGGATCCTTGGCGGTGCTGATTACTGATCCGCCAAATGTACCAAGTGGCGTCTCTGGAGTATACATGGCGTACACCAACTTGCAAGTTCATTCGAGCAGCGCAGGCAACAGTTCTGGGTGGACGACTCTTGGCCCTTCTTCAGGGAGTGTGGACTTGGTCGGGCTCGTCAATTCGACGAGAACCATCGCACTTTCAAGCGTCGCCGCGGGGAGTTTCAACGAAATCGGGTTTCAGATTTCCTCCGTAACTGTGACTTACGCTGGCGCCAACTATTCATCCAACATTTTCCATAACTCCCAGAGTGTCACTGCGCAGATAAGAGGAACTGTGCAGGTCTCTCTTGGCAAGACATCAATTGCTCTCCTAGACCTCAGCCCTACTGTTCTTCCAACAAATAGCAGTAACGCAAAGTTTGAGTTCATTCCCCAGGCGAATGGCTTCCAAGTAGCCCCGTCACTCCTTCCGACAACTGTTCTCAAGACTGATGCGCAAGTCCAGATTTCCGGCGGAACTTTGGCCCAGATTCAACAGAGCGGCGAGATGCAGATCGAATCTGCTCAGCTCAGCCCCACATCGCTCTCCGTCACGATCAAGAATGTAGGAAGCTCGCCTTTCGTGCTCAGCACTCTAGAGCTCAGCACCTTCCCAGGCCCTAGCTCGGGTAACACGTCGGGAGCGATCCCTGCGACCGCGGTCGTGGCCGTATTTGGGGTCAATTCAAATGCGAGTCTCAGTCTGCTTAGCGCGAACAGTGTAGAACAACCCTTGGGGTATACACTTTCTTCAGGCAGCAGTGTTACGCTGACTTTTTCAGGGCCGATAACCCTGCAGCGATTCAGCGTGATCGATTCTAATCTTCCTCCTGAAAGCGTGATTGCGGGAAACAACTACTTCGTTCTCGTTCCAGGTTTCACGAACGGCCTTTCGGTTGTCGCACAATAGCAAAGCGAGGACTGAGGTAGGCGACGAAAAATCCTTGGCCCACTAAATCGAGCCAAAAGGTGTGGGTAACTGGAGAAAACTTGAATCTAGCCGCGTTTATCGGCAGCGGAAAGGATTAGCGAAGCATCCTTTTTTCTAAAGGATCTCTTCGCATTCGAGATCTCAAAACCTGTTATTTATCCGGTCTTCGAGATATCTACGACAACATTTGGAGCTATCTCAATACTTTTCCAATACTTCCTAGTGCTCACCCGAATACCCATAATGTCTTCGTCCGAATCGTACCAAATGTTGCTGTGAAACGTACTCTTGCTCACACTTCAGTCTAACCAGTATGCCGACGACAAATTATTAATAAAAGGTCGTTTAGCTCGATGCGCGTCCTTCTAAATTGAATGTAAGCGTTGCGTGGATAAACAATTTCGAGAAAAAGCTGGCTCTTTCCTTGGTCGTAACTTTGTTATTTTTGGGAGTTGTGCCGCTTCTGGGATCCGGCGCATATTCCGATAAATCCGGAAGTAATATTTCATCATCATCTTCAGCGCAGATGTACCCGGCCCCGCTGTCCTACGCAGCCGGCCCTGCTAACTCTCCGACTTGTTCAACGACTGCCCTCTGTCCCGACGCTCTAGCCAATGCCTACGGGTTCACGTCTCTTATCAAGTCGGGTACTGATGGAAAAGGTCAGACGATTGTGATAGTTGATGCCTGCGGCGACCCGAACCTTACTTCGGACCTGACAGGATTTGATGCGGAGTTCAACTTGCCAAACCCCGTGCTCGACATCAATTACTTCGAAGGATTGCCCACTAACCAGAAATGCATCAGCGCTTGGTCCGGAGAAGTCGCTCTGGATGTGGAATGGTCCCACGTGGTAGCGCCAAGAGCTAAGATAGATCTGCTCGTAACTATAAACCCCGGTGCTTATGAAATGTACGCCGCCTGGACTTATGCTCTAAGAAACAATCTCGGAAATCAGATCACCAACAGCTGGGGCGGCTCCGGCTGCAATATCGTCGGATGCAACAACACAATAGGCGAGGG
>JASHNZ010000008.1 GCA_030041355.1 Nitrososphaerales archaeon
AGATCCCCCTCAGATCGAACATCACACTAAAATCTCTTCGTTGATAAGCGTCTTCCAGCAACCGCATTGCTTCCTCTCTCTCGTCCAAGGCTGCGTAGATTCGAGCCAATACTCCTAGGGGCAAGTATTGAGTTTTTGCGACCTCCTTGAAATCTTCGAGTATACTCCTTGCTTCATCAGTCCTTCCTGAAAATGCATATGCAACCGCGACTCCAGAGCGGTTAAGATCAGCTTTTCCCTTTGAAGGATCAACTGCCTTTTGAAATTCTTGTATTGCTTGGTCGAACAGAGACTTCGCCAAGTAGCACCTTCCTAGGAATTGAGAAACTTGACGTTGGTCCGCACCAAATTCCTGCATCTTTTTGACATATTCGATTGCCTGGTCGTAATTTTTCAAGTAGAAAAGGGCGCTTGTCGCGGTGATGTTAGAATAAACAGAAACAGGATCAAGTTCCAATCCTCTCTTTGCCTCCGCCAAAGCCTCGGCATTTTTTCCCACAAACATGAGCAGAAAAGCGTAGCAGCAATGACCGTACGCGGAGTTTTGATTTAGCTCGAGCGCTCTTTTAATTTCGGATTCTGCTCCTTTCCAATCGAGCCTATCCATTCGCAGCTCGCTCAAAACGATATGGGCTTCGGCAAGACTCGGGTCGAGCTCGAGAGCCTTTCTTATTGCCTCCTCTCCTTTAGGCAAGACCTCATCAGGTGGTGCCCATCCACGATCTGCAATTGACGAATAGTAGTCACCAATCCAACTGTAGGCAAGTGCAAACGAAGGATCAAGCTGTATCGCCCCCTCAAAATACGAAAGAGCTTTTCTAAAATCATCTTCTGTGAAAGCATTGATTAGCTTGTGAAATCCTTTAAGATACAAAATATGCGCCTCCGTGTTTGCGGTCGGCTCTTTTTCGATTTGCGCCTTTTCGTTCGCCAATAATTTGATTTTGAGTTCATTGGCCACGTTTTCTGAAATCTCACTCTGGATAGCAAAAACATCTTTGAGTTCTCTGTTGTAACTTTCAGACCACAAGTGATCTGCTCTGTTGCAATCAATGAGTTGAGCTGTAATTCGCAGCTTGTCCCCTGCTTTTCGTACACTCCCTTCTAAAATTGTACCAACATCCAGTTCTCTAGAAATTTCGCGAATGTTCTTCTTACGCTCGCCCTTGTAGACCATCACGGAAGTTCTCGCGATCACACTCAAGCCGCCAATTTTAGACATCGTCGAGATTAGTTCCTCCGTCATTCCATCAGCAAAGTACTCGTCATTAGGATCTGGACTCAAACTTGCAAAGGGCAGAACGGCGACTCTCAGTGGATCTAGATCCGCCGCCAGAGTGGAAGTCGGGGAAATTCTTGCCCTAAGTTCCCAAGGCATCACGACAGTGTAAATACGGGTCTGAAATTTGACGTTTTTTAGTTTCGGATTCTCCTCGAGCCTTTCCAACGAATAGCTAATTTTGTTGTGCACCTGATCAAATACTTGTTGGGAGACGCAAACGCCCTCCGCGTCAGCCAGGGGTTGAATTCGCGAAGCAATGTTGACGGCGTCGCCAAGAATGTCTTTTCCTTCGCGAATCACATCACCCAAGTGGATACCGATCCTCAGTTTGATCTTCCAGTCCTCGCGAGTAGAGATATTGTAATCGTGAAGGAACTTTTGGATCTCAATGGCGCATAGTGTCGCATCAAGCGCGCTGTCAAATTCCACAAGGAAGGAGTCTCCAATTGTCTTGACCTCCCTTCCGTAATACCTTGGGAAAAACGGGCGGAGAAGTTTGTTGTGCTTTTCTAGAACTTCGAGAGCCAGAGCTTCATCGGTTTGAGTAAGAGCTGTGTAGCCCACAATATCAGTGAACATGATCGCTGCGAGCTTGCGCCCCTTCCCATCCTCTCCGAGCGTGGCCCGCGCTTCTTCATCCATATGAAGAGTTCAAGTATGGGACTGGAGTTAAACTTTTGTCATTTTCTGAAGTTCTCTCGCTGGCTATTTTTCTTTGGGTAAGAATCTCAAGCGCGAGATGTGGGATTTGAGCACAAGTTTGCTAGTAAAAACCAAGCTAAATGGGAGCACGAAATGTTAGATTTGGTTGCCTATGTTGATGATTTGCCAAGCTTGCTAGCCCTGAGACAAACTGTAGTTATAGTAAGATTCACCAAAATCCCGACAGATCGGTCGTGCCGAGCGTATCAGCAAATGCGATCGGATCGCCGACAAAGCTCAATTCTTGCTCCTTTCGCATTTTTAGGGCGTAAAATGCGAAAAATCCGAGAG
Organism: Nitrososphaerales archaeon; assembly: GCA_030041355.1. GTDB lineage: Archaea > Thermoproteota > Nitrososphaeria > Nitrososphaerales > CADDZS01 > JASHOD01. The sequence goes on from JASHNZ010000008.1 coordinate 2,276, forward strand.
GTTTTTCTCTCGTAGCGCATCACCTCCCAAGAATGGATGATTCAATTTGCCTGGAACCCGAAATTTCCAAGATAGTCAGCTCATTACGATTTCGTCGAGCAGTCGCTTTTGTCCCTTTCTCAGATGATCTATCACGGCAGATTTCTTGAGATCCAGTGAAACTCCCAACTCCCTGACTCCGATTTTTCTCGGGGTGTCGAAGAAACCCTTTGAATACGCGGTAATCAGAACTTTCCTCTGTTTATCGGTAAGGACAGACATGAAAGAGCTCGCGGCAAATCTCGCATCCGTTGCAACCGCTATCCGGTAGTGGACTCCGTATCTCTCCAGGATCTTGAAGAACTTTTTCGCCGCCGACTCTCCTCCGATGAAGGTAATCCTCCACTTGTCAGGGGTCAGCTCGAAGGGGG
>JASHNZ010000052.1 GCA_030041355.1 Nitrososphaerales archaeon
CTTTATTGCAGTGATTCATTATCTTGCGATAGGCGTAGCTGCTTTGATTCTGGCGTTTGTTTTCTCCTCGAACAGAGTAGTAATGATTGCTATGCTACTTGTAGCTATCGTTAATTTCTTTCTAGCGATTCAGTATTTCGCAATCGCCCGACTGATGCACAAAGAAGAAGTAAAAACTAAGTGATCACCCGAAATTGAAAAACCTTCAATTCGGGAAAAATCACCACGGAAACGAATCCTCAAGAGAGGAGCTTCAGGATTTAAATGATAAGATAGGTGTTCTCCCTGAAGCATTAGAAAATCGAGAATTAATCTCTCACAAACTTTGGGAGGAAAAAGCTGTATAAATACGTCCGGGAAACCGGTTTTTTCTATCAGTATCGTGTGGATACGTATGGATAAGAAATCTTCACGATGCCCAAGTGACGTTAACTGAATTGGCCAAATCCAAGAGAGGTATGAAGATTGTAGTTAGCAAGGACGGACCGTATCAAGTATCTGGCGATGTTCCGCTTTCTATGCAAATTATCACGCCTAACAAGGAGGGTCTTTCTTGGGACTGGAAACTCGGAAAAGAATTCGATCCCAAAACCTCAGAGTACTCGCTTTGCCGCTGCGGGCAGTCAAAAAACAAACCTTTCTGCGATGGAACACACACGAAAATCCGGTTCGATGGAACTGAGAGAGCGACTCGCAAGCCGTATGTAAGGCAGGCAGAGATGTTTGACGGCCCTACGCTTACTTTAAGTGATGCCGAAGAGCTGTGTGCCTTTGCTCGCTTTTGCGATCCTGGAGGTAAAATATGGTCTCTGATCGAACAGACAGATGATCCGAAGCTGCGCGAGCTGACGATACGCGAGGCTAACCACTGTCCTGCCGGCCGCTTGGTCGTACATGATAAGAAGACCGGTAAGGAAATCGAAGAGAAGTTTTCTCCTTCCATCGCGGTGGTTGAGGATCCAGCTCTCGGAGTCAGCGGCCCTCTCTGGGTTCGCGGTGGCATCACAATCGAATCTCAAGACGGCAAACCGTATGAAATACGTAACCGAGTAACTCTATGCCGCTGCGGAGCATCAAGCAATATGCCCTTTTGCAACGGGAGCCATGCCAGTATGAAGTTCAGAGACGGACTTGTAGAATTCGTAAGAATCAAAAAGTGAGCTCTTTTCGACAAACTCTTTGCAAGATGAGCTCTCTGACTGATACTGTACTCTTCAACGGCGGTATTGTTACATAATTCAAGCCGCGTGTTGAACTTGACGCATAGCTAGTGCCTTTTCTAACCTCGTCACCAATTCGGGGCCGCTGAGAGGATTCGGATGACCATCGTTGACCTCAATCACTCTTGCCAACATCGTGTCAATAGCTCCAATTGCTGCTTCACGACTGCTGACGAGATATCTTGGCTTTGGGTGCTCTGAGAAGAGAGCCGTAGATACGGCCTCTGCAACGGGTTTTGGGTCAGGCCACATTAACCATCTAGGACCATCAGGAGTCCTTAGCCACCAATCGAGAACCTGTTTCATCTCATCCCGGAAAATCGATTCCTGCCATGCAGTATCGATCTTGCTTCCCATTAAATCAACTGCATTTTCACCTATTTTGCTTCTGTGTCCACTCGGCTCAATGGTAATCACTTGAACTCCGTGTGGCGCCATCTCCTCGCGCAGGATTTCCCCGTACCCTTCGAGACCGTGTTTGCTTGTTCCATATGGTCCAAGCCAAGTGTCAATATTAAGCCCTCCAACCGAGCTAATGTTCACAATTCGCCCATGAGACTCTACGAGTAGTGGACCGAATGCATGGATCATTCTATGAACACCAATGAGATTTACTCCTAGCACTCGGCTGAATTCTTCGTCTGAGGTGTCAAATAAAGGCCCTAGTCCTGCGACCCCTGCGCAATTAACCAATCCATAAAGCCCTCGCCCTAATTCACTTACCTGTTTGACAGCTTCTTCGACTTCATCAGCTTTAGTCACGTCAAGACGCAGAGGCATGACGCCGGTCAGCTTTTTTAGTTCCTCGAAATCTACATGCTTTCGTACACCTGCTATTACTGAATGTTTATTTGACGCAAGGAATTCACAAATGGATCTGCCTATGCCGCTACTTGCTCCTGTAACAAGCACTGGTGTATCTCTTTCATACAACATGGATACATTGACCTAAATTGCAGGTTTGACAGGTTTCCCTTTAACGTTTCGTTTTTCTTCAAGTGAGATCATCCTATCGTAGTTTTGACACTTGAACAGTCAAGGAATTGCCCAAGTGCAGATGATTCTTCTCTTATCTGTGAAGAAATTAGATTAGACAGACTCGAAAAAGGTAACACGCGCACTTCTAGAGTATTCTTGTGGTTATTTCGGATATGAGACCAGACACCTAAAGCTTGCCCATTTACAAGAAGAATAGGCGAGACCCATCCTTGAGAACGGTAGACTTTTCGATGGTTAGCTTCATCGACAATATTGCGATGCGACTTGTGCCCAAGACCGAAGGAATCAAAGTATGGCAATAGCCGTACGTTAGGGCGATCCAATTTTGCTTTCTCTAGCTCTGAAAGATCCGATTCAAGAATAGCTGCTTTCGAACCTTCCACATTAACATCAGCAATAGTATGAGCCTGTTTAGACCAAATTTCTTTTGCGTCGGAGATGAGCATGCCAGTCCATAAGGCATAGTCCGAAACGGATGCAGGCCCAAAGGCCTTCAGGTACTTCAGAAAGAGTTTCTTTTCAGCTTGCTCGACTGACATATCTTTCCAATTGTGGATCCACTTGTCAGCGCGGACAAAAGTCGACTCGTTTCTTTTGCTTGGTCCAGAACACACAGCTCCTCTTGCCCCAACTAAGTGAAGAAGATAGCCGACTGGCAAATCTAGATTTGCGATTTTCACCCACGGAACCTTGGTTCGACTTCCCCAACCGCCTCCTAACTTGAACCTCAGTTTGGATCCCAAACGTTTGCTCAACAGCTCGGCGAGCTCGCCCTTGGTTCTGGGTTCATCCAAAAGTTCTAGCACCTCTTTCAAGATCTTTTCGAGCTTTTGTTCGGACACCCCGCGAGATTGCACCCAACTGATTTCTCGTTCTGCGCGACGTGCACTGCCTCTGACAAAGATTGCTAATTCATGTGACGGCACAAGATGCATTGTCCTCCTCATGCACCACACCTTCACAAGTGTGCGATCCTTCCATATTGCAGAGTCGAGATCTTGAATTCTAGCCTCCTTGACCCGAGCCCAGAGTGACATTTGAGCTGCCAAGAGAACCTGTGCCTGAGCTCCTGCAATGTCAGAAGTTACCGAAGCTAGAGCAGTGCGCTCCGCACGATTAGTGAGATGGTGTCTAGAAAGTCTGAACGCTACTACATTCTTCCAAGATACTTGACCGGTGCTTTGGCCCGACAAAATTGCCCACGACTTTCTCTTCGATATGTCCAATTATCGACAGCCACAGTCCACAGCCAATAATTTAGCTCTTGAGGTTTGTAAGGACGTAGAGTTGTGTTTACCTTACTTGACGCATCGCCAACTTGCGTGCATATGGTCGTCTCGTTAATCACTAATAAATCAAATACTCGGATTATAACCGTTCGCAGTGCCATTAGCTTATGTCGTTAAGAAAATCCACCAATAGCTCGTTGAACTCACTGGGTTTTTCAAGATACACAGCGTGACCTGCATCTTTCACGATCAGAAGCTTTGAGCGAGCTAATTCATTCTTGAGCTCCTTGCCATACTTATCCACGGGAATGAGCGTGTCGTTGTCTCCCCAGACTAAGAGCACCGGCATTTCGAGTTCTGAAACTCGATCTTCTTCCTCGCCAAGATTGTGTAGGGCAGGAGCGATCAAAACAAGAGCTACCACACGTTTTGGATGAGCTAGCGCGTAAGAAACCGCGAATCCACCGCCCATGGAGGGCCCCACGATGATCAGATCTCTAAAGTTGATCCCAAGCTTTGCAAAGATCTTCTCGATAGTCGGAACGAGATCTTTGTATGCGCGAAACTTGGATTGATCTACTTTGTCAGATTTCGATCCACTTCCTGCCGGAAGATCAATTGCACAAACTGGAAATCCTTCCTTGGTTAGCGTGTCAAGAGACTTAGTGTCCTTCCAATTATCGAGGGAGAAGGCATTTCCGTGAAACAAAACTACTGTGGGTTTGTCAGAGTTCTTTATACTGTCGCTGTTCGCCCAGTATCTAATTCTAAGCTCGTCAACTTTGACATGATCTTCGGGCAAGTTCTTTCACTAAAAGCGAAATAATAGCTTACTAAAAAGTACTCTTCACAGGCAAGCTAACGAGTCTGTCATTCTGGATGATGATCAAATCCTGTAATACAATCTTATATGCAAAATTCTAGACGATCTTGTTACTCGCGAAAACATTCTATTGCAAGCGGGGAAATTGAATAAAGTTTAGGAAATTTCGTAAGGTGAAAGAACCGTTGTCACGCTCGCGCTTTGATTCCTTCAACTCCTTCATCCTAAAACGCCGCAAATGGATCGTAGTCGCATGGATCTTGGCTCTTGCATTCTCGGTCACTCTTATTCCATCTTTCTTTTCATCTGTTAATTACAACATCACAAACACAAGTTTGGGTGGTCCCAAGAACCAAGAAGCCCAGATCACTCAGAATCTGATGAACGCTCAATTCCCTTCCTCGAATAATTCAGGAAACAAGGCCATTCTCTTGGTAATTCACACATCTGGGGGAAGTGTTTACTCTAACGCGATCAAGAACTCACTTCTCGCATTAAATCACACCGTTTACTCCGATTCGCGCGAAGTCAATTATACAGGGATGACCACTGTCTACTCTACTGAATACGATCTTCTCAATTCGTCTTTACCCAGTTTCATCAATGGAACCTCCGGGCTAGAGGCAAATATCACCTCACTCAACACCAATCTATACCAGCTTCAAAGCGGGATAAATCAAACTTCTCAACTAGTTTACGGCATACCGGCAGAGTTTCTTTACATTTGGAACCAATCGCTTCCATGTGGAAATCCTGCATGTGCAAATGATGAAGCATATTCCGCCACACTTTCCCTGCTAGGAAACAACCAAGAGTCGCTTGGATATTATAGTGCGTTTTTCAGTGTCTGGAACAGTTCCAATCCAAACCTTCCAAGTTATGCTTTTCCAACTGTGAGGGAGCAAGCTTCCATTAACAGCACTGTCCCAGTCTTCCTAAACAGCTTGGGAAACAGCGCCTCAGACAATGAGACTAAACAGCTTGTGAACACAACTTGGATGGGGCTTAACGTAAGCACCTGGAGGCTCAAAAATTCCATAGCTAATCTTACGATTGACACTATAGCTTCAAGCTTACCAAGCAGCTTCTCTTCTTCGTTAGGCGTGTCAGCGAAAAGTTTTGTCGAGCAAGTCTACAATCTGGGTAACCAAACTAGCTCAAGTGTAGTATGGGATCTCGCGAGCAAAGTGTTTTCCAATGCAACTGCAACCTCCTTTGCGAGTTCTCCGCTTTTCACAATTAATGCAACTTCACTTTCAGGGCTCCTCGCTCAATTTTCAAACAAAACTTCAAGCGGCCAGATCCATGCCGCAATTCAGAGTGTTGTTTATGGCCAAAGCTATACAACTTATCCTCTCATACTTTCCAAATCGCTGACTGAGAATTTGGTGAGTTCTGACAACAGCACAATGCTTGTTTTGTTCAACTATTCCTTCAGTCCCGGCACAAGGAACATAGATGGTTTCAGAAGCGATGCGAGCCAATCTAACATTTCCACTCTTTCAACGACCTATGTCACGGGTGGCTCTGTGGTTTCGCAGGATCTTTCAAACGTATTCACACCCTCGCTTGCAGTTACGGTGGTCGCAGGCGTAATAGTATCGATCATAATCGTGGGATTGCTTTTCTTTGCACCGCTTGCGGCAATCATACCGCTCTTGATCGGGGGTCTCTCGATCCTTATTGCCTACGCCGGAATATACCTCGAAACCGTGAAACTCGCTCATGGCCAGATCACTTTCCTGACTCCTTCGCTCACGACACTCTTGATGCTGGGTCTTGCAGTGGATTATTCAGTGCTTCAGCTTCGAAGAACCAAAGAAGAAAGACTCAACGGCAAATCCAAGGAAGCAAGCGTAAGCACTTCAGTCAAGTGGGCTGGGCAAGCAGTTTTGACTGCAGGAATTACTGTGATCGTTGCCTACATCGTAATGGCTGTCGCCAACGTACCTATCTTCAGCGGTGTTGGAACTGCGATAGCTATTGGAGTTTCGGTTTTACTCGTTGCTTCCTTGACCTTGCTACCCTCTTTTGAGCTGATGCTGGGCGACAAGCTCTTCTGGCCTAGGCTACGTCCGCGGAGCCCTAAAACCAAGCCAAGCATGCTGGAAAGAATTTCAGAAAAGACGTTGAAACACAAAGTGATCATAGCGGTCGTGATCACTTTATTTGCGGCAGGCGCAGTTTACAGCACCTTCAGCACTCCCACCGGTGAGGATTTTCTCAGACTTATTCCCAACTTTCAGAGTAACGAGGGCCTGAGCGTCATCACCAATAGCTTCGGCAGCGGCACTATTGCCCCTACAGTGATCCTCGTGACCACTCCCACTCCAATCGTCTATGGGCATGATCAGTTCAACCAAACTTTACTCAAACAAATTGAATTGGTTTCCTCAAACGTGGCAAATTCTTCGGGGGTTACAAGTGTGTCTAGCCCGACGAGACCCTATGGATCTCCGTTCAACTACTCTTCGATCCAAAATATGTCCGAGCCGATCTATTCTCAGTACCTGAGCGGTATGACATCAGACATCGGAAAGAACAACGAGACCGCGCTGATCCTGGTCGGCCTCTCAAGCTCCTCCGAGAGCGCAAGTGCAGTGAGCTCTTTACTCAAAATTGAAAAGACGGTGAATTCTCTTAATCTGGGAAGAGACAAAGTCAACTACGGCGGAGATACTCAAGGCACATACGACAGCCAGACCTTCATAAGCCAAATTTTGCCGGAGGTTCTGATCATACTCGCAGCCGCAGTTTACGTTATATTACTTTTGCAACTACGCTCCGCATTTACGCCGCTCAGACTGGTATTTACAATTCTCTGCAGCGTGGCTTTTGCCCTTGCAATCCTCTCAGTGACCTTTTACCACATATTGAATCTGCCAATTTTTGACTTTGCGCCTCTTTTCGTTGTCGTGACTATGCTCGGCGTGGGAATTGACTACGACATCTTCTACGTAACGAGAATAAGAGAAGAGGTGCTCAATGGCAAGTCTGATCATGACGCGATCAAAACTGCGACGACGAAGGTGTGGGTGACAGTCTTAGGCTTAGGACTCGTTTTGTCAAGCGTGTTTGGATCCTTGCTAGTAACAGGAATCGGGTTGCTTCAAGAGATCAGTCTCGCGGTTTCTGCGGCCGTGATAATCGATGTCTCGGTTGTAATCTTGTTCTTTGTGCCCTCACTCATGGGAATCGCAGAGAGATTCAACTGGTGGCCCTCGAAATTGGGTAAAAGATCAAGGGTAGCTTCGGAAACATAAGGAGTCTTGAGGAAAGAAAGCTATCGCGAAGATACATCGCAATCAAAACTATCTCGTGTACTTCTTAGAATAAGAATCAGTCATAAATTCAGAATCGATAATTGCAAAATCAATCTCGTCTTGGTCGGCTCGTGCCAGAGATCCAGGCATTTTCCTATGCCTCATGCTCTTCGTTATCCCACAGCTCGCCCATTTTCCGGCTGCTGTATCGTATGAAGAAACTCGTCGTAAGAGACGCTCCTTCTCCACAGCAGGATTCGATCTTTTGTGATGTCTGTATTTTTGCACAAGATCAGCGCACTTTCGACATGTTCAGCTTTACAGCTTCGAGAATGAGTGCTTTTAACGCAGCTTCATCTACAGGGTCACTTTCATGAAAGTCAATAGCACGAACAGTATTGCTTTCTAGGCGCGTGTTGAAGAGCTTCTTTGGATCCTTTATCTGAGCACCTTTCGGGAATGTCAGTCTCACGGCGTTCTTGAGCGTATCTCCTACGCAGACTATTCCATTATGAGACCAGACCGGGACTCCCATTGGGTTGCTGGGTTTTTTCCACTTCACTTCTTCGATTATTATTACTGTCGGTGTTCTTGATTAAAATGCGAAGCTGGACATGAGACGCTGGAGACAACAAGCAGATATTAGGGCGATTGAAGAAGGCCTCAAATCTCGGACTGAATCATGCTTTGTACTCGTGTAATTGCTTCAGTTCAATTGGCTCATTATACTAAAAAATCCGGTCGCTACATACTATCTAAACTATCAGAAGAATGGCACCGAGATTTACGTGGAGACTAACGGGGTCATTTAATCTTTGATTTGAACGGAGATATGGTTGAGACTGTGACTGCGCCTTATCAAAGCGCTTGATTCGCATATGTGTGGCCGGGGCCGAGTCTTACGCTGCCGATTACGTAGAGGATATCGACTGCAAGGACAACAAAGAGACCAAGATCAATGACAAAGGCATAGCAGGGATTGCAATCATCTGCTTGAGAGATAAAATTCAGAAGTAAATACAATACGACGAGTCCAAAGATCATCAGGGTTCCCGAGATGGTTCTCAATCGGCGCGAATTCCAGCTAAAAAGGGAGATTGCTCCAAAAATTAGTCCCAAAAGATAGAAGAAGGATGTAAAAGGATCGGGAGTGCCTATTATACTGGACGGAGGACTAAGGCCCCAAATTGAATAATATAATGCAGATCCATTATACGGCGTTGGCTGATATGCGACCGGGATGAAAAGAGTAACTAGGGCAAGCAGCCAAAGAATCGCAAAGATCAATCTTCCTCCTGAAAAATTTACTCTTTCTGATGTTACCTCTAAATTGCTTAGATTTTTCGGCTCTTTTTGCATTTGTTGCGCCTCTATGGAATATTTGGACCGCCTGCAACCGGTACATAGAGTACACTCATGCCTGTTGTCCCTACGATGAGCGCATCGGCATTCAATCCGTTGGTACCGCAACCGGAATTTTGCAATATGGGGTTTGGAAGATCCCGCTGAAAATTAAGCGAGCTTACATTGGAAGCGGGATAGCCAACCACTAAAGGAAGATAGAACGGGCAGTCGTAAGGACTTTCGAACAAGTAGAACCCGCGAGAAGAGTCATTCGACGTAATCGTGAAAGTTACAAATTCGTCGGGGCTAGATCTGTTTAGTACTAACGTCGCTGGATTTGCTGTAACTATTATTCCAGACGCAGTTTCGTAAGTGAAAGTTGTAGTCATAGTCGTTGACGAAGAATTTCCTTCCTGTGGCGAGACAAAAATACTTGGCGGAAGCGAAGCTGAAACGGGAAGACTGGTGGCGGAAAGAGGATAGTATGCTATGCAAAGCTTTGCAACTGAGCTTGCGTTCATGAGAAAGACGATGAATAGCTGTTCTCGGCTTGCATTGTTCACGAAGGCAGAATTTGAAGGAGGATAGTTGTCGGCACAATTTCCTTTGCCCGATGGCACTGAAAGAGGAATAGGGTTTCCCGGTCTAGCGCCGCTCAAAGGGTCGAATACGAATCCCAGTCCGAACCCAAGCACAATGACTACAGCTAATGCAACGGCTGCTCCAAGCAAAGCCAAATGCCGGACCATTTGCTTGATTCCTTTTCTTGCCTGAAGCAGATTGGCTTTGTATCTTCCACTTAATTCTTGTTACCTTATGGTTTTGTGGAATATTCCAGCTGATGTGATGCGTAAAGCGAAGATGCCATCGTTAGTGAAGCTATAGAAGAGCCGCTTGATAAGAAACTAGATCTCATACAGCTGAAAACGTTAAAGAGCCGGAAGCCCTCGGCCAAAGCGCCAGAAAAACATGAAACAATTTCGCTTAGTTACAAGTATTCCTTTGCTCATACTGGTAGCATTGGTTTCGGTAGCTCCTGCGTCCTTTGCTTACAGTTCTAACAACAGTTCAAACTCCATAACGGTCTTGGCGAAAAACCAGTACGCATTTCAAATGGATCTTTCTAGAGGTTATGTCTACTGGAATAATAACGGTAGTCAAATTAGGCGCGTCTCAGAGTCCGGCGGAACGGTCCAGAAAGTTCTCAATTCTTCTGACATAACCAGCTTCACTCTTTCAGGTAATTTCCTGTATTGGAGTACTGAAACTTCTGTGAACAAAATTGAACTTTCAACTCACGAGACTACAGTCCTCTGCACCGAAAATACTAGCGAATATTGTTTCTTTCCTACGTCAATACAAGTCTCAGGAAACTATGTCTTCTTTGCAGCAGAGCTCAGCACAATAGTCAGAATGGACACCAATGGTTCAGACCTCACAGTCCTCACAGGCGATCTTTTCGCGTGTCCTACAGGTGTGACGTTGTCAGGCGGCTACGTGTACTGGTCAGATTTGTGTACTGGCCAGGTGGGAAAAGTTTCCTTCTCTGGACAGAACGCGCAATTACTCGGTCCGGACTATTGTGGTAACGGATGCAGCTATGAAGGTTTCACTGGAATTCATTCCATTACAGTTGCGAATTCCAATATTTACTGGACCTACAATGTCAGTTATCA
>JASHNZ010000053.1 GCA_030041355.1 Nitrososphaerales archaeon
TTCATACGATTATCTGATGAGAATACCTAGATCGCTTCTTGATCTAATGGCTGGAGTAGTGCTCCAGTCGTCTGGATCCTATTTTATCGGATCCGGCACTACCTACGATGAGATAGGCAGAAGTGATCCAAGCCGCAATTGTCGGCGTTGTTGAGAAAAACTTCTGAATATCTGGGACGCCCGGGATCACCATTGTCTCAACATAATTGACCAGAAGAGCCACGCCAGTGAGAATGAGTAATGTTCGTGTAGCGTTGCTCGTGCCACTTTTCCCGGAGGTCTGCACAGGCATATCCGTGCTAGTTGTACCTTGGGCAGACTTATTGCTCAAAACTAAAACTCTCCGTGGAGGGCTTAATGAAAACTCGAGTTCCTTTCACTCATGTATAAGGAAATACGTGACGAACTAATTTTTCGGTCTTTCTTGTTGAGATGATAGCTGATGTAACAACACGTTAATCAAGCATCAATACTTGGCTTTTCATATTTCATCCAACATCGCGTCTTAATGTAATGCACTGTGATTCCACATTCTCAGCTTCCAAAAATGAAGAATCGCTTGAGTGGGTCCGTGACCAGTAACATTGAGACAATCTGTTAGAATTACGCTATTGGCATGCAATTTCAAGAAATGAGGGTCAAAGCTAGGGCAATTGCACCGATTTGTACACTTGACTTTTGTTTATCAAAATCAAATCTCGAAATATAAGTTGGGAATTAGGACGTGAGGTACTTAGAAGCTCACCTGAATTTGATCCTCTATCCTTTCTGTCGAGGACACTACATGTTATGGCAGTCTCGAAGAGAAAAAGTGCCAAAATTCGTTTGGTTTATCTTCGAGATATTCAATATGTTCGTCGAAATTATTGTTTCGACTGCTCTACAAAACTACCTTGAGCCAAGGCAGTTTTTTCGCGCACATGCATTGTACTCAAACCACTTCCTCAGTGACTCGACTTCCGATACGCAGGTCAATCTTCTCGCCTTAGCCAATCTCGAAGAGAATCTGACTTTTACTAACATTAAACATGTTGTTCGATTAGAATCGGATTTCCGTCAGGATCGCTCACGAAAAAGCCGGCCGGTCCGCTTTTCGACGTCAACCCTCCCTCTTCGGTTGTCTCAACGCCTTTGGCTTTCAACTCTCGATGAATTTCGCGTATGTCGGTAAAATCCGCGATAGGTTTTCCGAAGTGTCCTCCAGGATTAAAGCAGAGAGTATTCCTGTCGAATATGCCCTGGAAAATTCCAATCTCAGTTTCGCCGTTTTTCATGACAAGCCAGTTATTGTGAGAAGGATCAGGAGAGGAAGCAGTAAACCCTAGCTTTTCATAAAAACTCTTTGAGGCTTGCAAGTCTTTGACCGCGAGACATATCGTAAATGGACCCAATTCCATATAGACCGGGTCTATATGATTTGATTTTTCTTAAATAATTTCCTCTTAGAAAAGGAAGAATGCTCTAAGTAAGAATAATGTCTTTCCCATTGTAGACTTTTCTGAATCCAAAGAATCATCTCGTTCATTCATTGTTTGGAGCCCGGGGGCTGCGAGCGGTCATTTTGAGGGAATTTAAGTCATCGGTTCGCTTAACAGCGCGAATCAGTTCGTCCAGCTCCGCAGGAGGATCGCGAGGTTTGCGCCTTTCCAAGTCAAACCACACTCCATCCGAAGATATAACCGCCGATATTTCTTCACCCGGTATCTCGTGCCATCTTGTGACAAGCCGGCGGCTACGAAATCAACTTTAAACTCTTCCATTAGTCTCAATTCCTTTTTGTAAATGAGCTCGCCTTTGAGCGTTGGGTCCGGCCCCCTCGCCCCTAGGCCCTTCAAATGCCATTCGGATGCCGCTTTTTCACTCATCATCGATACGGCTCAGAACTTTCATCGCGATCAACGTAATCATTTTACTTGGCTCACCGGGCTTCTCGAGAACAAAAGGAGTCAAATCCTTCGAATTTGGATGTTGCTTTCTGAAAGCCGCTAAATCTGGAGATTCTTCCGGGCGATTTGCATCGAGAATCCATCTTCCATCTTTTCGTCTTTTTTCTTTCAGTAGTGAAATTGCATATTCTAGCCTCTTATCGTTCGAGTAACCTAGTGCAGTCATGAAATCAAGGCCTACGAGAAGATCATAGTAATAGTGAACGGGATAGTGAAAGCGATACCATGGTTCCCATCGAGCTCCCTGCTTATGCAGCTCGCGTTCAAGGAAAAACTCGGCCCCTTTTTCGCAGGCGAGTTTCATACTGCGGGTCCATTTTTGACGAGGATACACCGCAAAAGCGCTTAGAGGCTCCCAAGAATCCAAGGTTCTCCCGGTGCGCTTTTTGCCAAAATTCCAGCAAGACCATCCCCCCTTGTCCGCTTGGTTTTCCACAAGCCACTCGAACGAGCTTCTCACCTTCGGATGATCCACATATCCTAATTTGACGAGCGCCCTAGCCGAGTTGCCGGTTACGCAAAGATGGCCCCCGGCTTTTCCGCTATAGCTGAATCCACCGTCTTTAGTCGCATAGCGTTCCATCCACAGTTCACTGGCTTTGGCGACTCCGGGCTCTTGTTTTGTGAGACCTAGATCCGAGAGGATCATGAGCATCCAGAAAGTGGCGTGAAAGGTAGGATTGAAAAGATGTTTTTCATGAACCCAGCATCCGCTTGGCAGTTGTTTGTCAAGTATCTCCTTTGCCCACCCAACGCTCGTAATGTTCTTCCTAGCAGACTTTACATCGGAGTCCTTTTCTGGTCTCTCAAGCAATTCGGTTAGCGTAAGGTATCTAACCGAGGGCTGATTTTCTTCAAGCAGCCATTTAATGACGGATGAATTATTCGGCAAGTCACTCTTCCCCTCTTTTCATAGTCGAGCTAAACCCAGTTCTGGAAAGTTAGCTAGCATCCTCAACTCTCTTCAAAACTCGAAGAGCCCTGAGTGTAATCCATTTACTTGGTTCTCCTACTTTCTCCAACGCAAAAGGCTTCGGCCCCTTATCAACGCCAAACTCACTCTCGGTAACGCCGGGCCCCAAGTCTGGATGAACCTTGTCAAGAAGCCAAGTCCCGTCGCCCTGTCGCTTCTCTTTGAGAATCTTTAGGGCAGGACCAAGACGTTTGTCATTTGCGTATCCTAGTTTCGTAAGCAGGTCCAGACCAATCAAAATGTCGTAATAATAGTGATTGGGATAGTGAAATCTGAACCAGGGCGAGTACTTTTTCCCTTCTTCAAACAATTTACGCTCGAGGTAAAATTCAGCTCCCCTCGCAACGGATCTTTCGATCTTTCTTGTCCGCTTTGATCTGAGAAGCGCGTCATATGCCGCCAAAGGCTCCCAGTTATCAAGAGTCCCGCGGTCGGGTCTGAAGCAGTTCCAGCCACCGTCTTCTCTTTGATCTTCGAGCAACCTGTCGTACAATTTCTTCACTCGATAGTCGTCGTAGTAACCAAACCTAGTAAGCATGCGAGCCGTGTTTCCGACTATACAGGGTTCCTCTGTGAAAAAATTGAACGGAGAACTGAGGCGGAGTTTGTACTCGAAAAAGAGGTCCGCAGTTTTCTTGATTCTCTTATCTTTTGAGGTGAGCCCTAGATCGGCTAAAACCAGAGCTCTCCAATTAGTTGCGACAAATTTGGGCCGATAGAGAAATTCCATCCACCCGACAGGGTCTTTGCCCCATGAGGGTCTTTCAGGTTCCCAATAGCCTTCTGGTTTCTGAAGGCTTAGGATCTCATTCGCCCAGCCTCTTTTAGGAATCTGCGAATAGGCTTCTCTTACCTCCGGATAGGTTTCTCTTTGTCCTAAGATGTCAATCAAAGTGTAGTAGCGAACTGAGGGCTGGTCTTCTTGCAGGAGCCAGTCGATAACTTCTTGATTCTGGCTGTAGAATTCTGAACTTGGCAAATGGATGAGAGTGATCTAGCAAGTTTGAGGTTAAAGAATTTGTGCATTCAATCAAGAACACGAATGACGCACGGCAATTCTAGGCTTTGGAGCTCTCTCAAGTTTTCTCGCGGCAGGCGATGTCTTGCGTTATTTCCTCATCAGTGCAATATTTAGCACGCATTGAAGCGCTGAAGATCGCGAGCCACTTAAAGGAGCTATCAAGAGAGAAAATTAAGGGAAGAAGGGTTGAGATGCGAGCTCATCCTAACAACAATAGAATCGAGAGATTAAACGGTACTCTTCGAGAATGGGTGGAGGTTACTCGTGGATGGAAAACAATGAAGACACCACTAGCCGAAGGTCAAAGAATCCACTATAACTTTGTCAAGCCTCACACGAGCCTAGAAGGAATGACACCAGCTCAAAGAGCTGGTCTAGCGATTCCGAATAATTGGATGGTTTTGCTAAAGCAAGCGATTAAGAGGCAAGAGAAAGCGTAAATCATTGTTTTCGCTTACAAAAGCCTTACATGGGAAAAAAATACCTTTATTTTGGAATCCTTCTTCTTATTGTCGGATTCTTAGTCGCTTCTTTTACTGGACTCGGGGTCGCTAATGTAGTTAATCCCGCAAATGGTACTCACATTGGTTTCCCGGAGACGATTTACGGAGATGTCGTAATGGCACTTGCAATTTGTATTATTGTCTTCAGCATAAGGTCTAAACCAAGACCACCACCCGAAATTCAACAAGCGGTTTCAACACCCTGAAGATTCAACAAAACCTGTTTTCTGACGGTATTTATAGCCCCGGCCCCGATCAATCTACATACACACATTTCGAATAGCCATTGTTGATGCGTTGTGCCCTAAACTCCATCACTTTATATGCCAGAAAATAGTTTGGTGCGAACATATCTACCTTCAGAAATTTGCCATTGCTTGTGTTCCCGCGTATTCATACCAAATCTAATGAAATAACGCGGAGGACAAGAAGCTGACTATGGTTGAAACCGGGATACCAAAACGTAACCAACTTTTTGGAAAATTTTCCATCTATAGTACTCCGTGTATACCATGTCGTAACCTAGCCTTAAGAACGACTTGACATAGCATATCGGAAATTGAAATGTCTATTTTTTCATGGTACCCATACAGTACCACTATGGTAACTCAGGCGAGTAAAATAGCGCTGTACGTTATATGCAAGGAAGTACCAGAGAAGATCCAACTAAGAAAGAAGACTTTCGGAGCAGAAAAAGAAGCTTTTCAAGAGTTTTGTCAACAAAATACCAGAAGAGTTTTGTTAACAAAACTGGAAAAATCTAGGGAGCACCAACACAAATCAAAAAGTACGCAAAAGACGATCAAGAAAGTCTAGCGAACAAAGGCCTTTTCTGCCCTTTGATCTAAATGCTCCATTTCATAACTGCATGCCAACTTAAATAACCAAACCAGTTCAGTTAGTTTCCAAATGTCTGATTACTCAAAGATAGCACTGGGCATCAGCCTTGTCGTTGCATTCCTATTCATCTCTCCCTTGATAGTTTCCTCGCAAGCCGTTTCTCCTGCTCACCTGCCTGAGAATAATACAGTTGTAACCATAAAGAATCCCTTCACCGCAGGGTACGGTGCACTCGGGCCCAATGATTCCGTCACGAACGTCAACGGTTCTTGGATCCAGCCCAAGGTCACATGCGAAAAATTCACGAGCGTTATCTACGCCGCAGGGTTCTCTGTCCAAATCGATGGCTTTAACGGTAAAGACTTGGAGCTCGTGGGAACCGGCGGAGGCTGCGAATATGGGGTCACCGAGTATCTCGCATTCTACGCGTTTTATCCTACTAGTGGTGAGGAAGCTTTCAATCTTGTAATCAACGCAGGGGATAAGATCTTTGCAAGCATGTCCTACTCGAAAGCTACCCAGAACTTTACCGCTTTCATCAAAGATCTCACAAGTGGAAAATCTGCTTCGGCAGTTGGAAAAGTGAGCGGAGCCCAGAGAAACTCCGTGGAAGCGGGAGTGATCTCAATTCCGAAGAATTCCGCCGGGCAATGCTGTTTGCCGTTGATCAAATTCTCGAAAGCGAAATTTGGAATGGACAATACTGAGGTCACAGCCACTTGTTACGCGACTATTTCCGGCGAGAGCAGGCCGATCGGATCTTTTAGCAGTGTTTTGAAGCTCGTGATGACCAATGCAAAAGGAAACAGGATTAGGGCTGTACCCTCAGGACTCTCCCGGGATAACTCTACCTTTGCAGTAACTTGGAAAAGCTCCGGCTCTTAACTAAGAACTTCCGCTTCGCCTGAAGAAATGAAAGTTTCAAGTCGGCAGACGATTAAACGCGCTGCTGGTTACCCGTGGTTTTCTCTCTGACACTTCCACTTTGATTCTATGAGTTTCGCAAGGATTTCCTGAGCGGTGGTGAGGGTCTTTTTTCCATGATTAGTCACGACGTAGCTAAACTCTTTATATTCGGCGAGAGATTTCCTCAGCAACCCCCGGTTGATGCAGTTTTCTGCAAACTTCTTGAATTGTACGCTGTCAATCTCGCAGTATGACTTGATCTGTGAAGGCAGGAGAATTTGAGCTGCCATTGCTCAAGACAATTATTGCCGGGCTAAAGGGTCGCGGATACATCACCTTGAGACATAGTTTCTTCGCGACTTCAGCTGGCAAACAGGCAAGGCAGAGTGCTTCATAGTCGCAGGCATGATAGAGACCGACCTAGTCCTAAGCAGCTTTATATTTTTCGGAAGCGGGAAGGCACTCGTGCGACTCCTTTGTATTTCGCTTATGCTGTCTCAACAAGTCATCTCGTCACGGTCGTTACAAGTGGCGGGGTAATAGTTTCGAATACTTTCACGACACTCTCGTAGTCTTTGGCAAATGATTAGTATCTGGAATTCCGTGCATCTTGATGAAAATCTAGATCTAATCTCACGATGGGTCTAAGTGTACTCTCTCGTGTCACTATCGAAACCAGAACTGGCCGTACTAATTATTGCACTCTGGTTTACTGGAGTCGTCACCGGGTCGCAGACTCTCTTGACTCAATCTAGCGCCGTAGCTCAGACTGACCAAGGGTATCCTCAAATCCAGAACTTTAGCGTGAACGTAAATCAAAGTGAGTCTACAACGGTCTTCGTGCCAGTAGATAACTTGGGTTCGCCTATCAACTGGACCGGCCTTCACATATCCTTTCTCAGTTCTGTAAACGGAATCAAGATTACAACTGATCCTCTCTTGTTTGAAGATGGATTCATCCAAGCTTACAGCGACAACTATTCACTTCGAATCGGAATATCGGTTGACAAAAATGTGAGCCTTGGTTCGTATACTCTTCCTTTTACGCTCACAGCAAGATCTACAGCCGGTCCACCCTCTATATTAACCACAGTTAATTTCAACGTAATAATCATCGTTTTCAAATCGCCACCCGCGCGCTTTCCAATATTATACTTCTATCTGGCTGTGATCTTCATCATAGCGGTAACTATGATTGGAATCGTGTTGATCTGGGGTAGAAACTGGAATATCTCAGAAGTCAAAAAGTGAAAGTGGAATAATCGTCGCCAACGAGAGACGCTAAATTTTCTATCTTGTTCGATTTCGGTTATATGCTTTCAGAGAGTTTTACGTTCTCCGAGTAATCAACAGGGCATGCGATGACTGAGACAGTCTTATCATCGAGAGCTTTCTGAAGAGTAGGAAGCAGTTCATCCACTTTTTTTATTTCATATCCATTGGCTCCATAGCTCTCCGCGTACTTTGCGAAGTCAGGATTTGTAAAATCCACTGAGGAATGACGGCCCAAGGCGTTGTCCATTTTCCACTTGATCAATCCATAAGAGCCATCAACCCATATCAGGACAACAATTGGGATCTCTTCTCTCATGGCAGTTTCGAGTTCTGACGCGTTCATCATGAATCCCGCATCGCCGCAGGCGGCGAGGACTTTTCTTTCAGGAAAGGCAAGTTTAACCGCGATCGCCCCCGGGAGCGCGAATGCCATCGTAGATAGTCCGTTTGAAACTAGGCATGTGTTCGGTTTGAGTGTAGGATAGAGCCTCGCCATCCACATCTTCAATGCCCCTGTGTCAACTAGAACAATGTCAGATTCTCCTAGCGAAGCTCGGGTGTCAGATACGATTCTCTGAGGCTTCACCGGAAAAGAATCATCTTTTGCCCCACCTCCAAGCTCCTCTTCAATCATACTTCTAATTGCAAAGCGATCCATTTCAGGTTCGCTTTTCGGGTTCACTTTTCTTGCAAGTTCATCCAGTGCTTCTGAAAGATTGCTTTCAATTCCAACCGCGACCGGATAGTGATCATCAACTTCAGCCGGATATTGGGCAACGTGGATGATCTTTTTGTCTGCATTACGATTTATCCTGACTGGGTCAAACTCTTGGAGATCGTATCCAACTGAGATTATTACGTCAGATCTGTCGAAACCAAAGTTTGTGTAATCGCGGTCAGCAAAACCCACGGTGCCAAGCGAATATGGATGATTGCTTGGGAAAACTCCTTTTCCCATGAAAGTAGTTGCAACGGGAATGCGCAAAGTTTCGGAGAATTTGACCAGAGCCTCTTCCGCATTATTTCTCGCAGCTCCGTGACCTGCTACTACGATTGGGAATTTCGCTTCATCCAGAATCTTAGTTGCGCGGGCTACCTGCGATTGAAGAGGAGCGCTATCATAAACTTTGGAGGGAGGAAGAGGCGCTAGATTCTTTGGGACCTTCGATCGTTCGATGTCCTCAGGGATAGCTAGGTAACAAGAACCTGGACGAGGTG
Organism: Nitrososphaerales archaeon; assembly: GCA_030041355.1. Classification (GTDB taxonomy): domain Archaea; phylum Thermoproteota; class Nitrososphaeria; order Nitrososphaerales; family CADDZS01; genus JASHOD01. Next base: position 8,683 of record JASHNZ010000053.1, read on the forward strand.
CTTGGGCTACTTTGAAGGCTTTTCGTATCATTTCTGGAAGCGCAACGGGCGTTTCAACAATTGCGGACCATTTTGTAATCGGTTTGAACATAGTCAACAGATCCACGAATTGATGAGTCTCCTTGTACGCGCGATCTAGCCCGACTTGGGCACTCAAGGCCACAAGCGGGGTGCTGTCTGTGAAAGCATCAGCAGTACCTAGAAGGAGATTGATTGCGCCCGGACCGAGCGTAGCTAAGCATACTCCGGCCATACTGGTTACGCGGCCATACATATCCGCCATAAACGAAGCAGCTTGCTCGTGTCTTACGAGAATGAAACGAATCGAAGACCCATTTAGCGAGTCAACAATGTGTATGTTTTCTTCGCCGGGCAGACCGAACACGAATTTGACGCCTTCGTTCTCCAAGCACTTTACTAGGAGATTTGCGAAAGAAGTAGTTTCTTGATAGGTCATCGTTTAATTCTTTTAGAGCTAAATCGAGACCAATAAAGAATTAGGATAAGAGAGCAGCTTTGATCCCTAAGGAGTAGCTTCGAGATGTCCGTTCGAATTCAACCCTACGCACTGGCCTTTATCACTTGAGCTAGTTTCTTTGCGATTTCCTGGGGGCTACCAGTCACAAACTCGCCTTTCCTAGCGGGGGCCGGGAGACTCTTCAATTCTTTGACGATTGTATATGATCCGAGTAGACCGACATCGTTTGGATTCAATCCCAGATCTTGTATGTTCCAGACGGTGAGTTTGAACTCTTTGTCGGCCCATCTCTTCCGCCTAAAGTCTGGGAACCGCGGCGTGTTGGCCCCTAGCTCGACGCTCACCAAGACCGGCAACTGGGATTCTATTATCTCGTATCCACCGGTGATAACTCTCCTGCCGACGACCTTGCTATCTTCTATCTTGATGTTGTTTGCATACGTGATCTGTGGCACACCCAGCCATTCGGCGATACTCGAGGGGACTTGTTCCGTGCTTCCATCAGAAGAAGCTTCTCCGCAAAAGACAAGATCAAACAAGCCTACCTTCTTTATCGCTTGGGCAAGCACGCGAGACGTTGCGAAAGTGTCAGCTGCAGCAAACGCTCTGTCACTCAGCAGAATAGCGTCGTCTGCCCCCATCGAAACTGCGAGTCTGAGATATGGTTCAAAAGAAGGAGGTCCCATGGAGATCACGGTGACTGTTCCTCCATGTGTTTCCTTTAGGCTCAACGCTGCTTCGAGGGCATTCTTGTCAGCCTCGTTGATCTCGTTTTCAACGCCCTCTCGGACGATCGTTTTCTTTACCTCATCGAACTTGATTTGATCGACCTTTGGGGCGACCTTCATGCACACTAGCGATTTCATTTTTCCTACTCAACTCCTCTTTTTTCATTTAGAAGATGATTCCAGCTCCGCCGTAAGATAGGGCAGTATCTCGAAGAGATCGCCCTTCACACAGTAATCGGCTAGCTTGAAAATCTGGGAGTTTGAATCTGTGTTTATGGCGATAACCGTTTTCACGTCTCTGATTCCCGAAGAAAAGTGTGCGGCGCCGCTTACGCCTAATACTATCGCGAGCTTTGCATTGAGACTAGAGCCTGTAGATCCGACAACCTTGTCTTTTGGAACTAGCCCCTTGTCGGCAAGAGGCCTAGAAACACCTAGACTTCCTCCAATGTCCTCGGCGAGTTCCTTCGGCAGTGACAATTCACCTCTACAGCCAAGGCCTGCGACCACTACTCTCTCTGTTCTGGCGAGCTCTTCCGTCCTTTTTACACTTCGCTCAAGGACCTTGCACTTCTTGTCTTCAGGTTTCAGATCAGCTTCGATGCGTTGAATCACTCCAATCCGGGAAGTCGAGGGTTCGCGCTGCTTGAATATGCCCGGTCGGACCGTTGCCATCTCGATGTCCCCTTTGCTGCATTTGCACACAGAAACTATGCTTCCCCCGAAACCCGGAACTGAGCCTAGGAGCTTTCCTGTGTCGCTCTCAATTTCAAGATCAATAACGTGAGCCATCAGTCCAGAGCCCAATTTGATTGCAAGGCTCGCTGCGAGGCTCGCACCATTGTGCGTCGCACCGATAAGGAGGACATCCGGTTTTCTCTTTCTAATCTGGGCTTCGAAGACTTTCGCATAGGCCTCAGTCGTATAGTCTTTGAGCAGTGACGACTCGCCATAGAGGACGAGGTCTGCACCGCTCTTTGCTACTTCTCCGGTGAGGCTCTCAACATTTTCCCCAAAGAGGACAGCTGTGACGCTACCTCCGAGCTTATCGGCTATCTCTCTTGCTTTGCCCAGTACTTCTAGCGACACATCCTCGATTGTGCCGTCAGTCTGCTCGATGAAAACGAATATCTCGTGCCCGTTCATGTTCTCTTCTTTCCCTTCTTCTTTTTGTAATAGAATTTGCGACATTTTTTTCTCTTACTCATTTCTTCTTCAGAGATTGGTTCAGGATCTCTGAAACATCCATAACCTTCAGTTCCAAGCCCTTCGTCTTCGTTGCATCCTCAAAATTCTGGATGCAGTAGGGACAGGACGTCGCCATCACAGAGGCCTTAGTCTCAGACGCTTGGACCACCCTTTCATGGCTCGGCCTCGCGCCGTCGTGATCGGTCCACATCTGACCACCCCCTCCTCCGCAACAAAGTGCGTTTTCCTTGGTGTCGGACATCTCGGCGAGCGTAATGTTTGGAATGCTCTCAAGGATCTTGCGCGGCTCCTCGTAGATTCCATAGTATCTTCCAAGATAGCAGGGGTCGTGGTAGGTTGTCACTGTTTTCTCGCCCGAAGAATTCCCACCATTGGGTTTTAGGGCGTCCTTGTCTAGAAGATTCGAAAGGAATTCAGTGTAATGCACCACATTGGGCATGCTGCCATAGTTTGGATAGACCGTCTTGAACATGTTAAAGCAGTGGGGCGAAACCGTGATCAGCGTGTCGGCTCCACTATCCTTGAACGTCTTGATGTTGTTCTGCACCAATTCTTCAAAATAGGCATCCTCTCCAATCTGATAGACGACATCGCCGCAGCAGCTCTCTCTTTCTCCCAGGATCGCGACATCGACATTGTCCTTCAGGATCTCGGCTAGAGAACGGGCAACGTTTTGGAGCCTCGGATCGTAGGAGACGGCACAGCCGGCGTATAGCAGGACTTTGGACGATCTATCGCTAGTATTACCGACAACCTTGAGGCCGAGGCCTTCCGCCCACTTGCCCCTCTCGAGTTTCTTACCGTTCCAAGGGTTACCTTCCTCGTAGACCCCCCACAGAGCCTGCTCAAGTTTTGCGGGCGCCTTCCTTCCCTGGAAGCCCAGTATTCTGAGAGCGTGCAGAAGATCGGTGATGTTCACGCCTCTGGGGCACCTCAGTTCGCAGAGCTTGCACGTTGCGCAACTCCACAGTGTGTTGTCGCCAACTGCATCTTCCTTTGCCCCGAGCTGCATCTGTCGCACGAGCTTTCTCACGTGAACCCCAAGGGGACACGCGGCAGTGCAAGTCCCGCACTGGTAGCACACAGACAGAGACTGGCCAGCCAGTTCTTCGATATTCTCAGAGAGGAGTGGTTCGATCTTTAGAGCACACATTTTCAGGGCCTCCTCACAGCAGGCATCTTGATCTTCAGCGTAGTAGATGCTAGCTCCTCACCTGACAATCCATTCACAAACTTGCTCATCTCCACTGCCTTGTCGGCAAACCTCTTTCCTTCGGCCGCGCTCACCCACCACAGTTGCAACCTGTCAGGATTGAGTCCTCTAGTCTGAATCATGTGCCTCCAGCGCTCGACTCTCTTCAGTGTCTGTTCATTGGCACTGATGTAATGGCAGTCTCCCGGGTGGCAACCCGTGACGAGGATCCCTCCCGCACCCTTTGAGAATGCGTATAGCACGAACTTCTGCGAAACTCTGCCCGAGCACATTGTTCGAATTATTCTCGTGTTGGATGGATACTGGATCTTCATGATTCCAGCCAGGTCGGCTCCCGCGTACGAACACCAGTTGCACGCGAAGATCAATACTTTCTTCGTTGGATTCTCTTCGAGCGCCGCGTCGATCTGGGTCATTATCTGGTTGTCCGTGAAGCCTTCTTGAGTTAGGGCACCATCCACAGTGCATTCTGCAACGCAGGTGCCACAGCCCTGGCACATCGCGGAGATGAACTCAATGCTCTTTCCAACCTGTCCCCTGATTGCGCTGTAAGCGCAGACAGGTACGCACCTCTGGCACTTTGTGCACTTTGCGGGATCGAGTATTGCGACGAAAGGCTCACGCTCTATCTCATCCCTGGAGATTATCGTTGCGGCCTTTGCCGCTGCGGCGAGCGCCTGTATTGCTGACTCCCTAACAGTCTTGGGGTACTGGGCGGTGCCCGCAAGCAAAACCCCCTGAACCGCAGCTTCTACAGGACCCAACTTTGGATGACTCTCAAGGAGGAAACCCGCTTGGTCAACTGAGACCTTGAGCTGCTGGACCACCCCTCCTTCTTCCTTGATCGGGGCAAGTCCTATGTTTAGGACAGTAATGTCTGTCGGCAGAGAAACCTCCTTCCCAAGCAGTTCGTCTTTTAGAACCATCGAACCGTTCTCAAAGCGTATTGCACCTTCCGGCGGTAGATCCTGAGGGTATTGAAGGAAGACCACGCCTTCCTTGCAGGCCTGATTGTATTCCTCCTCGCCGTACCTAGAAAACGTGCGTATGTCTTTGTAGAGAACCCTTACTTCATTGCCGTTCTCCTTGAGCCTCTTCGCCTGATTGATCATCGTCTGGCAGCAGAATCTGGAGCAACCTGTTCCATCGTTTCTTGATCCAACGCAGGAAACTATGGAGACCTTCTTGTCCTTGACGCTGTCAATGCTCTTCTCCATCTCCAAACTAGTCATTATGTTTGGATTTGTTCCATAACCAAATTCGCTTGGCTTGTAAGGATCTGAACCCATTGCAAGGACAACGGCGCCCGCTGGAATATGCGTGCCATCGGAGAGGTGCACGTCGTAGTTTCCGACAAAGCCAGTGATGCTGTCAACCTTCGTCCCCAAGTGAACAATGGAGCCGCTCTCGTCCAGTTCCTTGCTTAATTGGTCTAAGAGGTCTTTCGACTTTATTCCAAGAGGTGCAAGTTCTGACATCTCATTGAGAATGCCTCCCAGCCTGTCTTTCTTTTCGACAAGGTGGGTCTCGAATCCTTGCCTTGCCAGATTTGCAGCAGCTATCATGCCCGCAACTCCTCCGCCGACAATTAGAGCGCTCTGCGTAACTGGGAACTTCATCGGTTCAAGCGCTTTCATCATTGACGCCTTGAGCACCGCCATCTTCACCATGTCTTTGGCCTTTGCGAGAGCTCCGTCCTTGTCGGTCTTGTGGACCCAGCTGTCCATGTTTCGCACGTTGGCCATTTCTAGGACGTAGCGGTTTAGACCGGCTCGACCAAGAGATCCTTGGAAGGTGGAGTAGTGAGTCTTCGGAGAGCATGCTGCTACGACGACGCGATTGATCTTTTTCTCTTTCAGGACGCCGCTGATGTCGGTAAGAGTGTTAGCGGCGCAGGAGTAGCGCTGGTCCTGTGCGTGAACAACGCCTGGGAGCGTCTTCGCGTACTCCACGACCTCTTTTACGTCGATTACCCCAGCAATATTCGAACCGCAGTGGCAAGCAAAAACGCCAATCCTAGGCTCTCCCTCAGAGCTCAGCTGAACCACCTGCGCGGCCTCGGGCCAATTCTTTGCAGTTGTGTGTGTCAGGGCCTTTGCGACAGCGGCGCCTGCTTCAGTCACGCTGTCTGGGATGTCCTTTGGTCCCGTTGCGCATCCAGCGAGATACACTCCTGGTCTAGAACTTTCAACAAAACCCGCAGTGGAGTCGAGAGTCTTGAAGAATCCATCTTCGCCAACCTCGATTCCCAGAGTTTTTGCAAGCTCCGCTGTTCCAGATGATGGGACCGCCGCTAGAGCAAGGACAACGAGGTCATACTTTTTCTTCTGAGCCGAACCTTGACTATTTTCAGTGTCCTCGAATGTAACGTCTAGACCAGACTCCCCGCGAGAAACCTTCGCGGGTCTTCCTCTGATGAATCTAACCCCGGAATCTCTCGTTCTCTCGTAGAATTCGTCAAAACCCTTTCCAAATGCCCTAATATCCATGTAAGCGACATCGACTTGCTTTATCCCGTGGTCTTTGATTTGGTAGGCTTCTTTGATGCTGTACATGCAGCATATCCTTGAACAGTACTTGCGGTATCTTTCGTCTCTTGATCCAGCGCAGAGAACAAACAACACATTCTCCGGATGCTTTCGATCTGATGGCTTGATTATCTCACCGAGGCTAGGACCAGATGCTTGGAGCAATCTTTCGAGTTCCATTGAAGTAATGATGTCGGGGTGCTTTCCGTAACCGAACTCGCCGAGCATCGAGCCATTTAGAATGTCAAAGCCCGTCGCGACAATTACTGAAGCAACGTCCCGCTCTATCCTCTTTGGCTTCATGTCAAAGTCTATTGCATTCGGTCCGCACGCATCAGTGCATCTGCTGCAAGGAAGATAGTTCGGAGGCTCGTTGAGGCAGTTGTCCTCATCTATAACATAAGGCCCAGGAACTGATTGCTCTATCGGAGTGTATATCGCCTTGCGCGCGGCCATGCCCACGTCAAATTCATTTTTTAGAATAACCGGACAGACTGCGATGCAGTCTCCGCAGCGCGTGCAGGCGTCGGTGACGTACCTGGACTTTTGCGTGATTACTGCTCTAAAGTGCCCTGGCTTACCCTCGAGTCTCTTGAGTTCGGACATTGTGAGAAGTTCGATGTTTGGATGCAGTCCGACCTCGCTCATCTTCGGCGATTCTATGCAGATGGAGCAATCAAGCGTCGGAAAGTTCTTGTCCAGAACTGCCATCTTTCCGCCGACGGTTCCCTCCTTCTCAACGAGTACAACCCTCAGGCCAGCGTTTGCCGCGTCAAGAGCTGCTTGGATGCCCGCTATTCCTCCGCCGATGATCAGAATCGTATCTGCGTTGGACTGCTCCTGGGTAAGGATTTGCTCAGACAACTTGCTTCGCCTCCTCCATGTGTTCGCCGGTGGCTTTTGAGGCCAGCTCATAACCAGCATCAAGTGCTTTGAGATTGAATTCTATTGCTTTCGGGAATCGATCCGCGAGCGCTTTCTTGAGCGACTCGATGCTCACGGATTCCACGAGCGCCGCAATTGATCCAACCAAGACCACATTCGCCGCGATCTTTCGCCCTAATGATTCAGCTATCGAGGTAGCTGGGACCGGAATCATCCTGAGATCCTTCCTTGTAACGCCAGAAAAACTCACAAGTTGTTTTTCTGCAATTACCGCACCGTTTCCCTTGATCATTTTCAGGTTCAAGTCAAGTCCTTCTTGGTACATCGTAACGAGAAGATCGAGTTTTGTGACTAGAGGATAATCAATTGGCTCAGTGGAGATCACAATGTCCGCCCTAGACCACCCTCCTGTGACATATGGGCTGTAGCCCTCTGTCATTACTGCCTCCTTACCCTCATAGAGCACGGCAGCCCTGGCTAGGATGTTCCCCGCGGTAATTGCTCCCTGCCCGCCGAGTCCAGTTATTCTGATCTCTGAACGCATCTTTTTTCTACGCCTCTGTTAGTGCTCCGGACTTCTTCCCAGTCCTTGCCTGCAACTCCGTAAGAAGTTCATCATATGAAGGACGCTTCCTGTCAACGAAATTCCCAACCACGATTCTGTCATCGGCTCCTGTGGCGACTGAGACCGTGGAGAGATCTGCCCCATTGTCTACGACGCTCCTCTCGCGGAAGTGTTTCATCATATCTAGGGCAGCAGGATATCCGTTGTATTCTCCATACGTCGGAGGACACGGAGAGAGAACCTCAAGAAATGCGAACCCCTTGATCTCCATCATACGCTTGATGGCCTTCGTCACTTGTATCACGTGAAGGGCTGTCCAACGAGCGACGAAGGAAGCCCCCGCAGCTGAAACGAGGTATGGTACGTTGAACGGTGACTCGACGTTTCCATACGGAGAAGTGTGGGTCCTCGCGTTGAGCGGAGTGGTCGCTCCGTGTTGCCCTCCAGTCATTCCATAGTTGAAATTGTTCACCATGATTACGTTGATGTCCACGTTTCTCCTCGCAGCGTGAATCAGATGGTTGCCCCCGATCGTCGAGATGTCTCCGTCTCCGGCGATTACGAATACTTCGAGGTCTGGCTTTGCAACGGCCATTCCGGTCGCAAAGGGTATAGCTCTCCCATGGGTTGTGTGATACGTGTCGAGGTTAAGATATCCTGCTATTCTGCCCGTGCACCCAATCCCTGAAATGCAGACGTTCTTCTCGTGAGGCTTGGTCGACTTTGTTAGGGCATTTACGTACGCGGCAAGTACTATCCCAATGCCACACCCGGGGCACCAGATGTTAGGCAACCTTTCCGCGCGTATCATCGGGTCTAAGGGATGTTTGGTTGCAATCATTTCTCGTCCCCCATCAGTGACTGGGCGGCTCATTTCTGTGGTCAATTCGCGACAACCTCCAGGGCATCAACTATTGTAGTCGGATCCATGAGTGCTCCGGGAGCACGGTTTATCCCAATGACAGGGCACTGGGCATTCTCTCTCACCGGATGAACAATCTGGCCGTAGTTCAGTTCGGGAACGACTATGTTGTGGACCCTTCTGCTGTATCTCTCTATGATTGCGTCAGGAAATGGCCAAGGAGTGATAAGTCTTAGAAGCCCAGCCTTTATCCCATTCGCACGAGCTTGCTTTACTGCAGCCAGCGCAGATCGCGCTGTAGACCCGTAAGCCACAACGAGCTCCTCCGCATCATCAAGCAGGTACCCGTCCCACTTCCAGATTTCTTCTGCGTGACGCCTTATCTTTCCTAGAAGATGACCAATCATACTTTCAGATACGGTGTAGTCGGTGCTCGGATAGCCCCTGTAGTCATGAGTAAGGCTGTCTACGTTGATATTTGTGCCAGTGCCCACGATCGGCATCGGGATGAAATCGTTTGCATAATCAAACGGCTTTGCTCTTGTCTTCGCATCCATCACTTTCCTTTGAAGCACTTCGACTCCTTCAATTGAAGGAATCTTTAGGCGCTCCCACATCATTCCGATCACTTGGTCAGCCATGACAAAGACGGGGGTACGAAATCTCTCGGCAGTGTTGAAAGCTGTTATCGTTAAGTCGAAGAACTCTTGAACGCTGCTCGGAGAATAGGCTATAGTCTCAAGATCCCCGTGCGAACCCCACCTAGCCTGCATCATGTCGCCTTGACCGACAAGTGTAGGAATCCCCGTGCTAGGACCAGCCCTCTGAACGTTGACTATGACAAGTGGGGCCTCGGTTATGAATGCAAGACCGATATTTTCCATCATCAGGCTGAAACCCGGTCCCGAAGTTGCGGTCATCGCCTTGCTTCCGGCATACGATGCTCCGATCAGCGCCGCAGCACTCGCAACCTCGTCTTCCATCTCAATCGCGGATCCGCCGACCTCCGGGAACCTCACGCAGGCTCGCTCGAAAATCTCCGAGGATGGCGTAATTGGGTAGCCAGCATAGAACCTGCAGCCAGCCATGATTGCTGCTTCGACGCACGCAAAGTTGCCCATCATGAAGTAAGTGCCGGGCTTTAGAGCGCCGCTGCTCGTGTTCTTTTTATTAATCGTCGTCGTTGCGCTCACTTTAACTTCGCCTGACCTCCTCAATGAAAATTGCGAATTCTGGACAGATCCCTTCGCACATCCCGCAGTTTACGCAGTCATTTTCTTTCCCGGCCTTCACCCTCGGATGCCTGTAACCATTCGCGTTTACCTCATCTGAGAGCTCAAGTACCTCTTCGGGGCAAAATGTCCAGCAGTAGTTGCACTCCTTGCATCTCTCTGGAATTATGAATACGCGTCCGAGCGGTCTTGCGAACTGGCTTTGGTTGAGCGGTTCTCGAATGAGGCTGCTTGGTATGGTCGCGGGCGAGCTCGCAACATGCGGCGATTGTATTGCCTTCAAAACTTGGTCTGAAGCAATGAAGTTTCCAATCGCGGTATTGAGCCTTTATTGGAAGGGATATTCCAGAATCCTATATTCGATAAATTCGAATATTAGGGATAAGCTTAATCTGTATGTTCTTCCAATATTCAAGAGATGGCCGCGGGTAACTTACAAGGACTTCTTGGCCTCCTTGGTTCTTTTTCTCCGGGTCAGTGGACTGAGGATGTCTATGTCAAGAGTCCTCCATACTTGGTTGAGAACTCCTCCGGTAAGGTGACCTTGATTACGCAAGACTCTGAAGCGGAGCTTGTTCTCGACAAGCTGACCAAGTTGCTTGGGCTGACCAAGATAAAACAGGGTCACACTTTTTACTCCGTGACTCGCTTTAAATCAATTAGGGCGTTCCGGCTTTTTGATTGGTACGTCCGGAGAAGCTGGCAACATAAGGACTTTGCTGTGCTTTGGGCGATAATATTCATCGCAGAGACCAAGAGCTGGTCCCGTAGCAAGATTTCAATGGAATCGGTGGCAGAACTCACAAACTGCGACATGAGGCTGTGCGCCGAAATCATGCAAGAAATACTTGACGGAGAAGCCTCACCGGCGAGTGTGCAAGGCTTCACGGAATACACGCTTAACAAACAAAGAGTCATGGCTAGTCTAGCAGAACACATCGAGGCCCTCCCGACCTGGACAGAAGAACTCGTCATGCGCGCGCTGTGCACAGAAACGGGAGGATCGGTCGAGGAGATACACGAGCAGATAATTACTCAAGGGGTGGGACTTGCAGCCGCATACAAAGTCGCAGAGCGATTGAAGCATGAGGGATATCTCTATCCTTCAAGGCATTTTCGAGTGGCTGAAAAAGGGCCGATGCGAGAGTATCTCTCAGCAAATTGCCGCAATTGCTTTTATGGGTATACGAGCGAGGAAAAGTGCCTCCTCGACGTTTTTAAGCAGTTGGAGGACACACTTTCAAGGCACTACGGGCGCAAGCTAACTAACGAGGAGAGGATAGCCCTCTTTACTTCAATAAAATCGGTTCCGTTCAGCTCAAGGATTGGAAGGAGAGTGCTAGAGTCCCTTGGGTTGATTCATCAGGTCGAAGTGCTGATGGGTGAAAGACGAGTCCTTGGCATGTTGAAGAAGATCGAACAACAGTACAAGATAGAGTTTCCAATCGCAAAACACGAGATCGAGGACGCGGAGCCTCGCAGTAGTAGATAATTTCGAATATTGTCCGAATGTCATAATATTACCATCCTTTAATATTTCGAAGCGCCTTTAGACTCCGCAACAGAAAATTGTGGGAGTCAGCGGAGTCAAATGTCATCGATTATTGTTGAGACGCTGGACGGCGGAGCAGTCTACTTTGTTAGCCACTGCCCTAAGTGCGGCGGTGAACTTGATGGTGAGAAGCAATGCGTTGATTGCATGTATTCGGAAGACACTTCTATGACAGCAGAAGAAGCCAGAGAGTTCACCATGGCTGGAGATTAATGCTAAAATGGAGCCAGTGCTAGAAAGAAAGGAATCAACGAGAGGTTTCTATTCCACTTACTGTCCTAAGTGCGGCTTGACTGTGCCGCGTCCCGATGCACCCTGTCCGTGGTGTCATTATTCAATTGAAACAGAGCTGACTCCCGCGGAAGCAAGAGAATTTACTTACGCCGGTTAGAGTGGCATCTGCAGGATATCTGTTAACGCCCTAACTGGCAAAGCGATTATCTTCACCGCCCGACACCATTAAGTATCGCACATCAAAGATTAGATGTAGTTTCTTTGCTGGCTCATTTGGTTTGATTCTTTTCGGCATAAATTGATGCCAAAAAGGAATTAGGTTAACAGAGAAGCGCTTTGGTCCTTATGAGTAGTGTGTCGAGGCTTCTATTCCAATTCCAAGAAGTTCAGGATCTCTTTCGTAGCCAAGCCACAATGTATCCTATCAAGACCGAAAGCCCTAGCGCCTCAAGTATGGCGGCGATATAGATGCTTACAACTACGCCTCGACCAAATACCGCAGAAACGTAATACTGGAGCTCAATTGAAACTGTATTTTTCGCATAAGCTTCGATAAACACATCAAACAGGTACATATTTGTCGCAGCAACAAATAGGATCACAAATGAGCGAGAAACCAACCGATTCCTGAGAAAAACCCAGGCGCTCAAAAATGACATTGAAAGAAAATGCGCAAGTTGTTCAATTAAGTAAATTTGCCGGTTTCACGAAGGCCTCTCAATTGGAATTCCTTCTTTTTCATCAAACAAGACCTCACTCTCGAGGATATTGCAGAAGGAGTTTAGACACTTGCTCCCTCTTCTCTTTTGGCCCAGCTTCTCGATTTTCCTCCTTCGTCATATCGAGAGGTGTTTTGCCTTTGTCTGTCTTGGCATTGACGTCAGCTCCATGCTCCAACAGTAGTGTTGCCAACTCCAGATTTCCACTTTGGGCTGCGGCATGGAGTGGAGTAAATCCGCCTTCCTGCCTTGCGTTGACTTGCGCACCGTGATTTAGTAGGAGTTTTGGTATCGCTACTTGACTTTGAGCCACTGCGGAATGTAGTGGCATAACTTTCATCATATTTTTCGCGATTGCATTGACGTCGGCTCCTTTTTCGATCAAGTAGCTTGTTACGTCAAGCTGTCCAAAGAACGCGGCTAGGTGCAGTGCCGTAAAGCCATCGATCGAGAACGAATTTACAGCTCTCGGATCTTTTGCAAGAGTATCCCTTACTATCTCTAATCTCCCAGTCATCGCTGCTTCGAAAAGATTTAGCGTTGCTCCTTTCGAAATTAGCATCTCTGCAATTTTGGGCTGACCGTAATAAGTTGCGACTATAACGGGAGTCATGCCCTGCAAATCTCTCACGTTGGCCAAGCTAGAGTTCCTTTCGATCATCTGCTCCGCTTTTGCTACTTCCCCTTGCTTTATCGCTTTGAAGAATTCATCGGACATTATTTGTACTTCCTTCGGAATCTTTCCGTGTATGCGAGGGTAAAAGAGTTCGGCGGTCAAATGACTGCCGTCGGTTTTGACTAACACGCTTGGGAAAGGCCTGTTTTTCGATTCACTTGTTTTCCGAAAATTGACGCTCATGTAAGGCGCGAGACTATTCAAAATTTTGTTTTCGGCTTTTCTAACGTGAGTCTCAAATGTTGTCCGCGGAATACCGGCTAGCTGTGACATGCTTTCGAATTTGGTATCTCTTGGAACTCTGAAGTACCCAAGCTCAATAGCAGTAAGCAACGCCTGCGCTTGTCGATCAGTAATCTTGGAAAAAAGCTCACTTGTCGAAAACGTCAAAGACTGCTCCATTGGAATACCCTTGACCGGAATCCGCGTTGTCACCCGAAGAGTTCCTCTCTTTTCGAGTTCGGAAAACATTCTTGGCAACAGCGATTCATCGATTCCAATGATCCTATAGTGAGCCCAACCCTTTTCGTAAGTAATTGGCATTAGGCAAAGCGATCCAAATTCACTAATAGAATCAAGAATACTTTTTCTCTTTTCGAAATTCTTGAGAGCGGCTATGATAACGTCATGGTAAGATAGCACGCTCGCACGTATGGCCAGTTGTCGCTTCTTTTCGAGTTGCTCGAGATCTGCCCGGAGATGTCTCATAACTATCGGCTCTCGGCAAAAGAACTGGAGAACTTCGTCCCTCTTCGATCCTCCGTTGTTTAACCAACGGGCGACCAATAGAGTAGGGTACTTGAATGCCAGCTTGCCGAAGAGGTCCTGCCTAGCATCACGATAATCGAACGAGATCGACTGCACATTTTGTTACAACTAGGTGATCTGATTTAAGGAGATTTCAACCAGTCTTTGTAACAAGTTTGAAACTCACTCAAGATTCAGTTTTCTCAGAAGACTCTGATACCTCGCATCAGAGCGTAGGTCATCTATGAGCGGAGAATTCTTTATGTCTAGGATGAAGGACGACCGTTTCATGATAGCTACTTCGAGCCATTCGAAGGCCTTGTCTTTGTCACCAAGAGCATTATACAGGATTGCGAACAATTCAGGTGGAACATATTTCTTTTCCCTTTCTCCCTTCTCGCCAAGATAATCGAAAAGCACTCTCTTGGCCTCCTCTTTCCTTCCTGAGCATGCTGCAATAAAACCAAGGAAAATCTCGAATGGCGCCCTAACCGAAGTAAACGACATTACTTTTTGGATTTCTTGCTCTGCTTCCGAAAACATGAACTTTATCACGTAGAGTTCGGCCAGGTTCATGCGGGCTGGAATGAAGCTTGGGTCGAGCTCCAGTGACCTCTTGTGCATCTCAATTGATAGATCGTATTGGCGCAAAGCTTCGTATGCGTTCCCAAAAGTTGTCGCGGTCTGCTGCGACAGAGGGTCGAGCTCATGCGCCTTTCTTATTTCCACAAACGCTTCTTCATGACGCCCCAGATGGAGAAGAAGGGATCCGTACCAGAGGTGAGCGTTCGAATAGTTTGGGTTCAGGTCGATGGCCCGTTTGAATTCTACTTCCGCTTCTCGCCAATCCCAGTCGTAGTTTGCAAGAAGGGCTGCAAGAGTAGTGTGAGCTTCTACAAGCATGTCGTCAAGTTCCAGAGCTTTCAGAGCCTCAAATTTTGCCTTTGGATACGCCTCCTCGGGGGGCATGTAACCATGTGCTGTTAATTGGAAGTACGAGTCGGCCAGTCCCACATGTGCGAGAGCATACTCCGGGTCGTTTTTAAGGGCCTGCTCAAAGCACTCGACTGCTTTCTTGATGGACTCTCTGTTTCTCTGATTCCAGAAAAATCTACCTTTCAGGTACTGGGTGTAGGCTTCCATTTTGACGAAGGGTTCTTTATTGAGAGCTACCTTCTCCGCAAACAGAAGCTGTACTTTAGTGGCTTGTGCGACGCTTTGCGCAATTTCACTCTGTATTGCAAACACATCTCTTAGTTCTTTATCATAGCTTTCAGACCAAAGATGTCGGCTGTCTTGGGAATCTATTAGCTGCGCAGTAACTCGCAGTTTCTCCCCTACTTTTCTGACACTCCCTTCGAGGATGGTACCAACTTTCAGCTCTTTTCCAATTTCGTCAATGCTCTTGCTTCCTCCCTTATAGCGGAGAACCGAGGTTCTCGCGATCACTTGGAGCCCGCTTATTTTTGATAGAGCAGAGGTGAGCTCTTCGGTCATACCATCTGCGAAATACTCGTCGTTCGGATTGGGGCTGATGTTAGAAAATGGGAGAATTGCGATTCTTTTCTTGTCGAATATCGTGTGCTGGCTTTGAGCTGCAATTTCATTGGCTTGACTAGCGTTAATGTTGGTAGCGAAGGGATCTGAATCAGTCGTAGGCTTGAGTATGATTGGAGCGTCTACTTCTTGCGTTTTGGCCAAACTGCGGCCTGTCATAATTCTTCGGTTTACAAAATCTCTGATCGGTTCCTTGTCATACGCGATGCGTAGACGCAAGACCTCTCCGCCACGTCCTCTCTCACCAGGAAAAATTCTGGTTTCGATCAATCCTCTGCGAACTGGCTCGTCCAAAGCTGAACCCATGGTAGAATGCTTTCCGTAAAGGAGAGATGTTGAGACTTGAGCTTCTTGCGCAATTTCGCTTAGTGACCTCCAACCGGATTTTTCAGCGACATACTTCTTTGCCATGTAGTCTTCGATGAAAGAATCGACAAGTGAGTCAAAGACTTTCTTCGTACTCTCTGACTTGAACTGAACGAGTGAGTCTTTGGAGGAGTCGTTCGGCAGCATTTCATCCAATCTCCTGTCTTTGGGTCTTTTCTGGTCTGGACTCTAGGCAACTCCATCTCGATATCATTATCAAAATTTGAACCAGCTTTGGGCTATAAAGTGCCTTTTCAGACGCTTAACGCCTAGTATTGGTCGCCGTCCCACACTATCACTCCCGTGAATTTCTCTGCGGCTTCCAAAGTCCCGTTGATGTAAGTAGCGGACCAATGCTTTTGAAATGAAGTCGGATGCTCGTACAGCAGCACAAACACGTTGCTGAACCTGTATGCCTTGCCTGTCGAAATTTCTTGGATCGATCTTGTTTGATTAACGTAGCTGATTACAGTTTGGTTCCACGCCGCTGTGCTTGCGGATTGCGGCAAGTCTGGATAGTCCGCATAACCTATTGCCACTATGACCGAACTGGAATATTTCAAGGCATAGTAATCATAGCTCGGATAATACATGACAGGAATTACTGGAAGGATAGCCGAAAAATTAGCATAGTAAGGTCCAAAATAATAACTGGAATAGTCGTCGAAGATCACAGCGTCCAGTTGCGTGGAGTGAGATTCAACAAAGGTCAGGGCTGAGGTGATGTTTGCAACATCCACTGAGAGTAACAGGCCTCTGCAACTTCCCCTAGCAAGGTCTGTTTCATTGCCCAAGTAATAGATTACCGCATATTGCACACGAGAATTGCATGCGGAATTTGAATTGTCCCAAGCAATGAAAATGTATTTCGATATGTGAAATTGTGCGAAGACATTTGGAATGGCTGAAGTGCTTTCGTAGATTCCCGCGCCGATTGCGCCACCCAAAATTATGAAGAAGAAAAGGCTAGCCGTCATGCGCTTAGTCTTGTTCTTGATCACGTTGACGCTTGACTCTCTTAGGACTACGGCAAGATTAGATTAGAAGGGAGTCCCTATCCACAATTAATTCAAAATCAAGAAAGACAAAACAGGCCTAGCTTGTAGGCGCATTTCCTTTTTTGTCAATGTTCGAGCCGGGTTTTGTTGTGCCGCCACTCTGTCCCAAACCGGAAGAAGTGCTTTGAGTGCTAGGTTTAGTGGGAGCAGGCTGGCTTTTCATACGATAGTACATTGTTATTCCCGCAATCAGCAAAATGACACCGATGATTCCTAATGCATCGACAATCGGGTTAAACGCAAGTTTGGATAGATGAGTCGGGGGAGTAACAACATATCTCTCGTAAAGAGCATAGGACCCGCCCGCAATTATCAGGACAATGCCTACAACTGTGATTATGATACCTAAGATTGATGACGAGCTCTTCATGCCTTGTTTATTTTCCATTGCTACTAACCCCTTGATGTTTTAGGTTGCCGTTATAAGAGGATAATAAAGCATATTGAATTAGGCGGAAAATCCATCAGGTGAGGGAACCAAGCAGTTCCTTGTCGTACTCCATGCTGGAAGTCACAAGGCACTTGTGGCCAATGATATGGTAGGTGCATAGAAAAGAACCGCATGGACAGTAGAAACCTGCTGTCTCCTTTGACGCCGGATCGGCTGCGAGACATTTTGAGCAATAAATCGTCCTAGCCAGAACCCTTATGCTCTGTCGCACTTTCTTTAGTGGCTCCATGTCTTCTTCCGAACCGGCTCCGGAAACAGAGTTCGCGCGCGCGTTCACGTTTGTCTCAACGCTGTCCTGTTGGCCGCACACCTCAACAGTTTTGATAAAAAGACTTGTGAGGGCTGGTATAGTACGGGAGCTTAGTGCTCTGGATTCATACCCTGCTCAGTGAAGGATTGCCATAAAATTATGCGAAGAAATCTACGTTTGCAGCCGGGATTTGCACTCCATTTTCGGAATGTGTATTAGGACAATGCCATTTTCCACATGTCATGACAACCTATTTCGGAATATGGAAACTCAATGCGAGCATTCCGCCTGCGCAGGATCCCAAAGTCGAACTGCAAATGAATCTGGCCTTTCAGGCAATGATTAAACAAGATCTGGAATCCGGAGTAATCAAAGAAGGGTATACGTTCCTTGAAGGGGGCCAAGGCTACTTCCTAACAGGCGATGTTACGGAAGAAAAACTGCATGAATCCTTGATCCAATGGTCGCCCTACGTAACCTTTGAACTGCACAAAACTATCCCACTCGTAAAGTCGATCGAAAGCGCCGTAAGCGTATCTAGGGCTCGTGTGGCAATGATAGTACCTGCCTGAAGACAGCACCTCAAAGTAAAGAGACAACGAGCGATTCTATCGTTGCCTCTTTCACTTCTTTTTGCGTTTGGCATAACGAATAGCTTAAACCGTGAAAGAGTAGATATTGGCCGATTGGCAAGAGAATATTAGTTTCTTATTACCTCCCTTAGACTATGCCTACAGCCGGATCCGACTCAACCAGTGAGACTGAGATAGGGGTTTACTGGAAAGAAGAGGAATTAATTCATCCTCCGACAAGGTTCATCGCCCAAGCCAATATGGCTGATCCGAATATCTTTGAGAGATTCAAAGAAGAGAATTTTCCAGAATGTTTCAAAGAATATGCCGATCTTCTCAGTTGGGATCGATACTGGAGTACGACTTTGGATACAAGCAATCCGCCGTTTTGGAAATGGTTTGTTGGAGGCAAATTAAATGCATCATACAACTGCGTCGACAGGCACCTTAGGAAATACAAGAACAAGGCTGCAATTATCTGGATCCCCGAACAAGAAGACGAACCGGATCAAGTTCTAACCTATCAGGAGCTCCATAACAGGGTAAACGAATTCGCGCTTGTGCTTCGTGACTTTGCCGGACTGAAGAAAGGTGATAGAGTAACTTTTCACCTGCCAATGATTCCTGCCCTTCCAATCTCCATGCTGGCCGCCGCCCGGCTTGGTATCATTCATAACCAAGTTTTCGGGGGATTTAGTGCAAAAGCTTGCGCGGAGAGGATACAAGATTCGGAGAGCCATGTTCTGGTTACGTGTGATGGATACTGTAGGAATGGTCAACTGCTTGATAAAAAAATGGATGCAGATCTGACTGTTGAAGAAGCAAAGAAACTTGGGAGCGACGTAAAGAAAGTTCTAGTGTGGCGTCGTTATCCAGACAAATATCTTTCGAAGTCACCCATGGTCGCAGGTCGAGATTATTTCATTGACGATTTATTGAAAGAGTTTCGTGGGAAGCGAGCTGAACCTGTGTCGATGGACGCAGAAGATCCTCTGTTCCTGATGTATTCGAGTGGCTCTACAGGCCGCCCCAAAGGATGTCAGCACAGGACAGGAGGATATCTTGCCTATGTCGCCGGTACTTCAAAGTATGTTCAGGATATCCATCCTGAAGACGTTTACTGGTGCTTTGCCGACATTGGATGGATCACCGGTCACTCATACATAGTTTACGGACCTCTGAGCTTGGCTGCGACGACCGTGATGTACGAAGGTGTTCCGCTATTTCCCGATGCAGGTCGCCCTTGGAGGATCGCTGAGCGATTGGGCGTAGATATCTTCCATACAGCGCCTACCACCATTCGCATGATGAGAAAAGCTGGCTCAAACGAACCTAAAAAGTACAATTATCATTTCAAATGCATGACGACAGTCGGCGAGCCCATCGAACCAGAAGTATGGAGATGGTACTACTATGTGGTGGGAAAGGGGGAGGCCATCATTACTGACACTTGGTGGCTTACAGAGAGCGGGGGATTCCTTTGCAGTACTTTGCCTGCCTTACAACCTATGAAGCCTGGGAGTGCGGGAACAGGAATGCCAGGCATATATCCTGTGATCTACGATGACGGAGGAAAAGAAATCAGGCGTGGACAGGGAAGAGCCGGAAACATCTGCATAAGAAACCCATGGCCTGGAATAATGCAAACTATTTGGGGCGATCCTGAGAGATTTGTGAGACAGTATTATTCCAAGTACTGCATGAACCCCAATAGCACAAACTGGAAGGACTGGCCGTGGATGGCTGGTGACGGTGCAGTCCAAGCTGAGGACGGATATTATCGAATCTTGGGAAGAATTGATGACGTAATAAAAGTGGCAGGGCACAGACTCGGCACTAAAGAGCTTGAAAATGCGAGTCTAACGACCCCGGAAATCTCAGAAGCCGCGGCCATAGCTCTTACGGATGAGCTCAGAGGCCATGTCCCCGTCATCTATGCCTCTCTCAAACCGGGCATAATTCCCAGCAAAGAAATCGCGGAAAAGGTGGTAGCAAATATTGCAAAGGAGCTGGGGCCAATCGCGAAACCAAGAGCAGTTTACCTAGTCCCCGACCTTCCTAAGACGAGATCCGGGAAGATCATGCGTCGCGTACTTGCGTCCATCTCCAACTCCAAAGACTATGGAGACATTACAACGCTTGCAAACCCGGACATCGTCGAAACGATACGTAAGATGGTGCAGGGAGATAAGGCGGTCAACAAGTAATCCTTTGAATAAGGCTCAAACTCATAGAACTGCCGACAAAGTGAGATCTCAGCGCTTGGCTCCAAGCGGTGTTTGGTGAGCAGCGGGGCCGATCCTAATTTTTGCATCGCCGACATATGCTCCTCCTCCATTACTGCGAACAATGATGGGGCTAAGATCCACTTCTGTGATTTCTTGGAGTTCATCTGCAAGCTTCCCTACGCGCAAAATAATCTCGCGTAAGGCTCGAATGTCTGAGGGAGGTGCTCCTCTATAGCCGGTGAGGATCGGATAAGCCCTGAGAGAGGATAACACTTCATCCACATCTTTCTCGGTTAGCGGGGTCAAGCGAATTGACACATCTTTGAAAAGTTCGATGTAAGGGCCTCCAACGCTACATGCTATAATGGGACCAAAAATGGAATCGTGAGTAATTCCAACAAACATCTCTATAGAATTGTCTTGCATGGATTGCCCTCCCGATGTTTCGGATCTTGGAATGCGATAGCAATCTAGCAACAATGCGACTTCTTCGGGCGTAAGCCAAGGTTCTCCGTCTTTCATCGCCTTTGCTACTATGGCTGCCGCTTCGCTCTTTCTAGAGTCATCAAATTGCGGAACACGTCCAACCGGCTTTCGAACCCAGATGCCATAATAGACTGCGTGTGACAAAGCTCTCGCAGCTGACTCGGGGAAGGGATAAGAAGGCATATGGATCTCTCCGTCCGAGAGAATATTGGTGATTCCACGGCTTGCCATGAAGGTAGCCGCGAGAGGTAAACTTCTGCTTAATTGTTTCTCAGCTTTCAAGATCTCACTTGCAACCTCCTCAGATTTTGCCCCGAGAGAAGGAATAAAGATAACAATCAAGGCGTCGACATTTGGATCCCTAGCAATGCTCCGGATCGCGTTTCCGTAATCTGCAGCTTCAGCATTTCTAGTTAGATCAATGGGATTTCGTACACTCGTCGCCCTTGAAACAGAAGCTTGCAGCGCTTTTTGCGTGTCTTCACATAGTTCTGGTACTTCCAACCCTTGCGATTCACACGCATCGGTTGCAAGAATACCAGCTCCTCCTGTGTTCGTGATGATCCCAACGCGGTTTCCTTTTATGATCGGTTGAGTCGAAAGAAAGGCGGCAGCGTCAAACATTTCTTCTAGTGTTTCCGTGCGAATAACGCCTGCCTGTTTGAAAAGTGCGTCCACAGTGACATCTGAAGAAGCTAACAATGTGCCCGTGTGGGATTGAGTCGCGCGAAAACCAGCCGGAGAGCGTCCACTCTTTACAACGAAAATGGGCTTTTTCTTTGTCACGCGCTTGGTTATTGTTCCAAATTTTCTTGGGTTTCCGAAGGATTCAAGATAAAGTAGGATGAGGTCGGTATTGCTGTCAGCCTCCCAGTACTGGATCAGGTCATTTCCTGAAATATCTGCCTTGTTGCCGACAGTGACAAAACTCGACATTCCCAAACCCAATTTGTTGGATGTATCAATGACTGCAATTCCGAGTGCGCCTGATTGACTAAGGAACCCCATTTTTCCTCGGAAAGGTTTCACAGAGGAGAGCTGTCCGTTCAATCTAACCGTGGGGTCGGTGTTCACGATCCCAATGCAATTTGGACCAACGAGCCTCATTCCGGACTCCCTACAAACTTCAACAAGCTGATTTTGTAATTCTGCACCTCTCTCGCCAGATTCGGCAAAGCCTGAAGAAAGGACTACGAGGGAGCTAACCCCTTTCTTCGCACATTCTTTTGCAACTGAAATTACGTCTTTGGCCGAGACGGTGACGAAAGCTAGTTCCACGTTTTCAGGAAGCGATCCCGGATTCACAGGATATAGAGTCCCTTGGAAATCGCCTTCCTTAAGATTGCGGAGCAGCTGTCCCTCCATGGAGTTTTGGTCAAAAGAGTTTCCAATTATAGCGATGGTTTTTGGGCGTAGTATGTGACGCACGGCCGCAGTAGTTGCGATCGCCTCTCTGCGTTCAAAACTTTCGAGCGCTTCTGGAAGAAGAGATGTGGGATAAGTGATTCGAACCGCTCCAGGTTCTATTTTCTGAACGATTGGAAAACCAAGACTCCGAAGCATCTCGATCATTCGATAGTTTTCGGGCACAACTATGGCTTGAAACGTCATGACTCCATTACGGCTCGCGATTTCGGCGAGCTCACCCAAAAGAAGGCTGCCCAGGCCCTTCTGTCTGTACTCGTCAGCTACTAGGACGCCGATCTCCGCTGTGCCAGGACTTGAAATATAGTATCCTGCATGAGCAATAATTTCTTGGTCGCGTAACGCAACGATCGCGAGTCCTTCTTGTTCACGATTCATTAGAGCATGGACCGCAGACTCTTTGCTGATTCCAGATCCAAAGAAGCGAAAGTAAATCGCTTCCTCCGATAAGCGTTCGACGAATTTTAGCAGCAACGGTTCATCTTCGGGGTGTAAAGATCTTACATGCGCAAGCGAACCGTCCTTGATTACGATGTCAGCTTCGAAATTAATCACTAAACTTCACTGGATATGCAGCTGAAAGGAAGCTTGTTCCGAGCAAAAAACGAGATTTTTGTTTGCTATATCAATTTCCCACGGCACTGATTTCCTTCCAGTTGATATTGCTCCTTTATTCCGGAGACTTCGTTTCTGTGTGCACGATGGAAGCACCTGAATTCGCTCGACAGTACCAAAAGTTCAAGGAATTGAATGCTGAAGTCCTTAGAATCAATGCCGATTATTCTGTTATCACGTTTCTGTCATGGTTGATCCAATATTCGTGCAGACATAGTCCTAAAAGTGTCATCGAAGAGGGCATGATTAGTAAGATAGAAAATACAGCAAAGTAGGTCAACTCGACTGGCAAAGCTATAGAAAGGGAGTCAATACTGATTCTGTCGCCACTGGCGCAGGAATCTGGAGATGGCCAGAGCACTGGTCTTAGGCAGTGAGTAACAACGGACCAGCTCGATGAACTGACAAGCGCATAAAAGGAAATGAGCCCAATAAAGATGCCGAACATGCAAAGTGGGACTAATATCTTGTAATGACGAGCAAGAAGAGTCCTGATTCCTATAGTTAACTCAATCCCCGAGAAATTTGGCCACAGTTTCCATATATTTTTGGCGTTCCTCCCAAAATGGAAGATGCGCGCTCTTTCCAAAAATCACGAGCTTAGACCCCTTGATCCTCCTATGAATATCCTTCGCCACATTTGGTGTCATCTCATCAAATTTCCCTCCTGTCACCAATGTCCTGACATGAATGGAAGAAAGCTGATCTGAAACATCCCAGTACCTCGTGTTTCCAATAATCGTAAACTCATTAGGGCCGTTCATCGTAAAGTAAACAGGTTTACTCAAATGATCCAAGCTATGGTTTACTTCAGCTGGCCATCTAGAGAGACGGCAAAAGTGTCTTTGATAGAACACTTTGATTGCATCGATATACTTTGGATTTTCGTAGTCGCCACGTTCTTCGAGCTTTCTCATAACACCTCTAACCTTTGGAGGGAGCTTCGCCTTTAGTCGCTCCATCTCATGAAGGGCGAAAGGGACATTTGGATAAGCACCTGCTAGTAGCAAGCTCGATAGATTTCTTTGATATCTGAGCGCATAGGCGATAGCAAGCAGTCCTCCCCAGCTCGATCCAAAAAGATCCACTTTTCCTAGGCGCATGGTTGTCCTGAAAGTTTCAACTTCTTCTACAGCTCGTTCCACAGTGAACAATGCACTGTTCCTAGGTAAATCGGATTTGCCGCATCCTAACTGATCATAGAACACTACTCGGTATCCTTTGACTGCCAAATCGGACAAAGGAAGAATGTAATCATGCGTCATACCAGGTCCGCCATGTAAACAAAGGATAGTGCTTCGATTTTCTTTAGGGCCAAAGATTTTGTAGTATAAATCATACCCGAGAACTTTTGTGTAACCCTCCTGAAAGGCTCGATTAATACTGAAAGCCAAGGACTTTCTCCAAGGAATAGTAAAAATCGTTGTTCTTATAAGTCTCCAGAAGCACTGCGTGAGGAGACCTTGCGATTTCCTCTTTTTCAGTGCCCTAATAATCCTAAAGAAGATCTAGGTCGGAGGCAGCTCAGTCATAGCCATTTCAAGCGGCATGCCCCTAGACTTGTGATAAAAGTGCGACGCCACGTAAATCAAGATAGCCGCAACAAAGACTAGAAGGATGTCCAGAGCGTAGAGCGGATCGAAAGCTGCTCCAGTATAAGAAGGCAATATTGCTGAATATGACACAAAGAGTGAAAGAGCTCCAGCCACAGATCCTAAAATGGTGATCGCGGGTATCGGCCCTAGCATCGTTCGGACGATACCTGGCGCACTGGCCCAGATTCCCTTAGTCTTCTTTATGAAAGGAAAAGAAGCACCCGCAAACATGACAATAGCAACCGCCAGCCACCATCCAAAGTTAGTATAACCGAGATCCGTGAACACTGGAGTATAGAGCGCGAGATAGAGTGACAGATAGGCTATGAAGGCGAACAAGAGAACTGCAGCCCATGGGACCCCTCTTCTGTTGACGCTTGCAAACCTCACAGGAACAATCCTGTCGAAGGCGTATGCGAATAGCTGCCTTATTGGAACGAACATGTAGATTACTGCAAAACCGAACATTGTCAACATGAGGCCAAACGGCACGAGTACCAGAAACAGCGGATTGGTTGAAATGAAAGCAATCAAGTAAGCAGGTGTAGGAAGTACAGAAGCGGTCCAAGCGGCGTTCCCACTGGTTGCAAGAGTTCCGGACGCGACTAGAAAGTCGTGCCCGAAAATGTTGTAGGACAGCTGGTACTCCAAAAATATCACAACTGCGAAGATCAACGGAGATATCATGATAGCAATTCCTTGTGCGCTTTTTGGATTTCCGCGAAGTTCGCCTGCAAAGTAGGAGCTGTTTGCATAACCGATGTAGCTGAGCATCGTATACACGATGCCGATTGCCGTTGCCCCCAGAGTTACTGGATAAACAAGTGATCCAGTAACCTTTGAAGCGGACTGCAAGATTGAATTGTATGCGTTTGCCGTTCCAAACTCCGCGCTAAAGTTTGTGACAAAGGTGGCGTGAGAGGTTGTCGCCATGACAACAGCCCACCAGACCACAATGCCTAGCTCAACGATCACTATCGATGCGAGCGTTCTGAATATCCATTTCACTGGGGACATTACAAGGCCGATCGCTACAGCAATGATGATCGCCCCAACTACAAATTCGCCAAATGCAGACGTTAACCAAGGAACGTCGGTGAGATATCCAGAATTGTGAGTCGCGATAGCCAGGTTCGACAGCATTGTGCCGATCCCCTGCGAGCCAGCGAGAGGAGCAAAGAACCCAACCCAAGTAGTTACGATAACTACGAACATCAAGTTTGCCATGAACCCAATTGATGGGTGGAAAATTCTGCTAACGTAAATGTAGTCGCCCCCGGTTCTCGGCATTGCCGTAGACAAAAGCCAGTAAACGGAAGCTATTGTGAGTGTCAGCAGCAGTCCGAATACGACAGTCAGAGGGAGGCTAGCGTGCGGGTACAGATCTGAAGCTCCCGGCATGTAATAGAAGTTGATGAAGACTCCCATCCCGATGACGTTTCCAAGCATCGCAGCTGGACCGGAAATCGATCTGATTAATCCTGAACTCTTCCTAACGTACGTTGTTGGAACAGGTTGGTCGGTAGTCAAACCAACGTGGGCCGCTGAGAGCGCCTATAAATTCTTTATCAGAAGATTCTCTGCGTATTTGAGTCTTCTTGGGAATAATCGGGGAAAAAGGCCGCAGGCTGAATAAACGGCCCCACAAATTTAGCCAGTGGTAAAAACGTGGCTCTCCATCTTGTTTTCGGAGATATCTACCGCCAGCCCCTTCAGAACTCCGGTAGTATACTCGCTGCCGGGATTGAAACAGTGAGTACGACCGATCTTAGCATATCCTTTGGATTCGTGGATGTGTCCGTGTAGGCTCATCAAGGGTTGGTACTTTTCGATAGCTGCTCTAACAGCGGTGCTGCCCACGTGCGCCATCTCTGGCTCTCCCCCGGTAGATATGATCGGCGTCAAGTTGCTGTCGAGCTTTGGAGCTATGTCAAGGTGTGTGTTTATTGGAGGAACGTGTATGTTGAAGATCGAGCTCTTAACGTTTTTTAGTCCGGCTGCAAGCGTGTCGATTTTTGCAGCCAGCACATCTTCCGGAAGATCCCCTGGAAGGTTCCAAGGCGTCATATTTGCGTAACCCAGACTTATCATCTCGTGGGTTGAATCAATATAAATCGCCTTCTCGTTCGGATACTCTACGTATCCAGATTTCTTGATCGTCTCTTCCAGAATCAAAGGATCGTCGTTTCCCTTGTTTACGAAAATTCTCACGCCTAGTGGCTTCAGCCTCTCCTGGGCAACCCTGCACCACCTTTCAACACTTTCGTTGATCAACTCGTCGAATATGGCATCCATCTTGGCAGTGTCCTTTACAATTTCTTTCCATTCCTCTTCGGTTGTCATGTAAGGATAGTTCCCTATTGACCGGATGTCTCGATCTAAGCCTTCGATTTCCTCTCTAGACTTTGGATATCGCCAAACTGCCTGATGCTCGGCCGCAAGCCCCCCGTCCTTTCTAAAGATGGGAGTTATCGCCTTTCCTGCGATGTCGCCGCCAATTATGAGAACGTTCGCTTTGTAGATCGGAGCGGCGTTGATGAATTTGAAAAACAAGCGGTCAGACCCGTGAACGTCAGATACGAAAAATATTCTAGTCTTGGACACCATTATTCACCGATTCACCTTTGCACTTCCTCGACTTCTTTGAACCAAGGTTTTGTAGTCCCCACTCTAGAGCGTACCTTCCATTTGTCAGTTTTTGGAGTCTTTTCAACTATTGAATTCAATTTTGCAATGCCGTTTAAAGCTCTTTTCACTTGCTCGTGGGTAAGCTTTCTGGAGTTTTCGAACTCAACAGCTAAAGATTTTACCTTATCCAAGTTTGTAGTCGCATCAAACCAGAATCCCCAGTCTTCTGATAGCACGCTCGCGATGTAACTTCCTGCGACCATATCCTTCGTGCTCTGTTCTGCCACTTCGTGGCCTATGAAAAGGACTATCAAATCGATCAGGTCTTTCCGATTAATCTGATGGATCTGAAGCTTTTCCAAAACAATGTCTTCAAGAGTTATCGTAGGATAGTCCAGTTCGAGTCTTCCCGAGCCCGGCTTTTCGCCGAATCTGACGTCATGACTAAACTCAAGCTTGTCGAGAAAGATGTCTACGTGAAAGATATTGTGTGGATGATAGAAGATCAGTCTCCTATTTCCAAAAAAGGCGTTGACCATTATGTCCGGTTTGAACTTTAGGTCTTGAAAGACCTTGTTTGTCTGGTTCTTCTGTTTCCCATATGCAGCCAAATCCAGATCGGTGAAAGTTGGGTTACCCTCCCCGAATCGGCCGAGGCTTTTGAAAGCATCGGTACATTCGCTCTTATCGAGAGAATGCACGTAAACTGCGAGAGCCCCAAGTATTCGCAAGCAAACTTGGCGTGAGTTGGCAGTTTCCACTATCTTCAGAGCTTCATTTACGAAGTCGCTCTCGCCGAGTTTGACAAATTCCCTCGGACCGCTATCGACACTCAACTGATACCGTCTGAATTAGATGAGGGTTCAATTTCCTCCATATAAATGAGAGCCAAGCGGACTGCAGACTTTGGACGTTGAAATTATCAGGAGAATAATTTGCTGTAATACGTCATTTACAAAGTAAATATAAGACAGAATTTCAAGAAAGGTGGGTGGTGACATGATATCTGCCACAATCTGCAAATGACACATTAGCTTCAATAATGTCCAAAAAAGTTCAAACACTTTCATCCGATGCTCCCATCAAGAATGCACTCAAGCTCATGAAAAAATTCGCCATTGGTTCCATTGTAGTCACTAGTGATTCAAAGATTGTCGGTATAATTACCGAAAGAGATATTGTCAGAAAAATGTCTCAAAGTGGGGGTATCGATCTGACAAAGCCCGTAATCGAAATAGCATCGAAACCTGTAGTTACAGCAGAACCAAGCACGGAAGTCTGGGAGGCGTTCACTCTGATGCTTAAAAGAAAATTCAGGCGCCTGCCGGTTGTTCAGGATAAAAAACTAGTAGGAATCGTAACTGAAAGAGACCTCTTCAAATGGGTCGTTCGAGTCGTTTATGAGCCGAATATTCCCGACGATCTCGCCAAGCTGATTCTACAGAGCTAACAACAAAAACAGAAATGATTATGAGAACGAGGACTTTTTTCAATCAGCAATGAGCAAAGAAAGGACCATCGTTTTTCCGTACGTTCCTAATTCAGTTCCATCCGTCAAAGCTGAGATGCTTAAGGAAGTCAATGCCAAGGACGAAATGGAGCTTTACAACGAGATACCCGAACATTTGAGGTTCAAGCGCAAGCTAAAGCTGCCTGAACCCATCCTTGATGAGTACGATATTAGAAGACATGTTGAGGGCCTTCTCGAAAAAAACAAGAACTGCAAGGAATACCTGAATTTCTTGGGTGCTGGGTGTGCCCAACATTTTGTCCCAGCCGTTTGCGACGAAATTAATGGCAGAGGAGAATTCCTAACAGCTTACGTGGGCGAGTCGTACGCCGACCACGGCAAGTGGCAGGCTCTCTTTGAATATTGCAGTCTCATGGGAGAGCTGCTCGATATGGATGTCTTGAGCGTTCCACTTTATGACGGTGGTCAGGCTGCCGCAACTTCGATACGAATGGCTTCACGTATCACAGGAAGAAATGAAGTGGTGGTTCCACGTTCCATGAATCCAGAAGTCAGAATGGTTCTTGGAAATTATCTAAAGCCCGACATAACGATAAAGGACGTAGACTTTGATCCAAGAAGTGGGCTAATAGACTCTAAAGATCTAAATTCAAAAGTGTCGGCAAAAACCGCTGCGGTTTTCTTAGAGAATCCAAACTATTTTGGTTGCTTGGAAAGCCAAGCGTCTGAAATAGGAAAACTTGCTCGCGAGAGAGGAGCTGAATTTGTCGTTTATTGCGATCCAATTTCTTTAGGCGTCCTTGCCCCGCCGTCTCAATATGGGGCTACCATTGCCTGCGGTGAGTATCACACGCTTGGCATACCTATGGTAGCTGGTGGAGGAGTAGGAGGGTTCATCGCTACCAAAGATGACATGAAATATGTGAGGGAATTCAAAGATTTGATGTTTGGAATAACAGAGACAAATACACCTGGCGAGTACGGTTTCGGCGAAGTTTTGTTTGAACGCACGTCTTACGGTTCTCGGGAAAAGGGGAAAGAATTTACAGGAACCAGCACTGGAATCTGGGCAATAACCGCGGGAGTCTATCTTTCACTCATGGGTCCGAAGGGAATGAAGGAGACGGGAACTACAATAATGCAAATGTCTCACTTTGCTGCGAGAGAACTCGCGAAATTGAAGGGGATCTCTTTGAAATTCAAGACTCCTTTCTTCAAGGAATTTGTCTTGAATTTTGACAAGAGCGGCAAAAAGGTATCAAAAATAAATAAGATGCTTTTGAAGAACGGGATTATCGGAGGAAAGGATCTGTCTAGAGATTTTCCAAAGCTAGGGCAAAGTGCTCTTTATTGCGTGACCGAGATAAAGACGGAAGATGATATCCAGAAACTTGTGGAAGCCTTGAAGGAGGCCCTTTAGGGAGCAAGTGATAGAATATGCCCAGAGACGAAAAAACTCTTCTTCGCAAATTCCACGAGGCAAAGTGGGATGAGCAGATTATCTTTGAGATGAGCGTGCCTGGGGAAAGAGGGATTCTTGTTCGTGAAGTCGAACCGTCAGTAAGTAAGAAAGTAGGGGAGGTGTTGGATTCGATACCTCTCGCACTTCGAAGAAAGTCTCCACCAAAACTCCCAGAAATAAACCAGATGCGTGTAATGAGGCATTTTCTACATCTCTCGCAAGAGACCATGGGAGCCGATCTAACAATTGATATCAGCGAAGGGACATGCACGATGAAATACAGTCCGAAGGTTCAAGAACATGTAGCGGCCCGACATCCGGGCATCAGAGAAATCCATCCATTACAGCCTGCTGAAACGATACAAGGAACGCTCGAAATTATCTACAAGTTAGAGCAGTTCCTCAAGGAAATTTCTGGGATGGACAAATTCTCATTCCAGCCCGGTGGCGGAGCTCAAGCCGCATATACAGCCGCTTCTGTAATTAGGGCATATCACGCTTCAAGAGGAGATACAGATAGAACGGAGACAATCACGACGATGTTTTCGCATCCGTGTGATGCGGCAGGTCCAGCAACAGCGGGATTCAAGGTAGTTACCCTCATGCCAAACGAGGAAGGCTATGTAGATGTAGATGCTTTCAAGGCTGCTTTATCTGATCGTACGGCAGCTATATTCATAACGAATCCTGAGGATACCGGGATCTATAACCCTAGAATAGATGAGTTCGTCAGGGCTGCCCACAAAGCAGGAGCTCTTTGCTACTACGATCAAGCCAACGCGAACGGAATGCTTGGAATTACAAGGGCAAGGGATGCGGGCTTTGATCTATGCCACTTCAATTTGCACAAGACTTTCTCGGTTCCGCATGGAAGCATGGGAGGAGCAGTCGGAGCATTGGGATGTACTAATGACATTGCGAAATACTTCCCGGTTCCCAGAGTAGAGTTTGACAGAAAGAAAAAGGCGTACTTCTTGGATTATGATGCTCCTGAATCCATCGGCAAAGTGAGAACGTTCATGGGGAACGTTCAGAGTCTAGTGAAATCGTACACTTGGATCATGCAACACGGAGCGCAAGGGCTCCACGAAGTTGCCGTCTGCTCTGTTCTTAACAACCAGTACATGTTGAAGAAACTGAATGAGATTCCTGGAGTTGTTGTGCGCTATGCTCCTGGAAAAAGAAGACTGGAGCAAGTGCGGTACAGTTGGGAGAAACTAAAGGCGGATACGGGTGTTGGAACTGACGATGTCATGAGAAGAATGGCAGACTTTGGTTTGCAGCACTACTGGACGAGCCACCATCCGTGGGTAGTTCCCGAGCCGTTTACACTTGAGCCCTGCGAGTCCTACTCCAAGGATGATATCGATGAATATGTTGCAGTGTTCCGTCAGATTTCGAAGGAAGCGTACGAAAATCCTGAATTCGTGAAGAACGCTCCGTACAATTCGGTCGTTCATAAGGTGCCTAATCCGAGCATTGATGAACCTGAGAGAATCGCAGTTACTTGGAGACAGTACCTCAAAAAGAAGGAGAAAGCCCGAGAAGGTTTGGCGACTCGCCAGCTAACCGTTGAGAAAACGCATTAACTGAGCGACGTTAAAGAGTTTGACTAATGGGCTCAATTGTGGTTTCGAATACTAAGAAGAAGCTTGGCCTGATTGTGAATCCCGTTGCTGGGATCGGAGGTAGGGTCGGACTCAAGGGTTCAGACGGAGCTAGTATCTTAGATGAAGCGATACAGTTAGGCGCCATTCCAGAATCTCCTCAAAGAGCTTCGGAAGCTCTCCGAGTATTGGCAAGAATCAAGGAGAATATCGATCTCTACTGCTATCCTTTCGATATGGGTGAATCGGAAGCGAGAGAATGCGGCTTCCTTCCTATCGTAGTCGGTTCAATCCAAAGAGGACACACCACTTCCGAAGACACATTTAGAGCGGCACAAGAAATGAGAGACATCGGAACCGATCTCTTGCTCTTTGCCGGTGGAGATGGTACGGCAAGGGACATTTACAGATCTGTTGGTCGCACACTTACTGTTCTTGGCATACCCGCAGGCGTTAAAATGCATTCAGCAGTTTTCGCCTTGAATGCGAGAAACGCCGGAGAAGCAGCTCTTACATTTCTCACAGATTCTGATCAAGCTTATGTCGAGGAAGAAGTTATGGACATCGACGAGGCTTCATTTAGAAGAGGAGTAGTAGCCGCGAAACTCTACGGATATCTGCGCGTTCCTCAGGCACAACGTTATATGCAAAGTGCCAAGTCTGGAGGGTTTCAAACAGAGAAGCAAGTAATTCAGGGGATGGCATCCGAGCTCGCAAGTAGCATTGAGAAGGACTGTTTATC
This sequence comes from Nitrososphaerales archaeon, assembly GCA_030041355.1. Lineage (GTDB taxonomy): Archaea > Thermoproteota > Nitrososphaeria > Nitrososphaerales > CADDZS01 > JASHOD01. The sequence goes on from JASHNZ010000053.1 coordinate 40,824, forward strand.
CGTCTATGGGCCGGGCACAACTACGAGGGACATTTTGGCGGAATTTGGCTTGGATAAGACTCTTCTCGGTGTCGACGTAATCTTGGGAGATAAAATTGTTGCAAGAGATGTAAACGAACAAGAGCTTTTGGATTTTCTCAAAGCAAAGAAAGCGAAGATAGTCGTCACAATAATTGGGCAACAGGGATACATCTTTGGAAGAGGGAATCAGCAAATAAGCCCTAAAATAATACAAAGAGTTGGCAAGGACAATATCTTAGTTGTAGCGAGTAAACAAAAATTGGCCTCGCTTCAAGGCAGACCGCTACTCGTTGATACTGGAAATGAGACTGTTGATGCGGAATTGCGAGGTTATATGCGCGTCATAACTGGGTACAAAGATTATGTGGTTTACAGAGTCAACTAAAATTTACTTGATTCAGGAGTACCATTTTTGAAAGTGTAACTTGATGCAATCGACAAAAGAAAACAATACCTTCAGTGATCAGAACGCACTCTACCTCGACACGGTTCGAGAGCGCAACCCGGTTCTCATAGAATTTTCTGCGGAGCTCCATAGGCGAAACGAATTGCCAGTCGGAACGTATGTGTTAGATCTGGGTGCGCACAAGAACAATGCACGAGCTGTGAGGGCTGAGGCAGACAAGTATGGAATAAAGCTCTACTACATGAGTAAGCAGATAGCGAGGAACCCACTCGTCACGCAAACAGTTGTCAACGAAGGATTTCATGGGGTCGTCGCAGTCGAGCTTCTGAAAAAAATGTCTGGTTTTCCAGAACATTCTTGCAGTGGTTCAATTCTTTAGGGCGCGAAGACCTTGAATTTTCTTCTGGCGGGTCAACAGGCCTTCGTCTATTCAGAAAGGACAAGTCCGTATGCAACATCGTCGATCTCTCCGGTTTCATTTACGAAGATGTGCCTTGTTTGAGTGAACTCTAGCATTCCCTCGAGGCCAAGTTCCCTCCCAATTCCACTTTTCTTGAAACCGCCCCTAGGCGCTGCGGCAGAGAGTAAATGATATTCATTAACCCAAACAGTTCCTGCTTCAATTCTGCTGGCTATCCGCTTCGCCTTGTCAAGATCCTTCGACCAGACTCCAGCGGCCAAGCCATAGGCTGTGTCGTTCGCAATATCCAAAGCGTCATCTTCTCTTTCAAAGTCGAGTGCTACGAGCACCGGTCCAAAGACTTCTTCTCTACCTATTTCGATGTCATTGGAGACTTCGGTGAGAAGAGTCGGCGCGTAGTACATGCCTCCCGCCGGGACAACTCGCGCAATCTGCTTCTGGTAATACATGGTCGCGCCCCGTTTCACACCGTCGTCTACCATGCTCTCGATCTTCTTCTTTTGCTCTGCCGTGGTTATGGCACTCAAATCTGTCTCCATGTCTAGAGGGTTACCTGCCCGCATCTTCTCCAGTTTTTCTTTTAGTATTGAAAGGAACTTTTCTCTTATCGAAGCTTGCACTATTAGCCTACTACCTGACTCGCAGAGCTGACCGGAGTTCAGGTAGATCCCAAAGAGCACTCCATTTACCGCCTTGTTCAAGTTAGCATCCTCAAAGACTATATTGGGAGACTTGCCTCCGAGCTCCAGCGTGAATTTTTTCACTCCTTTGGAACTTGACAGCAACTTTTCCCCCGTGCTTGTCGAACCGGTGAAGCTGATCATGTTGACCTTAGGGCTGCTCACCAGCGTCTCCCCAACTGTAGAGCCCCGACCTGTTAGAGTGTTAACCACCCCGTCTGGGAAACCAGCTTCTTTGATGTCTCGAGCCAACTCAAGTGCAGTGAGAGGGGTGTAGTGTGAGGGCTTTAGAACGACGGTATTGCCTGCAAGAAGCGGGGGTGCGAGCTTCCAAACCGCCATTAAGAACGGGACATTCCAAGGCGCGATAGCGCCCACGACGCCAATGGGCTCGTATTGCACTATCCCTCTTGTGCCGGGGTACTCAGGGTGCTCTATCTCTCTAGAGATTGGGAAGTCCTTAGTTGTTGCAAAGTACCTTATGTGTTCGATTCCAAGCGGGATGTCCATGAGAGTACTTTGCCGGATCGTCTTTCCGGTGTTCAAAGACTCTAGTTGAGAATAATCCTCCGCTCTTGACTGAACCCTCTCTGCGAGCTTCAGCAGGAGCGCCTGCCTTTCCGGAAGACTAGTTTTGGACCACTTACCGAAGGCCTCAGAAGCCGCATCAATAGCCTCCTTGGTCTTTTCCGAAGTAGCTAGGGCAACAGTTGCAATGGAGGTTCCATCAGCGGGGCTTTTTAGTACGAGCTCTTCTCCCTCGAAATCTTCTTGACCGCTGATGAAGTTGCCGTACCGCCCGTTCATGACTTTAGGTCCCTCGATACGCTTTGATGAAAAGGTTCCTCAGGTCCGCGGAACTCGAATCCTTTGGGTTTGTTACCATGCCTGTGGACTCTCCCGCGAGCGTGACTAGGGCGTCCAAGTTCGAGAAATACTCCTTTTCGTCGATCCCAGCCTCTTTGATAGTCTGGGCCTGACCTATCGCTTTGAGGATGGTCCGAATCGAGTCAGAGAGTCTTCCCACTCTATACTTATCAGGGAAGAGGCGATTTAGCTTGTCGTACCTCTCCGTGCAAGAGTCGTAATTATAGTCCACAACGCATGGAAGAAATAGACCCACCGTTTTTCCGTGCGGGAGCTTAAAACGAGCTCCCAGAGAGTGGGCTAACGCGTGCACGAGACCGATCTGAGAATTTGAAAAGGCAAGACCGGCCATCGATGCGCCAATATGAACTTGATTGCGGAACGCCGGGTTTTTCATATCTTTGATGACACTTTCAATGTTGCCAAGAATTAACTCCAGTGCTTTCTCTGCCATAGCATCTGAGAAGGGATTGTGCCATGTGCTCCCGTATGCTTCGACCGCGTGCCCTATCGCGTCGGTGGCTGTGTTCCTCGTCTGCTCTAAAGGGAGTGATAGGACGAGGGCCGGATCGAGTATGGCATAGTCTGGCAAAATTTCTCTCGAAGCAAGCTCGTGTTTTCTTTTTTCATTTTCTTCAGAGAGCACCGCTGCCCACGTACATTCCGAGCCAGTGCCGCTTGTAGATGGAATGGCAATGAGCCTGCTCTTCTTCCTCAGTCCAAGCTGGACGAGAGGAGTGACATCGTAGACAGTGAGATCTGGTCGTTCGTAAAGGAAAAAGAGTATTTTGGTAGTGTCTATCGCCGAGCCTCCGCCCACTGCTATGAACCAATCCGGTGAGAATTCATTGATGCGCCCCAAGTGCGCCGTCATCTCGGATAAGGGAGGCTCTTCCGAAACATCCCCGACTATCAACGACTCGACTCCTTCACCAAGAGCTCGACGTACACGCTCTGGGATATCCGTCTTGAGCAAATTGCGATCAGTAATTATTGTGGCACGCTTGATGCTGAGCAAGGAAAGAAAGGAAAGAGAGTCTTCGCCAAACACTATCTCGGGAGACCGAAAGTACCACATTCGCAAACATCAGAATTGTGTGTCGACTGTAGCCGCTGTGCTTACCATCTCTTTTGCGGCCTTTGTGAACCTCATTATTTTTATCATGGAACCTTGAAGCTTGAATTTGCCGGTCAGCAATCCCTGTATCGGATCGATTTCCTTATTGATAAGCCTCCTCCAGTTCGCATAAGGACCGATGTACTTGAATTCCGAATGGGGCAACTCCGATTCAGTGAATGAGAACTTCGTATCCCTGCATTTGCCGTGATAAAGATCAAGATACAGGTAGGCGTCCTTATTGAACGACTCGTCTTTCTGAATGACGAATGTTATCGCGCCTTCCCAGTTCTTCCCAGCATCTTCATAGTTAGAGTTTGAGTTAAGCTTCTCTACATACTCTTTACCCCATTCCTCGGTAGCAAATTTTGGCAATTTGATCCGCGTCCTTAACTAAATGTGTTCTCAGTTATTAAGAGACCGGAGATGTGCAAGCTAACCGAAAAGCTCCTGCCTGTCTTCTTACTTTTGTCGTGCTCAACACCTGCACGACTTTGGGCACCTGGACGGAATCTTTCACAATCTCGACATAGCCTAAAGGCAGACCGTCTTCGCGGTTGCTCAGGCTGCGATTCAGGGCGACGTCGTAGCAGGTTTCCAAGACCAAGTGCAGCTATTGTTCAATAATTACTTCCTTTCCAGCTTTGACCATACTCGGATCAAGAGCTTTGGAGTAGAGAAAATAACTGATTACCCCAAAGTCAGTGAGGATAGCTCCATGCATTATGGTGCAGTAGATGCATATGGCGTGTATCACGAACACTTCGAGGCTTATCAAATACAAGACCAGAGGAACCCCAAGGAATCTCCAGAAGAATAGGAAACTGAGGGAGTACCTGAACCAGTCAGCTCTTCCAAATACGACGAGATATATCAAGAACAGGCTCACCATGAAATAAGCTATAGCAAACAGCTCAAGGGGGATTCCCAGGAATTGACTGTACTTGCTTTCTAGAACAGCTGCGCAGTTAATCCAACCAGTTGGTTTAGAGGGGCAGCCAAGGGGAAGCTTCTTTAGAGCATTGAAGATTATGAGCACGTACGTGGACGCTGTAATACCCACAACGGACATTGCCACCAGAATAGCGAACTTTGCCTTGCTTACTCTCACTTGGAATCGCCTTCAATGAACTCCAGGCAACGCAAAGACCAGCTATGTTCAGAGTCGTGATAGTCTTATGGCCCTCGATTTCAAAAATATGTGATTAGAACATATAAGCTTAGAATACAATTATCATAATTGAGAATCATCGTCTGATAATTACCACGAACCGTATCGAAAATTCACTTTGGAATTCATTTTACCTGCAAGGCTTTACCCTCTTCTTGACGCAGCTGAAATGGTTCTTCCCGATTTTGGATTCCTGTCAAGGAAGCACCAAGGAAATGTGAATCTAGAATCGTAGTCCTTATCACAGTGACCAGCTAGCCAATAGTCAAACGATGCGTTTCGAAGCGTTTTCCTTTGGTTCGATCACAATTGATGGAACCAGGTACGAGCACGATGTTACTATCGACCGAGGAAAAGTGAGCAAGCGCAAGAAAAAACCATCGAAAAAGTTCCGCAACGAGTTTGGACACACTCCCTTGTCCATAGAGGAGGAGATACCCTGGAAGTGCAGCCGGCTAGTGATTGGCACGGGGGGAGGAGCGCTGCCGATTATGGAAGAGGTGAAAAGAGAGGCTCAGCGACGCAAAGTCAAATTGGTGATAGTGCCAACAGCGGAAGCTGTCGCGGAGCTAAATCGAAACTCAAGCGAAACAAACGCGATCCTACATGTGACATGTTGAGACACACTCTCTGTTCTATCGAGACATCCTGGGCCTCAAAGTTCGCTTGGATGCGCGACGATACAGATGGGTAGAATTGGGGCCAGATGAGCCGCTCGCGAAAGTCGGCCTCAGAGAACTGCCCGAAGGGGAGAGCAAGGTTGGAGTCGTAACAGGAATCGTGTGTGAGACTGATGATATTTTCAACCTACACGAGCGACTCTCGAGACAAGGCGTTAGATTCACTAGAGAACCATCTAAGACACCCCGGGTGGCATAATTGCTGAGTTGAGCGTCCAGCTAGAGATCTGCATTAGATATTTTGGTTTAGTGGAGCGCTACGGCCTGTGCAGGCGAGGTGTCAGGCTCCACAACCACTGCGGTCCCGTAGGCGAGAACCTCCGTCATCGATCCGCCCATCTCCGATGTATCAAAGCCGACAGAGAGGACCGCGTTCGCTCCTAGGCTCTTTGCATGATCAGCGAGCCGCTGTAAGGCTTGGTGACGCACTTGTTCGAGAAGATTTGTGTACACCTTGATCTCTCCACCACCCCAAGCTCGGAAGTAAGCAAAGATGTTCTGTCCCAGTCCCCGGGACCTTACAATTAATCCAAACGTCGCACCAATGATGCGAGTCACGCGATACCCTGATACGAACGGCGTCGTCACGATAATCAGGTCAGTCGGAGGCTTGAACGGTTCTGCACTGCGTTGTCGGAGGGCTTCATCATTCAGCGTGATTACCGATTTTTCTTCCGAGAACCCTAGCTATTTACATCTTAATCAAGGATCAAAAGATTTTCAATTGAATCAAAAGCGCTTATGAGTCAGATGAAGACAAGCGCGAGCATGGCAAAGATCCGTCCTGTCACAGAGAAGGAGGAATCGGACTTTGGGACATATCATTACTCCACAGCCAAGGATTCGGCAAAGGCAAGGAAGAAGGCGAAGACTTTGTTTACAAAGGCGTTTGACGGCCTGCCTTTCTCGCGAGACGACAAGCTGAAGATACTGGACGTGGGCTGTGGGTTAGGATTTCTCTCGTGCGTCTGTGCCGAATTCTACCCAAACTCATCAGTTACTGGTTTTGATACCTTTGAGCATGCGAGTCTCAAAGATTCTAGCATCGGGATGGCAAGGAGGAACGCAAGAATTCTCGGATTCTCAGATAGGATAGTTTTCCAGAAAGGGGACATCTTTCTTTCCGACTTTCGTAGTAAGAAGTTCGACCTTCTGGTCTCCAGTCTTGTGTTCCACAATTTTGGGAAGAAAAGATTCGACGCATATGAAAGGCTGGCACACTGGGCGACGTCCAAGTCTTTTGTGGTACTGGGAGATCTTTTCTTTGATTATGAGACAGACATCAGGAGCCTCTCGAGTATTTTTGGTGGCGTTGAGCGGATATCTGGCTCCGCCATGGGATCGGCGTACAAAATTCTGGTGCTTTCAAACCCAAAAATGTAGACTTCGCGCAGGAAGATATCGCATTTGTACTTACTTTGGGAATTTTCAAAATCCTTGAAGAACGGGTGACTTATTTGAGCATGCATTATCAATTATGAGAATCGTCTCCATCATCTATAAGCAGCCTTTTCTGAAAATCAAATTGTAGTGCTGTTCTGCAATTCGAGCCGCTTGTCTCAATAGATGGCTCCTATCCTAGTGATCAGAATGCCCTAATCTGCATCTTACTCGCTCTTCATTTTGAAGATTTTAATTTCGGTTCCAGTTTTTCTCCGCGTACCTCCAGCGGCTGTGCAGATCTCTTCCTATCGCAAAGCTTCAACAATACACATTGGACGAATAAATTCTCAGACAGCTGCGATTATATGAGTGGACTCGCCACCCATATGCCCTCTCCTTGTTATAGTAATGTTCCCCTTGAACCCCGCCGTGCGGAGCATTTTCCCGATTGGAGAATCAGCTAGTGCCTGTTCTTCCGACTGCCCTGATTTCTGTAAGGAAACTACGTGCATTTTTGTCGGTGAAATGATCTCGACCGTTCCGCCTGCTTCTAACAGTTTCCTAGAATCATTTAGGAGGACTAGCAGCTCCTCAGTAGGCGGCTTCGAAAGTTCGATCAGAATGCTCTTAATCATAAACCAATGCTCGAATTAAGGTTGAAATAAACTTTGAGAAAGGCACTTGTCCAATAGGACCGCACTCACGCATCAATTTTATCGAATCTTTTGAGGATTGTGGATTGGAAAGAGGATGTTTCGCCAGGTACCTCTACCTGAGGTTCAGATCGCCTTCAAACGAATTTGACATATCAAAGATGGCAAAGAAGGTACGAAATTAGTTTTTCCACATCAGAGGCTGGGCTATTCCATTCCTTCTTATTAGACCTAGGCAGTGAGAAAGTCTCACTGTTAAGGCGCGGGGAATTCTCATCCATGAAATGTAATCTCTTTTCTCTCAACTTTTCTCTTGTTCGACTGTTTTTCGCCCCAGCTCAAACTTCAGTTTCCTTCAACCGAATCCCATATTTGTGATGATTGTCCAGCGATTCTCAGAAGATTTGTATATGAAAAAAAGTGTTGAACTTGTTTAAATGTTGACTCGCCTACCTTTATCGAAAAGGCACCCCGAAGTAATCACTTGGGCAAAATAAATTCGAGTTTAGGGCTTCTCAAGATAGATGGACAGGAGGAATGAGAATTATCTCAAAAATGAGCAGGATCAAGGACGTATTTACCAGGGTCAGTACCTGGTTTGTAATTGTTATTCTTGTTATCGCTGGTGCTTCATCTTACATTGGCTACGTTTATCTCCATCAGCATTCAGTTTCAACAACTTCTACGAGTACGACAACAACTAGTACTACAACAACTTCTTCTTACACGACTACTCAATACCCCAACATCGGGCAAAAGTTCATAGAGATAAAGGCGTTTGACGTAACTAAAGGTAGTAATGGAGGAACAACAGTTCAGTTCATAGCTGGGAATGATTATTCAGCTACTCAACTTCTTAGTTTGGTTGAGAGTATTCATAGTCAAATTGGTAATTTCAGTTTAATTCGCTTCGTCAGAACTGAGTGTCAGGGTGGAATTGTCAATCCTAATCTCACGGCTTCACAAATCCAAGCTCAGAGTTATTCTGGCAATTCTAACTATAATTGGAATGGCACATTGAATTCTTACTTCACTGCAATCCAGAAAGCAGCAGGTGGGCAAATCATCCCGGACGCTGATATGGACATTTACTTCGGGGACACAGATTGCCTTTCGCAATTCAAAACGGATCAGACTAACAATCCTGTTTATGAGCAAGATTATTTTACAGATGCTGCTAGTCTACTAACCTTGAATGCAATAGCTGATGGCGATAGATACGTTATGTTAGAGTCTTGGGATGCATATTATGCTCAAGATAATCCAAGTCAAAATCAGGTGGAGACTTTCTTTCAAAAGATGCAAGCTCTAGGATGGACTGAATTTATGCCGCAAGCCAATAATCCAGCAGCAACCGGGCAAGGCCCTCAAACTTGCAGTTCTAAAAATGCCCCGTTTCCAGATTTTGGTTATGGCGGCTATGTGAGAAACGGGCTCTTTTGGATCAATTCAACGGCTCCCTATGTGTTTCCACATTTCAACACAATTTGTTCGATAGAAAAGTCGGAGCCCTATCTTAACGGAGTGGTTTTGGCAATGGAATCACAATCTCAGGGTTCTCCAGCAGACCAAGCATATTGTGATGGAAATTATATGACAGCGGGTGGATGTTTTAACAGTCTTTCCCAATCTGAACAAGAAACGGCTTTAACATATTTGGCATCAAATCAAGCAAAGTATGATTACATTTGGGTATATCCTGTTTTGATTGGAGAGCATGGCGTGGAATATGACGCAGGAAAAGCCGGAACCTTGACCTTTATGGAATCGCTGATAAATCAGTACAATTAATTTCTGTGTTCAAGTGTCGCCTTGCGCGCGTATTCAAATCAAAAAGACTTTACGGTTGCAAATTCTCGTATAATTGCGGGTCGCTTGCATATCGAACACCGATACGTGACGCATGAAAAAAGCCTTTTATCTGTCCTTTTATAGAACGCAGGTACATATTACTGATCCCTATATGAAAGCCCCGAAAAGTATTGGAATAATTGCAGTCTTAGTTGCAATTCTGTTTCTGATTAGCGCAGTCGGTACTATCCAGGCGGGTTTTGCACAGTCCGGCGGTGCTTATAGTGCTCCGAGTGTCACATACTTTACTGCCCGTTGGGGCTGCGGCGTGAGAATCAACCTTACCTGCGGACTAGGATACGAACACAGGCTTACCCCCACTAATGGCAAAGGTTTTGATTTGAACATTCCAGGCGATTTTGCCACCTCTCAGCAGATTGAAGAGAACAGTTCGGTCTATGACGCCCTAACTAACTACAACGGTCAAGCTGGTCTCGAGCTCGGCTTTGTCGATTACAATATTGGAACGATTAGTCAAATCAACAACATTACGATAAGCGGCTATGGGAATTATACCGTAAAACTATGGTTTGACGTTACCGGTAGCGGTTACGGGGTTTGGAACTCAAGCAACCAGAGGATCAGCATGGCAAACGATTCGTACGCAATTGTCCAAACAGACCGCCGTACCGGGCCTCAGTTCATAGGGCCCGATACGCGACTGCAGCTTACTTTCGTCGACGGGGACAAGTGCACCAACAGCAACTTCAATTGCATTTACACCCTTGGAACTCTCAAATCGTTGTGGGGAGGTTTGGGTGTGGATCCCGAAGTAGCTTTTCTCGTGGTCCTGGATTCGCAGCAAAGCGGCGAAATATCGTTCATGATAAATTCGGTAACGTTCAACCTGAGCTAGATAGTCCTACGAATGTGAAACCAGCTTCATAGTTCGAAGCTGAAATACGCTGTTAGGGCAGTCGCTATGACGCGTTGCTTGAATTCTCGTCTGCCACGTTGTAGTACGAAGGAATCGCATAACTTGGCGGGTCACTGACAGAAACCGGCGAAAGTCCGAAGCCCACTCTGCAAAGGTTGCAATCGCTCAAGGGAAAAGTCGCCAGTATGTTGCTAGGCAACATGAGCGGCGGGCGAGGAGACTCGCTAAAGTTAAGCATGTAAAATAATGAATATTCGCTTTTGTCCCTGTTGGTCAGGTGTCCCAGATGCCAGTTTTGCTCGATAGTCGTTAGCAGAGAAGAGAAATCCTCCTGGACGCCAGCTTCTCCATAGTAAATGGCGCCCCGGACAGTGTAGGGCGAGATAACGAGCAACGGCACCCTAAATCCGTATCCGAGAGCATCCACTTGATCAGGAACGACCTGGTCCGAGTAGCCGCCGAATTCATCCCAGGTAATGAAAATTGCAGTGCTCTTCCATAAAGTCGCGTTTGCTGAAATCGCGTTGAGGATCTTGGTGATGTATAATTGGCTTGCCGCCAGAGTCGACTCTGAGGGATGGTCCGAAACATTGTCGTACGGGGTCACAAAGGCTACACTCGGCAAATACCCCTTCGTCAGATTACTGAAGAGATCATTCAAGTTCTGTATATTCGAGCATTCGCTAGGGTTGAGTTCTACCGCGGGAAAGTCCGGAACAACATTCCAAAATACCTGAGATAGAGACGAAAAATCGCCTTTCGTAACTTTCGTGCAATCATAATTGGTGTTCCAGTCGCCCGCATAGGATCTCCAGGCAAGCTTGGCTTTGTCTAGCTCGCTGAGAATAGTTTCAAATTTGAGGCTGAAGGAGGGGCTGCACTGTGCGCACCCTCCGGACTGTGCCGCGACCAGGAAAAGATGATTTGGATAACTGTACGAGAGCTCGCTAGAAAAGAAATTCGCGTCCAAGCTGTAATAGCTCGCGTAATCCCAGTAGTTCGGTATAGTGGCATTGGTGTAATATGCCATGGCATCCTGCGGATCCTCCTGATGATTAAGAAGCTGTGCGTAGACAAAGCCGTTCATGGAACCGTTGTTGTATGCGACGTGCGAGGCGTTCCAATTATGGATCAGATCGTTTCCCTGAATTTGCGCACTATCATTGTCGGCATTGAAGGGCTTGATGCACGGCGAATCAGCCTGGGTCAAGTTCAACGGATCGCATTCAGTCATGTTTAGAGCATACGGCGGTGAGAGCCCCGGATAGGTCCCGAAGAAATTGTCAAAGGCGTGATTTTCCTGCATTATTATGACGATGTGCTTGATGGGCGTGGACACCTTCGAATCTGCGCCAGACTGTATAGAAAATGCGGATGCTGCTGAAATTGCTGTGGAAAATAGTAAGACTATTCCCACGATTATTGATAAACTGGTTTTAATTCTTCGATGACTCTCTCGTGACACGACGGGCTAAGAAAACTCACTTGCTTAAAAGAACATTCTTTGAAAAGTTTCTGCCGTTAGGCTAGGCATGTTTTGTATTCATTTCACAGTGATGGGAATTAGTCTTAATAAAATTGAAGCGTTAGTTATCGGCGAAAACGACTAAGCGAGAGCAAGATAGCTTGAGCTCCTGCACGAGTCTCCTATGACAACTTGATAGACAATCTCAAGTTGCCCTTGCGATCCTAGTTCCTTAAGAGCCCCGCAGTACTTGCAAAGAAGTTGAAAGGCCTCTCACCGGGCTTCGTCTTTCTTTCCCATAATGATCACGCGTCTTGCTGCTGTACTTGTCCTTCGAGATTCTGGCTCATGACAGATCTTTACTTGCTGGTAGACACGATATACCAAGTCGCTGGCGAGTTGCCACCGGCAATCAACTGGACTCCATTTTCCTTGGGAAGTGATTTGGAAGACGCTCCTTCGATCGTATCTCCACTCTTCGGTTTTATTGTGACTGCAAAATCCGTGCCAGTGTTTTTGATGTACAGGATCATTCCTTGTATCGCTTTAGGCAAATTGACAGTTTTCGCTGCCGCAGAAGCATTTACCAGCACTGCAAAGCAATTATCTGCAACGCAGTAAGTTGAACAAGACGGTGTAACCACCTTCGCGCCTATGCTTCCTTTTACCTGTAGTGTCGTCGTCGGAGAGCAAGTTCCTATCCCAAACCATCCGCATTTGTTCACGACGGAGAGAGGGGTGCACGAGCTGTTGCGCCACTGCTGAAGATTCGCGCTTTGGGATGATGCACCTCTTGCCACGATTGGAATCGCGCCAGAACCGCACGCGAACGCTTCGACACCGATGCCAGTGCAACTCCCGGCAGCGACGCCTACTTCTTTACAAGAATATCCCACTACACCGTAGTGACATAAACTCCTCCCATAGACGCCTATGGATTTGGGAGAATATCCCAATACACCGTAGGAAGAGCAACTCGAGCCGTAGACGCCTATTGATTTGGGAGAATATCCCGTAATTTGTTTAGCAGAAATGTTGCCAGCTGCGTCCACAAAAGCAAGAGTCGCATTGCAATGGTTTCGCCAGTCTTGCAAATGGGAAGTCTGACATACTGCACCCGTTGCCACGATTGGAATCGCGCTAGGACCACAAGCAAGTCCTCGAACACCTATGTCATACAAAGACGATCCGCATACTCCTATGGAACAGATACTGCCCGCGCAGACGCCTACTGATTTACAAGAATATCCCCCTACGCCTACTGAATTAGGAGAATGTCCTCGTACACCGAAGTTACTAGAAGAATATCCTTCTACACCTACGGAACAGCAACTCACGCCATAGACGCCTGCACCTTTCGGAGAGGTGCCGTAGACACCCCATCCGTATCCATTCTGAGATCCGTAGACACCGATGCCTGACCCACCAGTTCCCTCATTTACCCCACGCACGCCCGCAGAATAGGCTCCTGGCGTTGAACTGGAAACAACGCCGAGGACCCCCGCTGCAAAGGCAGACGAACTCGCGGTGGTTCCCTCAACACCATAGGAACACTCACTAGAGCCATAGACGCCTACGCATTTGGGAGAATATCCCTGCACACCGTAGGAAGAGCAACTCGAGCCATAGACGCCTGCTGATTTAGGAGAACATCCCTCGACACCGTAGGAACAGCAACTCTTTCCTTGTACACCGTAGGAAGTGTGACTATGCCCATAGACGCCTGTTGATTCGAAAGAATATCCCTCTACGCCGTAGGAAAAGCCACTACGCCCATAGACGCCTGCTGAATCATTAGAACATCCCTTTACTCCGTACGAAGAGCAGCTAAACCCACAGACGCCTACGCCGCTAATCGATGTTCCCTCTACACCTATTCCAGTTTCTGCGACTCCTGCGACACCTGCTACCGAACAAGTTTTTCCTTCAATGGCAATTCCTGTCGGACAGCAGTAGACTACATGAGATTCCGGATGAATGCTAGAGCCTTTTGTACACGAAGTGGCGGAAGATTCAGGAATTATCTTGCTCCCTAAGAGAGTACCTCCAACCGCGGCTGCAGCCCCAAACAATGCAGCTTTCTTGAGAAAGCCCCTTCTGTTTGCAGAATCGATTGTGGATTCGCAGGCAAGCTTGCTCTCACCTTTGAAGAGACTCTTGTCATTGCTGTTACTAACAGGGGGTACGACTTTTCTCGGAGGAGGATTTCTCTGAATTGCAGACTCAATCGTAGATTCTGGACAAACGTTCTGCTGAACTTCCATGGCTCTGTGGCCAGAGTTCAAGACTTAGTTAAACTTTCTCATTTTCATAAGGGTAACAGACTAGGCTTTATTTAATTTGAACGATAGCTCGGACGCAATCTGCTCTCGAGTCTTACCTTCGGTTACAATGCCTTCTCTTTGAGCCGCAAGGATCAGAGGATCATTAGCTTGGACATTTGTTTGCGGTTGATTTGTGTTATTGAGGTTATTTGGGGTAGTTCTGCTTTCTCCGGGAGTTGGTGGCGCTCTTGTTCCCTTCCACGCACTTTCAAACTCTCGTCGTGCCTGCCCTAAAGATTTCGCGAACTGCGGAATCTTGCTGGCTCCGAATAGAAAGACTACTACGGCAGCTATCAGTATCCAAACGACAGGATCATCCCAAGCCAACTCACTAATCACTGCTCAGCTAACTATTTTGTGTTCGAAGAAGGAAGCTATCAAGGGAGCTTATCATCCCAAAAACAAAAACTACGAGATGTACGAGATGATATACCAGGTCGCAGGGGAGTTGCCTCCGGCAATGAGTTGGACTCCAAATTTCTTCTTTAGTAATTTGGATGTTGCTCCTTCAATGGTGTCTCCGCTTTTAGGCACTATTGTGACTGCAAAATCCGTGCCCGTATTCTTGATGTACAGGATCATTCCCTGTATCGCCTTGGGAAGATTGACAGTTTTTGCAGCCGCAGTAGCATTTACTAGCACTGCGAAGCAATTATCTGCAACGCAGTAAGTTGAGCAAGACGGTGTAACCACCTTCGCGCCTATGCTTCCTTTTACCTGTAGTGTCGTCGTCGGAGAGCATGTGCCCAACCCAAGCCATCCGCACTTGTTTACAACGCTCAATGGCGTGCCTGAACCGTTCTGCCATTCTTGCAGGGGCGCAATTTGACTAGAGCTTCCCTTTGTGACAAGTGGTATAACGCTAGCTGCATCTGAAGCAGCAAAGACACCGATTCCGCAAGCGACTCCCGAGCAACCCTGTACACCGATCTTCCCTCCGGTACCTCTGACGCCTTGGGTCACTCCCACGCCGTACAGTCCAGAATACCCGCAAGCCGTTGAGCAACCAAAGACCCCGTTTCCCCCGGCTGAGACGCCAACTACACCGCCCTTGACTCCGGTTCCAAAAACTCCCTCGCTATAGGTCGAGTCCGCATAGATTGCATGGCTACCTTCGGAATATGCCGCGAGACCTACCCCGTTTACAGAGCATGCGACAATAGCGCTACCGCAAATCACACTTGTTATCGCTTCAAGCTTTGCGCCTGGTGCACTAGTTCCTATTCCGAAGTTGCCTTCCTTGTCTACAACACTCATCGGTGTTCCATAACAGTTTTGCCATTCCTGCAGATGTGAAGATTGGCATTTCGATCCTCTCGCAACAAGGGGAATCGCGCTAGGACTACCCGCGACCCCTTCGACAGCGATGCTACAGCAACTTGTGCCATAGACGCCTACGTTTTTAGGAGAATAGCCATAGACGCCTATGTTTTTAGGAGAGTACCCTTGTACACCGGGGTTTGAGCAACTCCAACCAAAGACGCCTACGCCTTTGGGAGAATATCCCAATACACCGTAGTAAGAGTAACTCTCGCCATAGACGCCTATTCCACTCGTCGCCGCGCATCCAAACACACCTTGTCCTGAACAAGTTTTTCCTTCAATGGCAATTCCTGTCGGACAGCAGTAGACTACATGAGAATCCGGGTGAACGCTAGAACCTTTTGTACAGGAACTAGCAGAAGATTCAGGAATTATTTTGCTTCCCAGAAGAGTGCTTCCAACCGCAGCCGCCACGCCTATTAGGGCAGTCTTTTTGAGAAAGCCTCTTCTGTTTGCAGAATCAATTGTAGATTCGCAAACGAGCTCGCTTTCCCCTTTGATAGTACTCTTGTCACTACTGATACTAGCAGAGGGTACGACTTTCTTTGGAGGAAAATTTCTTTGATTCGCAGACTCCATCGTAGATTCGGGACAAACAGGCTCTTGAACTTCCATGGCTCTTTGGTCGAAGTTCCAGACTTAGATAAGCTTTTACCTTTTCATGAGAGCAAATTACGTGGAGGACGAGACGATATACCAGGTCGCCGGGGAGTTGCCTCCAGCGATGAGAGTGACACCGTCTTTCTTCGCAAGAGATTTTGATGTTGCTCCCTCAATGGTGTCTCCGCTTTTCGGTTTTATTGTGACTCCAAAGTCCGTGCCCGTATTTTTGATGTACAGGATCATTCCCTGTATCGCTTTAGGCAAGTTGACAGTTTTTGCAGCCGAGGTAGCGTTTACTAGTACTGCAAAGCAATTATCCTGGACGCAGTAAGTTGAGCAAGACGGAGCAGCCACTTTCGCGCCTACACTTCCATTCACCTGAAGAGTAGTCGCGGGAGAAAGAGTTCCGACTCCGAAGTTTCCGCAGCTGTTCACGACGACCCTTGGCTTGGCTGGTTGTCCGACATAGAACGATCCGTCAGGAATCTTGCAAGCATTGCAAACGCCGGCCACGCCCGCGTTCCAATCGACTGGAGAGCTGTCTGCGTTCTCAAACTTTACGATGGAACTTCGATCGCCAGAGCAAGTAGAATTCTTGAACTCGGCGACGAGCGGGGTGAAGGCGGTCGCTTGAATGGCGAGGCCTCGTGTACTCTCCGCGAGCACTCCGGGCCCATTACAGAAAGAAAAGCCCTCCACACCGGGGCTGTGGTATGAAAACCCTACAACTCCCGCTTGGCAAACCGAAAATCCCTCTACGGATGGATGGGAGCTAGAAGACGCAAAGATCCCGCCGTTGACGCAGAGCGTTCGGCAGGGAGTAACAGTGCCGATGCCCACCTTCCCAGCATTGGTGATGCTCATTCTTTTTGCAGAGCCTGTGTAAAAATCCAACCCGTATTGGTTTGGGGAGCCACAAGCGCGTGCGTCGGCGATTCCCTCCCCACTACCACATCCTCCAAAGACTATTCCCGGATACAAGGAACTGCCGTTGTTTGTATGGTCGGTGTTAACAAAGACGTTCTTGGAAGCAGCGGAAGAGCCCACGACACAAACAGCGGTAGCGTGACAGTTACCGACGGCCTTTATCGCATTTCCGAAGTATGATACTGCGTACACGCCGGGTCCACAATTGGACACTCCCTGAACACCAGGCCCACGCCAAGAGAACCCACAGACCCCTGTTCCAGGAGCATTGTTGCACGGGTAGTTGCATGCGGAGCCCCTGACGGCCACTCCGCAAATTGTCCCTCCATTGACCGCGATCGACCCCAGGCTGGCTGCATATCCACAAAAGGCCCCTCCGATAATGCGAGACTCTCCTCTGAAGGCAGGCCCGTAACATGTGAAAGCCTCAACCACCGGTCCTGAAACACAACAATAGAATACATGATCATCTGGATGGACGGAAGCTCCTTTCGAGCTCTCGCAGGAGCTCATAGAGGATTCGGGAATTATTCTGCTACCTAGAAGAGTGCTTCCAACCGCAGCCGCCGCGCCTATTAGGGCAGCCTTCTTGAGAAAACCCCTTCTCAAGGATGAATCGATGGTAGACTCGCACGCGAGCTTGCGCTCTCCTTTGAAGGTACTCTCGTCATTACTGATACTAACAGGGGGTAGAACTTTTTTTGGAGGAGCATTTCTTTGAACCGCAGACTCGATCGTGGATTCTGGACAAACAGGCTCTTGAACTTCCATGGCTCTGTGGCCAGAGTTCAAGACTTAGTTAAACTTTCTCATTTTCATAAGAGTCATCCAGTGCTCAAGCTTCAATCTGTCGGGATTTAGTTTTGATACGACGACTTCAAAGCCATTGTTTCCCCTGAAGACTAGCATACTAAGGCCTAGTTTATCTACTCGAGAGAAAGTGCTTCTGGAGAAGATATTCGATTATGAGCCAAAATCTTGAATCTCAATTTCAGTCGCAACAAGCTCTTCAGCAGCAAGGGGTTGGGGGCGCTCAGGCAGTTGGGGTTGTCCCGCCACAACAGGGAGACGTTCTGTGGGAGTTTGCAGACATAGGTTACGACACCGGGAAAAAATTATGGTTCGTGCAGCTGTTTGATTCGGTCAATCAGAACGTGGGTTTCTACACTGCAAAGAACATCACAATGAACAACGGATGCGCCATACAATACCAGTGGAAGGATATGCAGGGGAGACCCTTCTGGCACGTGAGAGAGCGTTTTCAATCTTCAGAGGTCGAAGGCTTTCAGATCGATATGAAAGGTAATCTGATCATTAATTTCAAAAGGAACCACGTTGAAAATGACAGTAGCATTCCAAAGAATTTCGCATATCTGCAGTATGCTTATCATCTCACTACAAAAGAAACTCCACAATCTGTTGACAGGTCTCCTATGGGCTTTGTAGAGTTTTGTAATCAAGCAGAAGATGTCATAGGGCGCTTGAACAACAGGTGGATAATCGTCGAAGATGTCAATCGAAGGACAACTGGCGAGTTGCCTAAAATTAGGATAAGAGTAGATAGGAAGGATATTGGCAGGATCATAGTCAGTAGAAGTTCCGTAATCATAATGAGTAAAGAGGGACGCCCTAGCCAGCAGCTAGATGTGAGTCAAAATCCGAAGGATTGAATCGGACTCAGATAGATCTTTACGCAATCCTAGAGCTTCCCTTTGTTTTTGAAGATTTCTTGCAAAACTCAACACTATCTGGCCCGGACAAATCACTTTAAAGTCACATGAGCAGATGAGAAAAAACCATGACCGATGCCAATATGAAAATGAGAATTACGAGTGTCACGCAAGAAGACCCTTCAATGCGCGTGATGCCCGGGCCACTTGTGCCGAATAGAATTTACCTTTCGGTCGTAAGAGAAGACCTTTCTCAACAGAAAGCTGACGAATCAAATATGCCAAGGCGAGAATTAGAGCGCCCACTTGGGCCTCAAATGATGAGACAGAGGAATCCCCTTGTGATCCCCGTCAGTATGGAAGAGTACGAAGGGCTGGGGAGACCAACTGTGGGAGACGTGCTTGATGTCATCGTCAAACATCGCACAAAGGAATCATGAGCTGCAAATCAAAAAAATTGCTTCCAATCTACAGCTAAAACAAGCCACTGTAGATTGGAATGAGTCGAAAAAGGTTTCATTATGAGATGTACGAGATGATGTACCAGGTCGCAGGGGAGTTGCCTCCGGCAATGAGTTGGACTCCAAATTTCTTCTTAAGAGATTTGGATGTTGCTCCTTCAATCGTGTCTCCGCTTTTCGGTTTTATGGTAACTTCAAAATCGGTGCCCGTGTTTTTGACGTACAAGATCATTCCCTTTATTGCACTGGGCAGGTTAACTGTCTTTGCCGCTGAAGTAGCGTTTACCAAGACTGCGAAGCAACTATCTCCCACGCAGTAAGTTGAGCAACACGGAGTAGCTACTTTCGCGCCTATGCTTCCATTCACCTGTAGCGTCGTCGCCGGAGAGCATGTGCCTATTCCAAACCATCCGCACTTGTTCACGACGGAGAGAGGAGTACAAGAATTATTGCGCCACTGTTGAAGATTCGCACTTTGGCATGATGCGCCTTTCGCAACGACTGGAATCGCGCTAGGATTACCAGCAAGTCCTTGAACACCTATGTGATTAAAAGACGATCCGCGTACTCCTATGGAACAACAACTGGTCGCACAGACGCCTACTGACTTTGTAGAGGATCCCGCCACGCCTACTGAATTAGGAGAATATCCCACTACACCGGAACTACAGGTACTCTGCCCATAGACGCCTATGTATCTGGGAGAAAGTCCCTTTACACCGAAGAAACAGCAACTCTGCCCATAGACGCCTACTGATTTCGAAGAAAATCCATAGACGCCTACTGATTTGGGAGAAAATCCTTGTACACCGTAGGAACAGCAACTCTGCCCATAGACGCCTGCTAATTTGGAAGAAGATCCATAGACGCCTACTGATCTGGGAGAATGTCCCTCTACACCGTAGGAACAGCAACTAATCCCGTAGACGCCTACTGATTTCGAAGAAGATCCCATTACACCATCCCCACAGGAACTCTGCCCATAGACGGCTACGTTTTTGGGAGAATGTCCCCATACACCGTAGGAACAGGAACTCTGCCCATAGACGCCTGCTAATTTGGAAGAAGTTCCTTGTACACCGTAGTAAGAGCAACTCTGGCCCAAGACGCCTATTGATTTAGAAGAAGATCCTTTTACACCGATGCTACAGTTACTCTTGCCGTAGACGCCTACGTTAGAAGGAGAACATCCTTCCACACCGTACAAAGAGCAACTCGAACCGTAGACGCCTACGCATTTGGGAGAATATCCTACGACACCAATGTTAGAGCAGCTCTCGCCATAGACGCCTATTGATCTAGAAGAAAATCCTTGAACACCTATTCCAAAACACGTGCTTCCCTTGACTCCACAGCCACCGACGGAAGATCCGAAGACGCCTAGTTTAGGAGAAGATCCGTATACACCGTAGGAACAGCAACTCTGCCCGTGGACGCCTACGTCAAAAGGAGAATATCCTTCTACACCGTAGGAAGAGCAACTCTGCCCATAGACGCCTACGCTTTTGGGAGAATGTCCCTCTACACCGTAGGAAGAGCAACTCTCCCCTTTAACGCCTACACAACAGGCACTCGTGCCATACACGCCATATGATTTGGAAGAAGCTCCATTTACACCGAAGAGAGTGCAACTATACCCATAGACGCCCCTTCCAGACACGGAGCATCCGTAGAGACCAATTCCTGAACAAGTTTTTCCTTCAATGGCAACTCCACTAGGGCAGCATTCGAATAACTTTGCGTCTGGACGAGCAGACGACTCTCTGACGCAGGATCTAGCCGAGGATTCAGGAACTAATCTGCTTCCCAGAAAAGTACTTCCAACCGCAGCTGCAGCTCCCAGCAATGCAGCTTTTTTGATAAAGTCCCTTCTCAATGATGAATCGATGGTAGACTCACAGGCAAGCTTGCTCTCCCCTTTGGAAGTACTCTTGTCACTACTGATACTAGCAGAGGGTACGACTTTTCTCGGAGGAGCATTTCTCTGAACTGCAGACTCCATCGTGGACTCGGGACAAACAGGCTCTTGAACTTCCATGGCTCTCTGGCCAGAATTCAAGACTTAGTTAAACTTTCGCATTTTCATAAGGGTCATCCGGTGCTCAAGCTTCCCTTCCCATTTTTCTTTTTTGGTGGTACAGCCTTGAAGGTTCGATTATACAAAGTACTGTTTAGTTTTGTTGTATAATCTAACAGAGCCTGCTTGCTCTAATCTCTTCTTTTGATACCAAAGAGTAGATTTGTTCAATTCCTTTGATAATTGTCCATTTTCAGAAATTAGCCGACAGGGAATTTGTAATTGGGCGTGGGTATTAGCTTAAGCAGTCGATGACACTTTGGGCATTTAACAAAAACAAAGACCGCGGTTCCCAAAATCTATTTGGGAGTCCTCCAGAATAAAGTAATGCCAACAACGTTCGCAAATGATGTCCCATATTCCGCTTGGACTCCTTGTGAATGGCAGGAGCTTCGCCAGTTTGCGAAATGTGCTCATTGCCGAAATATGTGTTTCCTGAAGTAGACGGGATTCTGCCCCATCAGTCCATACTTGATGGCGACCATATTTTCTGATGAGCTCCCGAAGATACATTTCAACGGATCTTGAATTATGATTCCATGCAAAATACAATCCGAGTATTCTGTTAGCACATGGCTCGTAAGCTACGAACAGCCAGGCAGCTTCTCCGGCTACCCTCGGGCCGATCGGTTCAATCCACGCTTAACTTAACGCGGGAGAAAAGTTGCCAGGCTATAGTTGAATGAAATGATAATGGAGCTCGTAGGTATATCCGTTGAGATTTGTCGACTCAAAGAAATACAGGTACCCGCTGTTAAACTTGAGTCCCAATGAATCAGTGCTGAATACTAGCTGATCATTGATGTAAACACGGATCGAGTTCCTGCTCAAAAAGTCTATTCGCCAGTGCAGGGGGAAGGTACCGGTATACTGCTGGTTGTAGAGACGACTTTCACCGACTCCGCCGACGTTTCTCGCGACTTGAGCATACCAGCTTCCGAATTCATAGTTGCCGGTAACTATGAATCCAACCCAGTTAGCCATTCCTCTGTAAGGATCTGTATTGTTCGAGAAGGTTGGCGAGATATAGAAATTAGCAACGTATCTGTTCTGGCCACTTAACATGCTTGCATTGAATTCGATGTTTCCCGAAAGAGGATATTTCATGGTTGAAACTATTCCAAAATCAGTCCAAGTTTCGTAATACTTCGTGGCATCGATGATGTCAACCCCGCTCCCGTTTTGATTGAAATGCAATAATGTGTGTATAGTGGGCCCCCACGACATGGTCTGCCATTTTGAATTTGCAGAACTGCTCGAAGCCGCAGCAGTGCTCGGTAGAGTTGATATTAACAAGACCGATAACAGAGCAAAAACAATGAAAATGCTGAATCGATGTTGCATAGTTGAGGAGGCCAGTCGTCTCGTATTTAAGGAAAAACTGATTATGACCTCGCAAAAGAGTTTACGAAATCCAAGGATCGTAAGGCAAGAAGGAAGTGGGGGAGATGGGCTCTCTATAATAGTCCTCGAAAGCAAAAGCAGAATTTTAGGGCATTCAATCTAGAATCGCTCTTCTTAGCGGAAATGGAGCTTTATTTGAGCTTCTAGCAAGCACTCACTTCGCTTGATACCGAATTCATACAAGAACTCCAGCAAATAATAATAGCGATGGTTTGCTAAACCGAGGCTGCTGAAGGGGCAAACAAACAAAACCGTACGTGTGTGGCAGGCTGCCAACGAAATTCTCTCGGGATGTCAGGGCACTTCGAAATTTCCGTCATTCGTTTAGGCGTTGTCGAAGGAGAATACCACTGGCAAACACGAAAAGGATGACGAATTCTTCTATGTTGTCGAAGGAAGTTTCTTTATTGATCTAGAAGATCGAGTGATTGAACTCAAACCTAGACAGGGAGTCGTCGTTCGAAAGGGCATCATGCATCGGGCACGAGCACCAACAAGGACTGTAATTCTAATGTCTGAAACCGCAACCATAGTTCCAACAGGTGATTGAAGATGTTTGAACAGATTGTGGCCTTTAAGACACAATAATGTAAATATGCACAACGACTTTTGATTAAATATGAATTCCATTCAAGTTTTTCATAAAGCGGAGCTGAAGAAGGGGAATGTCACGCCGGGTATAACGCGGGATAAGGCGGTTGAGAGCGAGACGATTCTGTTTGGTAGAACCACAATCCACGCAGGGGCAAAATCCGGCTGGCATCATCACGGCAAACGAGACCTGTATGGATTTCTAGTTTCGGGGAAGCTTGTGTTTGAATGCAAGGATTTTCCTCCGGTTGAAATTAGTACGGGTGATTTTTTTAACATTCCCGGAGGGTTGGTTCACAGAGACGTGAATCCAGATCCTGTCACGGACGCGGTAGTTGTCAATTTGATCATAGGAGAAGGCCCCCCGGTCATCAACGTCGAAGCAAAACCCTGAAGATGTAACGTTGCAGCCGCCTAAAGATTGCAAAAATTCAGCCGGAGCTGAGACGCATTATTACTATGGTGAACGACGCGGGCGACCGTTATCTTTCTACCGAGCTATTTGAATTTAAGGAAAGAGTGAAGAGGAGACATGTCGTTTTTCAATGTATACGAGGATGCCAATAGAGCGGAAGCATATGCAAAACTGGAGTTTCCCGGCACTTATTACCTGGCATATCGTGATCTGCCCGCCATTATTGCCGAACAGATCACCGGCCGCGTGGCCCTTGATTTTGGATGTGGCGCCGGCCGTTCGACGAGATTCCTGCAGAATCTCGGGTTTAGTGCCATAGGCGTTGACATCTCAAGCAGCATGATCGAGCTAGCCAGGAATGCTGACCCGCAAGGAGATTACAGGCTCGTCATGGATGGTGACTTCGGCGCCTTTGAGTCTGCCAGCTTCGATTTGGTTCTCTCGGCGTTCACCTTTGACAATATTCCCGGTATATCCAAAAGGCAAGAGTTGTTGCGCGGCCTGAGGCGCCTGCTGAAGGCTCACGGAGCGATTATCTTGCTTTGCTCTACACCGGAAATTTATACACATGAGTGGGCATCATTTACCACCAGGGACTATCCGGAAAACCGGCATGCGAAGAGCGGGGACACCGTCCAAATCGTGATGAATGATGTTACGGATCAGCGTCCTGTCATAGATCTCATTTGGTTTCACGAAGACTATTTGAGCCTGTTTGCCGCATGCGATCTCAACCTCGTCGGACACTATTTGCCGCTCGGACGCGAAGATGAACCTTACCAGTGGGTAATGGAGACCTCGATCGCGCCATGGGTCATCTATGCGATGAAAAAAAATTAAAGCTCGTTTCCATTCTTCCTCCTGTTTCTTATGCTGCACATTAGGTACAGAAAGAAAGGTACCCTACTTCCTGAGAGCTTCTAGAGCAGCTCCCACCACTACTACCCCTTTCTGCCCTAATTCCAACTGCTGTTGAGGCGTACGGCTAATCCTTTCCATGGGAAGCATCTTAGTAGCTCTCACTGGAATAAGGATTATACCGCACAGGTCGGGGAGTTCTGTAATACTGTACGAAGCACAGCTATCTTTTCAAAAATGACATTCGCGACTCTCGCAATTTTTTCTTGTGGGCATGTTAAACGGAATCCCTCCACGCGTACATTCGAAGGAACTCTTAGAGAGTGACGTGATGGCCTTTTCCCAAAGAGAAGTTTTGAAATCCATGAGTAACTCGTTGATTGTCAAACGACAGGGGGCGGTGTCACCGCCCTCGTCGGCCCCTGACGCTGATGTCAGATGCAGAAAAAAAGAGGATGGAAAGAGATCAAATCATTATGGCGTCTTTCAAATCTCTGAAGTGAGGATCTCCGGTGACCACTTTGGCCGTGAAAATTCTGGCTGTGGCTAATACGATAGAATCTGCCATTCCCCAATTCTTGATTCTCTTCTTGTTCTCGTAGTTGAGTCGGCCGGCCAAAATGGAAATTTGCTGGTCAATCATGATTACGGATGTCTTTGTGGTCATAAACTTCAGATCTAATTCGAAGGAGTCCCACTTTTCCCTGAGATATTTTTCCTGTAGTTCCGCTAGTGTTATCGCGGACGTGGTTGCCGAGCCTCTTTCGATGAACTCTTTTGCTTTTTGCCCAGAGGAACTGCCTCTGAAATACTCTATCCACGCGTAAGAATCGATAACCGATTCATAATTTGTGACCATGAGATTCATCTGATTGGGTGAATCGCTTCATTTTTGGGTGTGCGCCAAACATAGATTCGGGGACATTTTCGGCTTTTTCAATCAGCTTCCTGATCGTCTCATCTGCGCTCTTAGCATTGTATTTGTGTTTCATTTCCTCAAGAAGCTTGGCGGTATTCCGCTTGACCTCAACCGTGGTGGACATGCTATGGTCTATGGACTATGGCTAGTTAAATGTGTGTTGATAGGCCAGCCTATGTGCTGTATTCACTAACAGGCTGGTATTCAACAGGCTTATTTCTAGAGGAACTCATTTCAATGTTGAAATCTTGTGAAATCTTGGTGAATCCTAAAACATTGATACTCCCAAATCTCGGCAGTGATTTTATTGAGATAAGGGGCTCGGTAGTCCCGCAGGCAAAGCCTCCTGAAGATTCCTCTCTAGAAAAGCCGGTCGACTTCCTGTGGGGAACCAAGATACCCATGCGTGATGGCGTGAAGCTCGACGCGACGATCTTCAAGCCGCACGAGCAAAAAGATCCATTGCCGGTCATTTTCACTCTGACCCCTTACATTGCGGATAGCTACGTCGAGAGAGGCCTATACTTTTCGAAGAACGGGTATGTCTTTGCACTCGTTGATGTCCGGGGGCGGGGAAACTCGGAGGGAAAGTTCGAACCTCTGGCAAACGAGGCCCGCGATGGCTACGACATTGTGGAATGGATCGCAAAGCAGGCGTGGTGCGATGGAAACATCACGATGTGGGGAGGCTCCAACGCCGGGTTTAACCAGTGGTCCACGGCCAAAGAGTTCCCTTCACATCTGCGAACCATAGTTCCTGCAGCTGCGGCTTATCCCGGAATAGATTTTCCTTTCTTTCACAACATCTTTTATCCGTACATCATTCAGTGGCTCACTTTCACGAGCGGAGTCACAGGCAACTCGAACCTCTTCGAAAAGACGGAATTCTGGATAAGCAAGTTCACAGAATACCAGAGCCAGCATCTTGCCTTCAAGGAGCTTGACAGAATTGCCGGTAATACGACGACTCATTTTCAGAAATGGCTGGAACATCCCACCCCAGATTCCTATTGGAACGCAATGACTCCGACAGCGGAAGACTATCGAAGGCTCAATATTCCCATTCTCACAATCACGGGGCACCATGACGTAGATCAACCCGGGGCCATGACTTACTATCGGCGCCACATGCAATACGGCACCGAGGAAGCAAAAGCAAAGCACTACCTGATAATTGGTCCTTGGGATCATCCAGGGACTAGGACTCCCAAGAAAGAATTTGGAGGTTTGAGCTTCGGAGAGACAAGCGTTCTTGATCTCAATAGACTGCACAAGGAGTGGTATGATTGGACCATGAAAGGCAGAACCAAGCCAGAGTTCTTGAAGAAACGCATCGCATACTACGTACCTGGCGCCGAGCTTTGGAAATACGCGGACAGCCTAGAAACAGTTTCGAATGCCACTCTGAAATTTTACCTAGGATCGCGGGACGGCCAGCCCAACGAGGCCTTCAGATCGGGGGATTTGCTTTCGAGAGAACCGATAAGCGATGAGACTCCAGACAGATATGTTTACGATCCCTTGGACACTCGCCCATTTGCAATGCAGCAAAAGGAAATCAAAAATTTCATCACGGATCAGACTTTCGTCCTCAACCTCTTTGGCAACGGGCTAGTCTACCACAGCGAGGCCTTCGAAGAAGACACTGAAATCACGGGCTATGCGAAGCTGGTCGCTTTCATTGAGATTGATGTGCCGGATACTGACTTTTACGCAGAACTTGATGAGATAAAACCGGACGGCTCTAGCATCATGCTGACCTCCGATCTCAAGCGTACCCGTTATCGAGATTCACTTGTTGAGGAGAAGCTTGTGAAACCCGGAGAAATGATTCGCTACGAGTTTGATGGATTCACTTTCTTCTCAAGACGCATTGGAAAGGGCAGCAGGTTGCGGCTAGTAATCACGTGCCCCAACACGATTTACCTTCAGAAAAATTACAACAGCGGGAAAAATGTTTGCCTAGAATCCGGGAAGGACGCTCGTACTGCCCATGTTACGTTGTACCATGATGCGGAACATCCCAGCTTTTTAGAGCTACCAATTGTGAAATGAGCTGCGTTCTGCAGGCCCGATTAGAACCTGCGCAATTTGTTACTTAGGAAGAGATTGAAATCCATACTGAGTGTAGATCAAATCCTGTTTCCAATGGATAGTTACCTGATACCACCAGCTGAGAAAGTCCTGAAAAATATCGGCAAATCTTTCTATGATTTCTCTATAAGCAGCTTTACAGGTTTCTAGTCCTTACAATTTCGTTTTTGGTGTGGACTCTTCTAGTTTGGAAGAAAATTCGAATTAGCCAGTAGGGAAGGTTTCTTTTTCCGCGATTTTCTTTCGAGTGTGGATCGTGTGAAAGAGGTGATCGACTCGGAGCCTTATTGGGCTATATCTGGATAGGGAAAAGAAAATCAGTAATAGTGAAAGAAGACCAATAAACGCGGCAGTCCAATAGAACGTACCAGATGAGAAGCGACTTGCTAGACTCGGTCTACTCGGAAAACCAAACGGCATTCGAGGCGGACCACCCAAATTAGGGGGAACTACAACAGTGGTAGTAATAGTAGTTTCATTATACACAGTAAATCCACTCATTACAGAATTTGAGTTTGAACAATAATATGATCCATTTACTGAAGAGCCTGTGAAACAATATTCTGTTTCGGTAAGAGTAACTAGCGGGGAATTTGAAGAACCAGTACTAGATGCACTCGATACTTTCGCAAAGTTCGGACTTGCTGCAACGAACGCACCTAGTAAAAACAATGCGCTAGCAACTATAAACAACATTGTTTTGGTGGTCTTCTTCAAATTAGTTCGCTCACCTAACCGGCAATCTAGATGGAGACATTTAATCCTATTCTATTACAGTCGTGTTCTTAATAGGAGAACATGACTTAACAATAACTCTTTGCGGTTCAGATATCACTTTCTCAGATCTCATTCGTTCTTGCGACGTTTAGCGCTTTTGCGAATCCAATTATCAAGCGGATTAATTTTCTCACTTCGTATTGAATGACAGTTGTCCAGTCTTTTAGGATTGCTTCAACCAAGGTTTTCTTTGCTTCTGATTTTACGAAAAAATAATGCATCCTTCACGCCAGTCCAGAACAAAGTCTTTCGCAGTTATTTTGCCTGATTGAATTAAGTCGTAGATTACTCCACAGACTTCTGAACTAAACGGTTGAGAAAGGCAGAGACTTCAGCTAATCGTGTTTGTGACCACAATGATCCCAAATGGGAACTCTTCTACGCTGATGGTCTTTTCAAGCTTATAGCCATTGACTGTTTGCACGTTGTTTGAGCCCACATTGCATACGTACATCAGTCCATTGCTTGGATTAAACGCGATGAAGGATGGTTCATCGAACCCCGAGATAGTTTTCACTACTTTATTGGCAGAGCTAATCACATACACCACAGAGGCCTCTGGGCCGCCGGTGAGATACATGTCCTTGTTTGTAGGATTGTATGCAAGGTAGAATGGAGTAGAGAAGCCCGTGATGTCCTTCAAAAGCTTATAATTTGAGTTGAAAACTGCTACCGAAGCTGTTCCTTCGTTTACCACGTACGTGTCATTGTTTGCGGGATCGAAAGCGATACCCGCGGGCTCGTTTAGTTTTGTAACAGTCTGCACAACTTTGTCGGTTGCTGGATTTATTACTGAAATGGAGCTCGAATTGCCATTGGTTACAGAGAGCAAGCCCGTGACTGGACTAAGCATGAAAAACAGAGGCTCGCTTCCTACGTTGATTTTTGCGACTATTCTGAGAGAGGTTGCGTTTACTACGTACACTTGATTAGTTCCATCATTAGCAACATACACGGCATTACTCGTCTGGACATAGGTCGCCGATATTGGCGCTTCAAATGCTGAAATGGTTTTGGTCACCTTGTTTGTCAAAGTATTAATTACAGAAACTGTAGTTCCTTCCTCTTCTCCATAATTTGTAACAAATAGCTCGTGTTTATTTGGGGCATAAGCCATTTGCCCCACTGGAAAGGATCCCACCACGATCGTCTTTATCACCTTGGTTCCATTGATGACGGAAACTGAATTAGACCCCGCATTTTCCACGTAAACCAAAGCAGAATGGCTTGAATTGGGCGTGTAGGCAAAGGTAGGGATAGAAGAGAAACTCAGCATGAAAAGCAAAACGAAACTTGTAACAAATACTGAGAATGTTGAAACTCTTTTGTTGATCTTCAAGATGCAGCGGATCCAAGAAATAAAAATTTGATAAGTGTTCCTGTGTTATGAAAGTAAAAGAGAAAGTAGCGTAGAATGCAGTGGTCACCATATAGCTACAAAGAGAAGCTTTGAAAGACATGAGTAACTCGTTGAATGTCAAACGACAGGAGGGCGGTCTCCCCATCCTCGTCGGCTCTCTGACTCGTCGTGACGGGAGAACCCAAAAGCAACACAATCGGCAAAAACTTAAACTAGCCGACTTCAAATCCCGAAATCTGAAGATCGTTTTCGCATAATGGCTTCCTTTCATGCAGAATGTGTGGATCAAAATCGCAGAAAGACGACGATCCTCTTAGGTTGCGCTTTAGTTGCTTTGGCGCTTTTGGCTAGCCAACTTTTTGCTGTGTCTTTTACATCCGCGTCAGCTCTTTCTGTGAACAGCGATTCTCCTCGACTTCTCCCCTTCTCGCACCCTTCAAACAGGACCCTAACCAGCCCCAAGGCGGGATATGATGGCAATTTCGGACAGTCAGTTGCCACAAACGGCAACACAGTCGTGGTTGGGGCTCCTTACGAAAATGCTAGTGGATACTACGAAGCGGGTCACGCTTATATTTTCAACGCAAAGACGGGTAAATTAATTAGGGCATTGACAAGCCCCGAAGTTCAAGCCTACGGTTTCTTTGGATTCTCAGTTGCAATCAGCGGAGGCACCATCGTTGTAGGGGCGCCATACGAAACTGCAAGCGGTCAAGAATATGCAGGTCACGCCTACGTGTTTAATGCCGCTAATGGAAAATCTATCTCAAATCTTACGAGCCCAAACCCACAATTTGGAGGATTCTTCGGTCATTCCGTTTCCGTAACTTCAGGGATTGCCCTCGTAGGTGCACCTGATGAGAATGCGAGCGGATACGGATCGGCTGGTCACGCCTACGCTTTCAATGTCTTGTCCGGCAAATTGACTCAAACGCTCACGAGCCCCAGTCCTGCATCTGATGGGTACTTTGGTCAGTCAGTCTCAATAAGTGGAAACCTAGCGGTTGCCGGAGCACCGGGTCAGCGCAGAGCATACGCCTTCAACGCTTCATCGGGAGAGCTTGTCAGTACTCTGGAGAGCCCTAACAGCGGAGGCGGGTTTGGGGATTCTGTGGGAGCGAGTGGAGGTATTGTTGTGGTTGGCGCACCAGGCGAGACAGCTGGCGGACACATTTACGCAGGTAATGCGTATGTATTCAGTGCAGAGACAGGTAAAATTATCAGCAACCTGACTAGCCCGAACCCACAAGCGCTTGGGTTCTTCGGGTATTCAGTAGCGATCAGCCACAAAGTGGTCGTTGTCGGAGCAGAATATGAAACCGCAGATGGAGAAAGCGCTGCCGGCCATGCGTACACTTTTAATGCAGAGACCGGTGGGTTTCTCGGAACCTACGTAAGCCTTAATGTCCAATCCAATGGTCGGTTTGGCTATTCCGTTTCGATAAGTCGAGGCACGATCGTTGTCGGGGCCCCCTTCGAAACCGCGAAAGGACAGAAAGATGCAGGCCATGCGTATATCTTCTGACTGAATAGGTAACCGGGCCATTCATCCCGGGTTCGAATCGACTTTCTGAAGTAAGTCGACTTAATTTTTTCAGGAATCAGTAAGCCAAGTCAAATGCTTACAGCTAACTTATCATTTTTTGGTTTGAAATATGAAACACTATCAAATTGCTTGCTCTCACGTGAGATTATCCGTCAATTTTCATACTGAATTTCACGCGAAAGTATGGTTTAGCATAGAAGTTAATGATATCGCTGAAGCACGCCAAAATGCGATTAAAAAGTACGCAGAACAAGCGAAAATATCGGAGACAGAAGTGGTGATTTTGGAACTAAGGGAAGAAAAGAATTAGGATGATTATCTTAGGTTGAGATCGGCATCAAGCTTGTAGTGCGCCAGACCTTAAATCACAGAAAAGTGAAGGGGCCGGGTTGCCACAGCATTCTTTGCCTGACACACTTTTTTTGAATGAATTCAAGAGCTTGAAATTAGATTCCAGCTCGACAAGATCATGGGGTGCGAGTACAGGATCATACATCTGTTAACTGTCGCAGTAGCTTTTGCTCTTCTGCCTGTTTGTCTCTTTGAGTTAGGTTAGGCAGTCCGAACCTCTCTTCGATGGTGGCGGGAATAGAGGAGTGGTCGTAAACTCTATGATCGATGGTGATTTTGGAAATGTAAGGAGAAACTACGATTGCGGGAACACGGACCCCGAGCTGTTTGAAGTTAAAGCCGTACTTGTTATTGAAAGGACTGGTGCAAAAATGCGCCCGTTGCGGACTAAAACATCGCAGTTCTCGATAGGTGCGCTCTCCGGAGAGGGATAGACCTTCGCGCCGGAAAGTAGAATGGTGGTACAGCTGGCTGCTACCTTACCAATCTGATTCTGCTTCGGCAAGTGGTACGCCTGCGGCTAGAGTGTCGGGAAATGGGTGAATTAAATCATCGCTAGATCCAATCATGCGGCAAATCCGACAACTAACTTTCTTCAGCAAATTAGGTTTTTCAAGCTGCAAAATAATGTACGGATCTCCAAAACCCTTTGCGGGCTCTCTGCATTTTCCGCACTGGGAACAAATGAAAATAGGGTCGGGTTCAGCAAGACGGAGCTGGTTGCGAAGTATCCTAGTGAATTAGAAGGCTATCTTCTATTGAAACGACTATGGTATCTGATAAAAAAGAAATGCTTTTTGCTCAGGCACTTAATCCTCCTCTCTCACTATGCAGAAAGGGGTTGTTGATAGAACTTCTTGGCTATCGTCTGCTTCAAAGCTCGCCTTGATCAGCGCTGTTGCCATATGTCTCTTCATCAGTCCTTTCCTAATTTCGATATCATCTGGTTCTTCCTCCGTTAGCATCAATTCCACAAGATTCAGTCCGGATGTTCATCATCACACGCTGACTAGTCCCAACGTGCAAGATTACGGAGTTTTTGGCGACACGGTCGCAGTAAGCGGCAAAACAGTCGTGGTCGGTGCTCCTGACGAAAGTGCTTCTGGATATGACTATGCAGGCCACGCGTACGCTTTCAACGCCGAGACTGGTAAGCTGATCAGCACTCTTACTAGCCCCAACGCACAGACAGCCGGAGAATTTGGCAATGCAGTCGCCATGAGCGGTAACACACTTGTGGTCGCTGCCTGGGGCGAAACTGCTTCAGGATATAGCTTCGCCGGGCACGTGTACATCTTCAGCGCCAAGAGTGGTAAGCTGATCAGTACGCTCACCAGTCCGAACGCGCAGACAGACGGATTCTTTGGTAACTCGGTTGCAGTAAGCGGCGATATAGTCGTGGTCGGTGCTTATGCCGAAACTGCTTTCGGATATCAAGCAGCAGGCCACGCGTACATCTTCAATGCGAAGACAGGTAAGCTGGACAGCACTCTAACGAGTCCCAGCGCCCAGTCAAGCGGAGATTTTGGCTATTCTGTCTCAGCAAGCGACGACATAGCCCTGATCGGCGCTATCGGCGAAACGGTTTCGGGATATAGCTTCGCTGGACACGCGTATACTTTCAACACCAAAACGGGGAAGCTGATCAACACTCTTAGCAGTCCCAACGCGCAAACCAGCGGATTCTTTGGCAACTCGGTGGCAGTAAGCGCTAGCACAGTCGTGGTCGGTGCTCCATATGAAACTGCTTCAGGATATAGCGAAGCCGGTCACGCGTACACTTTCGACGCCAAGACAGGATCTTTGATCAGCAATTTTACTAGCCCGAACGCGCAAACCGATGGATATTTTGGTTCCTCAGTTGCAGTAAGCGGCAAAATACTCGTTGTAGGTGCCCCCGCTGAAACCGCTTCCGGATATACTGAAGCTGGGCATGCGTACACTTTCAACGATGCTACGGAGAAGCTGATCAGTACTCTCACTAGCCTCAACGTGCAGGACGGTGGATACTTCGGCTGGTCAGCTGCAGTAAGTGGCAAGATAGTCCTCGTAGGTGCCCCAGAAGAAACTGCTTCCGGATATTACGTGGCGGGACACGCGTACATCTTCTAAAATTCCGTAGAACTGAGTCAGTTATCGTTATGTTATTCCCTGTCGCTTGGATCTGATCGTACGCAAAAAGTGAAAATGTGAGATCTAATGGTCAGTAGGCATGCCTCTCTGTGTGGCGAGACTTTGCAAAATCCTTCAAAGCTTGCCTAACAAACTCCGACTTGGAATCTTTCACTATCCCCCTTTCCTTAGCTACTTCAAAAACACAGAGAGGACATTGAATGGATCAAACCCGAGCTTTCAAAGGCTAAGGGCGAGAGAGCAAGCGCCTCGATCAAAGATTGACTTGGCGGGAAAAAATATTCGATTATGTGGTGATATACAATCAACGAACCGTAGACGTTCACTTTGTGAAATACCCGCCGAAACTCATCTGCCAAGCAAGAAGGGGATACACAACGACTCTCTCCGTCCCTCCGGGACCAAGGACTTGCTGAACGATATCTGAGTAGTAGAAACCGAATTCAAGCATGACGCCTAAGAGGCTTATAATGCCAAGCACCAAAACGAAATACCGCAACACTGATCTTATTAATCTATAAGACAAGATTATGGCGATCGCCCCCAGAACGAAAGCCAAAACCGCACCGAAAGAATGAATTGTAACGTTCACATTCTCAGGAGACATGACTGCCACAAGGACGCCGATTGCTGGAAGCACGTACAAGATCATTAGACCTCTTCTTCCGGAATTTCTCAACAGATAGAACGATCCGAGCAACCAACAGATGCCCCACACGAAGCCCGCGGGTTCACCTATGATTGAAGTGTTAGCAGTCGTCGCAAGCAGATCGCTTATCGCATTGTGATGAATGCTGTAATTTGGATAAAGCGTTTCGGACAAACTAATCGCGAGAAACATGACAGTGCCGGCCACGACGTAGAGAAAACCAGCAACTCGCAGGTCAGAACCTTTCTTTAGAGATGCTTGAACAGAGGGACCTTGCACTACTTTCGTCCCTCCGCTAGTCTCGCTATCTGGGCAAGTGATTTTTCGGTTACTTCGGAAATGTTGTCTTGCACAAACCCTATAGCAAAACCGGGAACACCTTTCATCTCAAACTCCCAGCTGACGTCGATTTTTGTTTGATCCTTGCTCAATTCAATCAACTCAATTTTGCGTGTTCCGAGCATCGGCCCCTTTGTCATTTTGAGAGTGGTCGTTTTCTTTGCAGCATCGATGGACAACAGTTGAACACTTTTTGCTTCGCTCATCGGGCCCCTGCGGATTTTCACTTCCCTTTCGATAGAGTTGATTGTCTTTCTGAGTATTTTCACATCTCTCAATAACGGCCAGTTCTTGTGTTCGGTCTCTAAATCTGAGATCTGTTCCCAGACCCTTTCTACCGAGGCATTAGCGTCCTGACTTTTTGTTATCTGAATCATTCCGACTTCAAATCCGAGAACTTGTAGATTGCTATTATTGCTGATGTTACCTATCGAGTAACTTGATCAGCTTTCCAGATATCCGGTCATCTGATTTAGCTGGTCTTTTGTGATCTCGCCCTTTGCATACCTCCTTCTTAGAGGGGCCAACGCAGGATCATGCTGTCTATAGTAGCATCCTCTGCCCCAGCCGCCCCTCACAAGAACCGAGGAAACCCAAGGAAGAACAGGAATGAAAATGAGGGGAAAAAGGGAATCAGTAGCAGGGATGGACTTCGGTTGCCATAAAGTACGCTCCCGTTGCCGCGACGATTGCTATTACACCTGCAACCACCATTATCAAAACTAGGAGCCATGTTGTTCATGGACTATTACGTGAATACATCATCTCTTCACAACAGGTATAATCGTTGCAAAGTCTAATATTCTGCTTGTTACTCTCTGGGTAACATCAAAATTGAGCTCTTCGGAGTACTTCATCGGACTGGGATTGAATAAGAACGAAGCAAAAGCTCTGGACGCTCTGATTTCTCTGGGTCCTTCTGGAGCATCAGACGTTCATAAGTACGCTGGCATCCCGAGAAACAAGACATACGAATCTCTTGAGAGGCTCGCAAGACGTGGAATGATCGAGATCCAACAAGGGCGTCCGACCCTGTATAGGGCAATTGGAGCTAAAGCAGTAATCGACAATCTCGTCGAGGAATACTCTAAGGGCGTACGGGCCGCTCTCAACTTTCTCGAAAGGAAAGAAGAGGATCAAAAAGATGTCTCTCCATCAGAGTTCCAAAATACTTCAGCTTGGATGGTGAGAGGAGAACTCGGGGTAAAAAGGCGACTTGCGGAACTGATCTACACTGCAAAGACCGACATTTTCGTTTTGGGTGGCTATCCCGCAAAATATTCCTTGGCAGTAAAATCTGCGCTAAAAGCAGCCTCAAAGAGAGGAGTGAATGTCAGAGCGGTATCAATGATAAGACCGTTCGAGGACGCCGAAATATCTCCGGACGACGCAAGTGTTGTGGAATTCAGAACAGTCAAAGCATCGCCCAAACTCGCTAGCAAGATAGACGCTTACGATCAGAAATTGATTGACAGTTACAGGAGCATGACAGGCTCCGGAGCCATGGTAATTATCGACGAATCTACAGCATTCGACATTGTAGATGATGGAAAGGATCAAAAGAAAGTCATTGGTATCATCTTCAAGGCCCCGGGAATCCCGAGGATACAAAAGGCAACGGTTGAGAGGATCCTTGGACTCTATACAAGGAAGGTTTGAGGCTCTGAAGACCTAAGTCTGTTTGGTTGTGGTGCTTTCTGGCACCATCTGAGGATTATTTGCTTGATCCCAAAGTACGTGCTACAAAGACACGCGGCTCTGGGGATTCGTTACGATTTTCGGTATTGAAATGGGATTCCTAACGACAAGAATCGTATAATCCGGGAAATCAGTTTCCGTTTGTATATGGGCTACATGGAAAGCTGTTGCTTGAGAGCATAAGGAGGCGAATGCCAGGCCGAGCGTCTAACTTTAGGTGCGGCGCTCTGACATTGAGCGGTTTAAATCTGCGCACAGCAACTGAGCATTTTCGAACGTCGTCCTTCCCCCTTTAGACCATGCTTTTCCAATGATCCGCCTCGAATTCATCCCAGCTGACTTTTCTACAGCTTAGCGTTCCGAACATACTTTGAGTTGAAATCCAATTTATTACCACAACACTGTTCGTAGCGGAATTTATCACAATTACATTACCGGGATTTGAACCCCGGTTGCGAGAGTGACACTTGAGGCTGCTTAACATACTTGGTTCAAAAGGGATTGTCTCGCTTACTCTTAGGCACAGTGAAGTCGAGCTATATTGCCTGAGGACTCAAAAACTCGAAAGTCTCCAAAGAAAGCAAACGTTTCTTACGAAGAATCCTCGCGCCTTTGCATGACAAAATCCGGAATATTTAGAGCATCTTTTCAAAGTCATCATAAACCTTGCTCCGA
Organism: Nitrososphaerales archaeon; assembly: GCA_030041355.1. Classification (GTDB taxonomy): domain Archaea; phylum Thermoproteota; class Nitrososphaeria; order Nitrososphaerales; family CADDZS01; genus JASHOD01. Next base: position 77,610 of record JASHNZ010000053.1, read on the forward strand.
TGACCGACGAATATAATGACGATTGACTTGTTCGATCTATCTATTTGATATATTGCCCTATAATCTCCGATTCTTATCTTCCAATAATCCGAGGGATGCAGACGCTCACCCTTTTGCTCTGGAGTTTCTTCAAGTTCTTTCAGCGTCGACTTTATCCGTAGACGGAGATTCGGCTCCATCTTTTCGAGCTGTTTTGCAACTCTTTGATGAAGAAGAATCTTAAACCTCAACTAGCGAATCTTCTCTAAAGGAACTAGACTTTCAGGTTCTTCTTTGGCTTCTTTGCTTCGCTTTTCGAGAAGCTCATAGAATTTTCGAGTCTTTTCCCTTTCATTATAGAAAGATACGATTGCCTTGACTGCTTCGCTTCGGCTCACAAATTTGCCTTCCTCAATCCACCTGTCAATTTGCTTGGCCAATTCTTCTGGCAGCCGAACTTGCACTTGAACTGTTGGCATAGTAAACATGGATGTTTACATTCATCTATAATGTTTTCCGGTTATCTTTCTTAAGCTAGAGCGAATTTATTCGAAGAATCAGGCGCCTAGGCCGGGATTCATAGCTTCGGGTTAGGAGCCTGAGCTAAAATAAGAGTTTGTCCCAATCCGATGAGTCAGCAAACGAGTCTCTGGGGATTAGCGCCTACGGGGGTCGTGAAATAAGATTCTCATACTCAGTTCGTGCGTACCTATGTTGTTTCCAAGGCAACGTTTAGCTGAATGCTTTAATAATATCGTGGTTTCCTTCGCAAAATGAAAAGAGCAGATGGCTTCTTCGTCGAGACCCAATGTTAGGAAAAGTCTCTTCGTGATTGCCTCCGTAGTGACGGTCTGCGTTTTGTTCCTAGCTTCGTCCTCTAATAGCGCAGCGG
>JASHNZ010000054.1 GCA_030041355.1 Nitrososphaerales archaeon
CTGTCACGTAGATATTCTTGTTCGCAGGATCGTAAACCAGATCCTCTGGAGCTTTCGCACTGCCAAGACTGAGGTTCTCGACTACTCTGATATTATCAATCGGCCCTACTTGTGCGTGAAACGATGGAGTCTCCGCCGAAGCGAGATGTAGAGATACAGGACTATCTGCCGAGAGGGAGAATAGAAGCAGGAAAAGAGCAAACAGACAAAAACTCGCCGTAAACCCAAGCTTCATAGCGGACTACGCCATGCTAGAAAGAGAAAGGTTCGATTCTTTCAAGTTTACGAGTGCTTGCAAGCTTTCAGATACAAACCCGTAATCTGAAGGAAAGCTTGGTATTATTCCTTGAGCAAGTACGGTGGCCGGCCGACCTCATTCAATCGAAGTAAAGCGGGTTTGAAAATTTTAATGCCTTTATTCTTCTTTTGGAAATTTCCTGATTAACAGGCATCAAGTGACGGCGAGAATCTCTTTTCTCACATTCTTCTGAACAATACCTGGTTTTATTGTCAGGTTTTGCAATTTTCTTTCCGCAAAAATCGCATATGTCATAATTAGGTGCTTTACCGGACATAGGACAAACAATTTTCCTTTTCCTGTCTTTGTGAGGCAGAAATAAACCTCTGGATGAAACCATGATTTCCCTGTTACATCCCGAGCAGATCCTATAACCTTCGTTCATCATTGAAATCTTGTCTCTCCACCGGACAAAGTGGTAGTTATGTTGTTATTTTAGGGTAATAAATTTCTTGCCATGACCTCAACGCAGCAGCGTTGGGAAGATTATGACTAGTTGATAATTCCACGTGCGAGACGTGAGATTTGAACACGAATTTACTAGTAAAAATGTCTAATTGACGTAAGTCAGGGTTCGACCAACTTCATTTTTAGTAATTTTAATTGATTCTCTTGACATGTCGAACTTTGAGGCCTAGTTTTTGGAAAAATAGTCAGCAACTGCCCTGAACGACTCCTTGGGTTCCCATGTCATGTCCGCATAAGTCGAACCATGTTTTCCTTTTGAATACGTTTTAACTAAGCTCATGCTGGCCATGTCAAGATCATACTTTGGATTCTCGTCGTAGGGATGAATTTGTGAAACAAATAAAGAAACGAATGCGCCGTAAACACCCATTTTGTCGAGAACCTCCAATTGGTCAAGGAGTTCCCGAGCCTGCACTCCTTCATCCCTGATGTGAATTCCATCCTTCAATTTGGGTCGAATGAACCCGCCAATCAAGGGCAGCGCATAGTGGAAATATAGGGACATGTTGTCGATGATATTTCCCCCCAGCCCAGCTCCGTTGATTTCGGCGCCCTGATAAGTCGGCATTCCGAACTCTGTAACTACAACTGGCTTCCCATATTCGAAGGCTGGTTTTAGCATCTCCGCGTATTGATCTTTGATTCTTTCAGCTCGATAATGATCTACGCTAACATAATCAAAAAGACTCCAATCGACCGACTCCCACAAGAGAGAGGCATAGGTTATCTGGCCATGAAAGACTTGTCTCACTGAACCACTAACTTTTTCCAAGTATTTCCCAAGCAATTTGTTATGTTCTCCTGCCTTGATGCGGGAAATTGATCTGGAAACATTGGTAGGTCCTTGCACTGATTCTTTTTCTTCTCGAAATTTCGTCATCAAATTTGTGATCCGATTTGTGAGGTTTCTACCCTCTACAATGCCTTGCATGAAAAGCGTGAGTTCACCCCCAACGACAAACACAAGGTTATCGGGATATTCTCGCCGCAATTTTTCGGCTGATTCAGCGACCCTTCGCGTGTAGGCCAGCGTTTGATCTTGTTTCTTATTCCACACTGTAGGATCCAGCCATACTTCAAGACCCTGCTTCAGAGCAATTTCAGTGGTAACAATCAGTCTTTTGATGTCAAGACCTGTAATTTTTATCGCATTGCAGTGTAGATCGTTTTTGATTATTTCGATTTCGCGTATTACAGTCTTGGAATCAAATTGAGGTCGCCAGTTGATATACATCACACTTCCGACATCGTAGCAGACTCCCTTTAGTTTCAACATCCTATGAAGCTGCATCTCTGGGATATAGTGATTCTGAGCACTGTTTCAGTAGTTCTGAATTTACTATTAAATTTCAGATGTGGAACAACTCCGTGCGCGGAATGTGGGATTTGAACACAAAATCTAACTATGACTAGCTCCGTAAGGTTAGATGAAATTTCGCAACGATTCTGAACAGGCCGGCATTCAACTATTCGTCTTTTCGATGATTACAATGTAATAGGAATCCTTCCCATCTAGAAACTGTCTGACCCGCCATCCACTTTCACGAACGAGTTTCTGCACCACTTTTCTTGACGCCAAGAGGATGTCGAACCATTTTGTCTTGTATTGTTTGTATCTGATTCTCACTCTGATCTGGCCGGCCATACGTCCTCGCTCCCGGTTGCGTTTCTGGTATGCCAAGTTAAGCGGGTCTGCTGTTTTGTACGGGTCATTGCCTTCAGCGACAATTATCCCGTCCTTCGACAAAAGCGGGTACCACTTTTTCAGGAGCCGCCTTCCTCCCTGTGGCGATCCGAGAAGACCTAGCCCATTTCCCATTATTAGGAAGGTGTCGAAGGATGCCGGTGGGAAATCCAGATTCTCAATATCCCCGACCAGAGCCTTCCCCAGTCCCCGGCTTCTGCACACCTTAATCGCCAAAGGAGAATTGTCAATTCCAGTTACATCGTACCCCTTGTTCTGCAGATATAACGAATGCCGCCCTGCTCCACAACCTAAGTCTAGAATCCTGCCTTTCACGTACTGCATCGCTTTCTTATGCAGGTAATTCCACTCGTCGTACTCTTGAAAGAAACTCCCGGTGTCCATTACAACTAGGAATCCGTCGTCACGCTCTATCACGTGGTTTTGTTTCCCGCCGACGAATCGATCCCACATCGCATTCCCATGTGCGTCTTCGTTTGGATTCATATTAACTCAGGAGATGGGGCAGGAAGTTAAAACGTCGCAGACTGAGTTTGTACCAAAGTACACTACGTCTGATATTGCTGGGAGCGAGCTCCTTCAACCTATCTTTTTCGTTTCCAAGTTTGTCAAACCTAACATCTGTTCTAGCTATTCCTCAGTCGCAGTCAGAGACTCTTGGGCGATAATTGCACTCCATCCAGGTCCTCTCATCAGGATCTCCTTCAAATCCGGGTAGAATACCAAGTCCTTGCTCGTAGTGCTCGTGCTTGAGAAGCGCTCGCGCCATAACTCCATGTCGAGTATTCGTAG
>JASHNZ010000055.1 GCA_030041355.1 Nitrososphaerales archaeon
CCCGCCCGAGGCTCTTACACCCTCGGTGTAGAATCCCTCACGCCTTTTTACTATATGCAAGCTAAAGAAAGTGGTGAGAAACAGAAAAGCAAGCCGTTCAACGACTTCGTCGACGTAAGGATCGGCTCGATCAATAATTGAGGCAGACATCGAAAGGAACTCAAATTTATGCTCTAAATTATTTTTACCTTGTTGAATTGTCTTGATTTTAATATCATCTTTTTCTGGCGTCATTCAGAGAGCCTGTTATGACATGTCCAAGGATTTATTAGGAGCCGTTTGATTTCGGGATAGCGATTTCATTTGCAAGTCTTAGAAGAAAGTGGCAAGTCTGACGAAGTTCCGCAGCCTATAAGAGGAATCAAAGGAGCTCCTGACAAGGGTCCGCGTAACGTTATGCTAGATCGACAGAATCCGGACATTCTCTCCCCTCCTGCTAGCGATCATGGTACTTTACCGAATCTCAAGTTCTCTTTCTCCATGGCACATAACAGACTCCAAGACGGTGGTTGGGCGCGTCAAGTCACCCAGCGTGAACTTCCTGCCGCAACTACCATCGCAGGTGTCAACATGTGTCTGAAGCCTGGAGGTATCAGAGAGCTGCACTGGCACAAAGAAGCTGAATGGGCGTACATGCTTTCCGGAAGTGCCCGCCTAAGCGGAGTTGACCAAAATGGGCAGAATTTCCTCGACGATGTCGGTCCCGGAGACATGTGGAATTTTCCTGCCGGTATTCCGCACTCGATTCAAGGATTAGAGCACGGCTGCGAATTCCTCCTCGCATTTGACAACGGTAATTTCTCAGAGGATTCGACTTTTCTCATAAGTGACTTTTTCAATTGCATTCCTAAAGAAGTCCTTGCAAAAAATTTCGGAGTGGCAGAGAGCGATTTTTCGAATCTTCCGACAGATGTGGATCGAACTCGATACATCTTTCAGGGAGAAGTACCCGGTCCGTTATCTTCTGACAAAGTAGCAAATCCGCTTGGAGAGAGATCGTTTAGCTATCACATTTCTGACCTGCCGGCGATAAAAACAAGCGGCGGTACCGCTCGAATTATCGATTCGACTAGGTTTCCAGCCGCGTCAACAATCGCTGCTGCAATAGTCGAGGTCGAGCCCGGTGGTATGAGAGAGATTCACTGGCATCCGAATAACGAAGAGTGGCAGTACTATATTGAAGGGACAGCCCGGATGACCGTTTTTGCCGCGGAACACAATGCACGAACTTTTGATTTCTCGCCGGGAGATGTGGGTTTAGTCCCCTTTGCTTATGGACACTATGTCGAGAATACATCGGAAGTTCCGCTCCGGTATTTGGAAATTTTCAAAAGTCCTCGTTTCCAGGATGTGTCTCTTAATCAGTGGATGGCATTGATACCACCTGAGCTCGTAAGACAGCATCTAAATCTGAGCAATAATCTGATTAGAGCTCTTCAGAAAGTCAAACAGCCCGTAGTCAAATGACGGGAGGCGGATCTTAAGACCTCACTGTATGAACGAGTCTTGGTGAGGGATTTAGTTCCCTTAGTGGAAGTTTATGAACCGGGCCAGCAACGCTCATCAGGTACAGGGGGAGCAGAAGAACGCAACATTGATGGACTGTCTTAGGCGGACATCCCAAGATCCCTTCGGGGATTTCCGACCATCGCCTTGGGATCTATGATGCGGTCAAACTCTGGTGACGTCACATAGCCCAGCTTTAGGGCGGCATCCTTCAGATTCAGATTGTTGTCGAGTGCGTAGTGCGCAATTTGAGAGGCTTTATCGTATCCTATAACCGGGCTGAGCGCCGTAACAAGCATCAAGGATTCTCTGACGTATTTCTCCACTTTGATCTGGTCCAGTTCCGTGCCTTCAATGCTGTAAATGCGCAGTTTGGTTGAGGCATCTGCGAGTATTCTCGCCATGTGAAGTACATTGTTAATTATAATTGGTCTCATTGCGTTGAGTTCGAAGTTTCCCTGCGAACCTGCGAAGGCAACAGCATTGTCCTCTCCTATTACCTGGATGCAGACCATGACCATAGCTTCTTGCTGCGTTGGGTTAACTTTGCCTGGCATAATTGAGCTACCCGGTTCATTGCTTGGAAGGACAAGCTCGTGAAGCCCTGCGCGAGGCCCCGAGCCCAGCCAGCGCTGGTCGTTTGCAATTTTCATCAGGGCGACCGCAAGAGACCTTAGCGCCGCGCTCGCAGAAACCATCGCGTCTAGCGAGCCTTGCGCTTCAAATTTATTCGGGGCAGTGACGAAAGGATAGTTGGTAAGTTTTGATATCTCCGCGGCCACTTTCTCGCCGAAATTCGGAGGGGCATTTATTCCTGTGCCTACCGCGGTTCCTCCCATCGCGATTCGGTATAGGCTATCCAAAGAGTGTTTCACGTTTTGGAGAGCATTGTCAATTTGAGTGGCGTATCCCGACCATTCTTGTCCAACAGTGAGAGGAGTTGCGTCTTGTAGGTGGGTACGCCCTATTTTGACCACATCTACCCACTCCTTCGCTTTCGTCCAGAGCGAATCCCTCAACGCAGAGACCGCGGGGATCAGATGAGCGATGAATTCTATGACCGTCGCTAGGTGCATCGCTGTCGGAAAAGTGTCGTTTGATGACTGGCTCCGGTTGACATCGTCGTTCGGATGGATTGGTTGTTTGCTTCCAAGTCTTCCACCGACGAGTTGTATGGCGCGATTGCTGATGACTTCGTTCACGTTCATGTTCGATTGGGTCCCAGACCCAGTTTGCCAAACATAAAGAGGAAATTCGGAGTCGAGCTTTCCAGCTATAACTTCATCTGCGACCTTTGCAACCAGATCAGCCTTCCATCGCTCCAGGACACCTTCGGATGCATTTACGATGGCTGCTGCCTTCTTCACATAACCGTATGCACGGTACACTTCTATTGGCATATGATCGCTGCCGATGGAGAAGTGTACTAGCGACCTTTGCGTTTGGGCCCCCCAGTAGTGATCTGCTGGAACCTCTATTTCTCCCATCGAGTCTGATTCTACCCGCGTTCCGCTAGACTGGATGCCTATCGGACGATCTAATATTCTAGGAATCCGCTGAGATTCTTGCCCTAATTTCTCAACTAATTGGGGCACACCTATTTCACATGTTGTAAACGGGTTTGTAAACCATCGCCCTTAGCCAAGCGTTGACGTCGCTTGGACGGCTAACCCCTGCAAGGTTGCGATCGAAAATGAGGGTAGCGACTCGCACGGCCGTTCTCAGTTCGGTTTCTAGAACATTGCTTTGCGGAGGGAATATGAGACCCAGCGCGCGTTGTTCGTCCGTAACAGCATCTGCAGTCGACTTTGCTGCCTCGATGAACATCTCATCCGTAATGCGTCTTGCCCGAGTTGCATAAACTGCAAAGCCGATTGCTGGATAGATGTAGAAGTTGTTAGCCTGCCCAGGAAGGAAAGTCTTGCCTTTGTACTGTACGGGTGGAAATTGAACGCCCGCGGCGAAGATAGCTCGTCCATCAGACCACATGTATGCTTCTTCTGCCGTGCATTCGGCGTTTTCTGTGGGGTTTGAAAGAGCGAATATCACTGGCCTTTCGCTGATTTTCAACATAGCTTCAATTACAGATTTGCTGAATGCTTTGCCTACAGTACTAATGCCGATCAGAATGGTTGGTCTTACCGAATTGACCACTTCGACAAGATCATGGCTCGGAGAGTGTGGATGCGCGAACTGAAGTTGCTCAGGGCTCAAGTCATTGCGAGAAGTCTCGAGAAGACCGTTGATATCGAACATCCAGATTCGCTCGCGTGCCTCCGTATCCGATAATCCTTCGAGCTTCATCGCCGCAACTGTCATAATGGCATTGCCGACTCCGGCAGACCCGGCGCCAAAAAACAAGACTCTCTGATCTCTCAGTTTCTGATTTGTAATTCGCATGGCATTTTCTAGGCCTGCCACCGTTATACTGCCTGTTCCCTGAATGTCGTCATTAAAGCAACAGACTTGATCCCTATACCTAGCAAGGTAGTGAATTGCGTCAGTTCCCCTCCAGTCCTCAAAATGAATGCAGCAGTCCTTGAATTCCTGCTGAACGGCAGCGACAAACTCATCCACAAATCCGTCGACCTCGGTGAGAGGAGATCTTGTTTGCCTGAGACCAATATAGAGCGGGTCATTCAGTAGTCCGCTGTTGTTTGTTCCAAAGTCAACGAAAATCGGAAGCAAACCCTTCGGCGGAACTCCAGCGCATGCTGTATAGAGCTGAAGCTTGCCGATCGGAATTCCCATTCCATTTGCGCCAAGATCGCCCAATCCTAGGATGCGACCGCCCGACGTAGCACACAAGACACGAACATTCTTGTCGGGCCAATTAGCTAATCTCTCGCGCACGTGACCTCGGTCCTTTATCGAAATGTACATTCCGCGGGGACGTCGATAAATATGGCTGAACTTTAGGCAGGCCTCTGCGATTGTGGGGTCATACAATATTGGCAGAAAGTAAGCAGGGTTCGACATAATGACGTTATAAAATAATGTCTCATTTGTGTCAACAAGCTGGTTCAAGTAAATGTAGCGCTCAAGGTCAGTTGGCTTTTGCCCTAGCTGTTGAAGAACTCTTTGATGTTGTTTGTCTATCGTTTCGACTGAAGGTGGGAGCAGGCCCTCTAGACCCAGCGCATGACGCTCTTCTAAAGTGAATGCAGTGCCTTTAGTCAGCTTGGGCGACTCTAAGAGAGCCAAGCCCCGAAGTTCAGAATATTTCTCGCTCCTATCATTGCTGATTGCTGTGGCTTGCATTTCTCACTTTTGGGAGCAAGCGGATCCTAATAAGGATATTTTGTTTCCGACGAAGAGGTTTGAAAAGGAATTGACTCAAAATACACGCAGGCATAGATCTATTGAAAGTCAATTTGCAACATGCAGACCCATCGCTCTAATGCACACACTGGATGTGGGGGATCATACACCGAACAATCATAAACCCGTCCGAAGCTCATATACTTCGAGTATGAAATCCACTGCAAGTTACCTGACATCACTCGCAAGGATGCAGAACACCGGAAAGAGATAACTTGACAAGCTCTACCAGTATGAATCGAACCTCGCCCTTGCGAATTTCACGCAATTCTCAAGAAACGAAAGAGTACAATTTCATGGGCTTGTGCGTCAAGCCTGAGATGCCAATTCGATATAGAATTGAACACATATTTCCGATTTTCTGACGAGAAGTTAGATGAATTGAATCTAACTCACTGGTCTTCTCAGAATTGTGGATTTCATTGTGTTTTCCTTTCTTCGACTGCTTTTACTACCATTTCAGCTGTCAAGTACCCATCACGAATGCAATCGGGCAAACCAACTCCATGGAAGGCCGCGCCCGTGAGAAGGAGTCCACTGTGACTATTCAGTAATTGACCAAGTGATGACATACGTTCCAAATGTCCCACAGTATACTGGGGCAGTGCGTTATCCCATCTGAAAATCCTTGCGAAAAAAGGCTGTGTCGATATCTCTGCTACCCTGCGGAGAAAGTCACGTACACGCTCTATCAGAGCGGCGTCATCAAGCTCAGCAAATTCTTCGTGGCCGGACCAACCCAAATAGCATCTGGCCAATACCACTTCTGGAGGCGCGTGCCCCGGCCACTTTGAGGACTCCCAAGTGCAACCAGTAACTAATTCACCTTCTGTTCTTGGGACAAGGAAACCATGTCTTTTCACTTTCTCTCCCACTTCGCTCTTGTCAAAAGCCAAGGAGACGGTCGCCGTGGAAACATATGGGATCGTACCTAGCAAGGAAGCAATTCCATCATCAAGCTGCCGAACTATTTTAGACGTAACATAAGCAGGTGTGGCCTACACGAGGACATCCGCTTCCACTTTGTCCGCACCTTTTACCAAGATTTCAAAGGTGTTCCTGTCTCGCGCATCCGATGTAGACACTCCAAGCACTTCGGTGGTCAGCATGATCGATGTACCGTTAAACCGAGAAACTATTCCGTCCACCAGTTGAATGAGACCTCCCTTCATTGTTACAAAAGTAGGAAGCTGTGATCTAGTAGCTTTGTCACTGTTTGGCGGGATGGTTTTTGTTCCAGTAGCTCCTCGAATGAGACTTCCATGGGTCGACTCTGTCTCAACGAGTCGAGGCAAGACCGCTTTTGCACTGAGCTGATAAACATCTCCTGCGAATATGCCTGCGTATAGCGGTTCGACTATCTTTTCCAAGAACTGTCTTCCAATCCTTCGACCAATAAACGACCCTATCGACTCATCAGAAGTTTCTTGTCTTTTCGGAACTACCATCTAGATCCATGAGCACGCGAACTTTCCCAGAAAAAGATACCAAGTCAGTTAGCAAAAAGCGGAGTAGTTTTCCAGGCATGCCCGACTCGTGCCCTCTGGAAGCTTTGAGAGTTTTCCACGGTTCAAAATATACGTTCCCTTGCTTTCAGAGTCTGCAACAACCAGATCATCGGTTAGCCCTAGCTCTTTGCATAAATCTAGAGCGTAAGCTTTCAACGTGAAAAAAGAGTCGGGCCCGCCTTCTATTATCATTCCATCGTTAACGTCAGTAACTATCTTTCCTCCAAGTCTGTTTCCAGCTTCAATCAAGGTGAGATGAATCATTTGCTTAGTGCGTGCCGCAAGTTCATTCACATAGTAGCATGTTGATAACCCCGAAATTCCTCCGCCTACCACAACAACTTCAGATGCGCGTCCCAATAGCAATCACCCCAAATGCCTGTTGGAGAATATGTCAAGTGGTTATCGCTCGCTACTGGACCTCGTGAGGTCTGTTCAAAGTGTGAATGAGCGATGAGACCGATCTCTTCAAACAGCCGCTGCGAGCATACATGCCCGATCTGAAGATAGGGCATCATTGTTAAACGAATATGCCCTCGCCCTGCTACCCCCGCATATTTCTTTGAATTCGCAAGCACCGCAGAACCCATTCAACAGTCGATCTCTAATGCTAATCAGAAGCTTATTGCGCTGATACAAGTCTACAAGATTATCCCGTCTGACATTGCCAAGATTGATCGGAATCAATCCGCCAGGACTTATTGTGCCATCATATCCCACAAAAATTACGCCATCTCCATCCAACGTTCCCCTCGTGCCAAGTGTCGAGGTGCTTTCTGGTTGAGGGAGTCCCTCCAACTCAACTAGCCTAGAATGCAATTTATGATAATTTGCGTCATTCCAGTATCTTCCCAATTCTTTCCGTTGTTTCACGATTCGTCTAATGAATGGCCCTTCAACGCATCTAACCGTAAGATCATAGTGTGATGCGTCATAAAGAAAATTGCAGACGCTCTCATTTTCTTCAGGCGAAAGATCTTGCAAAGACTCTCCTCTCCCTACTTTTACTAGGAAAAATAATTCCCAGGTTCTAACTCCAAGACCCCTTATCACGTGGAGTATCTCGGGCAAATCTGCAAAATTCCTTTTCATAATTGCAGTATTGACTTGAACTTTAACGCCGAGCTGAATAGCATTGGAGATAGCTTCGATTGTTCTTTGAAAAGTCCCAGCCTCGCCCCTTATGGCGTCATGAATTTCCGGTGATGAACCGTCGAGACTTAGTGATATGGAGGCAGAGCCGGCTTCTTTCAGTTTTGCCAAGGCGTCCTTGGTCAACAACTTTGTCACGGCAGGCGATACTGCAAATGAGACGCCGGAGCTTGACGCATATCCAAGGAGATCAAATAGATCCTTTCTCATCAAAGGATCCCCTCCGGTGAAAATTATTGTTGGGTATGGTTTCCCAAATGAACGAACGGAATCCATCAGCTTGAAGCCCTCTTCAGTTGAGAGCTCCCCGGGAAGCGGTTTAGTGATAGCTGAGGCCCTGCAATGGAGACATGATAGAAGACAAGCCCTAGTTGTCTCCCAGAAAACTAGAACTGGTTTGCTTGAAAAATTCATAGATGGATCGCATTAGAAGTCTTGCTACGGTGTTAGGAAACACTGAACACTTCGGACTACCTCAATGATATGAAATAAGCAGGCTAGATAAATAAATAGACCGCGTGGCTTCCCGAGAAACATAATAGTCGAAGTCATAGATTAGAAAGAACTTGAAAGCTCGGATTCGGGAGACCATTCGGACTCGAGGCATAATCTCTTGAACGGCTCCAAAGCTCTTCTACAATCGTTCAGCCGGAACTAGCTCCGAACTTTCTTCCTTTATCTCTAGCGAATTCTTGAATGCTACAGTAGCAAAGAATGCAGCTATGCACCATAATACCGTCGTCTTTGTCGCAAAATCCAAATTTATCTTTAGGCTAGCCAGAGGATATTCATTCACAAGACTGTTGGGAGGTGCGCCGGAAGTCATTAGGGCACCCCATAATGTGAAATTGAACAGCACCTCGTACAATCCCATTGCAAGCAGTGTCACTGACAATATTAGAAACAAATAGCGAAGGGACTTGGGTACATATTTTGAGATAAATCCTTGGGCAAGAGCAAAGAAACAGTAAGAGAAAACTACGCCAGCGATAAAGAGTACAGTGATCGGTTTTACATAAACTGGTGAAAAGCCTTCTCCTATTTCTTCAGGCGCTCCGCTTCGGGTATTAACTAGTTGGTCTCCTACAATGTTTCGCGGATTCATTATGTAAAAGATCACTATCGCCAACAGAGCTATTCCAGAGATCGCAAGGAGACTCCAGAGCACTGTCTTTTCGGCTTTCGTCAAAGCCTTGGGTGCGAGGCTAAAATTCCGCGTAAATCGTAAGTTCAGTAAATCACTCTCTTTTGACCCAAAAATTGATAAAATGCTATCGAACACTGGCCAATTCGCCTTCCTCGTTAAGCAAGACGGAATGGGGATAACAAAATTTCGCTTATGACTCCGCGGAAAACCATAACCCGACCATCACTTTATTTGATCTACCTATGAATAACGTTAGCGAAAGCTTTTGTTGAATTCAACACACCATTTTGATTCCGAAACGCACAAAATTCGCCTAAAGTCTGAGTTAAATATACCACAGATTCAGCCCGATAACCGCCAGCCTTATGGAAGCGCAACCGCACTGATCCTTTTCTGTTCGCCACGGAAGATCTAAGCAAATGCCTTTTCCATTTCTATATCTTGACACATCGTTTTACTTTCTGAGCGGCATAGTTGCTTTTCTCGTTAGCTTCTACGCTTTTCGCTATACAAGGCTCATCGAAAACTCCGCTTTGCGTTTTTTGAGCATTGGATTCACCGTGTTAGGTGTGGGCCTCTTAGCGGAGGCTTTCATAGATACGCTGTCATTTTTCATTCCAAGCACATCAAGTTACCTTCTTTTGCATCGACTCATAATTCGTGAAGCTGCGGCCACGTATTCGTTTTTGCAAGTTCTCGCGTATTTCGTAATACTGATGGGCTATTTGTTGTCCCGACGTGGACCAGCGAGCGCAGCTTCTTCAAATGGGTCTATGAACAGACCCCCGACCATAGGATTTTTAGCTTCCGCTACATCCGTGGTTCTTGCCTCGCGCTTAGGTGAGCTTGGAGTACTAATCGCGCTCGCGCGTGAAATCATCATTATCTCTTCGGCTCTTTCTATGGCGTTTCTGGTTGCGATCATTTACCTCGACTCGACTGGATACCTGAAACATCGTAACAAGCAAGCGATCCTTGTTCTCGTCGGTTTCGTGCTCATATTAGCATCTCAGGCAATATCGTTCTCATTAGGAATTGTTGCTGCACGAGCTCTTGGTTTTTCAGAGATACTTGACTTCATTGGAACTGCAGTGCAGTTCGCAGCGTTTCTGTCTCTCTTGCTCTTTCTTATTTGGAGAGGAAAAATTGGTTCAACCGGAAAAAGCGCGCAGTAAGATTAGAATCTACATGGACATACTCCAAGCGGTGCAAGACGATGGCATGGCGAAACCAACTCGAGTCCTTCAAAAAGCAAATCTCTCGCACGAGCGTCTTACTAGATACCTCGGAGAGCTCGTGCAAAAAAATCTTGTAAAAGAAAATCAAGACGAGCCTGGCGTAAGATATTACACGATGACTGAACAAGGGATCAGGTTCTTACAGGAGCTTAGGAAAGCGGAAAGTTTTGTCTCAGGTTTTGGATTCGAATTCTAGGATGGATCCAAACCTACAGCACTAATCCTTTTTGTCCAACTCCTTCAAAATAGCAAAAAAGGCCCGGTCTGTATTTCACATTCATAAACAATACATCGTTCTCCTTGCTTGAGAAACGAGCCGTGAGATTTGTTTGAAATGGCAAAGGCACTTCTTTATCGGGCTCGTGTTTGCCCTGCCAAGTGCTTTTTCTCTCTTGGCTTCATACGGTTCATTATGTAGCGACGTGCTTAGTCGGATTTCTATCTGCACCTACGCTTTGGATTATGAAACTCTCACATTAGGCGCTGTATTAGCATTCATCGCCGGAGGCGAATTCGTCCTTGGTTTCAAGCGAAAGAGGGGAGGCGAACTATTCTGGGAATCTGGTGGTCAGAGATTACTGCGTCGATCTGGAATGATCGCTATGCTAGTAGGATCGGTCGTGTCAATTTACGGATTCTCCAAAACGTATAGCGCTGTGATCAGTTCTATGCTCCCCTGGACTGTCTCTGATACTTACGGGCTTTCATTTTACGCAGGTTTGATTGTTCTAACTTTAGGAGCTGCCCTCATTTTGGGATCGCGATATATCAAGATCAAACCAATAAAATCAGCTACTGCAAAGCTGCTCTTGCAACGAAATTAGATAGCTCCTTCAGAACTCTGATGTGAAATCTAAACTGCTTTTGCTTCTTCTTCAATCGTAGAGAGTTTCGCAGGGTCACCGAGGACCAACAGAGTATCGTTTTCATTGAGCCTGAAAGAGGGGTTGAATACGTCGTTTACAACTTCTTCATCACGTATAACTCCAATAACCGTTGCCAGTTTTGAAATTTCCTGCAGCCCTTTCCCGATTAGGGGCGAGGTTTTGAAGATTGAAAATTGAGCGATCTCTTTAGTTCCAATTTTCTCCGAGAAGACAACTCCAACGAGATCTTTGGTCACAGCCGATAGAGCTAGTAGATGGCCCACCGTGACAGAAGACGGTATCACCACATCTGCACCAGCGTTTCTGGCAGTTTCTACGAGGCTCTGATCATGTACTACGCTTACTATTCTAATGTCGGGCCGTAGTTTTCTGGAACTGAGGATTACAAGCATGTTAGTGGGATCTTCTGAATGCGCAACAACTATCATCGCTGCTCTTTCTATGCCAGCGGCTTTCAAGGCTGCCATGGGTTGGCTTTCGTGTTCGAGTACCGCAAAGATCTCCTTGCTCACAAGCTCATGATATAGTGTGGGATCTCTCGTGAGCACAACGTAATCAAATCCAAGCTCGTCGAGCTTCTCGGCAATATATCGTCCCAAATGGCTGTATCCGAAAACTATGGCGTGGTCCTTGAGCTTCGTGATGAGTCTTTTCTCAGCTTCCCCTTTCCCGAGATCTCCGGCCGCAACTGTGCTTACTGTGCTTTGCACGATGGACGCGCCTGCTCCGACAGAAACAATTATCATGAGAATTAAAAGAGCTGCCTCTGCCTGAGGCATATCGCTAAAATTTCCTCCATTTGGGACATACAGGCCGATTGTCGTGATTGTCGAGACGGAGGCAAGGATCGCGCTGAGGGGAGGAAGATGATTATATGATCCAAGTATAGCTGCCCCTGCGATAAACATCGCACCCAGTATAGACAGCTGCCGATAACTAGCCCTGAGGAACACAAAAGGACCGTAAAATACTTCATAAAGAATGAAGCTGAGCTTGCGACTCTCCTTTCTGATCCCTTTGCGTTTTATTGGAGTGCTGGCAAAAATGTCGTCGCTGGAACTCATAGGGTATGACTGAGAGAAGGGTTTCTCTCGGTTCGAGTATTACACTTTTCGGATTGCTCGAGTAGTGTTGTCATGATCTGCAACAATGCATTTTTTCAAATAAAGGATTACTTCCACAGCCATGAAAGAAACAAAAGCGAGCCAATGGTCGAGTCTCAATAGAAATTCTGAACCGCTCACCAGCATTATGTATTCGCTACATACTTTTGATAAATTTGAGGATACTGCTGAATCAGAATGAGATTTAGATTTAGGACATCGAGGTAGGGACTGCCAAATATCCAGAACGTACCCTCCTTGTTTGAATTTATCAAATTCAAAAGAGTAGTTTGAGATATGCCTGTCCAGTTACTTATTCTAGGCACCTGAGCTTGGGCCTCTGGGACTGTAATATCAGGATCCACTCCTGACGCAGTCAAGCTTTGATTTCTTGCTTGGAAGAATACCGGTTCCGTAAAGTTGTTGTCGATTAGATAAGACCCGACCAATCTTCCATTGGGCAAGTAGGCACGACTCCCGTTCGCCTGATATGGCATCGTCGCCTGCGCAATGCCCGTAATCAGTAGAGGGAAAAATAAGCCGCAGATTAAGAGAGAAATCACTGCCATTCCAATGATCGGTCTTGCGTGCTTGCGCCATTTTGGTTTATTTTCTTCAGGCATATCTTCAATTCACCCTACAAATGAAATACTAAAGTGAGCAAGAGATCGATCAGCTTTATTCCCACAAAGGGCGCGACTATTCCACCCACACCGTAAATTAACGTATTCCTAAGGAACAGAGTCATTGTATTTGCAGGTTTAAAGGCCACGCCTCTCATCGCAAGGGGTATCAGAAGCGGGATAATAATCGCGTTGAAAATTAGGGCGGACAAGACAGCTGTGTGAAGACCCAGATGAAGTATATTCAAGCTCTCGAGCTGAGGCAGGGTAGTTGCAAAAAGCACGGGAACGATTGCAAAGTATTTTGCAACGTCGTTAGCGATACTGAATGCCGTCACTGCACCCCGAGTCATGAGTAGCTGCTTGCCCAGCATCACGACGTCTATTATCTTAGCCGGGTTCGATTCCATGTCTACCATGTTTGCCGCTTCTTTTGCTGCTTGTGTGCCAGAATCCATTGCAAGTCCAACATCGGCAAGAGCTAAAGCTGGGGCGTCATTTGTTCCGTCACCAATCATTGCCACAACTCTTGTTTGCGCTTGTTCTTTCCGGACGATTCCATACTTGTCTTCTGGCTTCGCTTGAGGAACAAACTCTTCGATGCCTACTTCCTTTGCAATGTTCCTCGCGGTCAAAGGTTGGTCTCCTGTGATCATGACAGGACGGATTCCCATCGCCTTCACGTCCTGGACTTTGTCCTTTATTTCAGGTTTCAGTACATCTTTTAGACGAATCAAACCTAACAGTTCCCCGTTTCTCTCAATCCCGATTGGAGTGTCTCCGGCCTGTGAGATTCCTTGCAAAACAGAGTCATATTTTGCGGGTACGCTCTTTACCAGCGCCCTGATCGAGTCCGGAGCTCCCTTGATTATCTCAGATTCCTGTTCGTCCTCAGTTCCAGCACCTTCAGTTTCTGGCTCAATATCTGGGAGCGAAACATCAGCAAATTTCCGTCTGAACCTTCCTTTTGTTCCTTTTTCGCCTGTTTTTGGCAGCATGAAGCCCTGCCCCTTTTGAAGCTTCACGCCGCTTGTTCGAGTTGATGCCGAAAACTCGTATACCTCTGACAGTGCAAGGGCGTTGAGCTCCTTTGGAATGTACCCTCTTTCATAAGCCAGCCTGATTATGCTTCTTCCTTCTGGCGTGTCATCATGCCAAGATGAAAGAAATGCTGCTTCTCCAATTTCTCGCTCGGTGTGACCATCAAATGGAAGGAATTCGATTGCTTGCCTATTTCCGACGGTTATCGTGCCCGTTTTGTCAAGAAGGATCGTGTCGGTGTCACCAGCAGTCTCTATCGATTTGCCGGACTTTGCCACGATTCTTCTTTCATAAAGTCTAGAAATTCCTGAGAGGCCAATCGCAGGTAGTAGCGCCCCAATAGTGGTTGGGAGGAGGCAGACATACAACGCGATTAGAACTGAGAGGTCCGCCGCAAGTCCAAGAGTAATTGAGAGGCCCAGCATCCCGATAATTATAATTGTGAAGATCGCTGTTAATCCAATTAATACAATAGTTACAGCTTGCTCATTAGGCGTTTTAGGTCTCTTTGAAGATTCGACTAGCCGTATCATCTGGTTGATGTATGTCTCTTCGGGATTGACGTTGACGCGAGCTGTTAAGGAATCACTAATTATTTTGGAGCCTCCGATGAGTTGATCCCCGGGTGCTTTTCTAACCGGAGTCGATTCTCCAGTCAGAAGAGATTCATCAACCATCGCGATACCGGCAGTCACATCACAGTCAATAGGGACTACATCGTTTTTCTCAAGTGAGATGACATCACCCTTTCTCAGCTTTTCTGAAGGAGTAGGGACAACCTTGGTCTCTCCTCCTTCGATGACTAGCTTTTTCGTCATTACTTCGGTCTCGATCTTTCGAAGACTATTTGCGGTCGTCCTGGCTTGTTTTTCGGCAAGCGAGTCTGAAAGAGTGGCAAACCATACAGTGATCAACAGTATCGCTGCGACTTCAATGTAGAAAGCTCGGAGAGAGAGCGAGGCAACGTGGGCAAATGCTACGGGATCGACGGCCATTGCAAGCACAATGAAGAAGGTTACCTCAACAATGAACATCACGGGATTGGAAAGGAGCGACACCGGATTCAGTCGCACTACTGAATCCACGAGGACCTTTCCCGAGATTAATCGAAAAAGCCCAGGGGTTTTACCTCTCTCCTCACTCGTCTTTGTGGTTCGTTGCTCTGTGTTCGATGTGCTAACTGCAATCGTTTCACTCACAACTTATTACACCCATAGTCCTAGAGAGAAGAAATTCAAGTGACCTTGGAAGTAAGCAAGAATCGGGCCGAGAGCTAAGAACGGAAAGAAAGTCAAGACAACAAGCACAAGAATGCTTGCAACGAGCACCAAGGAAAAAGTCCAGCTCGACGTCTTTAGAGACGATTCCGTTGCAGTGGCTCTCTTTCTTCCAAGCATAGACCCAGATAACGCGAGCAAACACATAATCGGACCATAGCGCCCTAAGAATATGACTATTGCCGTCGAGACATTAAAGAAGGGTGTATTACCTAAGGTCCCAAGGAAATCAGAACCATTGTTCGCCGCGGAACTGGTGTATTCATAAAGGATCTGAGTAAATCCAAGCGAATTTGGTCCCATGCCGATGGCAGCAGCAGCCCCGCTTGCGTACGCGATCACTGTTGGAATTATGATAATCAGCGGATGGATGAGAAATGCAACCATTACGAGTTTCACATCTCTAGCGACGATCTTGATCCCAAGATATTCCGGAGTTCTGCCTGACATGAGGCCCACGATAAAGATGGTGATGATTATGTACATCAACAAGTACATCAGACCAACACCTTTGCCACCTGGAGTTGACTGAATCAACATCCCCATGAAAGCAGCAAGGATTGCCAAAGGATGGATTCCAGATAGTGAAGCGTTAACCGACCCTGTAGTCACGGCAGTGGTGACCACTGTCCAAAAAGTGGACATAAAGCCTCCAAAGCGTGTCTCTAGTCCCGGGCCTACAGTGACTGGGTTTGGAATGAATGCAATTCCCAGATCGATCGCAAACAGCGCGTATGCCCCCACTATTATGGGCAGGCTTTCCTTTTTCTTTCCAATGTAGTCGCCAAATATGAAACAAAGGGCAGTTGGGATAAGGAGCATCAGAAAAATCTGGACAAGATCCGTGATCGGACTGGGATTCTGGAGAGGATAAGCCGAATTGGCACCATAGTAGCCACCTCCGTTTGTTCCGACCTGCATTATACTTACGAGCGAAGCTACCGGTCCGACCAGGACTTGTTGCGTTGCACCTTCGACTGTTTGAACCGTAATATAACCGGAAAGAGTTTGAGGTACGCCCAGTGCGACAAGAATTATTGCAGCGACAAAACATATCGGAATGAAAATTCTTGTTATAGCCCTGACAAAGTCAACGTAAAAATTTCCGAGTCCTTTTGATTGGAGAATGAAACCACGAACCATTGCCACTCCGCAGCATAATCCGGTCGCGGCGGAAGTGAACTGCAGAAACTGGATAGCTGTCATCTGACTAAAATAGGAAAGAGTCATCTCGCCGGCATAATGCTGCAGATTGGTATTTGTCGCAAATGAAACGACTGTGTTCAAAGCCAGATCCCAACTCATACCGTGAAAATGCATGGGATTTAGAGGGAGCAATCCCTGTTCCGTCAAGATGACAAACGCGATTGCCATCTGAGCGATGTTCACAAGGAGGGCGGAGAAGAAATACTCCTTCCAACCCATCGACCGATCTACTTGGATACCAAGCAGTTTGTAAATGGAATTCTCAATGGGGTTGAGGAGTTTATCCACCCTGCTAGGTGTCCGTTTGAAGACCTTGACGATAAAAGGAGCGTAAAGCCAAGCGGTTAGAAGAACAACCGCGAGAAGTAACACTAGTTCAGCGATTTCAAGAGGGCTGATCAAACAGTTTCAGCGCTCTACACCTTGTAGTTGCTCTTGGCAAACGGCGACTCGAGGGAATAAAGTTCGAAATTGACGAAAGAATTCCTTTGGCACATGATTAGCATTGCCCCTTCCTTTTCGAATATTTTTGCAAGAAAAAAATGTCAGGTTGAAACAGTCGACGTGACACGTTTGCCGTTTTCTAGGCTTCTGGGCCCTTTGTGAGTGTGAAGTACGACAGAGCTAACGGTGCTCTTTACACCTTTTATTTTCATAATCTTATTCTTCAGGATGTCTCTGAATTCTTCGATGTCTGCCGCAGAAACTAGCGAGACGATGTCAAATTCTCCTGTGACTTCGTACAATTCTTCCATGTTGGGAACCTGCGACAGCGCGTTGACAACATCGTCCATATGAGGAGAGTCGACGAATATGTCCACGAACGCCAATAGACGGGTCAAGACAGTACACGGAGCGACTTTTGAAATTAATCATATACGGCTTGCGGTAAGCTATCTTGAAATTTCGTTTTGATTCATAATACTATTGGTCAGAATCGAGAGCTCGGCAGAACCTTAATACAGAAATAAGATCATGTATGCATTTTTCGGTGGTAGATTACTCGTTGCCTGAAGCTGTTGCTATCTTGATCCTTGATCTCTAGACCACAGATTTCGCATCGCCATTTCGAAATGGGATTTTTCTGTTCCTCCGGCAAACTTTCCACCTTCATTTTATTTTTGTTACGACTAGTTCCTGGATCCTACTGGGAAGCGTTTACAGGCCTCACTTTAATATTTTTTGAAATAAAATCAAGCGGCTGCTCTGTGTAAGGCCTTCATTTTTTTGTACAAACCTTCAAACGCGACATATGCGGCCTCTTCTCCAAACTTTTCCCTCATATGTTTAGTGAAATCTCGAAGTTTATCCCAAGCCAACTCAACTTGGAACGTGTCATCAATCACATCGAGCTGAACTATGCTCCTTTGGACAAGAACGCCAAGTGATTCAAAAAGTGCGGATACCTGATAGAATGAGACCTGTTCTTCTTTTGATAATTTATCCCAGTCTCCTTCTGTTGCTAGATCGGAGTGCAGTACAGTCAACCATGCTAATTGAAACTCAGCTGAATTGGCAAATTCGTATAGCCGCATCACAATATCTATGTCGGCTATTTGGTTTGTTTGTTTCATCTGATCGGTAAGAAGTTTTCCTTGAGCTACGGCGGCCTCGGCTTGCTTGCTTGTCGCCTCGACAAGCTTGTTGTTCTGTCTCAATTGGTAAAGCACAAAGATCGCGCCAATAACAACTGCGACAGCGCTGAGTGTCTGGGCAAAAGGTGCGAAGGCGTTAAAGTCCGAAGACAGCGATAGTGCAATCAACAACATCTTTCAACAAAAAGGGGGTAAATCCCAACATACTCAAAATGCTTTCCCGTCGAATCCCAAAATCGTAATAACGGAGTACTTTTACTGCGATAGTTGTTGTCGGATAAGGGATCAGAGTTCGAAGACGCTCTTCGTGAGCTTGACAAGAGCGAGGTTCGGATCGTCATACGACTGGAGACGCGTAAATTTCGGAAACCAGTTACTATGATTCTTGGCCTCCAGAAAGAAAAGCACGATCTCGAAAAGGTTGCCCGGGATTTGAAAAAGAAATTAGCGACTGGGGGCACTGCCAAGGATGGAGGAATCCTGCTTCAGGGAGACCACAGAGACGATGTTCGCGATGCGCTCATGAGGTTGGGTTACCAAGCCTCACTGATCGAAGTCCAATGAAGATCAGATTTTTTTCTTTTTTTGTGGGCGAACAGGAAACTTCTTGGGATCTCTGGCGTGAGTGAACATCTTTTCGGGATTCACTCGAATGTAAATCCCTTGTTCAGACCAGTCAAGAACTCCGCTGCCGTAATGGTCAACCCAAACCTTGTTGATGGCTTCAAAGTCAGGATGGGTCTTTTCGATTAGATCCGCTTTTCCGTGAACAATTATCACGACCTCATCTCCCTTGTAGTAGCAAACGCTAACTTGCGGTCGCTTTAGCAAATGGCGAGCCCTGAATGCACTTTTATCAGTCGAGACATAGAATTTGCCGTGAATGAAGATCGTATCAACTGGTGCTACACGAGGCTCGTACTTTGAAGTAACCGTGGCGAGTGCGATGTGCTGGATTCCTTTGAGAATTTTTGAAACTTGTCGAGCAGAAAGTGTCTGGCTCGGAGGATGAAATATAGCTCTCATTTGTTCGCCAGCCCCCTTCATGCTGGTTTCTATCAATTGTTGCAGATCGCGAAATTCCTGATTTGTTTCATACATTTTCTTGTCACAAAATATGGACTAAAATAACAATCAAAACCGCTATCATGCCAGTGAGGAAGACGCCGTCAAAAGTTCCTGCCCCTCCAATGCTCGCTACTGCTTCTCCCATCTTTCCCATTCCCCTCAGGTTAGTTAAATCTGCTCCGATTAGGGCGCCTAGAGATCCGGAGACATAGGCAATTACCGCCGGGTTGTTCATTGAAAGTATTAGAGCTATTACAGCCGCGGCAAAGGGCGGGATAAAAGCTGGTGTAACGATTCCTACTCCTTCAACTCTACGCGCCACTAGATGCACAATAACTGAGGTTATTATGACACCTGTTAAAAGTTCAGGCCAAAAACTAATGTGTACGAGAATTAGATAAGCAGACACCAGTATCGGAATGATCGCTCCACCCAGATTCACTGCTACCGTTGTGTAAACCTCTCTTATGCCAACATGGGGAATGCGGTAAGTCACCCAAAATGCCCTGACTTCATCGTATTGTAGCACTCGTTGTGTCTTTTTGATTCTGTACACCGGTATGTTGACAAAGCTACCAAACAAAGTTGCAACCAGAATGATAGCGAAGTCAAACTTGTTGAATCCTATTTCTTGAAATGCAGCCTCGGCTACACCCACAAATAGGAAGATCAGTACGATACATAGAATCGCAAACAGTATCGTGTAGAATCCCATATGGTGGTGCCGGTAAACTGGAAAGGAAGGGTTCCCGGCCAACTAGATCTCCTGAGCTTAAGGCTTTCCAATTTTGAGGGTTTCCGAACCAGCAAAAAAGCGTATTCATCAATTGACTCTGTCTAAGCCGCGATTAGAAAACCTGCGGATTCGAGGACATCTTCATGAGATCTTGCAAATTCAGATCTTGTAGTTGTCGAAGGGTCGATAAATTGAAGATCGGTCCAAGCGTTGGGTTTCCCGAGACTTTTCTCGTCTGCCACAGCGAAAAAAATGAATTCGATATCCCAGTGTTTTGCCAAATTTTGAAAACGTTTGGGGGCATATACCTCCGAAACTACTTTTGGTTCTGAGAGCTTGAGATCTTCTAGGTTTAACTGTTCTCTTGCTACCCTGGTAGCCGCATCCTTGGGAGATTCGTGTATAATGAGATGAGAGGAAGGAAGCATCCAACCCTTGCTATGAATTTGAACCCTATTTTGATCGAGAGCACCTATGTGATCCCATTCCGCCTTCGGACTAAGATGACCCATTAACACCTTCTTCGGATCTGTTTCCTCAGTTACTATGAGAAAAGAGGATAAGCACAGACCTCCTTCCGGTATTTCCTTAGTTGTGACGTTGGATTCGTCGCGCCCGCCCGTCGTGGTTGACTGGCCCCTATTGAATCTGCAGAATTGTCTGTTTGTTGTCAAAGGAAAATTTCTATTCTTTGGAGTTGCGACTCACTATTTGGGATTTTGGCTCATGAGATAAATATCAAGGTCGAAAAAGTGTCCTAGTATTCTAGGTGATTGTTTGCCTAACGAAATGGTAGTCATAACCGGGGTCCCGGGGAGTGGCAAATCGACGCTAGTAAAAAAGAGGTTCCCAACTTACACCAGAATAAACTTGGACATATTGAAGAGCCGCATCCGTGAGGAGACTGAAATTTTGAGAGCGTTTGAAAAAGGCGAGAATGTTGTCGTGGACAATACGAATACCACCGCGAAATCGCGTAAAAGATACCTCGAAATTGCCAGATCCTTCGGGGTCCCTGTTCGATCCATCTACGTCAAATGTCACCTAGAATTAGCTCTGGAAAGAAATACCACTAGAAAAGGGAAGGAGCAAGTGCCAGCTTTTGTTGTCAAATTATATTTTAGAAAAATAGAGCAGCCCAAAATTGAAGAAGGGTTTCTATCGTGTGAAGTAGTAATGGAGGGAAACGATAAACCGGGAAACTGATGCTTGGAACAGAGTATTGATCCAGCTAGAGTGTTTTCTGCTTACTATGGAGGAGCTTCTAAGGAACATTTTTTTCTTTGAAGGATCTTTCAAGCAATAATGCCATCACTGAGCAGGAACGAAAGTCGGTTTTTGGAATCTAAAGAATTGTGTCGCTTCGCAACTGCGACGGCTGCCGGAGCCCCGCACGTCACTCCAGTCCTTTATGCATCGGATGGAAATAGCATTGTTATCGTAACAGACTATGGAACAAAGAAGCTAAAAAACCTGAAAGAAAATCCCAGGGTTTCACTCGTTGTAGACGAATATCGTCCGAATAGAGGAATTGTAATCCAGGGCGAATGCACGATCTATGAAAAGGGAACCGAGTATCGCAGGTTGCTCAAGATTCTTTTCAGGAAATTCAAGTACTACCGAAACAACCCTTGGGGAGAAGGAGAAGCCCCGATTCTGAAGATAACACCAAGAAAAATAATCAGCTGGGGATTGGCACCGAAATAGAGCATTACACGCTAGGGCTTGAAAAGAACGAAGACTAGTGAAGCGAAGTCACTCGAAGAAAAACATTTGCCAATCTGTAAATTTGTAGCTTGAGTAGCAAGACGCCCAGTAGAAGTAGAAACGCGAATTGAACAAAGGCAAAATTCACCGACACTGCTATTATGAAGATCGCTATGATCGCAGTTTGAATCTTCGCAGATCCTAAAGCAGCTATAAGGGTTGCGAGAATCCCGAGGTACTTATGTTGGGACAGATCAACTCGGTGTCTCCAGCCGTCTATTGATTTCAGAGTTCTAGATGTCTTGATTCGCACGCACTTAATCTCCTGAAAGCCGTATTTCACCGTTGATACCATCAGAAGTGGTTATGATCTTTTCTGACTTAAGATTCAGAGTACCGATCTTACCAAACCGCCGTCGACCAGAAGCGATGCTCCGTTAATGTATGATGCCTGCTCGCTTGCGAGAAATGCTACCGTGTTACCCACTTCCTCTACCGTTCCAAAGCGCCGGGCTGGAATTTCTCTGATTCGTGCCCTCTCCGCTTCCTCAAATGTCATCGCATTTCGCTTGGCGAAATCTTCGGTGATAGCTCTCTGGCGTCCGGTGAGAATGTTCCCTTGCATGATAACGTTCGAGGTAATGCCGTCTCCGCCAAATTCTTCTGAAAGGTCCTTTGAGAGACCTGCAATACTCAGCCGAACAACATTCGAAAGGACCAAATTCCTAATCGGCTGTTTCAAAGTCATTGACGTAATGAATACCAAACGCCCCCACTTCTTCTCCCTCATCGCCGGAATCACTCCCTTTGCAAGCCATATCGCACTCAATAAGAGAAGCCTAACGGCCGTGTTCCAATCCTCATCTGACAAGTCTAGGAAGGCGGCCACTTTGGGTGATCCAGCGTTATAAGCCAGTATGTCGATACTCCCAAAGCGCTTCGTAGACTCCTGCAAAACGTGGCTAAGGTCACCTTCCAATGAAATGTCAGCCGGAAGCGCGAGGACACTGTCATTATGGGTTGATTTCGAAATGGAATCTCGAGCTTTCTCTATGTCATCTTTACTCCTCGAACACATCACTACCTTACATCCTTCTTGAGCCAAGATTTTGGCTGTTCCAAATCCGATCCCTTTGCTCGCCGCAGTTACGAGTGCAACTTTGTTTTCTAGTCCGAGTTTCATAAAATGAGACAGCCTTCGCTAGCATATAGTATCTTTGATGATTCGAACAATACCAAGCAGCGGAGTGATTCTAGACGACTATGATGAACATGAACGCGAAAATATAGGCCGGTATCAGGGTGTAGATCCATTCGTGATGAAGTATGACATTCTTCCTGATTTCAGGCCAGAACTTATCGCCTATGGCATCGGTCACCATACATACGGCTACTATTACTGAAAGTATTCCGAGCTGCCCCCAAACATTGCTCCAGGACAATGTCACATACCCAAGAAGATAGAGAATGGAAAATGCGCAGTAAGCCACTGGAATAATAACGTAAAGGACGTTGTGGTGAATTCTCCTGCCTCTGATATAGAACGGCTTTGCAAAGCCCCTGCGAAACATTGCGCTTCCCAGCTTATCGACGACGGCTGTTACTGCCAAGAGTGAAAATAAGCCCACCAACAGGCCTATCGTAAACATAATTGGGTTGCTTGTCGCAAGATGGGGAGGATGCGGAGTCTTGAATTCAATAGTTGGTATGGACAAATCTACCTGACCCTTCCCAGACTAGGTATTTTAGTTTGGCTATAAGGGACCACGAGATTGAGATGAAAAATCTCGGCTATTTCCATTGTTGAGAGCATAGTCTCACGAGTATGAATTATCCGTACTAATCTCATCGATTAAGGAAAAAGTCAGGATGCTTTTGCGAACACATTCGTGAGAGATCTAAACCCGAGCTTCGTATAGAATCTTCGGGCAATCTCGTTCTGGCTGGGGAATTCGGCTGTTATCAGCTGTGCCCCCTTCTTGCGCAGCATCGATTCGATAGCAACGAGTAGATCTCGCCCCAAATTTCCGCGCCTGAATTCAGGCATGATGTAAAATTCAATTATTGCACCCTCTTTTCTTGGTTCATAGTATATTCTGTCGCGGAGGACGGCTTTTACAACGCCCACGACTTTAGACCCAGATAGCGCAACGAGAATCACAAAATCCTTGTCGTGAATTCTTTCTTTCAGTATTCGAAGGGAATCTGCTTCCACTTTCTCCTCTGTTTTCAGGAGAGGATCAAATTCCCCATTCAATTTTTTCAAGCGAGCTACGAGCTCGGCAGCTTTTTCCACTTCATCATCTTTTATTTCCCGAATTTCAAATTCGGTGCTGGTTTTCTTGATCTCGGTTTCCACCATACCTCGCATCTCAGTTCTTTTCATTTTTTGGATGTTTATCCCCTTTTGTCTCTGGGCAAAGGTTCGATTAAATGGCTTTCCTGGAGTGAGAGAACCATTTTTCTCGAACGTTCGATCACACGTCTTGCAATCTCTTCGATCTGTGATCTTCCCAGAGTCTTCCTAGCCAGGCCCATCTTCACACATTTTTCTCCAACTGCTGATGCAACGATTGGATAGATTTCCAGGTCCATCATAGTCGGAAGAATATGCTCATCACTGAGCGTTCCTTCATCACGCGTATACTTGGCCAGTTCTTGGGCTGCGACCACGATAGCTTCATCTGGGATGGCTCTTGATCTCACATCAAGAACCCCTCTCATAATCGACGGAAAAAGAAGACTGTTGTTGACTTGATTCGGAAAGTCGCTTCTGCCAGTGGCGACGATTCTTACTCCAGCTTTCTTCGCGGCATCAGGCCATATTTCGGGAACGGGGTTTGATAGCGCAAAGAGGATTGCATTCTTGTTCATGTTCCGAAGTGTCGAGGGAGCTAGAACGTTTGGCCCGGGGGTGGATGCGGCGACAAGTGCATCGGCTCCCCTCGCGGCGACGTCGACATTGCCCGAGAGCCTCTCCTTATTGGTAGTTAGGGCAAGCTCGTACTTCCACTTATTTGATAACATCATGTGGTCCATATCTTCCCGCCCCGGGAAGAGGATTCCCTTGGAGTCAACAACTATCAAGTTGCCAGCGGGGACTCCTGCAGCGACCATCAGTCTGGCCGAAGCGATATTCGCGGCTCCTGCGCCAAACAGAACTATCCTTGCATCATCGAGTTTCCGATTAGTGAGAATCAGTGAATTCAAAAGTGCTGCGAGAGTCACTCCAGCCGTGCCTTGTTGATCATCGTGCCAAACAGGAATTTCCAGTTTCTCACGCAGGGAATCTAGTATCTCAAAACACTTGGGTGAAGAAATGTCTTCGAGATGAATCGCACCAAATGCGGGCTGAATAAATGCGGCCAAGTCTATCATCTGGCTTGGCTCGTGGGCGGAAATGGGTAGGGGAATGGCATCCACACCGCCCAAGAACTTGTAAATCAACGACTTCCCTTCCATCACGGGCAAGCTTCCAGCTGGGCCGATGTCCCCCAAGCCCAAAACTCTTGAACCATCGGTTAGGATGCAGATGTTATTCCAGCGGTTTGTGTACTCGAAAGAAAGATCTTGGTTTCTTGCGACTGCGAGACTGACTGCTGCCACCCCTGGAGTGTACCATATGGAGAAATCGTTCAGACTGGTTATCGGCACTTTCGGTATCGTTTGCATCTTACCTTCATAGTACCGTGAATAAAGCAGGGCGAGTCTCGAAGCATCAGCCGACTTCGGGGTCTTGCCGGCTGTCAAACTAGATCGCCCTTGACCAGTACGTTTTCCCTTCCCTGATTTGTTCTTTGAAGATCTCGAGGACATGTGTTCTTGGCCCGCTTGTTTAGGTACTCTGGGATAGCAATTTTCAGGCGCAGTCTCGGCGTCAGAAACGATTGAAGGCTATTTTTGGAGCCGTTATATTATTGTCTGTCCAAGATCTGACGATTGTCGAAGATCCTCACATGTGTTGACCTTCAGATCCTTATAGAAAATATTCAGTTGTTGCCACTTTTCGCCCTAAATTGCACTTCCTATTTTCACGCGTTGATACAAATATAGCGGCTTGCAAGTCATATGAGAAAAGCGGAGAATATCGTTATATGAAAGCCGTGATCAATCATGCTGAGCGGGAGAAAATTGTCATCGCCGAAATTCAAGAAAGGAGACCTGGTTATGGTTGACGAAAAAGGCAAAGCCACAAAGTATGAGATAATTTCTGTCGTCGAAGCTGGGTCCCGAATCAAAGATCTCGAGGAGCAACTCTATGAAGCACGAAATGTAATCACAGGTGGAACGAAGACAATAGCTGAGGAAGATGTCCTTCGGCGGGCAACTCCTGTCGATAGCTCAGCAGAGCTCTTCGAACAGGCTGGATCCAATGACCAGGGTACTTGGAAACAATAGCCGCTATTCATCCGTACGGAGCCTGAGTTTGTCCCGTCTTCACTTCAGGAAGCTGTCTTCTGAGGACGATCTCAACTGAGTATTTTTCTTCGACGCCCTGCGCTTGCTGTTGAACCGAACCTTTCTCCTCTTTTGACGAAAAGGATGGCGGCTCTCTCTGCGCTTTATAGCTCTCAAGTTCTGTTTTCACTGCGATGAACGCACTAGGCACGCGCAATTCCATGTACTGTGACGAGCCTCCCAAAAAGCGCTGGAGGTCTGTAACAAGACGTTTATCTTGGGTTTCGACTTGAATCCAATAAATTGTCTCCTTTCCTTTCATATCAGGTGTAGGCATCGTCCTAGTCTCAAACTTGCTAGCCTCGAATTTGATTTCATTCAAGATTATAAGTACCACTTGCAGCTTCTCTCTTTTTGGCTAATCGGTAGCTCGGTTATTCTCTAAGAATCCTTTCCTTGTCATAATTATTCAAAAAGCTTTGGCCCCGACCGCTAGATTACAATCCGGGGCCTGGGTGTATCGGAAAGAAAAGGATGAAGAAAACTATAGCCGCTCCAAGCCAAAGGCCCATAAGCAGTCGCTGCATACTGGATCCTTCCGGACTAATGAAACTGATTAGCATTGGAATCCCTAAAGCTAGTGCCGGATCTACGTTAATGAAGTAGAAAGCGTAGACCACTCGATTCACGATGGCTGAGAGATACAAAGAGGGTCCGTACGTGCCTATTATCCAAGTGGCGACGAAAGCTTCGAGTCGAGTGAACTTTCTAGTAATTAGTGGTTTGAGTATTAGAAACGGCACGATAGCCCAAATAGAATACCAGATCACAAGATTTCCCATTCCTACCCAATCAATAGGATGATATGTCACAGATCCAGTTAGGACTTTGGTTCCATTTGACAACGTAGTGTAATAACTAACCGTGACAGACGTAACATAGTAGTCGTCAGGGGAAATAGCAAAAGGATTGATCCAATTCCAAGCGCGGTGCCAAGGGTCAGTATCAGTTGGAGAGATTTTCAGACTCGTATGATAATTGTAGTAGTAGTCAAAGTTCTGTATGGGATTTGTAAATCCCTGCGGGTGATACACAGCGTCGTACGCCCATAGTGGCAGGCTGACGACTAGAACTAAGATCAATATGAATAGGAGTGTTTTAACAAGTCCCGAATAATCCCAACGGTTTTTCTGCCTTCTCGAGTTCAGCGCAGGGGTTGAGACTGTAGTGCTAGGCTTTCTTACCAACTCGGAGTAAAATACATACAGAATTAGGGCTGCAACGAAGTACAGCCCCCACTCTTTGCTGAGGATGGATAGTCCGAAGGCTAGCGCTGACAGATAGTAGCGTTTCCTAAAGTAAAGCAAGTAACCCAAGAGTCCGAAAAGCAGCGGCGGACCTTCTAGCAACGCAAGCGAAGTATGAATGAAGAAGAGTGTCTCAAAACCTAGCAGAGATGCCGCAAATAGCGCCTTTTCTTTTGAAAAGAAAACAAGAGCAAGCTCGTAGAAAACCCAGACTGTGAGAACTCCTATCAATACATAGAATATGCGCCAGCCGAAGAAATTGTCTCCGAATAGGTATATTCCCAAAGCTCCCCAAATTTTTCCGAAGAACGGATGCTCAAGATTCGAGGGAACAAGATTTAGCAGATCTTGGTCGAAGTGATTGCCGGCGCAGCTCCCCGAGGACCCCACGTAGTAGCATTCATCAAATACGTATTGACCGCTGGTGTTAGGAAACGACATCGCGAAAAGATGCAGTCCTAGAAGGACCAGCAAGAGGTGTCCAATATTCACAGAGCGGAATTTAGGCCGAAGAAATGTCCATAAACCGCTGAATAGATTTGTTCGGACCTCACTGGGCGCACTCAAATTAGCCGGAGGAACATTTAGAGTCTCGTCCGGGCTACTCATAATTTTGCTCTTCCTTGTTCCTCTGGAATTTTCCCTGACTACTTAATGAGCCAACCGTTCTCTTTTGGGTGAATGCTCTTCCGTCTAACTTTTAGCCGGAATAAAAAGTAGATAGTTTTGTCTCAAGGTATCAAGTTTGAGCAGAACTGTCATGTTTGATTTAGCCAGAGGTCGTGGGAATGGCATGTGAGGAGTATCCGGAACAATCAACTTGAAAAGTCGCAGAAGCTACACTAGTTAAATCAGCTCGTGACGAATAAAATGAACTGTATCGTAGATCCAACAACCATTAGCAAAATGATCAAAACCACAATCAACCTTGTCTGGAATGAGGATTTCGCCGATAAACCGTACTCCTCACGAGTCTGTTTTAAAGAGTCGTAAAGAAGCGGTCCTAAAATAAATCCTCCGATTGACCCTCCCAAATGCGCAATCCAGTTGACGTTTGCAGTTAAGAAACTGCTCCCAACAAAAAGTGCCACAAAGAGCACAAGTGTCGAAAGATCTATTCGCTTGTTCTCCGCCCAATTGTATGCGAAAGCTGCGGCAAATACGCCGAAAATTCCTCCTGACGCACCGGCGCTCGCGTAGTTGGCTCCCTCTGCCAAAGTGAGTATGTTACCCAACAAGGCAGTTGAGAGAAAGATTCCGAAATATCTAGTATTGTTCATGGTATCAGGAAGGAAAAAATCTAGTACCAAGACTGCTATGGCATTGAATGCTGCGTCCAGAAAAGAGTCCGTCACAAATATCGACGTAAATAACTGCCAGTATGCACCGCTGTAGACCATTACGTTTTGCTGCGCAAGCAATTCAGTTGCATAGGGAGGGTTGGAGCAAGAGCTAACCAGACTACAGAAATAGATTTGATCTCCGAGAATTCCGATTATGTATCCCAGAACAATAGCTCCAGCGGCTATGTATCCCGGTCTGACTTTTTTCGAAATGTCTCGAAAAAAGCTATCCTCAGGAAATGTCAGTAGACCAGCACCAATAGGTATCAGATTGATCCTATCTCATATTGAAACGCTGAAAAAGAGTTCTCTTACATCTAGTGCGAAATAACTCCCGGGAGCAACAATCATAATTGGCAAAGTCTTTTGTAACTATAACTCTCCGGGACAGTTATGCTATGCTCAAATTGCGGCAAACAACTTGGAGCAATAGCACACACTACAATGACCAGCTTCTCTGCGAAGATTGCTTTCTTGAGATCAAAGGCACCTCTGAAACCACTTCGCCCTCAACTACAGTCTTTGTAGGCAACCATAACGACCAAGAGAGAGCTGATGCTTCTCAATCTATTCCGGCAGAATCTAATCCTGAGCTGCCGTCATCTAGTCCAGCACAAGCTGAGCAGAAGGTTGCTCCACCTCATCTGTCCCTTTTTTATCCCGGCGAGCGGGTATTCTGGAAAAGAACTTTCTCAAAAGGCATAGTCCACAGGGAAGCTACGTTCACGGAAGTGATCACCATTGTAAGAGCTTTCGTGATCGAAGATGCGATTAATTCCATTGTTCGAGCTTGTCCCCTTCGGGGTTCAGAAGTGGTTGTGACGAATGCACGAAGAGATTCAACTCAGGTAAGGACAGGTTTTGGATACTCTGGTCACTATGCAAGCACAAACGCAAGCACTGGCCGTACTTTGGGAGATGTTCAATTTATGTTAAACGGCAATCTTGTTCTCACACTACATAACCTAGCTGATCCTTATGGTCTGAAAAAGCTCATAGAAGGATCAGTCAAAAGCTCTAGATGAAATTAGATCTTTGAATTAAGTCTTGGATTTGCGCGTCGACTTCCCAAGCACACTTTGGCCCCTTGCGATCATTTCCAGAATCTCATCGCCCAAGTTGTTTGTGCTCATAGGGTCGGTAGAAACTAGCAAAATATGATCATTGTCGACATTGAAAGTGTATATGTTGACGCGTTCTCTCTTGTCGAGAAGAAAGCTTCGTCGCCCGAGATACCTATTCCAGTCGTGACCCATTCGATGCATCGTCGTCCATTGCAAGTAAAGCTGCTCGGCTTTTGAAGCTGGCTCGAGCGATTTCGTGTCGGCGCGCATTCCGCCTTTTAGAACTTTGCCGCCGGGTCCGATTACTGCAGCAAAACGTACATTGGGGTTTTGCTTTAACACTTGCTCGATACTTACCAAGAGGCCGCAAAAAAGGTAATCAAACTTTGGGCTATAAAAGAAAACCCATTTCCCTATTCCTTTTTCCTTTTCCTCTGAATAATCGAGAATTCCTTAGGATGATAGCAGCTGTAGCACACAGGCTTTTCCTCAATCCAGGTGAAACTCGGAACAGTGTAATGTTCGCCTTTCTTGAAACTGAAAGGTATCAGAAGCTTGCATCTGGAACATCTCAAGTCATTTCTCTCTAATTTGTCTAACAGTTGTTTATCCAAACCCTTCTTCACTCTATTCGAGCGTCAACCTTAGCTCATCGGATGTTGGTTCATTCGTTAATTTATCGATACGTTCAGTCATTCGATTATCCGCAATCTTGGCGATCTTCGAAGGCGTTTTAATTAACAGTTCATTGGTCTTTCTGTTGAAAGTGAAAGTCATGCTCTTCCCCAAAAAAAGGGATATAGTTAGGCGTTCTGCAGCATTGGAAAAGTACGTAAGTGCACCATCATTATCTACCTCGATCCTGCCCATCTTGGTTCTTGCCTCAAACACTTCTCCTGATATCGGTGCATATAGCTCGAGTCGCAGACTTTGTCTTTCCACTTTATTGATCTCCTTCAGACCCTCCGGGCCTCTCCTGCCACCGGAAGAAAGTTCGAAGTTTAGGACGGGCATAGTCCCATCTACAAAAAAGTTGTATTCCTTCGATTCGAGTCTTTGAGATGCTGGTTCGCTCATTTGCTTTTTCTCTTGCCAATCTTATTGGACTGACTTATGAATATAAAGTGAAACGGTGCCAGTTTGTAACGTCGGGCTCTCTAGAAAAAAGTGCACATAGCTTTGAAGTAAAGCTGACTCTCTTATTCCCCTCGAGATAATTGGCCCACTGGATTCTATTGTCCTCAAAGTTCCAGTTTCATTGCCTTTGATAGGGTTCTGTGCTGTCCTCAATGTCAATTTCGATCAAACCGCTGACCAACTGTGTCCAGGACATCTACATCATAAGCATATTTGGCATCTCCAATCTAGTCAAGGCTTTGCAAGGATTCGCTAGCTATTTGGACACGAGGACTGAATTCATTCTAGCAGTAATTTCCGATTAGCTTGATAAATGGAAAAAGGCGTCTCTTCATCGATCATGATCCATGAATGAAGATGAATTTGCAAAATCCCTCCTCGCACACGAACGAAGAGAGTGGCAGAATCCTGAGAAAATCATAGCTCAGATTGATGTCAAGAAAGGAATGGTGATAGCTGATCTGGCCTGTGGTCCGGGCTTCTTTGTAGTGCCACTGGCTAGAGCTGTCGGAGAGTCAGGGAGAGTTTATGCAGTTGACAGCAGCGAGCTCATGCTCGGCTATCTTCGATCCAATTTGGAGAGGTCAGGCACGCAATCACAAAACGTGACTATCTACAAGTCTGATGTTTCCCAAACGAACATCCCTTCAGCATCATGCGACATTGTGCTCTTTGCAAATATTTTGCATGATCTCGATTATCCAAGCGAGTTTCTAACCGAAGTGAAAAGAATCTCAAAACTGAATGCCCTAATAGTTGATATCGATTGGAAAGACATTGATAACGGATTCGGTCCTCCTCTGGACATCAGAATGAGCGAAACTAAAGCCCAAGGGATTTTGAAGAAGGGCGGTTTGGTTTTGGTCCGAAGCATCGATCCTGGACCTTATCACTATGGTTTGGTTCTGAAAGTACCTTGAGCATGCATTGATTGCTTCTTAGAAATCCATCATATTTTTTCTAATGCGCATCTTTCTCAGCTACTCGTCTTGAGTTTTTTCTTAAAGACAATTACTCCGCCGTTTGTGAGACTCGCCGTTGGAAGCAGAACATCTTCTTCGCTTCCGCTAACTCGGAAATAGTATGGACCGATCTCGCTGACCTTGCCCGAAAAAGTGCCACCACTGAGTCTTACTTCATCTCCCAGTGAAATTGGAAGGTTGTAACTCCCCGTACCCTGCTGTTGTATTTTTACGAGGGTCGAATTTCCGTTTAGAATCGCTTGATTTGGGATGACGAGCATCTGACCGGTGTCCGTCACTAACTTTGTTACCATGCTCGTAACCTCTGTCACTGTCGCGGGATATGGGTAGAGGCTTGAAATCACTCTATCTCCAGCTTTCGCGAGAAGTTGTGGCGAGTTGTCGACCTTGCTTGAACTCGCTTTCGGATCAATGTCAAGTAGAAAAGCCATTCCCTGAAATACTGCAGAGTTTGGAATAATCAGTTTCGCTCCGGCATCCGTCGTGACTGTCATGAATAATGCCCCAACGTCAGTTATTGTGCCAGGCTGATTGTTTACTGTGATGATGATTCTTTGACCCACCTTGATCGGGTAAGAGGTCAGCATGAAAGCTCCAGATATAATGTTCGTCGTAACCGTTGAGATAGCAAAGCCCACCACGATGCTGATCCCTCCGACTGCGACGAGCAATGCCGAAAATGAGATCGAGAGAACAGAGAGCAAAGTCAAGAACGCAAAAATGATGAGGATCACAGTTGCGAAGAACGAAACCGAGCTAGCAAAATGCGCCCCGCCCCGTATCCGCAATCGGTGTTTCAATGGGACGTGGATTATAGTAAAAAGCATTGCAACTCCTAGCCCAAGCAAGATTAATTTCGAGATCAATTCATAGAATTTCGTGATGCCCAAAGCACCAGGAAATATCGAAAGGATCGCCCCGATTACTGACAGTGTAATCAGAGCAATCACAAACTCGACAACAATACGAGTATATCCTGTTTCTTTTGGCGCACTCGATAGGGTTACGCTCATATTCGGAGTTCTCTCTTTCAGAGGTTTTTGAAGCTTAGCAAGGTCACGCCTTAGATATCATAATGGAACAATCTTGCTGAACGAGGTTGCAAATCAAGTCGAAACGCTCGGCTAAGTAGTCATCAATGAGAATCCTCAGGTAAGGGAGTGAGGCGAGGTCGATTGCAAAACAGATATCTCTGCCAAAATTGCCCACCGTTAGCTTTTGGTGCCCTAACCTTTTCTTCGTCTTCTTTTGTGTTTTGTCCTTTATTTGCCATTGCTTATCGAACTCGGTTGCTTTATTAAGGCAAATCCGTCTCCGCCGGCAAGGGAGTAACAATTCCTACGGAACAACAAACTGTTTGTTGAACCGCTACAAGATTATAGTACAGTTATTACTAAATTATTATACTATTGATGAACGCTCATATGGATCGAAATGTTCAATTTGCGATAGCTAAAGATCGTACTCTCCCATGATGAGACTATGGACAAACATTTCCTTAGTACATACCCACAGTTACGGCCACCGGCACTCTTCGACGAGGTAAGATAGCTGCGTATTTTTTTTGTAAGACAGTATAATCATAGATTGGAGAATCTATGTTTTTTCCAAGGGTCGGTTGATCTTAGGTCGCGTCAATGAGATCAACGCGATCAATGCACATATTCCGAGGATCGAATTGGCATAGAAAGGATACTTGGGATCTATTTCGTACAGAAAGCCCGCAACGGAGAAGAAAGGTACGGCTACGAGGAGAGCCGCAGAGTAGAACGAACCCATGGAAAGTCCTCTTCCTTTCGCATCGGTCGCGTCCGCAAGCCAAGCATTTACGGCCGGACCATCCATCACTCCAAACATAGACCAAACAGCGACGCCGAGAATAGCTATGGAAAGATCGTCAAGCGGAGCGAATACAAAAATGAAAATGGCCAAGCTCTCTCCAATCCAGCTTATGATAACCGTTCTACGACGGCCAATTCGGTCAGCCATCCTTCCAAAATAAAGTGGTGCAAAGCCGCTGACGGCGGTTATGACTGCAAAGAGGATCCCTAAAGTCTCTGGATTCAGGGAGAGCTGGTACTGCCCGTACAGCGGAAGTATGTAAGATCCTTGATCAATGAAGAGATTGTAGAGACTGTACACCAGCATTAGTGTCAGAAGTATTCTATTATTGAAGACCTGAGAGAGATTGTGCAGGTAAGAGGTTCTCTTATCCTTTGTCTTCGGCGCGATCTCTCTTTCTGGCCTTTGCAGAGTTTCATGAGCAAATACAGCTCTGACAGTTGTCGCCAAAAGGGCCATAGACCCCCCGAAGAGAAAGAGCGGGAAAAAATAGGTCTGATTGTTGGTGAGAAGCACTCCCCCTATCAGAGGCGAAATGCCTCGCAGGACGTAGGTAAGTGTCAGAAAGTTTCCAAATGCAGAACCTCTCTTTTTCGCATCTACAGATTCCGCAACCATGACGTTTTGAACAGAGAGAAAAGAAGTTCCGAGACCTGTTAGGGGAAAAGCGATCGCTGACAAAACAAAGCTATGAGAAAACGCGAGCAAAAAGACTCCAAGAGAAGAGATAATACCTGCAAGCACGACTATGATCTTTCTACCGTATTTGTCGGCTAGCGCTCCTGCAGGAGCAGCTCCCACACCGATCATCAGTAGCCAGGCAGTATACACGAGGCCTATGACAGCTGCTGGAGAGCCAAAGTCATGGGAAAAATACAGTGGGAGAAAATAAGTCCAAGTGTATGCTCCAAAAGTCGCCACCATGGAACTGAGCCCCAACACGAGGACGTTGCGCTCTAATCTCAATCCAACGGGTGCCGCTACCAAATCGATTGTCCCAAACGGCAGTAGAGGGTCGTATATCAACATAGCAGAATTTGACGTCTATCTTTTTCTCGATGAGTACTTTGGAGCTTGCGAACATTTTATTATCGCCGAGTACTCTTGCATTTTTCAGCTGAGACCTGTTGAGAATTGTTACTTTCGAGGAACCTCACTATAACAGAGAAAGACTAGGCTTGTGGTTAAACGACGGCGTTATAGTTGATGCGAATTATGCCTACGCGCGAATGCTAAAGGACCAAGGCGTGGATTATCCTGCGCCTTTCGCGGAGGCCTTTGTTCCTCCGAATATGATGGGCCTTCTGCAAGGAGAGAAAAAATCGATGGAAGCTGCTCGAGAAACTGAA
The DNA here is from genome assembly GCA_030041355.1 of Nitrososphaerales archaeon. Lineage (GTDB taxonomy): Archaea > Thermoproteota > Nitrososphaeria > Nitrososphaerales > CADDZS01 > JASHOD01. The sequence continues at coordinate 34,539 of JASHNZ010000055.1, forward strand.
AAATTCGTAAACGAAGTTGGAGCGAATAAATTGTCAGGGCCTTTTGGCGAAGAGTCAATCTTTGAATTTTCGAAAGTGAAGATAAAAGCTCCGGTGCCAAATCCGGGAAAGATTATTCACACCGCTGGCAATTTCAGAGAGCATGCGAAAGAAGGATCAGACTCTGGGTGGGAGTTTCCAATGCCACATTGGATTTCATTTCTCAAGAGTCCCTCCGCTATCATAGGACACAAAGGGCAAGTCGTACGGCCAAAATTCACAAAAATGTTAGATCACGAAATCGAGCTCGCAATAATAATTGGAAAGAAATGCAAGCGACTTTCCAAGGAACAAGCTTGGGATGCAATAGCTGGGTTTACGATTTTCAATGACATTACGGCAAGAGATCTTCAAAGAGAAGAGATGAAAGCCGGGCTACTCAACTTTGGAAAAAATCTGGATACTTTTGCCCTGTTCGGTCCTTGTTTTGTACCGCGCGATGATATTGGCGATATTGGAAATCTCAAGATCGAATGTAGGGTGAACGGAGATCCCAGACAAGTTAGCAACACAAGTCATCTCTCGGTCTCTGTCCCAGAGATTGTTGAGCATTATTCTTGGGTTACGCTTTATCCGGGAGACATTATTACGACGGGGACCGTTTCCGGGGTCGCTGCTTTTAGAAAAGAACCAGAGAAGTACTTTCTAAAGCCTGGAGACATGCTTGAATCCGAAATCGAAAATATAGGAGTCTTGCGAAATTACATAGTTGAAGAAGAGGGCTGAAGCTTGCTTTGCTTTCAAATCTGCTTTCTTTCGCAGAAAGTTGAAAATTTCGCTCAGCGAACCAGCGCAATTAGTGTCATTATCGCACGTAATCAATGCAGAAGAGTAGAGTTACAGTCCGCGAAGATCTACTTTCAGTTCTTGATAGAGGATCAGTTCTTGAGATGAGCTCCAAAAGAAGGAGAGGGCGAAATCCGAGACCTAGATTGGTGAAGAGTCACGTCATTCTGATAATTTTGGATGGATGGGGCATCGCTCCGAAAAGTCAGTATAATGCGATCAGTCTGGCCAGGACTCCAAATTTTGATCTAATCTCCCAAGAGTTCGGATCAATTCCTATTTGCGCTTCCGGGAACTGCGTCGGTCTCAAGGATGGTCAAATGGGAAATTCTGAAGTTGGGCATCTCACGATTGGGGCAGGGCGTATAATTTTCCAAGACTTAATGAGAGTCAGCCAAGAGATAGAATCAGGAAGGCTCGCTAGGAATAAGGATCTCACCTCTGCGCTACACAGGGCTGCAAAAGCTGGCGGTCCGACCCTTCATCTTGTAGGTCTAGTTTCGGATGGCGGAGTCCACAGTCACATCAACCATCTGTTTGCGCTATTGAAAATTGCCAAGGACAAAGATGCAAAAAATGTAGCAGTTCACGTAATCCTCGACGGAAGAGACACTCCTCCCAAGAGTGGAATAGAGTTCGTCAGGTCGCTGGAGAGTTATATGAAAAGTCTGGGCACTGGATTCATTGCGACGGTGTCCGGAAGATTCTATGCCATGGATCGTGACAACAGGTGGGAGAGAACGAAGCTTGCTTATGATGCCATGATCCACGGGCAGGGAAAACACTATGATCAAGCATTGACAGCTATCAGTGCCTCGTATCAGAAAGGAGTAACAGATGAATTTCTGGTGCCTTGCGTGATGGATTCATATCAAGGAGCAAGAGATGCAGATGTAGTATTCTTCTTTAACTTCAGACCGGATAGGGCAAGGCAGCTTACAAAGTCATTTGTTTTAGATGACAAAAGTTTCCACTTTTTTGACCGAGGCAAAATTCCTAGAAAACTCGAGGTCCTTACGATGACAATCTATGACGAACGACTTAGCGTCGCGCATGCAATTTTAGGTCGCGAACGAGTCCTGAATACACTAAGCAAGATATTGGAGAAAAATAAGATCAGGCAGCTCAGGATAGCCGAGACGGAAAAGTACGCACATGTGACCTATTTTTTCAATGGGTTAAATGAGAGACCTTTGAGACTCGAGGAAAGAGTATTGGCTCCTTCGGCGAAAGAAGTGGGGACGTACGATAAGAAACCCGAAATGAGTGCAAAAGAAATAACCGTAAAGGCTATTTCATCTATGCTGTCTCAGAAGTATGGTTTTATTCTGATCAACTTTGCCAATGCTGATATGGTAGGACACTCAGGAAACATCGGAGCTACCGTCAGAGCAGTTGAAGTCGTCGATCTCTGTCTTGGAAGAATTCTCAATGCCTGGAATGATCTCGAAACCGGTCGAAAGCCGAGCATCTTGGTAACCGGTGATCACGGAAACGCTGAAAAAATGTTTGATCCGGAAACTGATCAGCCCCATACCGCTCATACCTCAAACCCGGTTCCTTTGATTTTGATATCGGAAAAGTGGAGAATATCCCTACCCAACATCAGTTATCAACCAGGGCTTGTGGATCTGGCCCCTTCAATTTTGCAGATTTTGGGCCTAAAACCGCCGAGCGCGATGACCGGTATTTCACTTGTGTACCCGGGTGAATAATAGTTTACCAAATCTAAGCCTTGCCAGCGTCGCAAGCTGAATATTTTCTCCTCAGTTATTGTAACTTGTCACATAGGAGTCAGGATTTTCTCATGTCATCGTACAGGATTATATAGGAATCCTCGCTTGCTCTCAAGCGCCATGTCAGCCAGACGTATGTCTAACCGTGAACACAGGGCCGTGAAGGTCGACCCTGATTGGCGAATGGCGCCAAATCAGGCGGTAAAGGTCGATCCGGACTGGAACCTGGAGTTCGGACGAATAGTTGTCGCAGATTTTGGGTCTCGCGGACCTGCCGTACAGACACTGTGGTAGGCTGCTAGCAATCCGATAGACTGAGACGATCGATCGTCAAAACGAGAAGCAGAAGCGTCGCCCCCACGACGGATGCCTCTGTCCTCTCTTCCTTTTTTCTTGCATGAAAAGTGGAATGAATTAATTACTTATTTAGCAGTATTTTAGGGCGAAAGAAAAAGAACAAGAAGAGAAGTGCAGCTCTCGCCGCACTAGCTCCCCATGATCTCTAATTATTTTGCTTATTGTCTTGCCCTAACGAGTCTTCCGAGTCTACTTGGTTGCTGTGCTAGGAACGTGCTTTCAATTCCGGTCAGGACGACCATGACTCGTACTCTTCCCTGAAGTGATGGATCTACTCTTGCTCCCCAGACAACGCGTGCCTTTGGAGGTAGCGAGCGTGTGATCATTTCACCTGCTTGAGTTACTTCGTCCAGTGTGATGTCTTCTCCACCAGCGACATGGATTAAAACACCGAAGGCCTTCGTAGAGTCTTTGATATCTAGTAACTGTGCATCAAGTGCTGTTTGGACAGCTCTTTCGATTCTGTCTTCTCCAGATGATTCGCCAACCCCTATTGCCGCGATTCCTCGCTTCTCCATGATAGCTCGAAGGTCGGCAAAGTCGATGTTGATGAGTGAAGCAGTGGTGATAGTTTCTGTGATACCTTTGACAAATTCACCTACGAGCTCGTTTGCGACTCCTAGAGCCTCCTTGAGTGGTAGGTCACCAGCTACTTTTGCGAGTCTGTTGTTGTCAATTACGACAACAGTATCGCACTCAGATTTGAGTTTAGCCAGTCCGTCTTTTGCTGCGTTGTATCTGAATCTTTCAACTGCGAACGGCAGCGTAACTACTCCAATCAGTAGCGCTCCAGATGGCTTCAGAGCATTTGCGATGACGGTCGAAGCACCAGTTCCAGTCCCTCCACCGAGACCTGTGGCGACGTAGATTATGTTAGATCCGACTACATCTTTCTTCACTTGTTCGATTGATTCCCTGGCTGCAGCTTCACCTTTTTGCGGATAACCCCCTGCGCCCATGCCTCTGCAAGTCTTTTCACCAAGCAGAATTCTTCGATCTGCTTTCATAATGCTGAGGTGTGTAGCGTCGGTGTTGGCCGCGATAAGTTTCGCGCCTGCAACTCCACCTTTTTTCTCCTTGACCCAAGAAACAATGTTGCAACCTGCTCCTCCCACTCCTATGACTGAAACTTGTGGGCGAGCTTGGCGCATAATTGCCTCGATTTTTTCGCTCTCCATCATTTCGTCCATCTTTGCTTGAGTGTCAGTGTCGTAGCTCAAACTTCTATCGAGAACATCCACGTTCAGCTATATTATACCGTTTGTGAAGCACGAAAAGCGACAGCACACACGAATCGATGTGGAGACATTCAGATCTGTATTTGGAATCCACCGCTTTTCCTTGTCAAGTGGATCTTGATTCACACTCTGAAAGAGAAGTCAAAGAAAGCTAATCTAGACATGTTTAATTGGCTAGTTCAGATTACGATGGAAAGGCGTTCAAATCTCGTGTTAAATGGCCAAGAAACGACCGCTGACCTTAGCGAAAGACTCAAGATGAAGCTCAGAGTAGTCCCAGGCTTCCCTAAACAAGGTGTAAATTTTATTGACATAACCACCGTACTCGGGGACGCTCCATCCTTCAAATCTGCTGTAGACTTCTTGACACATGAGTTTTCTCGAAGAAGAGTCGATCTACTCGTTGGAATCGAGGCTCGTGGCTTTATGCTAGGGGGCGCAGTCGCGTACAACCTAGGTCTTGGATTTGTCCCCGCGAGAAAAAAGGGAAAACTACCTAGCAAGATCATATCCGAAGAGTACGTCTTGGAATACAACTCTGAATATTTGGAGATGCATTCCGACGCAATTTCTTCGGGCCAGCATGTTGGGATAGTTGATGATCTTCTGGCAACTGGAGGAACGGCTCAAGCGGCTTCGAAACTTGTGGAAAAGATAGGGGCAGTCGTTTCCTGCATAGGTTTCCTTGTAGAACTAGACTTTCTCAAGGGTAGGGAGAAGATCAAGAAGTACGATGTATTTTCTTTGGTTCATTACAACGAGTAGGAAGCGGACAAATCATCCTGAGACGAGTAAATAGTCTGAGAGTTTCTTCTCTTCAACATCTACAATCGCGCCCCGGAGTATTCCCTGCCCGTACTCGCTTCCAGGGTTTATGCAAACAGTGCGTCCTATTTTGTATATTCCCTTGGATTCATGAATGTGACCGTGCAAACCTACAAGAGGTTGGTACTTTGTTATCGCTTCCCTGACGGAAGTACTCCCGGCGGAGATCATCACGGACTGCCCTCCCCTGATGACTGGTTTGAAGTCCTTATCGATCATTGGAGCCTGATCTATCCCTGAATCAATGGGCGGAACGTGAACGCTGAAGATTGAATTTTCTGGATGAGCCAATTTCGAGGCCAAAGCATTGAGTTTTTCCTTCAAGGTGCTCTCGTCTGCCTCTCTGGGACTGTTCCAAGGTGTGCGATTGCTCGTGCCTAAGGAAATCATTTCGTGGCCGTCGATTGTGACTACTTCCTCTTCGCAGTAAATCACTTTCTTCGAGGAATGCTCTTTCAGAACTTCATCCACAACCAAGTCATCGTCATTTCCCACAGAAATGTAGCATTTTGTATCTCCGTCCTTCAAGCGTTCTTCAGCTAGTTTCAGCCATCGTTCTATCGAGTTCTTCATAGCCATGTTGAATTCTTGATCTACTTTCTCCTTGTTATTCTGCAAACTCTCGTAGTCGCTTCTCGAGATGCGGAGTGGATAAATTCCAGAATCGCCAAGCGTTTTTTCAAGCTCTTCCACCTGGTCTTCTTTGTTCATTTTCTTTTCCTCTCCGAGATAATCCGCAAACCAAGTTCCATTACCATTATCGACTATTGGAATCATTATTTTCCCGGTAATATCGCCACCAAGGATCAGGTATTGGGCCTTGTAGAATTTTGCTGCGTTGATGAATTTCCTAAAACATCTGTCTGAACCATGGACATCTGTGACGAAAAAAATCCGGCTTTTCTTTCCCAATTTGGTATTCAATAACCCTTTTAGAAGGAGTTCCAAATAAACCGATGCGTTAGAACGAAACTTAGCATCCAATGATTCCCTGGATTGTTTCGAATTGGCCTGAAACAAAAATTTCATAATTTGGGTGTTTCCGATTCTGGCCCAGCCTGAGACGAAAAATTCGAAAATTCCCTTAAGTATTTATATCGCACCAAATTTTCAGAAAATATAATGGCCGATCAAGCGAAGAAAACTGTCTTTACTCGTGAAAGTACCGGTCTCGTGAAAAATGTCTCGTTCATTGATGCCATAACTCTCAACCTAGGAAACATGTCCGTTGGAGCTGGTCTCGGCACAATTGGATTAACGACAGGCCTCTTAGCTGCCAACGCAGCTGGAGTTGTAAATTCTGGATTCAATTTGGTTCTGACCTCTTTGATAGCATTCGTTATTTCTATTCCCCAGATTATTGTCTACACAATGATGACGAGGCGACTGCCACGAACTGGTGGCGATTACGTTTGGTCATCTAGAAGTTTTGGAGGCTTCATTGGAAGCTCATTTTCGTTTATGGGCTATACGCTTGAAACTCTAGCCTACCTTGCATTGATTGCATTGTCAGCAGTCTTTGCAATTGGGGGTGTTCTTGTTTCTCTTGGAAGCACGAGTAGTTATGCAGTCGACTTATCAGTGCCGGGCAACCTGTTTAAGTCGGTACTAGGTATAACTGGCACTGCCGCTACCAACGGACTAATTGAACAATTTGCAGTCGGGGCAGTAATTTTCGCAGTTCTCATAGCGATCAACATCTTCTCTCCAAGAATTGGTTACAAACTCGTCTCTGTCATGATCATCGTGGGTGTTATTTCCTTGGTCGCGGCTATTCTAACGCTCTTTACAGCCGGCTCTAACGGAATCAATAATTACATGAATTTCGAAAATACCAAGTTCTTCGCCGATACAAATATTACCGCTGTTGCGGCAAACACGCCATCGACAGCAGGCGCATTTAACTGGAATGGCGTCTTCTTTATGATTCCGTTTTTCGCAATATTTGTTTACCCTTGGCTGAACGCCGGCCCCGCTGTAGGCTCAGAGATAAAAAGCAAGAGCGCAGTCCGGTGGAATGTACCCATTTCCGCTGTAATTTCGTTAACTTTGATCACGGCCGCTTTTGGCGCGATGTACTACGCGGGCGGCTTCCGGTTTGTCTCAGGTGCTCTAACTGGGTCTGCGACATCTGGAACTTTCAATTTCTGGACTATGGCCATGGGCGTTACCACAATCTATCCCTTGCAAGTGTTGATAGGAATCGGCTGGATTGTATGGAACATTGGAGTTCTAGCGTACGGAGTTATTGTCTTTTCCAGATATTTGTTTGCGCAATCCTTTGATCGGTTCCTGCCGAGTCAGCTATCGTATGTCAGCCCGAGGTACTCTTCTCCGATTTACGCCCACGTGATCGACCTAGTCATAACGATCGGGTTGATCGGAAGCGCGGCATTCGTTTACGGAACGCTGTCCTCACTTTTTGGAAATGTTGTTGCAGCAATGATCTACTTTATCGTTGTAGCACTAGCGGCGACATATTATGCGATGAAACATGAAAAGGGGTCGGCCAAGTGGCTCCTGGGAGGTTCTGGCATAGTAATGGCGATCGTCTTCGCTTATATTTCATACCTCTTTCTCCACTATCCAGCCATATGGGGAGGCAATATCACTGCCTATAGTTACGTCGTCGCATCTTTCGTAATAGGTGCCGTGATCTACCTTGTTTCACAGAACTACCACAAGCGGCAGGGGGTAGACATCTCCCTCGCGTACAAAGAAATTCCGCCTGAGTAAAGTATTTCACAAAAAAATCTTCAGGTAAAATCCTAGAGCTTGTTAATGCGGCTCTAGGACACGGAACTCGATTGAGTACTTACTTGAAAACTTCGAAGATTATTCGGGCCACATTGGGCAAAGAGCCTCTGACTCTTGTGCTAAATGACGCGGGAATTCTCAATGTATACGCTGGTGAGAACGACTCTGGCTCGATCGGTATTTGCGATGGATCTTATTGTGCAAACAGGAAAAAAGCGATTGATCTATTCTTTCCAAGTATTTGCTAGATCAAGCATTGTGCAGAACCAAACATCGTCTTTTTGTTTCATATACTCAATGATTTGATCTAGGAGCATTATTCTATGCGCACGACCAGTGCTTTCAGGATGCAGAACTAGCGTGTAAAAGCCACCGGGTTCATGTTCATACATGTAGTCAAAGTCCATTTTCCATATTTCAAATACCTTCGAGGGATTGTCGAGTTTTGGATAGAACGCATTTACGCCTAGGAAGTATGCGAGGTCATCTTCTATCAGCTCGTTCACGGGGATATTGAGGAGATCCACTTCCTTTCCAAACTTTGGAGGTCGATTGTAGTAGTATTTGTCACCATCTCTAACTTTGCTGACTCTGAAATCGTAGGGCCCCATGTGTTGCGAAATATACTTGAAGCCTAGATCCATCATGATCCTGACGGAATTTGCACTCAGCTCGCTAGCATTAGGAATCTCAAAAGGAACTCTGTAGCCTTGAGGTTTCTTCCCGGTTACTTTCTCAATAGCTTTGATCCCTTTTACAAAAGATGCTCTCTCTTGTGTTTTGGTCATCGAAGCCGGACATTCGTGGAAATAGCCATGGTGTGCAATCTCATGACCTTTGTCTGAAAGCTGTTTGATCAGCTCGGGATATGTGTCTGCAATGACGCCAGGAGTGAACCAAGTTCCTCTAACGTCGTGTTTATCCATAACCTCCATAATGCGTGGAATTCCGACTCTTGCTCCAAATTCTCCCCGTGCAAAATTTATGGGCCCATAGGTTCCCTTGCTAACAAGACCGACTGCTCTCATTCTGAGCATTATGGACCAACAATCAGTATCAAAGGAAACGCAAACAGCGCAACGTTTACCTTCTGGAAGATGAGTTGTCATAGAGAAAAAAATTCCCACTCACATATTTAATTCTATTCAGAATCTTTAGGCATTTGCAAGGTAATGAAGAGTCACAGAATTAGTGGTGATCATTAATTGTTCGACTAAATGAAAGAAGGTCTAACTTGCCCTTCGAACACCGACAGATTTCGCTAGCTTCTGCTTTCTTTAAACGATGCAACATACCGATGCATGATGCTAAACACGCCGATGACGCACGCACCCAAGATAAAGACAGAATAAATTTCTCCGATCTTTCCCAAGATTGCAAGAAGCGTAACGAATGTAGCCACAACACCAATCAAAACGGAAAACATCATGGTCAATAACGATATTTCATTCGACTTGAAGCCGCGCGAACCTATCACGACAGGTTCCGGTCGCGCTTCGCTTCTCGGCTGGTTGGAGTCCACGGGAACACGCATCGCAGCTTGGCGAGGTCTTGCGCTAGCAAGATTTTTCTCCGGTACTTCATCCGATAGTGACTTTATTGCAATTCTCCTAAGCTTAGAGAGTCCTTCCTTGTCGATGCCGTATGAGTTTCCATTGTCAAGAATGACGTTTCCCTCAGGTTTCAATTCATCGAGCAAAAGTAGCAATACGCTGACTGCTCTAGTAGTGGCTGGAATCTTTATCTTAATGGGGTCACTTGAGACGGTTTCGGCCTTTATCTTGGAACTTTGGAATACTCTCTGTAGTAGATCTAGATTCTGGCCATCATTTCTGGCCTCCAACACTATTTCTCTCGGAGTCTCAGTTTCGGCCATACAGGGCTAGCACGAGGTTGCGAATATAAAAAGGGCTTCTAACGCTGATAAGGTAATTCCCTCGATTTTGTGGTCTCAGCTCTCCCTTAATCGTAGAATACCTGAAGTTAGCTGTCGGGCCGCATGCTTTTTGAAAGAGTCAGCTTGTCCAATTCAAGATCGCTGATGAGTTTTTCAGACGCTCTTGCCCCTTCTCTTACAATTCTTTCTTCATCAATCGTGAGCAGCCTATGATTTTCGACAACTATCTTCCCGTCTACCAGAACTGTCTCTACGTTCTGGGGCCCGGCATAGTAAACTATCGCGGTCGCTAGATCGTGGTAAGGAATAGTGTATAGACGTTCTAAGTCAAGAATGCTAAAGTCCGCCTTTTTGCCGGCTTCAATAGTTCCGAGGAAATTTAATCCAAGAGCTTTAGCGCCTCTACTTGTAGCTAGTTCCAGTGCAGTGAGACACGGCGCTTGCGTTGGATCGAGCGTGGAAATTTTCTGTAAGAGAGAAGTAGCTTTCATGACCGAGAACATTTCGTGAGTATTGGCGACAGTTCCGCCGTCAGAGCCTAGCGCGATCGGAACACCTTTCGAGAGTAGCTTTTGAAGAGGCAGAACGCCTGAAGCGAGATACATGTTGCTGATGGGATTATGAACAATACAGGTCTTCGATTTGGCACACATTTCAATTTCTTCATCTGACATCCAGATGCCGTGCGCAATAACACATCGAGGTCCCAAGAGGCCCAGATCATTTAGAAACTCAACCTCTCTCTTTCCGTAGTCCTTAAGGGTCGTTTCCACCTCACGTCGCGATTCCGCAATATGACTATGAACATACACGCCATACTTATCCGATAGTTTCTTCGCCTCGATAAACGGCTCTGGTCCGCAGCTATTGATTGCGACGGGACAGGGACATATTGAAACGCGCCCTTTTCCTGCCGTCTGCCATTTTTTGATCAAGCGCTCAGTAATTTCGACATCTTCTTTGGTACTGTAAGGAAAATATTTTGGCGTCGTTCCCCAGATCTCGTGACGTCTAGTTCTCTTCGTGAACCCTCTCGCTATCACGCCTCTTATTCCAGAGTCCAAGAACACTTTGGCAACACTATCAACCGCTTCTTCGCTCGTATTCAAATAGAGGTTGTCCATTAGGAAAGAAGAACCAGACTTGAGCGCCTCGGCGCAACTCAGCATTGCTCCGACTCTTGCTTGCTCAGTCGTTAGTGATCCGGCAAGTGGATGAATTGTTGCTTTGAGCCACTCAAGAAGTACGAGTCCGTCGCCAAGAGTTTTGAGCAAAGTCTGAAAAGTATGTGTGTGCGCATTAATGAAATTCGGAACAACAATCTTTCCCTTGGCTTGTATGGTCTTTTCAGGACTCCCGAATTTTCCGATTAGCTCTCGCTTGTCTCCAACGCCGACTATCTCAGTACCAACTACTGCGATACTTTCCCGCACTATGTTGTTAGTATCTAATTTCATAGTGAGGATGGTTGGGTCCTCAACAAGGACTTGCAATTACTTGAAGACCCCTCTTAGAGGGAGGGCAGAATGGTTGTGCCTGAACGGCCGTGAAGCGCTTCAGTTACCTTTGAAAGTTCACAAATGACAGCTGATTTGCCACGGTTTTCAACGAACCTTATTCCGGCGAGAATCTTCGGTTCCATGCTTCCAGCTGAAAACTGTCCCTCACTCATGTACTCTCGGGCGTCAGAGGCGGAAATTTTGTGAAGCTTTTTCTGAGAAGATTTTCCAAAATCAACGTATGCCGCATCAACATCTGTGAGAATTACTAGGCGATCAGCTTCAATCAAAGTCGCTAGCCTTTCACCAGCGAGATCTTTGTCAACTACCGCCTCGATACCAATAGCACGCCATCCTTTCTCTTCCACTACTGGGATGCCCCCTCCACCGCATGCAATTGCGATGCACCCGGAATCCACGAGTAGTTTTATTGCCGATTGTTCCGCTATTCCAATCCTTTTGGGATTCGGGGAAACTACAATCCTACGCCAGCCACCACGCGCCCTATCGTATGCAAAGGCATAACGTGGATGGCGCTGTTTGATTTTTCTTAATTCTCCTGCTGAATAAAAGAGGCCAATTGGTTTTGTTGGATTTTTCAGTTCCTCGTCGCGCTTGTCTATTATAACTCTTGTAAGGATAGAGACCACAACCTTGTTCAACCTACGTCTTTTCAACTCGCTTCGCAATGCTTGCTGTATCATGTAGCCTATTGCGCCCTGAGTTTCAGCGACGCAAACATCCATTGGCAGTGCGGGGATTTTGAACATTTTTTCCCCTGCTTCGTGTCTCAAAAGAGTGTCACCGATCTGCGGCCCGTTGCCATGAGTAATTACCAGCCTGTACCCTTCCTCAATCAGATCTACCAAGTGTCTCGACGCATTGCGAATGCGCTTATTTTGATTCTCGAAAGTTCTCTTCTCACCGTGTCTTAGGAAAGCATTTCCGCCCAAAGCCACAACTAGTAATTCCTTTTGCACAGGTTTCAAGCATCTCGCAGGTCCCTATTCTTGATCAAACCAAGAATTCTTTCAGGGGTCATGGGAGTCTCTGTGATTTTTACTCCCAAGTGAGCAAGCGCATTCTCCACAGCACTTGCGATCGCGGCTGGTGGGGCGATAGCGCCTCCTTCTCCTACGCCTTTTACTCCGTACGGATTTATTTTGGAGGGCGTCTCCAAATGCTCGATTTCGATATTCTCAACATCGTTAGCTGTGGGTATAAGATAGTCCAGAAAGTTCGCCGCAAGTGGCTGCCCTTCCTCGTCGTACCTTATCTCTTCAAGCAATGAACCTCCGATGCCTTGCGCAATTCCTCCTTGAAGCTGCCCCTCCACGATTGAGGGATTAATCATTGTACCACAATCGTGAACAACGAAATATTTCAGCAAAATTATCTTTCCGCTGTCCCGATCTACCTCGACGATCGGCAAATGTACGCCGTAAGCGTATGACGGAGAGGGAGGGTCGTAGAACGAGGTTGCGGATAGTCCCGGCTCCATGCCATCAGGCAAGTCTGATGCACTGTAAGCAATCTCGGCAACCTGACGCAGGGATAGAACTTTCTGGGAACGATCCCTGGCAAAGAATTTGCCCTCGCTGAATTCCATATTCTCTTTGTTTACGTTCAGGGCATACGCCGCTATTTCTGTGGCCTTTTGCTTCACCTTGTCGATGCTCATCTTCATAACAGTGCTACCAGTGATCGCACTTCTGCTTCCCCAAGTGCCAAACCCATATGGAGAAGTCATTGTGTCACCCCAATTGATACGAACATCCTCAATTGTCACACCGAATTCATCGGCGCAAATCTGAGCAAGAGTAGTATCGAGTCCTTGTCCATGTGGACAGAGTCCCGTCAGCACACTTACAGATCCCGATCTCTCTACTCTGACTGTCGCGTTATCGTACCCGCCATAGACTTTGAAGCCATCACTTGCCATTTCTTTGGATGATCCAATGCCAGTCGACTCTACGACGAATGAAATCCCGATGCCTACAAGCCTTCCTTGATTGCGTAATTGAATTTGTTCCTTCTTGAAGCCTTCATACCCTGCCATTACTAAGGCCCATCTAAGGCAGTTTGCGTAGTTTCCGCTATCATATTCGCTGCCAAGGGCAGTGCGATAAGGAAACTCGTTTGCCTGTACGAAATTCTTCAGCCTTACCTTTGCTGGATCTAATTTTAGCTCTCGAGCGATAAGATCAACCGATCTTTCGAGAACGAAATTTGATTCGCTCGCCCCAAAACCCCTGTATGCTCCAACAGGTGTCTTGTTAGTTGTGATACAGCGAAGCATGATGTGCCAATTTTTGATCTTGTAGGCTCCAGGAAGTGTTGCAACCGTGACAAGCTGAGGCCCGATGCTCATGGTATGAAAAGCTCCGAGGTCCGCAAGAATCTCATCCTTGACTCCCAGAAGCGTTCCATCCCTCGTTACGGCGAACTCGACCTTGTGGATTTGGTCTCGGGCATGAACGGTTGAAATAGCATCTTCGCTTCGACTCGCAGTCCACTTAATCGGTCTACGAAGCTTCCTTGCTAGATAGGCAGCAAGGATCTCTTCAGGATAGACATCTTGTTTATTTCCGAACCCTCCTCCGACATCAGGAGCTATCACTCTTATTTTGTGCTCTCCAATTCCAAGCATTCGAGCTAGGACAGTTCGGACCAAATGTGGCCACTGTGTGCTAGTGTACAAGGTGATGTAATCCATGGATGGATCGTAAGAAGCTACGACACTTCTTGGCTCCATCGGGGAGCCGTATTGCCTTTGAATTTTGAACTTCGCTTTCAGAACAAAATCGGCATTTGCAAGGGCTTGTTCAATGTTTCCAGCTTTTATTTCTTTGAAATACGCTTCGTTTGTCCCCCATTCATCTATCACTAAGGAAGAATTGGGCTGCAGAGCCGCATCCAGATTAACGATAGGATCTCTCGGAACATATTCGACGACTACAGATTCTGCCCCGTCTTCCGCAGATGATCTAGACTCGCCAACAATCGCGGCGATAATTTCTCCCACATATCTGACCTTCCCAACAGCGATTGGATATTTCCTGACAGGACGAACGCCGTCTGGCGAAGCAAATATTGGGAATGGCTGGATCTCCCGAGAGATTTGGTCTCCAGTAATGGCGGTAAGTACTCCATCTTCCCCTAGTGCTTTTTCGATGTTGACGCTCTCTAGGTTTGAATGTGGAGAAGTGCTTCTCGCGAAAGCGAGATAAAGCATTCCTGGTAATTTTATGTCATCGACGTACGAAGTCTCGCCAAGCAAAACCCGTGGAGCGCTAACCGACTTCACCCTTGCCCCCAAGAGACTTCGCTTTGCAATTAGTTGTTGCGTCAATAATTGAGTACCCGTTTCAAGATTCTAGTGTGTATTGGATTTTCTTGTATCGAGAAACCAGCGTACGTACATCCTTCCTTATTCTTGGACTTTTGGATCCTGAGAGTGTTTGAACCACCAGATCAGAAATGCCATTCATCTCTCTTGTGCCCATGCCTCTTCTGGTAACTTCATTTGTCCCAAGCCTCACCTTTGAATCAGAAATTATGCCATTTGTCTCGAGAGCATCCCTAATTTGTTCTCCCTTGGTCCCGTAATTCAGGAAGACTTGGTGAGATTCCGTGAACCCGTTTTCTTGTCCTTCAACCCGAATTCCTTTATCATACAATCCTGTCGCTAGAGCTTTAGAATTTTGAATTACTCTCCTTGCGTATGAAGCAGCGTGAATTTTCGTTTCTTCGAGCGCAACTCCAAGCGCTGCTACTCTGTTTAGATGGAAATTATCCACAAAAGTGTATAGAGCCCTTTCTTCAATTTCCATCGCAATATCCTCATCATTTGTTAAAATTAGACCACCTTGGGGCCCAAACAGTGTCTTATGCGTCGAACCAAGGAGCACATCTGCACCCTCAGAAAGAGGATCTTGGAAGCAACCTCCTGCAATCAGTCCGAGGACATGAGAACCATCGTAGATGAGCTTGCCTCCATAAGAGTGAACCGCCCCGGCAATCTTGCTCACCGGGTGTGGGAAAAGAAATACTGTCGCCCCTAATATTACGATTGAAGGCTTATCCTTGTCTATTAGCTCTAAAGCTCCATTTAGGTCAATGTTGCAAAATCTAGCATTGTAAGGCAAATAACTTACCTTTAATCCCATAACCGACGGAATGTACCCGTCATTGTAGCCTCTATATCCGCCGAAGTCTGCCGAAATTGTTGCGAGGTCATCTCCCCTCTTGCAAAGAGCGGATATGGACATCATTCCGGCTACATGACCCGTAACAGGTAATACATTTGCAAATCTGCAATGGAACACCTTCCGCGATAGCTCCTCGGTGTCGTTCCAAAGCTCATGAAAGATCTTGCTGCCGGCATACGATTCTGGTTTCCCGGCATATCTGCCCGCCATGCCGGAACCCAGAGCTTTGAGAACATCGAAACTCAGCACGTTCTCGCTAGGAATGAGGTTTAATGTTGAGTTTCGATTACTTTCATACTTTGAAACAAGTTCCAGGGTGCGGCTTCTCGCCACTAAAGACCACTATCTTGACTGAGCTGGGAAGCCAAAGCTCCTTGGTCAATGTACCTACCGCAATAGTAGCATTGGATTTTCGGTGGATTCACACTGACAACTTTGAATCTGGCTTTAGTAGGTTCTTTTGGTTGAGCTGTAATACAGTTTTTGCTGGGGCAGACGAAGGTATCCTCTACCCATTCTGGAAAGGCATCAGAGACTTCCTGTTCCATCCCGTTTTTTCTTTCTCGAATGACAGCCGAAGGACAGATCAAGCTTATCTTAAGAAGCGCATAGCTTGGAGAGCTGCTCGAAAATTCTAGCATGCCTTCTCTTTCCAAATCAATCTTGACTGAATATGGGTCGCCTAAAATCCTCAAAGCTCGCCGAATTGAAGGAGTTGCGTCCGGAGGCAGCTTTACTACAAAGCACCTGACCTGTGACATTTCTCTCACGTCAACCTACAATCATGGAAAGCAATGCCATTCTTACTGGCAGCCCGTTAGCGGCCTGCTCGAAATATCTCGCATTTGGAGTATAATCTATCTCAAGCGGTATTTCATCTATCCGGGGTAAATGATGCATCACAATCATTCCTTTCTTTGCCCTCTGCAACATTTCAGTCGTGACAATGTAGCTACCTCTGTATTTTTCATAATCAGAAGGATCAGCAAATCGTTCCTTTTGCAAACGCGTTACATAGAGTACGTCAATGTCTCCCAGGTATTGATCAAGAGTTGTTGATTCGATATATTCTATACCACTCTTTTCCAAGTAGTCCTTTACCTCTTGTTTCATCTTGAGGGGCTCTGGGCTTATGAGGTATAATTTCACTCCTTTATACCGAGAAACGCCAAAGCATAGAGACGATGCTGATCTTGTCTGCTTGAGATCGCCCAAGATTGCGATCTTGAGCTGGTCTATGTGCCCGAACTCGCTTCTCATCAGGTAGAGATCTGTCAAAGTTTGAGTCGGATGATGCTGAGAACCATCTCCAGCATTCAACACTGGAACGGTAGCGATTTCGGCGGCAAGTCTTGCAGAACCTTCTATACGGTGCCTCATCACGATGACGTTTGAATATGAATCAAGCATCCTGATCGTATCGGCAAGCGTTTCTCCGGTAGTCATTCTAGAAGTCGAAGGATCTGCGAAGCCTACTACATTTCCTCCTAATCTTATCATGGCAGTCTCGAAGCTTAACCTGGTACGAGTGCTGGGTTCAAAGAACAAAGTCGCGAGGACACGATTTTTCAAAAGATCCGTTCCCGATTTTGCATACTTTTTCATCTCGTCTGCTATTCCGAACAATGCGTCTAGTTCCGATCCACTAAGATCGAGCACAGATATCAGATCTCTGCCTTTCAGAGCTTCGTCCAAAGTGAGTCCGATGCATTCACGAATGAACTTGGTTTAAGCTTTCTGGGAGCTAGCTTAAACATAAGGCCCGGCAAGTGAAATCAAAATCCACAAGGTCGCGTTGATTCTTGCCAGCTTATGACTTGGTAATTACGAACGGTAAGGTGTTTTTTCTAGATGACTTCGTCGATGTTAACATTTGTGTAAATGAGGGAAAGATCTCTAGAGTTCAAAAAAATGCCCCTGAAAGTGCTTCCAGAGTAATTGACGCGAGAGAAGCACTTGTTCTTCCTGGATTGATTGACCCACATGTTCACTTTCGCGACCCAGGTCTAACTTACAAGGAGGATTTTCTCTCAGGTAGCAAAGGAGCTGCCGCAGGTGGTGTTACTACAGTCTTTGACATGCCCACTACGCAACCTGTAGTAACAAATGCGTCAATGCTTCAGGAAAAAGTCCGTACGGTGAAAGGAAAGGCGCTCGCAAATTTTGGACTGTTCGGTGCTGGTAGTGTCGATAACTTGGGTGACATAGATGGTCTTTCCCGGGCCGGGGCAATAGGTTTCAAGACGTATATGGTTGCGCCTCCAAAGGACAGAATGAGGGAGTATGCTGGTTCCTTTGTAACTAACTCTGGACAGCTCTATCTTGTAATGCAGGCAATAAAACGAACAGGCTTGACACACTGCATTCATGCAGAGTCAGATTCCACCGTGGCCTGCCTCACTGAACGACTTCATTCAGAGGGGAGAAAGGATCCAATGGCTCACTATGACTCAAGACCGAATTTTACCGAAGCCGAGGCGGTGTACGATGCAATTTTGCTATCAGACGCATTAGGCACTAAGATTCACCTGGTTCACGTTAGCACTCGAGAGGCTTCGGATTTACTAAAAAGTGCCAGAGCCAGAGGAGTAAATGTGTCTGCAGAGACTTGTCCCCACTATCTATGCTTTTCAAAAGAGATACTTAACGAGCGAGGGCCTTATGCTAAGTATAATCCCCCGGCAAGAAATGAAGATGATCTCGTCAGTTTGTTTGATGCTCTCAATGAAGGTACCATCAGCATGATTTCAACAGATCATGCACCTCATGCTAAAGAGGAAAAGGAACTGGGCCGGACTGACATATTCAAGGCGCCCCCTGGCACTCCGGGAGTTGAAACCAGACTGCCAATAATTTTGAAAATGGCGCATGATGGAAGATTAAGACTGCAAGATGTCCCCAAACTTACTTCCGAATCTGCGGCAAAGAGATTTGGGCTGTATCCGAACAAGGGTTGCATTGTTGAAGGTGCGAATGCAGACCTAACGATCGTTGACTACAATCAAAATTGGACAATAAAGGCCTCCGAACTCCAAACCAAAGCCTGGGAGACTGTCTTATTTGATGGAATGGCTGTTCAAGGAAAAGTGAAATTCACTATTCTGAGTGGAGAAATCTCCTTCGAGGAAGGAGTTGGATTCGCCAAGGCAGGCTTAGGTCAATTCATTAGGGGAAATCCGAACTACTGAGTAATCAGAAATTTCTAATCGTCTCGGATTTGTTTTCGACCAAGGTTTTTCCTTTTTTGATTACGTACCTAGGTTTTCCGTGTTTTCTCAACAATTCTCTTGGACTTGATTCAGAAAATATGTTCAAGTCGGCATCATTTCCGGCCACGAGGCCATAGTTTTCTAAGCGTAGCGCTTTCGCAGAACAATATGTGGGCATTCGAATTAGCGCTTCAAATTCGGATACGGAGCCCATCTGAGCACCATAGGCAAGAAGGTAGCCGTTAGAGAGTGGGTTGAAGTCGCCAAATGGATTGTAGGGGTCGATGATATTATCCGATCCAAAGGCTACATTGACTCCAGCTCTGACAAGTTCTTTGACTCTTGTTATGCCTCGTGCCTTTGGAGGTCTATCCGTATTACCGCTGGACATCATGGTGCAAGGGTTAGCGATGACATTTATTGAAGCGGCCCCGAGCATTCGAATTATTCTCGATGCATAGTCATCATCATAATATGCAAGCGCTATCAAATGATCCGCGGTGGCTCTTCCTTCATAATGATTTTTCAATACTTGAGATACGTAGTACTCGGTATTCCTGAGGCTTGGCAAAACGTCACAGTGAACATCCAGATCCAAGTCCTTTTGTTTCGCAAGCAAGAATAGCTGATCGATTTGTTTCCTAGAATCTTCTTCCGATCTTTCCGCCTCAGGAAGGCCGCCTAATACGTCTGCCCCCATTTCTATGGCTTTGAGTAGTAAGTCGAAAGTTTGAGAGTCCTTAACTAAACCTTCTTGGGGAAAAACTACAATTTGAATATCGATTAAATCCCTGTATTTTCTACTCAGATCAATAACTGCTTCCACGGAGGTTGTCTTGGAGTAACTATCAACGTCGAGGTGTGTTCTTACGACCGTCACTCCGTTTTCAATGCCCCATGGGATAATTTTCTCTACCCGTTCTCTCACCTCCGACGTTGTGAAACTTTTCTTCGCTTCCCTGACCATTTGCCGAGCCTCCGTGATAGAGCTTGTCTCGTTAAGTTTCTCAGCCAACAGAACTTTGTCGAAATGAATGTGGGGCTCTATGAAAGTGGGAAGAACCAAATTACCTCTCGCGTCTAGTGCTTTCGCAGAGTCCCCGCAGGCTGCGCCGATATCGACGATCTTTCCTTCGTTGATTGCTATTTCAAATAGTCCTTCCCGGCCTAAGATTCTTGCATTCCGAATCATTAGGTCCATAAGATCTCACGATGAGAATACCGCAATATATTGTCTCAACCTATATTCACTGAAGCAGAGTTCAGGTAGTCCCTACATGCTTCCAGAACACTTTCGAGTGCCTTGGTCTCTTCATCGATTTTCATGCATAAGGTTCCCGCATTCTTGACTTTCATTTCCGCAACTGGAGGAATGTGGATAAATCCTGCGATGGGTTTTCGCTTTTTGTTCTCGCGAGAATAAAAAATGGCTGAATACATGACCGTATTACAGCAATGCGTTCCAGCTTGATAGGAAATAAAAGCCGGAAATCCTCTCTTGTTAAGAGTGCCGACAATTTTCTCTGCTGGTAAAGACGATCTCAGGGCGAGCTCGCCCCGTTTTATTATTTCATTCCCCATTGGTTTGTGCTTGTAATTATCAGGAACTATAGAGTTCCCGAAATGACTACTTTGAACGTTAAGAGCCACCTTCTCCACTTTGATCCTGGAAATGTAATCCCAGCCGGTTCCAATGACAATGTCAGGGTTGACTTTGGTTATAAGCTCTTTCAGCATGCCTGGAAGTTTTAAAAAGTCCTCCGGCAGTTCGATTCCAAAAACTTCTAGATTCCCCAATTCTTTGTTGTCCAAAGACATTGCAATTTTGCCGGAAGGATTCATCCTGCCCGCCCAACCTTCAAAACCGGTCATCAATGCCCGCATAAATTGTTCATCACCTGCTACTAGAGATATAAATTTTAATTACAAATCTCCCGCGCCCTAATTAAATGAGCTTCGATTCTAGCTGCCTGTTCAAATCCGAACTCACACAATCTGTAGAATTCTCCGCCGTCAAACGCATCCCAACCCACAGAGATTACTTTCTCGTTATAAGTTGTCAACCCAAATCTTTGGTCGATTTCAACTATTTTGCCTTGTTCAGGTAAGGCCTTTGTCGTCGTTAGCTCAGGAACTAAAGCTGCATTTTGTCGCAGGTTTTGTCTGTCTGCTCATTTTTGAAGAAATGCTGTAAGTGGCGTCCCTTAATCGAACAATTTTTGTTCACTTAGGAAGCTTCCATGAGATAGTGAATTCCAGTGTCAAACATTGGCCAATTGGCCGTTTTCACAGCTCGTATCAACGTCAACTATTATTGACGGAAAGCTAGAGATAAATGCACTCTGGCCCAAGCGATGAAATCGATAATTCGCAACATGAGCACAGAAAATTCAGAGTACGGAAACGCCGAATCCGAGTCCGTTCCTCTACGAAGTGAGTCGAGTCGACAACAACAGGTGATGTCCGCAGAGTTCGAGGTCACTGTTAAAGACTGGTGGATCGAAGGAGGCAGACTAGTGGTTCCGAAAGAATACAGGCAGTACTTTCCAAACCCCGGGGAGCCCATCGTCCTCATTGATTACGAAGGGCGAATGTACAGGTCGAAAATGCATAACTTATGGCAGGGAGTAGACGTCGGGAGAATTGATGGGATCAAACCTTTCTATAGGAATCATTCCATCATTGTTCCGGGCACCAAGTTGCGCATCAAAGCAACTGGAAAGAATACAGCGATTGTGCTGATGGGAGACAGGCCGTCGAGGCAGATTTCATCAATAAGTCGCTAACACAAAAACTCTTCTCAGATAAGGGGCTCTGTTCTTGCCCCATTCCTTTTTATTCCGTCATTGTTTTCTCATCGTAACGTTCTTTCATACGGTATCTCAGGTACTTATCGTCCAACGAAAATTTGGGAGGATGAGGGGAAACAGTATGTTCAGCGCCGCACTTCGGACATCCGTTCGCTAGAGTATAAGTCCCGCAGTTCTTGCACCTATGCAGGAGCCGATTCAACCTGTTTTCTTGAGCCTTCTCTAGTAAAGTTGAACTTTCCGTGACTTTTTTCGACTGCAGTCTGAATCTTTTCTCTGGCGTTCTGAAGAGCCCTTTCTGCAACTTTGTAATTTTCGGCCTTTATGGTCAGCCGGTATCTGGGGGTCCCCAGATATGTTGTTTTTACTTGAACCCCGGAGGAGGACCTGGATTCCTCTACCGAACGCAAAGCGTTTCGTATGACCTCGATTCCATCCGATGTCTTTACTCGAATATCCATGACTCCTCTAACTTCGACGATCGGAATCGTGATTTTTTCAGCTGAAATCGTTTCGAGTGGCTGAGCGTAATTTTCATGTAGGCCCCCAATTCTTTGAATCGCCTTTTGTCCACGTCTTGCTATATCATCAAATGCATCGTAAAGTGAGTCGTAAGTATCGAGGAGAATGTTTTCGAGTTTCGCGATATCAGAATCTTCGAGATTCAGGTTTTTCTTCAATGCCTCAAGTATAGATCTCGCTTTTTCGCTCTTCTTGACTTCAATTATCTTCTCTTTTCTTTCTTGGCCGCTGACCTGTCTGAGAGAAAGGTCGATTTCCTTCCTCATCTTATTGATTCTGATTACTTTGAGAACGATTTTCTGTCCTGGTTTTGCGTACCTTTCAATGTCCCTGACCCAGCCCGTAGCTATTTCGCTTATGTGTAAAAAAGCTGGAAATTTACCATACTCGTCAAGTGTCACATAGACTCCGTGTGGGCTAATCTCTGTGACAGTCGCGAGTACAAGCTCTCCCTCATCGGGCATTGGTAACTGTTGTTGTGTGCTCAAAAGCTAGGACCGGTTCGCAAACTATGGATATTTTCCAAAAGAAAAGTTAGGCATAATCCAGTCGTTTAATTTCTTCGCCGACACTGTCAGTTAACTCAACGCGGCCACCTGTCACATGTGCCAAAAGCTCCCCACATTGTTTGCACTTGACATCATGTGTAGCGTTAGAGTAAAAGAAATTCTCGGTTCCGCATTTTACGCAGGTTCCTGATAGAAACGCGCTCTTTGGTTTGGGGGTAAAGACCCTTTCTTTTCTAACCAAATCAATTCTCAGCTCTATTGCTCGATCTCCAGCTTTCGCAACCTGATTCCCAGTCGACTCACAAACTTGCCGCAGACCTTGCATTTCAATTTGATTATTTGTTTCTTTGTAGTCTTGGCCGTTCGCACCAGTTTGGGAAATTTCTGACCGCCATAACCATGAACGTCTTCCTCATGTCTTCTTGCCCCGATCGCGCTGGCTCTCTGTTTTCCTGCTTTGTAGATAGAGGCAGTATGAGGCGTGTGTTTGCCGCATTTGGGGCAAAATGTGTTCATTTCCTTAACAAATTTCAAAATTAAAACACCGTGGATTTACAATAAACAGCTTAGTCCCTTTATTAATCCTTCGTGCTAAAATTGCTGATTGCAGATATTGGGTCAGATTCCACTATCGTACGGGGGTCTTCAAGTCCCTTGCTATTCGTGGAATCGATTACCACATTGTGGTTTGCTTGATCGGCTGTGGCTCTCTTCGAGTTCCTTTCTTCCCACACCTTCCCTGATGCCTGACCCATTTCTTCTGGCTGATCAGCTTGCCGCACCTAGGACAGACTGGCATCTGGGTTCACTTCGTCTCTTTTGAGTGACTTCATTTACAGATTTCCACCATCTTTATACAGGTCATGAAAAGAACATTTCGCCTTTTTCTCGCCGCTTTCAACAACGGTCTTATTGTATTTGACGATACTAGGCCTGCGACAACAGCATTAACGAGGCAGACACAATTCTATACATTCTTACCTACGGAATTATGGCAAGCGACCTTTTGGCAAGGAATATTGTGACATGAAACCATTGGAGCGATGAGGCACGAAGAATTTAACGTTGCTCTTCTGGTTCGATCCAATTTTGTGCGATAATTCCATTTTTCAAGAGGGTTCGGGCATTCTCCAAGGGAAGTAACGCAACATCCTCAGGTTCGAAGGGGCCATATGTCGCAAGATCTACTCCAGAAATCGATGAATAAGGCTGAAGAAATCTCGCATAAACGTACTTTTGTTTAACCGATTCCGAAAAGTGCATAAGCTCCCCGACCTGTCCGTTGAAAATACATTCACTGATCCTTTCCAATCTCTTCCTCGATTGCATCAGCGGCTCAATTATGTATCTCTCCTCGAGCGTCAAGTTAGCAACATCGCTCTCAGGATTCAAATTGAATTTCTCTATTCTAAGCTCAATCAATCTGCGCGAGATATCATATAGGATTTTTCTTTCAGCAGCAGATAGTTCGGAAGTTAGGTTTTTTTCCTTGTCCAAACTTTCCACTCTTATTGTCTTGATATGTGCCGCAATGTCATGGTAGACATCCTGCTGAATCTTGAGAAGCTCGTGGGTGTTGTTTTCGTCTTCAAGCATTCTGTACAGTCTATCAGCACGAGTTTCAATCAATTTGTTTCACGCCCTTCTATTACTCACGATTTCATTTTGAGAGGCAACATTGCTCTGCTCCGACAAAAATTTTCCTCCGCCTTTGGATACAATATAAACTCCAACATAAAGCGGGAGATCTCTTGTTTCTGACTTAAATGGCCCATAGGACTCCCCTCCAAGCTCAATCTTCGGACATATGTCAACAAATATGCGGGATCGCTGTTCTCCATCTTGTACTGCGATAGCCTCCCTCAGAGGATCAAAATTGGCCAGTTCTTTTCCGCATTCACGCTTGACTAATCCTGTCTTGTTATTGAGAGTCTCGGGCATCCTAAAAATCCTATGTACGTCTGTTGTTACCATCGCGTCAATTCTCACAGAGTTCTCTGCTATCAGGCGATTCATGAAAGTTTCAACTTCTTTCTTTGAGAACTTACTTAGTTCAAACAGTCGGTCCTCATATTGAGATGATTTGAAGCTCTGATCTATTTCTGGAAGATTGCGAATGTACTTTGCGATCCTTCGTCGCCATCCAGCATCAGTTGGTAGAAATTTTTGAGAGCTCAAGATTTTCGAGGAAAGACCTCTGGCAGTAAGATAATCCGCGATTTCCGCTCTGCCCCTTGTATCTAAGGTATCAAACGAGCTTTTTTCGACACTGACATGATAACCAGCATTTCCAGAAAAATACACCTTGATCTCGGAGGATTCTATTCCAAAGTCAAATTCCAAGAATTCGATTAGACGATTAGTTTCTTTCTTTGCAGCTTCTAGACACATCGGGCACGCCCAAGAGAGTTCAAGCAATCTGTTGCTCTTGCAACTAGGGCAAAACTCAGGTCTGAGTCCAAATTCCTTTCGACCGCACTCTTTGCATAGCCAGATGTCGTGCACTTTTTTGCAAGGTTGTTTCAAGGCATCAGCATCGATGTCGAAAATGAGTGCCGCCTTTTTCCAGTTTTTCAGATACATTTCAGCGGTAGGATCTTCGTATGTGGAATTAGAACAGTAGACTCCTGCAGGGGCTTCCTTTAAGAGCAGAGCATGGAGTGCCCCAATGTCTTTGAAGGAAAGATGTCTAACCATCATTCCTGCAAAAGGAAGATAACCAAATTCTCTTGATTCTATTTCCGATGGCGACTTTATTCTAGCACCGAATCGGAAATAATACTCTTTGAAGTATCGTTTGACTATCTGTGTTGAATTTTCATCCAATCTCTCTTGCTTCTCTTTCTAGATTCTGAAGCGTTTGATTTTGCTTCGCCTGGCCTTGAGTTCTTGCCCAGTGATTCTTGTGTAGAGCCCGAGTTTTTTCTTGAGGGATATTGAAGCGGGCTAGTGATCTGGTGACACTTTACGGGGTCCATGAAACAAAATTGATGTGTTTGAAGAGTCCTACAGGAAGGTACTCTATATCTCGTTTTACTCCCCCTGAGGCCCGCAAGATGTTCAACTTGGTACTTCGTTACGTTTTGTTTGAAGTCTGGGGCTTTGGGAAACATGGAGACAATATCATCCACGCTCTTTCCAACGCTCAAGAGATACGTTGCCATAAGAAATCGTCCATAATGAGGAACATTTTCTCCTTTGTCTAGCAAATCAATAGCCCTCCTAACACAAGGAGGATAATTCTCAGGAGCAATGTGAATTATGGTATAAGGACTCTGTGGTTCAGGGGGTGCCATTCTGACTATCTTTTTTACTATCTCCTGAAGATTATCTGGCAATTTCGTTCCCGATGGCATAAGTTTCAGTCTTTGTCCGATCATAGCTTCTATCTCGTCCCCTACCAAACGGACAAGGTCTTGTCGATCGAGAATTACTTTGCCTCTAGTCACTGGTTTATTCACTAATTTCCACTCTTCTTTGTGAAACTTTGAGGCTCGTTTGACGTAATCGGCAACTGGAACTGTGAAATAATCATCCCTGTGTTCTACCTTGAAGGTCTCGACTCGAATGCCGAATACTCTACGGAATATAGTTAGTACGGTGCCAAGTTCGTGATCAGCGTACCTTGAAGACTGGGAAGATTGCAAGAGCTTAACAGCTCTTTTAGCTTCAGCAAGAGAGTAGATATTCGCCAGATGATCGAGTTTGGTAGCCTTGACCAGAGCTAATGAAATTGGAAAGGATAGCATCTCAATCTGAGCTCCGCCTACCATAGGCCGCAAACCGAGCCTTACTTTTTCGTCCTCCGTCTTCGGCTGTCTATCTGAAATCGGATATGAAACCTCTCTTTTTTGGATCGCTTCAACCACTCTTTCTTCGGCACGGCGAACGACCTTGTCATAATCAGAACTTGACAAAGCAGAAACGGAGATTTCCATTTCCTTGACGAACTCGCCTACATCGGGCAAGAAAGGATACTTTGCGAGATCGTCAGAGCCAAACTCCATTGGCTTTGTTCACCGGCGGAATTCCAATGGTCTTGTAGTTCTTATGCCTTGAGCCAATAGATGTGCCCGTAAATCGAAAGAATCATACTTCAACCAATCCAATCAGAGGAACCGTCAGTGTAAATCTCCTGCTTGAAGAGAGCGGGCTCTTTCTTGTATCTCTCGACCGCTTCCCGAAGAGCCTTAAAAGCTACATCTCTTCTGGGGGCAGAAACCAAAACTAGGACAATCGGCTCGCCTGGAAGAAAGTGACCGATGGCGTGCACTATGAGAATCTCATTCAATCGATACTTGCGTTTAGTCTCGATACAGATCTTTAGAAGCATCTTGTTCGCATGTTTTTCGTAAGATTCCATTACCAGAGCTTTGATTTTCTTTGATCCTTCGGCGCTTTCCTCCCGTGCGACGCCCAGAAAACTTGTGACACATCCTGCATTGGGGGATAATTCAGAGATAAAGTCTGAATAGACGCGCCCAAAAGGGAGCTTAGTCTTAGCGTAGACACCAGCTGAAATCGGCATCTCTTAGCACCGAAAATTAGGGTTTGCTGCTCGCAATGAACACGGCGTGAGGAAGTTCCTCCAGTACGAGATTGATCCCGAGCTTTACTGCATCTGGTGAGCCTGGGAGACAAAATACGGGCTTGTTCGCAATCACGCCTGCAATAGCACGTGTCATGATAGCTGGCGAACCGATCGAATCGTAGCTTAGACGCCTAAATCCTTCGCCGAACCCTTCTAGCTCCTTATCCAGTAAAGGGGCAACGGCCTCGATTGTGACATCCCGCGGGGCTATTCCTGTTCCTCCCATGAGTATGATGGCGTCAGCTTCTTCTTCGAAGAGAGCGCGCAAGACATGCAACCTGATCATCTGCTTGTCATCGTCCGCGACCTCGAGGAGCGCATCTTGTTTTGCTTTGCGACATACTGCCAGTGCTAATTGCCCGGAATCATCCTTGATGGAGGGATTTCTATATCTGCTAGAACTAACTGTAACGAGAGCGATTCTTAGCTTTCTCAATGCCTGATGCTTATGGCTCTCCGCGGAATGCGATCTATGACTTGGCAAAATCTTCAGTATGACCCCGCTTTCTTTTTTCGAACAACGTGAATCTCAGTAATTCTTGTATGAGGATACTGGCCATTTGAATCCTTCTCGTATCTTTTTACGACATCCCACACATTTAGCAAGGCATTCGTTACTGCATTGAGAGCTTCCATCTCAACGCCGGTCTTGCTAAGTGCGACCACTGTTGCTCTCGCAGTAATCGAATCCTTGGACTTCAATAACTCGATTGAGCAGCTATCAATAGGAATGGGATGACACATCATCAATGAATCTGACGTCGACTTTGCGGCTTGGATGGCACTGATCGTTGCGACTTGAATAGGATCGCCTTTTTCGATGAGCCCTTTGTTGATAAGTTCGATAGTAGTGCGTTTTAGTGTTATCTTGCCCTCTGCAACAGCTTCACGTCTGACAGGGGATTTCTCAGAGATGTCAATCATCTGAGGAGGTGCCACGGAAAATTTGGAACTTTTCAAAAAGTTAGTCCTACCGGTACCTATTCAACAAAATGTACCTGATTATTATCCTTCCGGGGAAAGCAGAATGTTGCACTCTTAGTTCTTTGCATGTGAGGGAAGATAATACATATTCGTTCGTAATTTGCCATTTCAATTAATGGCCGAAGTAGGAATCCGCTATTTTGGTTCCCTACGTGAGATCGTGGGAAAGCGCTCGGAGAAAGTGAAAATTGAGGACTCTGCAACCTTAGAGGATTTGCTTGAAAAACTCTCGGTTATTCATGGGCCGGTGTTCCGCAACCTTGTTTACACCTCGTCCGGGAAAATTCGAGAGAGTCTAGCCTTTGCAGTCGATGGTGATGCGATTCCTTCCACAAAACTGACGAAGACATCCTGCAGAGAAGCAAAAGAGTTTGTGATACTTCCACCCATAAGCGGCGGTTCGAACTATCCAAAAAGCTAAATTGCACAAAGCTGTTTCAAATCTTCTTGAAACAGATTGAATGCGAGTGCTCTTTTAATAGTCTCGGCCGATGTGATTTCAGGGAAAGAAGATGAATTTAACGAATGGTACGATCAGCATCACATCCCTAACTATTCTGGAAACTTGCCTTTGGTAAAATCTGTTCGGAGATTTTATTCTAGAAGGTCAAATCCACAATATGTCGCCATTTATGAGTACGGTTCGTTTGATGAACTGAAAAAGTCAATGGCAAGCGAAGAGTCGAAACTTGCGGGGGAAGACGCAGACAAGCAAATAGGAAGACTTGTCAAATCATTCACATACAACTCTTATTCCCAAATCTATCCAAAAGACTCGCAGTGAGATTTCTTCGAAATCGGAATGCAAAATTTCACAATTGAACACGGGCACCATTTGCGTCTATTGGATTAAATATCAGTTAGCTTGATTCTGGACTCCAATTCATGTGATAGTCGCAGATGTCAGTACAAAAACAAGCGTCGCAGTCGCAAGTGATCGAGGAGCGTTTAACACGACTGATCGAATCGCTTTGTTCTTCGAGCTCAACCTTTGAGCATGCTTATGATACATATACCCAACAATACGGCGGGCAAGTTGTCACAGTAAATGATCCTGTTAATCTCGCGAACACTATTCAGCCTGTGATTTTGGTTCTCGGGCGGAATACTCCGATTCAATATTCAGACCCGAGAAAGACGATTTTTGGCTCGCTGGGTTCTTTAGAATTGAAACCAGGTTCGACCTACATAATAGGCCGCAGGGAACCACAGGATTCGAGATTAGTGGTTTGGGATCCGGTCGGAAAGGAATCAGATCTGGAGACTTACAATCCTGAAGCAGGAGTAATACCCTCGAGAATTCATGCTGCCATTGTATTTCAAGATGAGAACAACGTACTGTTCAGTGATCTAGGCAGCTCTTCGGGAAGCGTCATCGTAGGAGAAGTAGGTCACCATGGCGCCTTTGTCTGTGTTTATGATCCGGGTTCAGTCGAATTTCCGAGAACGAAGTTCGACTGGATCTGCACGGAGAGAAAAGACTAGCAGCCGCTGAGTTAATACAATAGAAGCACAACGTTGAAAGGAGTACAGGTGAACGCTTCGCAATTAGTAATCTGTCCGAAATGCGGAGAGGCCTTCAGCATCGACAAAATAGAGCAACATGTCAGAACTTGTCCAGGCCGTCAGTTGCATGGGACTGCGAGCGTTTCCGTTCACCCAAGCGAGCATGAGATGAAAGAGGGAGGAGCGTAGTGCCTCTTGAAGAAGCAGGCATCAGCTTGTCAAGACCAAAGATAAGATGGTACGCAAAGGCCCTTTATCGTAAGAGAACAGGTACTTTAGATCATGTAGAAAATCAAAGGCCGTAAAATTAGTATTCAAGCTGTACAAATTGTTTGTTGAAATGCGCGAATATCAATGTTCCTGACGGTCTCGGAAGCATCAGAAATGGATATCAAGAAACTATGGGTCTCGCCAACCAATGGATCCCTTTCGATATCATGGTCTGACGGCCATGAATCAAATTATTCGGCCTTTAACTTGAGACGCGAGTGTCCTTGCGCATTATGCAAAGGAGAGCCTGGTGTGTTCGGAAAGTACTACGAAGCTCAAGATTTGAAAGTGAGCTCAGGCGTTGAGCCAGAAGAAATAGAATCCGTAGGCAGGTACGGTTTGAAGATCGTCTGGAGCGATAAGCACGATCTTGGGATTTACACCGTCGAATATCTCAGAGGGCTTTGTGAATGTGAAGAATGCGATGCAAAAAGGCATCTTGTAAGAGAGGAAAAGTAGTGGTTGGAGGACATCATTTTAGAGCTGTATTTTGCCGAAGCAGCTTCATACACGGGAAACTTGTCGGAAATAGAGGAGCAATGCGAGCGTCTTGCTAAGGATCATGGCTTGATTCTTCTGCAATTTGAGAAGGAAAAATTACCTGCAGGAAAAACTAAACAGATTGAATCGGAGATTCGCGGTCTCATTCCCCAAGAAAGGGGGACAATTGTCACGTCTCGCGGATTTTTTCTTCCGCTCTCAAACTCAAAAAACCTGAACCTCGGCAACACTCCAGTCCTCTTGGTCAAATCTGAAAGGAAACTGGTCTATGTCTTTCCGTGTTTACTTGGTGAAAGATATTTTGGTATTCTCGAAGGGTTGAAGCTTCTGAGTTCCTCACTCCCCGAACTTCCTCCTCTGGAAGGAGAAATGGAGGATACACTCATTGATCATGTTTTGCAGGAGAATTCCAGATATGAGAAAGAATTGACATTTCTTGGATCAGAAGTGGAAACTTCGGCCGGCAGAGCGGATCTGGTTTTCATCGATGCTCAAGGAAGACATCTCATCGTAGAGGTCGAACGTGAAGCTAACGATAATGCCCTTGGTCAAGTCCTCAGGCTTTGTGCTGCTTATGAGAAGAAATTCCACATGCCGAGAGAAAAAGTACGTGCTGCTATAGCCTGCGCCAGAATCCACGAGTTCATTGTTGAAGCTGCCAAAAGAGCCGGCGTCGAGATCTGGGCGGTTCCAAAGCGAAATCATTCATAGGAATTTTTTTCAGGAAGGACAAGAAAAGATCGGAAAAAGAGTTCTAAACTTTGACATGGCTCTGATCGCTACTCCTGAAGTCATCATCGCAGCATTGTTAGGATTAATGATGTTCGCTTCCTTCGTTGCTACCAAAACTAAACTTCCCTATACTCTGATTCTTGTCTTCATAGGCCTGGCAATTGCTGGTTCAACTGTTTCCCGCTTCATTGGAGCGAGTCTTATCACAAACCTGATTCAGGGTGGTTTGTTTGTTTCCATCATTGTTCCGCCTCTAATCTTTGAGGCAATGATTCATATCAAGTCGAGCGACCTAAGAGCGGTAATCCGCCCTTCCTCTGTTCTTGCAACGTTAGGTGTAGTAATTGCAACTATTGTTTGCGGGCTGGCCCTTTGGAAAATCGCAAATCTCCCGTTCTATGTATCCTTTCTCTTCGCTGCGCTTATTTCTCCTACCGACGCGGCCACCGTTCTTGGGATCTTTCGCAACGTCAAGGTTCCCGCCAAACTCTCTGCTCTTATTGAGACGGAAGCAGCGTTCAACGACGCAACGGCGATTGTGGTTTTCTCCATAGTTCTCACTTCCTTTCAGGTAAAGGGAGTCTCTATAATCGCTGAACTCGAAAGATATGCCTTCATCGTGGGCGGCGGGGTACTGATTGGCTTCGTAGTCGCCTTTATTGCTGAAGTTCTGACAAGCCTCGTGACTGATAGAGCTTCGGAAACAGTGCTTACAGTTTCCGCGGTCTACGGCTCCTATGCCTTTGCTTCGGCCTTCGGTTTTTCTGGACTAATTGCGGTCGCAATAGTTGGCTTGTACTTTGGAAACATCACTGTTAGGACAGCGATGGGGCCCTCCACTAGGGAAGCTCTGTCCATTTTTTGGGAGGTTGCAGCTTTTATTGCGACATCAGTTGCTTTTCTTGGGATAGGCCTAAGTACGCAGGTGACGTCATTTGCCTCTATCCAAACCATAACCTATATCCTGATCGCATTCGCAGCCGTGACTGTATCAAGAGTAGCTTCTGTCTATCCTTTGCTTTCATTGTTCAACCGATTTGGGGAGAAGATTCCTTGGAAATGGCAGAATGTGACTGTGCTCGGCGGGATGCGTGGCGCTTTGTCCGTCGCCCTCGTATTCTCAATAACTGCAAGCGCAGCCGTCACGGCTCACGATCTTACAAACATTCTGCAGCCCATGGTCTTTGGAGTTGCATTCATATCTCTTAGTTTGCAGGCGGCTTTGCTTTTCAGTTATGTTCAGAGAAATTTCCCGGAAGAGCAGGTAGCTCGCGCAGACGAGCTGAAGATAAAGCTCTCGGAGGCTGTCGCAGCCATAGAGTCTCTTCAAAAGATGAGAGAGGAGCGAAAGTTCTCCGAAGAAGACTTTGCCGCGGAGCTCGAGAAAGACAAAGATCAGCTAAGAGAAGTTCTAAGAGAGGTAAAAAGCACCATTGGAACGACGGAGATACTCAAGGCGAGAGCTTCGGACCTTTACTCTTCCATTATAGCGCTGCCCATGTCAAGAGCTATGCGAATTCTAAGGACCAAGGACATGGATGCAGGGATTCAGACAATGATTGAAAGCACGACATCACCCGCCAAAAATGACGAGAGTAAAAAGACACAACCGGATACGAGCGAAAGTCCGCCTGAGTCTTCCTCAGAAGAGAAAAAATGATTACTTTTCTTAAATACGCAGAGAAACCAAAACCCGCTGAACGTCTTGGAAAACGAGGATCCCTTTGCAAACGCTCTTACGCAACTTGCTTCGATTACCGACATTTTATCAGTAGACCCTGAGTATTACGAGATGCTAAAGAGTCCCATAAGAGAGATCACCGTATCTCTCCCATTGAAACTCTCAAATGGGAATGCCGTCACCTTCACCGGATATCGAGTTCAACACAACAATGCTCGCGGACCCTACAAGGGCGGCATCAGGTATCATCCAGGTGTGACTTTGAGCGAAGTTAAGGCTCTTTCAATGTGGATGACTTGGAAATCTGCTCTCATCGATATTCCGTTTGGCGGGGCAAAGGGCGGAGTGAGCGTCGATCCAAAGAAACTTACGATGGATGAATTGGAGCGGTTAACCAGAAAGTATATTGATGCGCTGGAAGAGGAAATAGGTCCTGAAGTAGACATCCCCGCTCCCGACCTGAACACCAATCCGCAAACGATGGCCTGGATAATGAACGAGTATTCACGCTTGAAGGGGCACAACGTACCAGCTGTCGTCACTGGGAAACCGATCGAGCTCGGAGGCTCAGAAGGACGAAACGCGGCAACAGGTAGAGGCGTTGCTATCTGTGTGAGGGAAGCCGTTCAGGCTTTTTTGAAAAAAGACATGAAGTCTGTAACCGTGGCGGTGCAGGGCTTTGGTAATGTTGGTTCGAATACCGTGAAAACACTCATGGAAATGGGTGCGAAGCTGGTTGCGATAAGCGATGTTGTGGGAGGTGCCAAGGCCAAATCACCCAGTGGGACCTTCGAGCAGTCCTATGAAAGGCTGATTGACGAGTCAAACAAGGCTGGTTCGATTTCAAAAATATCGGGCGTCGAAGAAATTTCCAACGAGGAAGTCTTGGAATCTGACGTTGACGTTCTCGTTCCTGCGGCTTTAGAGAACCAAATAATAGAGGCCAATGCAAACAAAATCAAGGCACGATTGATAGTTGAGGCGGCGAATGGCCCCACAACTCCGATGGCAGATAAGATTCTCGGCAGGATGGAAGTGAACGTAATTCCTGATATTCTGGCAAATTCCGGCGGAGTGTTGGTCTCGTACTTTGAATGGGTCCAAAATCTAAACCGGGATCACTGGACTGAAGAAATAGTAAATGATAGACTCGAGAGCAAGATGAAGAAAGCGTTCTATGACGTCTTAGCTTATTCCCAAAAAAACAATGTAGATGTTAGGAGGGCGGCTTTGGTCTTGGCTGTCGGCAGAGTAGTTTCCGCTATGAAACTATCTGGATGGCACTAATGCGGCCAATTATCCAATCTACTGCGAAGCTTTTTCTTGGGCCGCAACTTGTTCTGCTCGGGCGGGTTCTTGAGCCTCATTCAGTTTCGCGCCTTGCCTAGCAGCGTTCCATACTGTAACAAGTACTCCAGCTACAAACAGTGCAACAAAAATCCCGCCGATGTCGTATTCAAGCAAAGGGATGTATAGACAAACCACAATCAGGACAATTGATCCTGAGAAAAACAAACCTA
The DNA here is from genome assembly GCA_030041355.1 of Nitrososphaerales archaeon. Classification (GTDB taxonomy): domain Archaea; phylum Thermoproteota; class Nitrososphaeria; order Nitrososphaerales; family CADDZS01; genus JASHOD01. Next base: position 68,719 of record JASHNZ010000055.1, read on the forward strand.
AGGCGAGGGCTGCGTTCATTCTCTCTTTCTCTCCCTAACGGGATTTGTTACTCGATTAATAAGATCTTGGATAGGCAAAAATTTTCATTTCGCATCGTCAAGCCAAACATAATGCCTATCAATGTAGAGCAGTGGAGGCTTCTTTTCTGCCGCGAGCTCGATGACTTCCCCGATAAACACGGTATGATCGCCCAGAACTATAGTTTGTTCCAATCTACAATCAATGTATCCTATGCAACCGCGTATTATTGGGCTACCGCCTTTTCCAATATAATAATTCAGATTTTGGAACCTTCCAGCTTCTCCTTGGAGTGAGAACTTTTCCGCTATAGGTTGCTGATCCTCGGCAAGGATATTCACGCAATAGCGCTGGGCTTTTTGGAAGAGCGAAGTGGCAGTGCTTTCGTTTCTAATTGAGATCAACACCAGCGGCGGATTTAGCGACACTGAGGTAAATGCTGACACGGTTAGCCCAAAAAGCTCTCCTGAATCGAGAGCGCTCGTCACAACAGTAACGGCGCTTGCGAAATACTTCATCACATCGCGCAGATCAAGGCTCGGA